>JAXDBU010000025.1:0-19482 GCA_034678485.1 Sedimentisphaerales bacterium | reverse complement strand
ACACGGTCATCCGCCATACGCTTGCTTCTCCTCAATCGCGCCAGGTCCGGCTCGCAGAGACTCACTCATCGCGTTTGTCCCCCCTGCCGCCCTCGGACGGCGACTTCGATTGCCGAATCACGCGCTGCATCTCCTCGCGGGACAACGAGGCCAGGACCTCATCAGGGATGTCCAGGTCGCGTCGAAGGCCGTCCAGCGTCGGGCAGGATCGACCGGCATCGCCCGGCTCGGTCGAGAACCGCTTGCCTGTGGCGCTGCGACTGCGAATTCGCTCGTACACGTCGCCCGCAACCACAGGTTTCTCCTGTCCCGTCGTCGGCTCGAGGCACTCATCGCCGTTGATCGGCGGTTCCGCGTACTTCGGGAAGATGATCGCCTTGCGGGGACACATCCGCGCACAGGCGGGGCAGTTCGTCTTGCAGCCGGAGGGCTTGTGCACAGTGACCTGGCCCTCCTCCGACAGACTATAGACTCCGAACAAACAGAAGTTCATGCACTGTTTGCAGTTGACGCATCGGTCGTAGTCGATCACCGGGAACCAGGGCACCCAGGGAGATTGATGATCGATGATTGTTGATTGATGATTGGACGCGGAAGACACGGACTCCCCTTCAATCATCAACGATCCATCATCCTTCATCAATTCCCGAGTGATCTCGTCCGCCGATTGCGTTCTCATGTTGAAGAAGCGCACCCGCTCGTGGGAGAGCGACACGCCGGCCGCGTGAAGGAGCCATCGGACAGCGCGGGGGAAACAGGCCACGATGCTCAACGACGCACTGCATGCCCAGTCTTGCAGACGAGGGTCCCGATTGGCCACCAGGCCGCAGAGGTCCGCGACCACCTGGACTGGTGCGCCGCTCTCCGAGAGCAGACGAAGCACTTCGGTCTTGGTGGCCCGGGAAATGACGTCGTAATGGACGCAGTTGCACACAAGGACAAGCTGCTGTCCGGCGGGCCGGCCTTCTGTCATAACCTATTGTCCTGTCCTATGATACGTTCATCACGACTGGCCCGGTCCGCCCGGGCTTTGTCGGCGCCTCTCGGCGTCACAGCCGCTCCATTGTACCATTTTCCCGCTGTCGATGTTCGTCTGTTCTTCGGACTGGATTCGCGGCGTCAAGACCCGGCGCCGATGTCGTAGGCCATCAGGGTATCGCCGTGGCGGATGTACAACCGCTTGTGGGCAATCGTCGGATGGGCCCAATGCTCGTTGGTGCCGGCGATGACAGAGAATTGGCCCGTGGGCTCGAACGCGGTCGCACCGGGCTTGACCAGGCGTATCGTGCCCTCGACGCCGTAGACATAGAGCATACCGTCCGCCGCAACCACGACGCCCTGCTTGACCTCCGGGGCGGTCCACAACACCTTGCCCGTCTTCCAGTCCAGACAGACGAGGCCTCTATTGGGGTTCTGGGCGGTGCCGTAGATACAGCCGTCAATCAGGACGGTGCCCTGCATCTGGCAGTCGAGCGTCCTGTCCGCCCACTTGGGCTCCGCGGTCGGGCTGCTCTCGGTCAGGGACAACATGGCTCCACCCGTCCCCATGCCCGAGCAGACGAAGACCATGCCATCCGCATAGAGCGGCGGATTGGGCTGGACCGCAGCCCGGTGGGGATAGTCGTGCTGCCAGACGACCTGGCCGTCGGCGGGATTGATTGCGACAACACCTCCGCCCAGCATGGTGAGGATGAGCTGGCGGGCGCCGTCGCGGACAATCCGAGCGGAGCAGTAACCGGTCGTCTGGCTCAGGCCCTTGGTTTGCCAGAGGGTGTCGCCTGTGTTCTTGTCTAAAGCCACGAGCGAGGCATCAGGCCCGCCGGGCGAGCAGATCACCTTGTCGCCATCCACAAGCACGGATTCGGCAAAGCCAAATTGCGCCTGCTTCGGTCCGAACCGCTCGACGAGGTCCACGGTCTTGAGCACCTGGCCCTTCGCGGCGTCAAGAATGACCAACTTGGCGAAGCCCGTCATGACGAAGACCCGGTCGCCATCGACGGTGGGAGAGCCGCGAGTACCCGCGACGGCCGGACCACGTTTCTCCAGTTCGGGACCATAGGCAGTCTTCCATTTGGGCGAGCCATCCAGGTTGAAGGCGAAGAGATACCCCTGCTTCTGGTCGTCCATCCCGGTGACGTAGACCGTGCCGTTGACAACAACGGCGGAGGAGTAGCCCTGGCCGAGCCCCTGCGCGGTCCAGGCGAGCTTGGGTCCCCCTTCGGGCCACTGTTTCAACAGTCCGGTTTCAGGGAACTGGCCGTCGCCCGCCGGACCGCGGAATCGAGGGCAATCTGCGGCCGAAGCCACCATAGCCAAGCCTGCCACCGAGATAATCGCTGAAACCACCACGTTCGTCTTCATGACGCATCTCCTTCACAAGTCTCGTACCCGATCCTATTGAACCGACATCTCGTCACATTGCGTCACGCCGGATAGCCGACGGTCTGCGCAAAAAGCACCCGCTGCCGGGGACGCAGTTTGAACTCCCTGATTGTACTGTCCTTGTCGCAGTTGTGGAACAGGGCTGCCAACACGGACTTGCCGCCGTCCTTCTCGGGCTTTAGCGGCGTGATGGGCTCCTGTCCTGCGGTTGGCTACGCCGTTTCCTGTACCAGACCGGACCCCGAACCGGCCAGTACGGCCAAGGCCGGGATCGTCTTCACGAAGGTCCTGCGATCCATAGGGCACCTCCTGATCTGAAGATACAGTACAAGGGGCCCAAAACGCGCGAAAGCAAATTCCCGCGGCTTAGAGCTTGATTGTTCGTGGCGGATTGCCGCTAAAATCGGCAATGGTCGCGACGGCCTCGTCCAGGTAGAAGATCTCGAAGATCGGGTTGTCCGGCGTCTTGTAGATCGACTTGACGAGCGGGTTCCCGTCCTGGATCTTCACCTTCAGCGAGACGTCCTTTGAGAATACGACCTTTCCGGTCAGACGCAGCCAGGAGAAGTTCTCGCCGGAAGCGCAGAACTCGACGTACGGATGCTTTTGCATCTCCCGGAAGACGGGCTTCTGGTTGGAGGTGCAGAAGTACAGCCTTCCCCCCTCTTCCAGCATGAACTGGAAGGGGCGAACCTTGGGTTTGTCGTCCAGCCCGATGGTGGCGAGATACTGGACCTGGCTCCTGGTCAAGAAATCGGATACGACACTCATGACAAACGCTCCTTTCTCGTGTTGAAACACGACCCTGATTGTTCGCATACGAACCATGTGAACAAAAAGACTACTCGCTCAGGTTCTTTTCGATATTCTCCAGCAATCCGACCACGCGATCCCGGTCCCGTTGGCTCATGTCGCCATAGAGCGTGCTCAGCAGGACGTCGGAAATCTCGTCGAAATCCTTCCGAAGTCTGCGGCCCTTGGGAGTCAGTTCCACATAAGCAACGCGCGCATCCGTTTCGCAGGGGAGCTTGCGGACATAGCCATGTTTTTCGAGTGTGCCAATCGTCACGGTCACGGTCGATTTGACCCTCCGCACGCTCTCGACCACAGCCTTGATCGGAACAGGCTGGTTCTGACGCAACAGGAAGGCCAACACCGGCCCGTGAGCCGGGACGATCCCCTGGATCCCACGATCCCTGAGTTCCTTCTCGATCAGGGCATTCGCCTTCTCTCGAATCCTGCCGATCTGCCCTGCAATGCCATGTTCATCAGCCATAGACCCTTCCAATCGAAGCTGTGGGCTAATATAGTTCGTGCACGAACCATTGTCAACCAAAATCCCCACAGTGATCTCAAGCGAATGCGACTACCTTACTTTGGGAAGCGACTAACCGCCTTGTCATGCTGAACGAAGTGAAGCATCCGGGCCCCGTAGGAGACGTGACGTCCGAAGTCGAGACGCATCTTCCACTCCCGGGCCAGATCCTTCGCTGTCGCTCAGGACGACAAGGTCGAGACCCCTGCCAGGTACCTTCGCGTTGCTCAGGGCCTGCCCTGAACAGAGTGAAGGGATGCCAAGAGGCGGGCCTCCAAGCACATGAGCTATGTGAGACGCCCGTGTCTTTCCCGACACCAGCCGCGAAGCGGCTGAGCGACTCAGGATGACAGCGTCTGTATCGCAGGACTACTCTCAAGACCTGTGACCAGCATCACACGATACGCACGGCGGCCGGACTCGCGACTCAGTCAAGCGTCCACAGGGTGAGCGAGTCCTTGTCCTTCACGTAGATCCGGTTGCCCGCGACGATGGGGAAGGCGTAGACCTGCTCCTGGGCGACCTTGTACCTCGCCAGCTCCGTGTACTTTGCGTCGCTGGGCTCGATCACCAGCAGATCGGAGGTCGGAATCGCCAGCAGGACCGAGCCCGCGTCGATCATCGTGCCGAACCGGCTGTACTTGGTCGCGTCGGTCCAGAGCGTCTTGCCGTCGCGGGCGCTCGTGCAGAAGAGGTTGTTGCCAGGATCGGAGATACCAAAGAGCAGGCCGTTCCTGAGAACCGGCGTATTGTACCCTGTGCCGATGTCGTTGTTCGTCCAGAGTTCTTTGGCCGCATAGCCATCGCCCGCTTTCTCGATCCGAATGGCCTTCGTGCCGGAGCCCTGACCCGTGTAAATGACGGTCTGCCCATCCACGATCGGGGTGACGGAACTATAGAACCGCTGTCGTACCGGGACCGCCACCTGCCAGAGGAGCTTGCCGTCGGCGATGCGGAGGCCGACGAGATCGGTCTCCGCGTGCACAACCAGGGTCGGAGCGCCGTCGAGGATCATCAGGACGGGCGAGGCATAGGTCGGACCGCCGCCGGCCCACTTCCATTTCGGATCGCCGCCGGCCAGATCATAGGCAATGATCGCGCCGGCGCCCTCCTTGCCGAGATGTGCGATGCACAGGCCGTTCACGACGATGGGCGACATGGCGGCGTAGAATCGGGGCCATGTGCCCGGGAATTCGTCCTTCGTCCACAGGACCTTGCCGCTGGCGGCATCGAGACACGTGAGCACGCCCGCGACACCGAGGGTCACGACTTTCCCGTCGGCGACGGTCGGCGTGCTGCGAGGTCCGGAATGCTCGCGCGGCCCGCCCGTCACTGGCGGCGCCGGGTGCTTGTCCCGCCAGATCTCCTTGCCGTCGTCGGCGTTCAGGCACATCGTCACTTCTTCGTCGCCCTGCCTGGCGAAGACATAGAGTCTCTTGCCCACCAGGGCTGGGGTGGCGTCGCCCAGACCCACGGTCACCTTCCACTGGGATTTCAGCTCCGTGGGCCAGGTCGAAGGCGCCGTGAACCCGCTGATTCTCGCGTCTCGATTGGCCCCTCGCCACTGGGGCCAGTCCTGCGCGCGGGCGCAACTGGCGACCACCGAGACCACGCCGACGGCAAGAACAACACTCCTCAATCTTCTCATGGCACTTGCCTCCACATCGTACGCGACGACCTGTCGATTTCCATCCGGCGCCGACCCCGCCCGAAGCGGACGCGCATCCCCGTGGATCCGTGCCGGCGTCGCAGCATATTATACCGGGCCCGGCCATCTGTTCAACTCGCTGCGTCTCCAGCGGCGACACGCCTGCCGATTCCGTGGCTCGGCGACGTTTCCGCCATTCGTCGCAAGATAGCCCGCACCATCAGGTTCTGTCGGGAGTAGAGACCCTGTAATTCATGGGTCTGCGATCCTGCGAACCCGCCGCTGGGCGCAGAGTGCGATCTGAAACTCCAGGATATAAACAGGAAAGGATATGGACTATGACAACGAATCTGTTTCGCAGGGACTTGCTCAAGACGGCACCGCTGGCCGGGGTGGGTGTGGTTTTGGGGAGCGTCCTGCCCGTCGGCACGAGCGACGCCGCGACGAAGGATGCGTTCGCAGGTGCTTACGAGAGCGGGACTTATCGCCTGCCCCCGCTGCCATACGAGTACAACGCGCTTGAACCGCTCTACGACGAGAAGACCTTGCGAATCCATCACGGCAAACACCACGCGGGGTACGTGAACGGGTTGAATGCCGCTGTCGAGAAGCTGCAGGCCGCACGGGAGAAGAACGACTACGCCGCAATCCGATCGCTCAGCAGCGATCTGGCGTTCAACGGCAGCGGCCATGTCCTGCACACGCTGTTCTGGCACTCGATGAGTCCGAGCCGCGAGGAGGTCCCCGACGGCCTGGCGCGGGCCATGGTGGAGAGCTTTGGCTCAGTGGAGAACGCGCGGAACCAGTTCGCTGCGGCTACGAAGGCAGTCATGTCCAACGGCTGGGGCGCACTCGTCTATGAGCCCATCGCGAACAAGCTGCTGATCCTGCAAGTCGAGAGGCATCAGGATCTCGCCGTGTGGGGAACGACTCCGCTTCTCGTCTGCGATGTCTGGGAGCACGCCTACTACCTGCAGCACCAGAACAACCGTGGCGCATGGGTGGACAGCTTCCTGAAGCTGGCGAATTGGCCGGTGGCAGCCGCACGACTCGAACAGGCGAGAGTGGCCCGCCCGACGTAAAACTCGCGAAACATGAGAATTAAGGATTTTCCCTATTGTTGGGCCGTCCGTTGTCGAGGTAGGTTCAAGGCTGCTCTGGAGATTCCCTCAGTTCGCGGGAATCATCCCTCTGGGGGCCGTCGGCGTCAGGGCAGCAGGAAGTGGCGTCTGTCAAGGAGGTAGCTGACATGAGGTTCTTTGAAGAAAGCCGCTATGCGGGTGGCCCTTTGATCCTGGAAATAGAGGGAGACCGGTCTTGTCCGGAGTGCGGAGCGCCCATGGTCGAATTCGACAAGGTGACGGAGGATGGAGCCGTGTTCATCTGGTATGCGTGCACTCGAGAAGACTGCACGGGACAGTGGCTGACGAAGAAAGCAGCGCGCATGTGCGGCGTTTGACCCCGACCCGCGAGCGATTTCTTTCGTCCGCTCAACGCGAGACGAGACCGTTCAAATAGTCCTCGACATTCGTATAGCCGTCCGCGTCCCTGTCTTGAGGTCCGTCAGACGCGTCATTCGGGTCCAAGACGCGCTCTCGTTCCCAGGCATCGGGCATGCCGTCCCCGTCGCTGTCGCGAGGCGGCTCGGCGCTGCGCAACTCGGGCCAACCTCCCGTTTCGCTCTGGCTTTTGATGATCCGGCCTGTGCCCTTGAGGACATCGTCAACGACCCGCTGGTCCACCACGTCGCGACAGGGCAGGCTGGCACCGCCCGATTGGAGAATCGCCCGACAGGCGTCCGGCGCCTCCTGTGTCACAATCGGGCCGGTCTTGAAGGGCTCGCTCTGCATGTAGATGGAGATCTTCCGGGTGGCCCAGCCGGGGAAGTCCACCAGACCCCATGGATTGTTCGGACGGTAGTGCTCGTAGTAGTTGTCGGCGAAATACCCGAGATTGTACGTCGATCCTTCCTGGTACGCTTTGCCTTGAGGGGAAGAGTCGGCCCCCGGCACAAGGTAGTTGCCCACGTAGTTCAGGCGCGTCACGCTCTCTTTGTCCGCGTTGTAGCCGGCGTGGGACCCGCCCCAGTTGTAGATCAAGTTATTGCGAAAATCGAGCAACAGGCCGTTCGGATCTTCGTCGTGTGGATTCTGATTGTCGTAATTGCCCGGACGAGGGTTGCGCCCGCGGTTATGGGCATAGAAATTGTGGTGGTAGCTGTAGCGAGCCCCCCGACAGCCGCGAATCAGCGACCCGAAACCGTGGTTTGCCGCGTTGAGCGCCTCGGTGATGAAACACCACTGCACCGTCAGCTCACTCAACCGGGGCTCGCTTGTAGACGAAGAGAGCACCTCGTCCGTGCTCCAACTGGCGGAGCAGTGGTCGATGATGATATGCCGACCCGCACCGATACTGATCGCGTCGCCGCCGCGACCCTCGTCGCCCAGACGGCATCGCAGATACCGAATCACGACGTGGTCGGTCCCTACGCCGAGCGTGGCATCGCGCAGGCAGATGCCATCGCCCGGCGCGGTTTGGCCGGCAATGGTGATGAAGGGCTCTTCGACATACAGACTCCTGGTCAGCTTGATCGTGCCGGAGACGTCGAAGACAACGATCCGAGGCCCGACTGCGTCAATGGCCTCCCGCAGACTTCCCGGCTTACCATCTGCCAAGGTGGTCACATGGATCACCCGGCCCCCGCGCCCGCCTCGCGCATACGCACCGAATCCCTCCGCCCCCGGGAACGCACGGAGATCGTTTGCAGCGATCCCACCAGAAGTCACTCTTGAATCGGTGGGGTGTGCTGTACACACCATCGCCCCGAGCAGCAGCAGATGTGCACAGCACGCTGCTTGCAGAGAATGCACCCATTCGCCCGGAAGCTGCATCGCGTCGGTTCGCATGGATGTATTCTACGGACGCGGCCAACAGCGTGTCAAGGCGCCGTCGTGCCCGAGACCGTGATCGCAGCCTCCAGGGAACCGGCCGCGCTGGTTCCTTTCAGGGTCATCGTGGCGGTGTGGGTTCCCGCGATGTTGCCGGCCAGGAACTCGACATCGAACGTCGCATCGGGCGGCACGTTCTGTCCGGTCGGAGCGTTCTCGACAACGAAGTGCGGACTGGAAGACACAATGCTTTGGATCCTGACATCCAGATTGCCGGTCGAGCTGATCGTGAATGCTTTCACGGCCGATCCGTCCTTGACCACCGTGCCAAAATTGTAGCTGGGCGAGGGATTGATCGAGATCGATGCGGTCGCATCGCAGGTGAAGTCATAGTAGAAGACCGCTTCGTCATACGGAGCCACCCAGAGGTCCCCGGCATCCTGGCCGACAAGGGCCCAGTCGCCGTTGGTAGCCACGGAGCACGCAAAGTGCTGCGCCCAGGCATCCCCCTCGGCGTGCAGAATAGTGCATGGCTCGTAGTCTCCGTACGGGGGTATCCAGGGCAATGGTCGTGCCCTGCGCGTGAACAGATAGGCATCTCCCTCGTCGGCTACGAAGGAGTCATCCCCCATGGACGTGGGCGCCCCAACAACGAGCAGGTCTCCATCCAGACAGACTGAACTGCCAAAGTGCAGCGTTCTGCCGGAGACTTCCCATGGCTCGAGGGTCTGGTCCCACTTCCATGATCTACGCAGAAGACCGCCGTGCTCCAAGTAGAACCAGAGATTGTACACACGGACCTCGCCGGCAGGTTCCATGTCAGGGGCCCCGACGACCAGAGTGCCGCCAGTTGTGCAGACCGAGGACCCGAAAGCACTGTTCGGTTGACCGAGGAGCTTCTGCTGCTCGTGCCAACTCCCGTCGTCGTCCCGCTCGAAGACATACACCGCGCCCGATCCAGGTCCGTTGCCGCTGTGGCCGGGCGCGCCGACGACGATGGTATCCCCCTTGACCGAGACCGATTCGCCGAACCGGTCACCCGGGGCGCCGTCGGAGGCGACGAGCACATCATACGTGGTCCACACGAAAATCGACACCCACTCCTGCCGCGGAGGGAACACATGTACTTGTCCCGTGGAATCGTCTGCCGCTGGTGCGCCGACCACAATCGTCTCGCCGTCAGTAGCCAGGGAAGCACCGAATTCCTCCCCGGAAACGGGAGCTTCTACCCACGGCCCGAACGGACTGGATGACAAGTAGCGGTTGCAGTACTCTTCAACGAGCGTCCAGTCGGAGTCTTCGCGTTGAAACTCCCAGATAGATCCCGTGTCGCCGGCGTCCGACCTCCCCACGGAACTCACCACAGCCGTATCTCCCGAGATCGCCACGCACGAGCCGAATCCATCCGGCGCGTCGGAAACCGTAAGCGCCGCCTGCTTGGCCCACGTGTTCTCTCCGTCATTGGGATCGTTGTAGTAGACATACGCACAATCGGCGACCGGAGCACCGATGATCGCGTAGTCGCCATCCATACTCACGCTTCGGCCAAAGTCTTCGCCGACACTGCCGACCACGAAGCATTCGTAGCCTCCTTGGGCCAGCTCGCCTCCCAACGAACAGAGCAAGACCCCGACAACGACCCTCCTTGCGGTTCTTCCCTGCCTTGTCGTACACATGATTCGACCTCCCAGACTAAGTGAGTTGTACGGACCCAGTCCCGGCGGCCTGTCCTGCGATGTGTCGCCGGGGCTCAACGACCGGTCATTCCGGGCGAAACGATGTGCATCCGAAAGCCTCGCGCATTTGTGTGATCAACCGATAGGTCGTACCCCCTGTCCTCTCCCGTGGATTCGGGCGCCACAGCGGCGGCATCCCCCTTGGGCCGGCGAGAAGAGGAGCCCGAGCCGGGATGCCGAGCCTGGAGTTAGGGCAGACACAACCCCCGTTGCACTTTTCAGATCAGTCCGGCCTGGAGCGATCCGGACCCATTCGTCGCAGCTTCATCAAAGGTGTCGATCTGCCCGGCATCATGGCCCGCGCACACGAAAAACGCAAGCAAAAAAAACAGCGATTCCCCGGCGTAGTCAAGCAAGGCGTCATGATCTGTCAGAGCAGCTCCGGCATGACCGATGCGGATGGGGCATTCTCAGCGGCACCCACCCGCCGGCGGCCGGCGGCACGCTGCAATCTCTCTGAGCGAGTGAACACCGCAGGGCGTCCAGCCGTAGAATAGCCATAGGAGTAATAAGACTGCAAATGCCTCAGGCGGCGTGTGAGACCGAACCACACGCCGCCTTCTTTTTCGATCCGGCGTCGCCTCGCGTAATACGCATCCCCCCGCGAAAGTTGAATCCCCCTTCGCCCAAATAACAAAGGCGAAGCCCCTTTTCGAGGCTTCGCCGCAAATGCCACCACTCTGTGCGGATTATGCCGGTTGCCGGCTCGTCAACAGAGCTTACGCATGCTTTCGCAGCTTCAGACCGGCCGCGCCCAGGCCAAGGAAGCCCAGCAGGACCGCGCCGGGAACCGGAACCGGCACAACTGCAAGATTGTCGAACTCGAATGCGTACGTATCGCTCGTGAACCTGACTGCACTGAAGGGCGTCATGTCTACGAAGTTCACATACCGATTCGCTATCGGATCGTCCTGATTGGCAGACCCCTCAATGATGTCATCCCCAGTGACGTCAACCACCTCCGTGCCGGTATAGCCGACAAGCACCTCTCCGTCCTCGTCCAGGAATTCAATCAGATTGTATGAGTCGATGGATCCCCAGAAGAGCCCCAGATACGTCTGCTGGCCACCAAAGCTGATCGTTGCTGATTGTGGTGAGAGGGTCACGTCCTTCGGCACCGTGAAGTACTTTGTCGCATCACGGCCCGATCCCGTGTACGGAGCCGCATACACACCCGAAATGCTGTCGGTCACGATGTTGTAATTGCCGTCAACAATCCATCCTTCCGGAGCCGGCGTGGTGAAGTTCCACACCGTGGCACCGTCGTAGGTCGTGGTCAGCGTACCGTCAGCGTCAACCTTAGAAAAGAAGTTGATATCAGCCGACGCCACGACCGGCAAAGCCGCACACACCGCCAGAACAACAATCATCCTTCTCACGTTCACACCTCATCACCATTAAAATGTCCGACGAAATTCTGAGCGCAGAAGTAGACCGCACTCCGGCGTCCAAGCCACAAACACTGCGAGGATTTCCTTCCTCCGTGCAGATTCACCGCCGATCCTACACAGACCCACAGCAACCTTATCATACATTGTGGCAGGACGACACCTGCGTGTCAAGAAAAAAAACGTATCGGGTCAGTTCGAACCCCACGACACCGCCTTCCTTTTCGCGTTGACGCGGGCCTTGTCCAGCCATATGGTGCATCGTCGGCAATCACGCCGTGGGATCGCAGGGTGACTCCATGAGCGACAGGACAAGGATTCGCACATCGCAGACGAGGTTCGCATGGGCATCGATGGCCTGTTGGCTGTCGATTCTCGCGGGACCCGCGTTTCCCCAGACCGCCGCTCGCATCCGCCTGGACCCGGACATGCTGACCAACCTCTCGGGACAGCGGCCTGCCGTCGAGCTCGTGGATGAGCAGGACCTGGCGGGCGATCCCCGCACGGGTGACGCGGCGCAGGCCCAGACGCTCTACTCAAACGGCTGGCTGAACGCCAAGCTCTATTATCCGCTCTCGGTCGTCATCGACCTGGGCGTAATCCACGATCTGACGGACATCTGCTATTTCGACGTGGAGGGCCAAGGTGGACTGACCGTCGATTTCCGCGAGGCCGACGCCTGGAAACCCCTGTTTGTCGACGAGTTGAACGCATACCGCAAGTGGTCGTCGCGCAAGGTCGCGATCTCGACGCGGTATCTCCAACTGACGTTCGAGAACCCTGCCGCTCAGATTGCGGAGATCGTGCTCTACGGGACCGCCCGCTCGGCGCGACCGCCTTCGCCGAAGCCGACGGCGCATCGCCTGCCCTTGATGGATTCCTTCATCGGGATCAACGGCTTCGTCGACGACCCGATCGAACGGATCGCCGCCTGCGGGCACCTGCGCGAGTACCATTCCTGGCAGTGGGACGAGGGCAACCAGGATACCTCCTATCCAGGCTACCCCAATCACCTGTTGGCCTGGAGTCCCAGTTGGGTCAGCGGTCCGGGCTGGGGCTGGGACTTCGACGCCTTCTATCAGCAATTGAAGGACGCGGGGGTGGAGGCGGCCCCCTGCTTCCAGGGTTGCGCCCTTTATCTCGTGGGCTTCAACAAGGAGCGCGTGGACGAGAAGCCCGTCGCAGGCCAGGACCCGACCCAATCGCGGTCTTACATCGCACACGCGTCGTACCTGTTCCAGTTCGCCGCCCGTTACGGGGGCACGCGCTGCGACGAAGCCCTGCTCAAGCTCAAGCCCGGCCAGCCCGCCCGCAGCGGTCTGGGCCTCGTGCGGTACATCGAGAACTGGAACGAGCCGGACAAGTGGTGGAAGGACCGGGCCGCGTACTTTTCGCCGGTCGAACTGGCCACGATGTGCAGCGCCGATTACGACGGCCACAGACGGACCCTGGGCACCGCCGTGGGCGTCAAGAACGCCGATCCGAACATGAAGTTCGTCATGGGCGGCCTGGCCAGACCCGAGATCGAGTACCTCAAGGCCATGAAGCTCTGGGCCGAGTTCCATCGCGAGGGCGACTTCCCCGCCGATGTCCTGAACCTGCACCACTACAGCAACGACGCCGGCAACCAGGGCGGCAATCCCGCGACCGGCATCAGCCCGGAGGCGGACGGCCTGCGAGAGCGTTTCGAGAAGATTGTCCGCTGGCGGGACCGGTCCCTGCCGGGCAAGGAGGTCTGGGTCTCAGAGTTCGGCTACGACACGAATCCAGGATCGACGCAGCGGGCCCCTGCGATCGGCGACGCCGGCGCCGAAGAGGTCCAGGGCCGCTGGATCGTGCGATCCTACCTGGCGCTGGCGGCGGCGGGAGTGGATCGCGCCCAACTCTACATGCTGCGAGACGTCAACGCGGCCAACCCGGTCCAATACAACAGTTCCGGCCTGACGGCAGAGAACTGGAACCAGCACCAGCCCAAGCGGTCCTGGCACTACGTCGCCACCCTGCGGCACGTCCTGCGAGGGACCCGGTTCGAATCGGAGATCCCATCGGGCAACGCCAACGTGCGGATCTACCGATTCCGCTCGGAAGTCGCCCCTTCGCGCGAGGTGTACGCCGTATGGTGTCCCACGAGCAACTCGACCGAAGTGCGGGACTTCACGCTGTCCCTTCCCGGCGTGACCGCCACACTGACGACTCTGGAGCCGCAGAGCGAAAAGGGACGATCCACGTCTCTGGCTGTGGAGGCCGGCAAGGTCACTCTCTGCGTCGGCGAAAGCCCGGTCTTCGTCACCACGTCGCTACTTTAGGAAGCCGAGCTTCTCCGGAAGCCACAGGGAGATCTCGGGAACGAAGGTGCACAGCAGCAGCGTGACAATCATGGAGATGAAGAACGGCAGAATGGGGCGCATCACCTTCGTCACCGTGGTTCCCGCGATGCCGCAACCTAAGAACAGGCACGTCCCCACCGGCGGCGTACACAGCCCGATGCACAGGTTCATAATCATGATGATGCCCAGGTGCAGCGGGTGAACGCCCAGCTTCTCCGCGATGGGCAGGAAGATCGGCGTGAAAATCAGCACCGCCGGCGTCATGTCCATGAAGCACCCGACCGCCAGCAGGATCGCGTTCATCACGAGCAAGAGCAGGGCCTTGTTGTCGGTCCAGCCCACCATCGCTGCGCTGATCCCCTGCGGGACGTTCTCGGAGGCCAGGACCCAGGCCATCGCCATGCTCGTTCCGATCAGCAGGAACACGACCGAAGTCATGATCCCGCACTGCAGCAGGATTTCGGGCAGGTCGCGGATCTTCACCTCGCGGTAGACGCACACCGCGAGAATGAACGAGTACAGGACTGCGACCGCGGAGGCCTCCGTGGGAGTGAACCACCCGAGCAGGATGCCGCCGATCACGATGAGGACCAGCAGCATGGCTGGGATCGCTCGCAGGAAGCGGACCACGCTTTCCCACAAAGGGAACGTCTCGCCCTTGCCGTAGTCGTTGCGGATCGAGATGACGCCGCTGACGATCAGCAGGCCCAGGCCGACGAGGATGCCGGGCAGGTAGCCGGCCATGAAGATCGCGGCGATGGAGACGGACCCGCCGGTCGCAAGGGAGTAGACGATCATCACATTGCTGGGCGGGATCAGCAGGCCGGTCGTCGCGGCGGTGATCGTCACGGCGGCGTTGAAATCCCGATGGTAGCCCATTTTGTTCATCAGCGGGACCATGAACCCACCGACGGAGGAGACGGCCGCAGTGGCCGAGCCGGAGATCGCGCCGAAGAGCATGCAGGTGAGCACGTTGACGTAGGCCAGTCCGCCTCGGAACCGGCCGACGAGGACGTTGGCGAAATCGATGAGCCGCCGGGCGATCCCGCCGTGACCCATGAACAGACCCGAGAGAATGAAGAAGGGAATCGCCAGCAGCGCGAAACTGTCGATGCCCGTCGCGATGTTGTGCGCGACGGCGGTGAAGGCCGGCATTCCCCCCATCGCCAGGAACGCCAGCATCGCGGCGATGCCCATGCAAAACGCCACCGGGACGTTGAGCAGCAGCAGGACTGCAAAGCTGACCACCAGAACCAGAACGGGCAAATCCACCAGGCCTCCGGATTTACGATTTACGATTTACGATTGAGGACAGCCTCTGGAGCCTTTCCAACAGGCCGATCACCGCATAGAGCGTCAGGAAGAAGCCGCTGATCGGCACAGCCAGATAGACGTAGCCCATCTTCACGCGAAGGGCGGGGGATTCCTGGCCCAGATCGAGATTGCTGGCGACCAGGTCGACGCCGCCCACGATCATGACCAACAGGGAAAACGCCGCGATGGACAGAAAGACGAGCACCTCTGTCGCGAGCTTCGCCCGCGCCGGGAGCTTGCCGACGAAGTAGTCGATGCCGAGATGCGCTCCGCGTCCGAGCGCCACCGCCGCCCCGAGGAGCGAGACCCAAACGAGCATGAAGATGGCGAGTTCCTCGGTCCACGTGCTCGGGTCCTTCAGGACCAATCGCGTGAAGACCTGCCAGAGCACATCCAGGACCAGGACCGCCATGACGACTATGACCAGCCCCTCGAGCATGCGATCCAGGACTTTCTTGACAGAGATCAGAAAGCTCATTGCACCTCCTGGATCTGCTCGATCAGCTCGCCGATCTCGGTCCCTTCGAATTCCTTCCACACAGGTCGGACGGACTCACGGAACGGCGCCTTGTCCGGGCGGATGATGGTGACGCCGTGCTGCTGCACCGTTTCGAGGTCCTTCAGCTCCGCCTCGGCCCAGATCTTCCGCTGGTACACGACCGACTCATCGACCGCCTCCTGGAGAATCCGCTGTTCCTCGGGCGACAGCTTGTTCCAGACCCTCGTGCCGATCACCAGGATGTCGGGCAGGCACGTGTGCTCGTCGAGGCTGTAGTACGGGCACACCTCGTAATGTCGCGACGTACGAAACGAGGGCGCGTTGTTCTCCGCGCCGTCGACAACACCCTGATCGAGGGCGGTGTACAACTCGCCCCAGGGGACCGGCGTGGGCGAGCCGCCCATGGCCTGGACCATCTTCATCGACATGATGCTGTTCTGCACGCGGATCTTCATGCCCGCCAGGTCGGAGGGTTTCTCGATGGGCTTCTTGGCGTAGAAGCTCCGAGCGCCCGCGTCGTAGTAGCACAAGCCGCGAAGCCGTTTCGGCTCGCCTGCCAGGAGGAGCCTCTTGCCGATCGGGCCTCCCAGCACCTTCCACAGGTGCTCGGAGTCGCGAAACAGGTACGGAATCCCGAAGACCTGCATCTGCGGCACGAACCCCTCCATCGGGGCGCTCGACGTCTTGGTCATCGCGAGGTAACCGAGTTGCAGGGCCTCGATGCACTCCTTCTCGTTGCCGAGCTGCTCGCTGGGGAAGATCTGGACCTGCATCCGCCCGCCGGACTTCTCCTTGACCCGCTCGCCCATGAAGACCATCGCCTTGTGAACGGGGTGCGCGACATCGAGACCGTGCCCGAGCTTGAGGAGGGTGGTCCGCTGGGCGGGAGCCTGAGCCCCGGAGACCGATGCGCAGAACACCACTGCAACAGCCCACCAGATGCGAAGCGGCCTATGTCGTATTGGTCCCATGCGCCCTATCGTCCTATTTCCCCCACACGATCACGTCGTCGAGGTTGCCGGTGTCATCGAACGAGCCGAAGCCGATCCCCCCGGCGAGGAAGGTCTTGTCCTCGGCCCGCATGATCGGCTTGTTCATATTGTCGAAAAAGACCTCGATGACGCCGCCGGCGGAGTCCCGCACGATCCGCACGTCGTGGAAGCCCTTGCCCCAGTCGGTGCCTTCGGTCCGCTCCTTGGCGATGGACGTTCGCGGCTGGCCGTTGACGATGAAGATCGAGTTGGCTGCGGCGTCGGCCTTCGTCGCGATGTGTACGTAGTAGAAATGCGACGGGTCCTGATAGCCAAAGAAGATGCACATGTCGCGATGACCGTATTCCTTGCCCGTCTGCGCCATCCTCGCCTGAACCACGAAATCCGAGACCTTCAGGTCCTTGATCCGCGCGATATTGTAGGGCGACCGCACCGGCGGCTCGTACTTGCTCTGCTGATGCAGCGAGTAGACCTGTCCGGCGTCCTTCGTCCCGATCTTCCAGGCGTTCGGATCGGTCTGGACCCAACGTCCCGCGCCGCTCTCGAAGTCGTCGAAGAACACCAGGGGCAGCCCGTTCCTCTTCTCCGCGAGCGCCGCGGGAGCAGTCAGCTCCCTGATCCGCAGATTGCGGAACCGGTAGATCTTGCCCTTCTCCCCGTGATGTTGGATCGCGAGATAGCCCTCGCGGTCCACCGTGTCCACGTAGTCGGTCGTCAGCACATCGTTCAGATAGATGCGGAGGTTCGGGCCCACGCAGTGAATCCGGTAGCGGTTCCAGTCGTCGCGTCGGAAGGCCCCTTTCGTCCGCTGGACGAAGGCCTTCGCGGAGTCGGCATCGTTCTGCTTGGGATGGAGCCAGAGCCGCCGGCCCTCGTCGTACAGGCCGCCGGACCACTGCCGGTCCGAGGGATCGACCTCCGCCTGATAGCCGAAGACCTTGTTCGGTGCCACGTGACAGCGGAACATGAAGCCCGAATTCGAATCGCCCTCGGGCATCTTCACCTCGGCCTCGAAGACGAAGTCCCGATACGGCTTCGCGGTCACCAGGAAGAACTTCTTCTCCGCCTGCAGGAGGATCTGACCGTCTTCGACCCAGGCCTTGCCCAAGTCATAGGGATTGGTCCAGCCCGCCAGGCTCTGCCCATCGAACAGGGGCGTCCAGCCCGGCGCCGCGTCGGCAGCCGACGCCACCGAAGGCAGGACCAGCGAGAGAGCCAATACAAATGCGACACCCAGTCTCCAGGATCTCATTTCTCTTGCTCCAAATCACATGCGATTGCGATGCCACGACAGCCGGGCCATAGAGTACACCAGTTCCCGCGGATTTCCAAGAGCGGACTTCGCCCGATACGTCCCATTTGTCCTATCGGTCCGATTCCTCCTTGGCGCACTCGACGACCTGGTCGATCTCGCGGGCCATCGCGTCATCCAGCGGCTTGGGCCGATGGGTTTCGAGAATGCGCTCGACCCGCCTGCCGAGCCGATCGGCGAAAGAACCCGCGCCGTCGCTGAGCCACAGGTCGTAGGGCTGGCGAGTCCACGCCGCCGACGGCGCCCAGATCGCCTCGCGGAAATGGCGGACCGTGTGCTCCTCCGCCAGGAAGTTGCCCGCAGGTCCGACGGAGTGGATGACGCCGGTCGCCAGATGCTCGTCGTCCACCGCAAATCCGCGGGCGATCCGCCGGACGTAGTTCATCAGCTCGTCGTCGAAGGCCAGCCACAGGAGACTGCCTGCGTGGTCGGTCCCGCAGATGCCGCAGTGGCCGAACATGTCCGCGCCAGCCAGCACACCCAACAACAGCGTCGCGGCCTTCTCGGCCCCCGCCTGGGCGTCGGGCAGCTTCGCATCGGTCAGGCCCACATTGATGTAGCTCGGGAATCCGTACGACCGGGCGATCTGCACCATTGCGACCGCCATCAACCCCTGCTCCGGGGAGCCAAACGAGCAGATGCCCGTCCGCGGGTCCATGACGTGCGGGATGCCGCCGTAGGTGATGGGCGTGCCCGGCGCCAGCAGTTGCGTGACCACGATGCCCGCGAGGATCTCCGCGTTCTCCTGGGCCAGGGTCCCCGCAAGGGTTCCCGGCGCGGTGCCTGCGGTCATCGCCATCGGCCCGATGCTCACCGGCTGGCCTGCCCGCGCGAACTCGCGGACGATGTCGAGCCCATCGTTCGGCAATTGCAGCGGACTGATCGGCTCCAGGAAGGCCTCGACCATCGGGCGGGCTCGCAAGGCAGCTTCTCCGCCGGCGACGGTGCGGTAGATCTCCAGGATGTGGCGGGCGGTCTCGCCGTTGCGGACCCAGCATCGGGTGGGTTTGTCCGTCCCTTTCACGAGTTCCGCAGTGAGGACCACGTCCCGATACTTCTCCGAAACCGACTCCGGCTGCGCCATCGCGCCGACGATCGTGATGTTGTCCAGGCCGTCGCCCAGGCGGATCGCATCGCGAGTGTCCTGGATCGTCGCGGGTCGGCGCTGGCCGGTCTGGAGGTCGATCCAGGCGTACTGGCCGGGACTGGACATCAGGACCAGGTCGCCGTGGCCGAACCTCGCGACGCGATTCCCATCCCGGCCGTGGAGCACGTACTGCTTGCCCGCCTGCGACACACAGTCCATCACGAGCTTCTCGGGCAGGCGGGCAATCCTGCGGCTCTCGTCGATCCTCGCTCCCGCCTCGCCCAGCAGGCGGAGCACCTCGTCGTGGTGTACCATGACGCCCGTGTCGCGAAGGATCACGAGGCTCGCGTCGCGGATCGAGTCGATTTCCCGCTGCGACAAGACTTCAATATGGATGCCTGCCATGCGATTGTCCTCCCGAGCGTCTTCTCACGAGACTCCCGAGGTTTCTCACTGCCCATCGTTTCTGGATTCCCGCTCCTCTGGAAATAGACGGACGGACAACGGAGCAAAACGCGCCAAGTCGTGTACTGGACAAGACTTGTGTACGACGTGGCGAAGCAGCACCATTTCCATCCCCTTCGGGTGGGCCAA
>JAXDBU010000024.1:0-29950 GCA_034678485.1 Sedimentisphaerales bacterium | reverse complement strand
AGCAACGGCCAGAAGCACTCTGCGCTGAGGCTCTGGATGTCTGTGAACACCATGCAGTCGCTGGCATGGGAGATCTTGTGGAACCGCTCATACGGCTGCACCCCGTCGCGGAAGGCCCCTCCCAAGGTGTTGGAAAGGCCGTAGGACGACCCACGGGATCTGGCAGAGTCCTGCTGCACGGTCTTGCAGATGAAGATGTCCTCCGACGGGGCACAGGCTCTCAGGGACGTCAACGAGTCGCAGAGGTGGTCGTCATTCTTGGTGACGTACAGCATCCAGGTGAGAAACAACTGGTGCTGATTGCCCAGGCAGTGGAGCTGCTCGCCCTGTTTCTGGGCCCGTGTCAGGGAGGGCAACATCACCGACATGAGCAGGCAGATGATCGAGACGACCACCAGAAGCTCGACCAGGGTGAATCCGCTCGACCGACGGCTGTCTCGTTCTCTCGCATCGCGGGCCATAGCCATGGACCTCCTTGAACAAACATAGCATCCGCACAAGCAAGGGGCCGCACGCCTCGCACCTCCATCACCACGGCAGCCAGCCTCGCACGCCAAACCGCGTCATGTCGCCAACATGTGTATTCTAAACAACCCGCGAGGGAGAAGTCAAGAAGCAGTTTTACGTGGGTGCAACCAAGTTTCCCGACACCCACGGAGGATTGTCATGCAGAACGGAGCGAAACACCCGGGCCGTAGAGGAGACGTCTCGTCCGCATCGAGGTGGATCCCCGTTCCTAGGCCGGATGCTTCGCGGTGCTCAGCATGACAGGGGCACGCCGTGTGTGGTTCTCATGGTTTCACCTGTGAAGGCCGATGCAGTAGAGATTCCGCTTGCCTTTGAGCAGGATTCGGCCGCCCACGATGGCGGGGGATGCGTCGAACTCGTCGTCGAGCTTGTTTGTTGCGAGGATTTCGAGCGTTTGGGCGTTGCGGATCACCGCCGTGACGCCCTTGCGGCCGACGAAGTAGACCCGTCCCGCGGCGCCCACCGGCGATGCGTAGATGTCCTTGACCGCCTCCAGACGCTCCTCGACGAAGTTGAGCTTGCCCGTCGCGGCGTGATAGCAGGAGATGGCGGCGCGGTTCATCGAGCAGACGTAGAGGTTGTCGCCGTAGAGGATGGGGGACGGCACGTACGGTGTCGCCTTGCTCACCTGCCAACGGACGGCGCTGGTGCCGGTCAGGTCACCGGTATGACCCAGCTCGATGGCCTGCAACTCGCTGCCGCGAAAACCGCTGGTGCAGAAGACCAGGCCGTCGGACACGATGGGCGAGGGAATGACGTTCTGCGTCTGGCCGCCGCACTGCCAGACCATTTCGCCCGTGCCGACGTCGTAGCAGCGAATCCGATTGGTGGCACTGACGATCGCCTGCATCCTGCCTTCCACGACCGCGACCGCCGGCGTGGACCAGGCGGTGTCCTCGTCGCGGGCCTGCTTCCACAGCGTCCGGCCCGTCCGTTTGTCCAGAGCGTGGATGAAGGAATCGCCCTCGTGGTCCATCACGACGATCAACGCGTCGCCCGCCAGGGCGGGGGAGCTGCCTTCGCCGAACGCCAGCTTGGTCTTCATCTTCCCGAGGTCCCGGCTCCACTGGTGCTTGCCGTCGAGGTCGTAGCAGTGGACGCCGCGAGAGCCGAAGGACGCCCAGACGCAGTGGCCGTCCGTGATGGGCGAGTAGGACGCAAAGCCGTGCTCGGGGTGGTGGCCCTCGTGCGGCATGGTCTCGCAGGCGGTCTGCTGCCAGAGCGTCCGTCCGGTCGCCAGATCGAGACAGACCACGTCGAACTTGTAGAGGTTCTTCGGCTTCTTGCCGCCATGGAAGGGGGCCGGCTCGTTGGGCTCGGAAGTCGGGGTCGGCTCGGGTGTGCCCACGCGGTCCGTCTCGATGGCGGTCAGGAAGAAGACCCTGTCGCCCCAGACGACCGGGCTGGAGGTCCCCCTGCCGGGAACCAGGACCTTCCAGCAGATGTTCTGCGTCTCGCTCCAGACGAGTGGCGGATTGCCCGTCGGCGAGACGCCCGCACCCAGGGGACCCCGCCACGCGGGCCAGTAGTCGGTGGATGACTCCGCCGGGGCGCTGCCCGCGAAGATCGCTGCCATCAGAACGGAGATCATCAATCGCTTGCTGCTCTTGCCCACAGGTGTCCTCCTGTAACCGGTTTTGTGTGTGCCGGCAATCGTCCCGGCGCGGAATTTGTGCCCTGCCTGCGAACGGGCATAGCATAGCGGATCACTGCAACGTGTGCAATTCCGTCATGATGGGCTGTGTGCTGAGGCCGGCCTGGGGGTAGAATGGTCGCGCGCCGATCAGATTGCGACGGATTTCCGTCTTGTGGCGAGAATAGAAGGCGAGAACAGGACGAATTGTAAGTCGTCGATTGCAGGGTGGATGAGTGAGTGTGGAGCCGGAGACAGCCATCATCTGTGAAGCTCAGCGAGGCAGCGAGCCCGCGTGGCGGCGGCTGTTCGAGTTGCACTTCGACGCCGTCTACCGGTTCTGCCTGACCCTGACGGCCGGCCGACGCGAGCTGGCCGAAGAGACGGTACAGCAGGCTTTCGTCGCGGCAGCACAGAGGATTGGCACGTACAAGCCACGGCAGGGGACCTTCCGAGCCTGGCTGCTGGGGATCGCCAGGAACCGGTATCTGACGCTCCAAGCCAAGGAGCAACGGCGCCGGCGGCATGAGGCGCTGGGATGCGAAGAGCGTCAGGAAGCGGCGGACGGCATCGGGCCGGACCTGAGGGTGCACGAGGCGCTGGCTCGTTTGCCGCTGGAATACCGGCGCGTCTTGGAGAACAAGTATCTCCGGCGACTGACCATGAAGGAGATGGCCGAAAGCGACGGCCTGAGTATTGAGGCGATCGAGTCCCTGCTGCGGAGGGCCAGGGACCGATTCGGCCAAGTCTACACGCTGATGCAGAATGAGATATAGCAAAGGGCACTGACATGAGCAATCAGGACATAGATCATCTCCTGGAACGCGACCTTTCGGGCGAACCGGCCGGAGATGCGTTTCGCGTCCGCGTGCTAATGGGTTCCACGGAGGCGTTCCTTCGCGCCCGGCGAACCCGCGCTCGGTGGCATTTCTCGACACTCAGTGCGGCGGCGGTCCTTCTGGCGGGCGTTTCATTCCTGGTCGGTCGCTGGTCGACGCCCCGGCCGTCGACCGGACCGGTCATCGCCATGGCAGACGATACGGTTGCTGTGCCGAAAGAGCTTCTCGCGTGTCTGAGCGCGGCGCGGCTCTTCAAACAACTCCACATGGAGGACCGGATGAATCGTGCCCTCGACTGTGCCGGCAGGTTGCTGCCTCGTGAAGCGATCGCCACGGGCAGCACCGCGGAGTCTGTGTACGCCGCCGGCGGCGAGGGTTTCGAGAGTCCGCGCAGGTACGTGGGGTCGAGCCCCAAGGCGGGCTCGGCCCGGTCAACGAACAATGTAGATCGAATCTTGGCAGGACATTTCGGAGGTACCCACCATGAAAACGGAATGGATTAGAAACGTGTTGTGTCTTTTTTGTCTGACTGTGGCGACGGTTGCAGCGGGGCAGAACCAGACCCCGGGTGTCTTCGAGCGCGTTCAGCGGATCGACGACCCGCAGTTAGGGGAGTTGATCCGGGTCGTGCTGGACAACAATGCGAATGCCGGCCAGAAGGACAAGCTGGAACTCATTCGCAAAGTCGCTCTCAGCTACGCCCAGGTCCGGCTGCTCGACCAGCAGATTGCGGAGGTCTCCCACAAGCTCGAATCGACGCCAAGTCCCGCAGATGTGCGTTATGAGCTGGCGATGGCCCGCGCGGAACTCGAGTCGAAGCTCATGTCGGAACTGACGAATCTCAGGGAGGTGATGGGTGTCATTCCCAAATTCCCGTTCGACAAACAGCCCGTGGAGACGCTCCACACGTGGCTGCGACTGAATCCTATCGAAGGTGGCAATGTGTATGTGCTCGACACCCGAAAGCCCATTATCGAGTACTGGGCCTACTCGCGGTTCGAATCCCTGGGCTTGATGTCTCACCAGAAGGTGCTGGACCTGATCCGCGAGCGGCTGAAGGACCCGAACAGCCTACCGGCCAAATTGGAGATTCTATGGACGAACAAAGAGGCGGAGGATCTTCGTGACGAGACCCTGGAACTGGTCCGGGAGATGGGCGCCGCGACAAAAACGGAGGTGAGCCTGGGGAAGAACGACTTCATCGGCTCCGGCGAGGCCCCCTTCTTCGTCAGACAGGGGACGATCACGACCCTGTACCCGGTCCCGGTGCTGCGGCCGGACGATGCCATCATGTGGGATTTCATCTCCACAGGGCTGGTTGAGCCGAAGGACCTCGATCAGCACATCTTGTGGCGGATCACGTATCAATGGAACCTCCCGTTTACGTTCCGGATCGAACATGACCAGGCTGGCTCCGGTCTGGCTCAGCGCATCGCCGATCAGATCAAGGCGATCGCGGATCGTCTGGGCGTCAGCGACCTGGTTGGTGTGCAGTCCGTTTTGGTAGAGCCGGTGCCCGAGGATGCCTTCCTGGGGCGATGGAAGACCGGCACGGGCGATATTCAACAGAGGGTCGGCATGGGCGAAATTCAGGCCCTCGACATTCAGCCGGGAGGCAAGTGCGCGATCACGTGGAGCCGGGACGCGGAGTCGAAGCGTGCCGGGATGACGGTCACCTACCCCTGGACAATCACGACCAAGGAGATCATCATAGACCCCGGTGAGGACTCCAAGGCCAACTGGAATTGGTACACCTATCGGGCCTACATCAACTCGGACGGCAATCTCGCCCTGGAAAAGGGAGTCATCTACCCACAGGGCGCCTTCTTCCGTTCGGGCAACAGGACGATGGTCTTCAGGAAGGGCGGATAGACCGGACGGCCCGATTCGCCAGGGCCCCCGACGCGGCGACGTTCCACGTCATCGAGAGGTGTTGCGTCGGTTCGCACAATCCTGTATCGTGTGAAGCAATGCTGCCGGGATTCGTTCCCGGCAGCGGTCTTATTCAGGATACGGGAGAGCACGACATGGCAGACGCGGATTCGATTTCGAGACGTAGTACACTCCAGGGCATTGGTGCGTTGGGCACGACGGGGTTTCTGGGCGTCCTGGGTCCGGCGCACACGGCGGCCGCGTCCCAAGAGACGCCTCGCGGCGTCACGACCAGCGCGCGGGCGAATCCCGCGATTGTCGCAAAGGTGTTCCAGACGCCGCTGATCGACACGCACGAACATCTGCCGGAGGAGAAGGAGCGTCTGGAGGCGGCATCGCGTCCTCGCGGCGAAGCGGACGACTGGAGCTTGCTGCTGAGCCATTACCTGGACTCCGACCTGGCCGTGGCGGGAATGCCGGGAGAGACGTACGACCGGTTCTTCTCGCCGAAGACCGACCCGGCGGACAAGTGGAAGCTCCTGGCGCCGTACTGGCCTGCCGTGAAGAACACCGGCTACGGCCAGGCGGTCCGAATCGCGATGCGCCGGCTCTACGACGTGGACGACCTGTCCGCCGACACGGTCAAGAAGGTGCAGGCGGGCTTCGAAAAGACCTGCCGGGCGGGGTTCTACCGGAGAATCCTGTGCGAGATGGCCAAGATCGAGTCGTGCCAAGTGAATAACCTGGGCGAACCGTTCCGCGAGACCGAGATGCCCGCGCTGCTGATGCAGGACCTCAGCATTCTGGGCATGTATGCAGGTCCGAATCTCGACGCGTACGCCAACCCTGCGGAGATCGAGGTCGGCTCGCTGGCCGACTGGCACCGCGTCATCGACTGGTGGTTCGACAAATACGGCAAGTACGCGGTCGCGGTCAAATCGCAGAACGCCTACGGTCGGGACATCGATTACGAGCAGGTCCCCGCGGAGAAGGTCGAGGCGATCTTCAAGAAACGCCTTGCCAAGGAGTCCCTGACCGGCGCGGAGCGCAAGAGCCTCGAAGACCACCTCTTCTGGCAGGCGGTGCAGAAGGCGACCGAGTGCAAGCTGCCGGTGAAGCTGCACACGGGGTACTACGCGGGCCACAACTACATGCCGCTCGAACGGCTCCTGCACAACGCCGGCTCAGTGACGGACCTGTGCCGCAGGGCCCCTGAAACGCGATTCGTCTTCATGCACATCTGCTATCCGTACTACGAGGAACTGCTCGCGGCGGCCAAGCACTACGCCAACGCCTACGTCGATATGTGCTGGTCGTGGATCATCAATCCGGTGGCGGCCAAGGACTTCCTGAAGAAGTTCCTGGTCACCGCCCCGGCTAACAAGATCCTGACCTTCGGCGGCGATTACATCCCGGTTGAGCCGGTCCTGGGCCACGCGACGATGGCTCGACAGGGCATCGCGCTGGCTCTGAGCGAGCTGGTGGAAGAGGGTTGGCTGAGCCTCTCGGACGCGATGGGCCTGATCGACCCGATCATGCACGGAAACGCCCGGACCCTCTTCAACCTCGCCGAAAAGACCCGGGTACTGGACGGTGTGAAGTGGACGTGACATGGACTCTGCAGGGTGGGGCTTGCCCCACCAGAGAGCTTGTTATTCCTGGAAAAATGGGAATCCTCCTGCGTCTGGGCCTTCCAGGACCTTTGCCGCGCGGAGCGATGGGTCACAGTGTGGCCCACCGCACGGGACCTGCACAGCGCCGGTGAAATCCGTCATGCCTCTTCAATCTCACACGATTCCGAGATCTCCTCCAGAAACTCGGGCTTGAGGAAACGCAGAATGTGGCTGACCGCCCTGATTTGGTCTTTGAGCGTGCTGAATGAGATGAAGCGACATATCTCGGAAAGGGGCGGCGAGAGTCGCGAGGACGTCGGTCGATTCACCTCAGTGATAACCTTTTCGCGTCTGTCATCTGGAGCGACAAGATACAACGGGATATTGAGGTTTGGCTGCATCGCGACGAGATCGGACATTCGGAGTAGACCTGAGTAAACCGAGGTTGTGCTCTCGGCCTCGAATGCAGCGATGATAGCATTTCCCTTGAGCCAGAGGACATCTATCAACTCGATGGTCCGGTTCGTCGCGTCGTCAAACTGGAGTGGCAACTCTGTCTTCATCTTTGGAAGGTCTGTGAATCGCTTACTGTCCCACGCCTTGCTCCGATCGTTCCGTGCCACCCAGACGTCAAACCCCATGTCCGATCCAAGTCTCAGGAGATGCCATTGGATTTCGGTGTGTTCTCTTGGCTTTCTCCCCTCTGATTCCTGCTCGGGAAGTTCGTCCTCGTCACTCTCGGGAACAGTGACAGAGCCGATCTTGGCTTTCAATGCCTTCGGTCTGTATTTGAGTTTTCGTTCATCTACCGGCCGGTTGACTGGGCTTTCTCGTGCCTCAAGGATGGCTTGAACAATGGCCTCCCCATCAGATTCGCTCCACCTGACAGGCGAGGCGCGGAAATGGCCAGTCCAAGCGTTGGGACTGCTGAGGTTTTCGAAGAAGGAGAGTCTGTCTCGCAGTTCGAGCACGGGCACAGCTGTATCTGGCGTGAGTTCTGCCACCAGCTTCACCTTGAGCCGACACGGGAAGTCCTCATCCCTCCAGATGGGTGAACTGTCCCTATACGCCGGGTCCGTGACTTCAAGGATGCCTATGAATCTCGAGACGCCTGTGAGACAGCAGAGAAGATAGTCCCCGCGCTTGATCTTCTGCACGGTGGCGCGTCGGGAGTCGCGAAAGCCTGAGATTTGAGCGCCGGCTGCCTTGAACTCATTCCATGTGGCGCCTGTGAACAGGTCGAGCCAGTAGTTTCGTTTTGTCATATCTCTTCCCCACCGACGACCAAGAATAGGTTGGCTCCGTTATTGTTGTTGCTTGGCACAGACTTGGGATACCGCAGGCTGTCACTGGAGTCAATTACCGCGCATTCGTGGGCTTGGCTCGGGCCAACCGAATTCCCTGGCGATGGCCCAGATGATTGGGTCGAGACAGTCCCTCTCAGTGTTGGTCAGGATGATCCACTCGCCACTTTGGCGGACGCTGGTGCCGAACCGGGCAGAACACACGGGGTCTTCCTCGGCGCTGCCACATGCCTTGCTCACCTCTTCGCGTGGTTAAGGAGCGTGCCGGCCCAGTGGCGAGCGAGGTCCAGTTCGCCGTCGAACAACAGGTCGATCTCGCCGGTCTTTTGCGGATTGCTGGTCCGGACGGAAAACGTCCGGGGTTTGGCGACGGGAGTGCCTCCCAGGCTGGTCAGGTGAGCGAGCAGTTTGGGGGACGCCCTCCAGTAGCGCAATGGCCAGGCCGTGACCGTCGTATCGAATGCAGCGACGGATTTGGCCGACAGAATCGCCAGTGGCAGATCATCGAGGGCCGCGCGCACCGCCTTCGGCAGGGTGAAGGCATGGGTGGGACTGCCCATCACGACCAGGTCGATGCCTTCGAAGTCGGAGGCGGCAAGCTGGTCGATGCCGATCACGCGAGCCTCTCCCGCCTGCTTGAAGGTCTCGGCCATCGCCTCGGCGAGCCTCCTGGTGTTCCCGAATTTCGAGAAGTACACGATCAGTGTCTTCATGGCCTGTACCCTCACAAAGGCCCGCCGTCGTCAAGCGGACTCGCTATTCTGCGACCGTGGTTTCCGGGTAGCGGGCGAGTTGATCGAGCAGCGCGTCCGGGATCAGAGACAGCAGGGGTGTGTGGCGGACGGTGTAGTAGACCAGCCACTTGTTCAGGTCGGGGTCGTAGTCGGCGAAGTGCGGGTTCAGGACGCCCGTGTGCGGCGTGTTGATGCTGACCATCTGAACGGGCGTCTGCGGGGCGAAGTCGAGGTCCTTCAGCCGGACGATCCGGACTTCCTTGCACTCGTCGGTCTTATAGTGGATTTCGACGTCCGTGAGATCGTAGACGATAGTCCACTTCGTCGCGTCGCCTTGTCGGACCGCGGCCAGCGTGTCGAAGGCGTATTGAATCGCCGATGACTTCGAGCCGTCGGCTTTGTACGTCTTGAGCCGGTCGGCGGCGACGACAAACCGGTCCAGCGAATTGTGCGAGCCCTTCTGGACGGGCTTGGCCCCGCCGAAACCTTGGTGCTGGGCAAGGTAGGCGAGCGAGCTGTCGCACGTGTCGTTCGTGATGAGTCTGTGGGGCAGTCGTTCGCCCGTGTGGACGACCTGCTTGCCGTCGATGAATTCGACGACCGCGGCGGCGCCCTGGGCGTCGCAGACGAAGAAGTGGATCGGCATCGGCATGGCCGGAGAGATGCGAATCGCCTTGTCGCTGGCGACGACCTCGGCAACGGTCCGACTGTTATCCAACTGGTACTGAGTCCACGCAGTGACGGCGGGGCGGTCGTCCGGGGCGGGATTGCGGGTGCTCGGGAGCATGAGGGTCTCGACCACCAGGCCGACCTCGTTCATCCCGCCGTTGGGCATCTCCCGCCCGTACTGGTTGAACGTGACGCTGCCGTACTTGGAGACCCATTCCGCGGCCTTCTCCGCCGGGTTCAGCAGCAGAGCCTGCTTGGCGATGCCTCTCTTGTTGGCGATGAGCAGGCCGTCATTGATGTGCCAGTCCAGATTCTTGCCCGCGAACAGCCCGTCCTGGAGAAAAGCCGTGCAAGCCCGGGCGGTCTGTGTAGCCACAAGGGCGACGAAGACAAGCAGGGAAGTCAAAATGATGCGGGCCAGACGTAACGGTGGATTCCTGTACGCTGTCATAGGGGGACTCCTGGGTATGGTCGTATGGTTTGGACATCTTCACCCGTTCAGGAGGGCGATGGCGTCCTGGACGGAGGCGTCCTCGTGGACCATCTTGCTCAGGGCTCGGACCATCTTATCGGGCTTTGCGTGTTGCCAGGCGTTGCGGCCGATGGAGAGTCCGGCTGCCCCGGCGGCCAGGGCGCCCTCGACCATCTTGAAGATCTCCTCGTCGCTGCCCATCTTGGGTCCGCCGGCGATGACCACGGGGATCGGGCAACCATCGACGACTTGTCTGAAGGTGTCGGCGCTGCCTGTATAACCCACTTTCACTATGTCGGCCCCAAGCTCCGCCCCGACGCGGGCGGCAAGCTTCACGTTGTCCACATCGTATTCGTTCTTGATCTTGGAGCCGCGGGTATACACCATGGCCACCAGGGGCATTTGCCACTCTGCACAGCGCTCACTGACGAGGCCGAACTGGCAGAGCATCTCTCTATCGGTCTCTGCACCGAGATTGATGTGGATCGAGACTGCGTCGGCCCCCAACTTAATGGCCTCCTCGACTGTACAGACAAGTTCTTTGGCGTTGGGATCGGGGCTCAGGGAGGTGCCCGCGGAAAGGTGAATAATCAGTCCGACATCCTGTCCGGAGCCGCGGTGACCCGCACGGACCATCCCCTTGTGCATCAGAATGGCGTTGGCGCCGCCCGTGACCATGTGGCTGATCGCCGTCCGCATGTCGGTGAGCCCTTCGATCGGGCCGACGGTGACGCCGTGATCCATTGGGATGATGACGGTCCGCTGGGAGTTACGGTCGATGATTCGCTCCAGTCGTATTGCCTTGCCTATCATGGCGAAACCTCCAGAATAATCAGTTCTCGGGCTTGAAGAGGCCCCTGAGTCAGCGTCGGGCCACCGTCTGAGGCCGTATGATCTACGTTTGTTCTGATGGAGGCAAGAGAAAAACCGTCGCAGCAGGTGGGGGCAGAGAATCCACGCCCCATCCAAAATACGTAATCGTACGTATTGATTTTTCCCAGTGAGTGTGATAGAATAATGACAATTGGATGCGTGTTCGGGGCAGGAGTCCAGTTGGTATGACTTTCTGCCTCCCGATGTGAGTAGGGGAACGGAGAAAGGCCAGTCCAATATAGGGGAGAAATGTTGCCGGCAGGACAAGGGGTGCGTCTCGTGACAGTCATCTCAGTCCGTTTGGGTTGACGGTTGTCCCTGCGCGATATCTCGGAAGGGGGCAAGGTTTGTTGCATTCCGTTGTGGGCTGTGAGCGTGACGCGGTTGCACGGTCTTCCATCGCTAATCAGAATTGGCAGGTAATGTGAACCCCAGATCTCTGGCACCTGGGGGAGTTGATTCGGCGTACGGTGGGGATACAGGGAGGTCCGGACGTTCCGTTGAAGTGTAGCCTTGGGTGTTTCACCGAGCAGTGGGATGGCTTACGCCAATTAGTCAGCAGGGCAGAGTGAGCCTGATCGGATTGGAGTATGTCCGCTCAAGATAGGCAAAACAAGGTGCACCCACGTTCTCGGTGCATCATCTGAAGTTGCAGAATTGACCGGCTGCTCGGACTGTGGGATGTCTGGGCCGGCTCGGTATCGTTGGTGAATACGGCAGGTCATGGTGAACTTCGTGCGACAGAAAGTCGCGTGCTGGAATGCGCATGTACGTCACGACTGCGTGGCTTCATGCAGTTCGGGCGTTCACCCGGCCACCGCTGGTCATGGGTTGAAGGTCTTCGCAATGCATGAAGCCGTCGCTGTGCACGGGCGCGCAGGAAGCGAGCGGTGGAACACCCTATGCGTGACGAAGTCCTCGATCCGTTCCTGTTGATTCGATCCCTGGCATGGGCGCCCCTTGTGGCGGCGTCGATCATCGGGCGACGCCCACTGAGACTTGTCGGCTGCAACCGACAGGGACGGAGTCTGCCCTGACGGGTGGAAATCGTGTGCGGCTTTACCCTACATGAAGATGGACAAATCGGGTGGTTCGTGTATCATAGGGTGAGGATGCGGCCAGGTCGTGTTCTTCGTTGTTCCTGCAACGGGAGGCGGCAGGACAAGTTCATGGACCGATTGCGATTTGGCGAATCACTGTGGCGGCTCTGGGTGAGGGATGGCAGGGGGTAACGATGAACAGCATCTACGGACAGGACGATAACACGAGCATCCACACCAGTGTGGTGCCCTATGCTGCGCCGATGATCCCCTCGGGCGCCGGCGGCGACAGTCTGTTCCAGATTGCCTGGCGAGGAAAATGGTTCATCCTCATCTCGACCCTCATCGGTCTCGGCGTGGCATTCGGCTATTTCCAGACCGCCGAGAAGCAATACGAGGCCGTATCACAGGTGTTGGTTGAAAGGCGCGGCGCACCTACCGATCGGGGTATGGTCAGAGATGTCGGCACAAGCTCAGCCAATTTCCTTTCCACGCAGGCGATTCTGATGACGAGCCCCAAGGTGGTCGAGGTCGCCACGAGGGACCCCAATGTGCTCGCTCTGCCCATGCGTGCGGAGGAGAACTACATCCAGCGACTATGGGGTACGCTCTCAGCAACCGCTGGCAAGAACAGCGACGTGATCCAGGTCAGCGCATCTTCTGCATATCCGGAAGATGCCCCTGCGATCGTCAATGCTGTCGTCGGGGCATTCGTCCGGTGGCATGAGTCCAATCGGAAATCCAGCGCCGCCGCGATGCTCACAAGCCTGAACACACAGTTGACGGATGCGCGGGGCGAGCTGAGCAGAGTTCAGAGCAAGAAGACACGGCATGAGCAGCTCTATCCCGAGGTGCTCGACAGCGCCAAGGGGGGTATCGTCTCGCAGACCCTTGACCTGCTGAGACAGGAGCTTGCCGCAACCCGCGTGGCCTTGATGGAACGTGAATCCTACTCGCAGGCGCTCCAACAGTACGAGTCGGACCCGAACAAGTTGCGGCAGTACATCTACAGCAGCCCGTATGCTGCCGCAGCGATGGCAAAGGACAGCGAGCGCAGCCGGATCGAATCGGAACTCCGCAGCCTGCGTCTCCAGTTGGAGGAGATCGAGACAGGAGGAATGACTGTCCAGTATGCCCGCATTGAACTCCTGAAAAACCGCAAGAAGCAACTCGAAGAGAGGTTGCTTGAGATGGAGTCAGAGTTCATACGAAACCAGATCGCCTTGGCAAAGGCCTCCGTGGAAGACATACGGGAGCGAGAGAAGAAGCTCACGGAGTCGTACCAGAAAGAGGCCGAGAAGGTGCAGAGTGTCAGTGGACAGAGTTCTGAATACACGGCGATCGTGAACGAGAGCGAGATGCTCAATAGGATATGCAACACGCTCCTGCAGAAAATCAAAGACCTGGACCTCAACCTGCAAATGGAGGGGTTGAACGTCCACGTACTGCAGAAAGCGGTCCCATCGAAGATGCCGTCTTCGCCGCAGATGGCCAGGATCATGGGGGTCGGTCTTGTACTGGGCCTGATGGTGGGCGCGGGATTAGCCTTCCTGCGCGACTGGAGAGACCAGCGGGTGCGCTCAGCCGACGAGATCACCGCGATCCTCGGGGTCCCCATCCTGGGGGCGGTGCCGAAGATTCCGCGACGCGGGCTCATTCACCGAGGACCCCGAGTACGACTCGCGTCCCACACTCGCGAGTTCGAGGCGTACCGGTCGATCCGCACGGCCCTGTTCTTTGGAGCCACTCGGGACGAGGCCAAGACCCTCTTGGTCACCTCGCCCGGGCCGCTGGAGGGCAAAACAACACTGGTCAGCAACCTCGGAATCGCCATGGCGCGAGCCGGACAGAAGACCCTTATCATCGACGCCGACCTGCGGAAACCCATGCAGCACCGGGTCTTTGCCAAGAAGGGGCATGAGAAGGGCCTGGTCGACGTCCTGGCCGGGACTGCTACTCTCGAAGAGGCCGTCCGCTCGACGGATGTTCCCGGGCTGGACGTTCTGGAGAGCGGTCCGATCGCCCCGAATCCATCCGAGTTGCTTGGCGGCGATACGTTCTGGGCCGTATTCGAGCAGCTCAAGGGCCGGTACGATCGCATTCTCGTCGACTCGCCGCCCGTTGGGATTGTAGCCGACGCTCAGATCCTCGCGGCCCGCTGTGGCCTGACCTTGCTGGTCCTCAGGGCCCAGAAGTCGTCCCGCGTGATCACACAGCGGGCACGAGACGCCTTGTCGACCGTTAGCGCCAGGGTCGTGGGAGCCGTGGTGAACGATGTCCGTAAGGGGGATACTCGATACAGTCATTATGGCTCCGGTGCGTACAGCTACTACTATGGTGGCCGTGAGTCCGACGGCCGAAGGGTGGTGTACAAAGAACTGCCGTCGGATATCTCGGATGTCAGCTCGCGAGACGAGAACGGGCCACCAACGGCAGATAAGCCGCAATAGGGTGACGGGGAGCCAGTGTCCCAATCCGGAGGCAGGATTCGTGAGAAATGCGCGGGCACGCGGTAGTTAGGAGCGGCGGGGAGATATGCTGACCTATATCTGCGTCTTCTTTGGTTCGGCGTACCTGGCCGTCTTCATCACCCCTCTTGTGATCCGGGTGGCGAAGCGGATCGGGGTCGTGGACTATCCAGGCATCCGCAGCGCACATACCCTGCCTACCCCGAGAATCGGCGGCGTCGCGATCTACGTGTCGTCCGTCAGCCTGATCCTCTCGCTTCTATTCCTCAACAACCGGATTGGCGATATCTTTTGGGATGTGCGGGTCCAAATCATCACGTTGCTGTGCGCGGCGACGGCTGTTTTTGCGATTGGGTTGATCGACGACCTGCGAGGACTGCCCGTCCGATTCAAGTTCATGGTCGAGTTGCTTGGCGCCGCGACGCTATGTCTCGTGGGCGTTCGAATCGGCAGTATTGGGATTGGGGGCCATGCCATCAACCTGGGTTGGTTGGGGTATCCCATCACGCTGCTCTGGATCGTGGGGGTGACAAATGCCGTCAATATGAGCGACGGCCTGGATGGCCTGGCCGCCGGCGTGACCGCGATCGCCTGTGCGGTGATCGCCGTGTTCGCCATCCACAGCAGCACGGTGCACACCGACGCGGCCCGCGAGAACGACATCATGATGGCCCTTTTCGCCCTCGCCTTGTTGGGCAGCCTGACGGGTTTTCTCTTCTTCAACTTCAACCCGGCCAAGGTCTTCATGGGCGATTGCGGCAGCCTGTTCCTCGGCTTCATAATCGCTACCGCCAGTGTGATGTGCGTCTCGAAATCGGCAGCTCTGGTTGGCCTGGCGCTGCCGGCTCTGGCTCTGGGCATTCCGATCTTCGACGCATTGTGCTCCATGACCCGGCGGTTCCTCGAGCGGCGTTCCCCGTTCGCCGCCGATCGGAGCCATTTCCACCATCGTCTGATCGAACTGGGTCTCAACCAGCGTCGAGCGGTTCTGGCCATCTACGGGGCCACCTTATTGGCAACCGGCCTGGGTCTGCTCTCGCTGGTCGGCAACAGCGTGTTCTCGGTGGTCATCTTCGCCGGCGCCCTGTTTCTGATCGTGTTCCTGTTTCGGTTGGTGGGCTTCATCCACCTGCACGCCGCCATAACTCGTTTGCAGGAGAAGTACCAACGCTCCTGTCACAAGAGGGACGAGCGAATCGCCTTTGACCAGCTTCAGTTGCTGTTCCGCCAGGCCCACGATCAGAATGAGTGGCGACTGGCCATCTGCGAGGCGGCCAAGAAAATGGATTTTGCCTGGATCGCCCTGAAGACAACTCATAAGGACGGCCGGGTCGAGGAGGAACTCTGGCGCCCGCCGGAAGGAAAGCCGGACCTGTTGCGAGTCGTGACAATGTCGATCCCTCTGAACAGCGATGAAGAGCCGGGATCCTCCCGCCAGCTTGAGGTCGCCATCGTCGTCAACGGCTCTCTGGAGGCCGCCGGTCGCCGAGCGACCCTTTTGAGTCGCCTGCTTGACGAGAACCAACCTGAATCACGGTTACGCACTCCTACCATCGGATCGAGGCCGAATGAATAGATGAGAAGGATTTCGATCATCTTTGGAACGCGGCCAGAGGCTATCAAGCTATGTCCTTTGGTCTTGGAGCTCAAGAGGCATCCCGAGTTCGAGCCGCACGTCTGTGTCACCGGCCAGCATCGGCAGATGCTGGATCAGGTGCTCGATGTCTTTGATGTTACTCCAGACGTTGATCTGAACCTGATGCAGCCGGATCAAACACTGGCGGGGCTCACTGCCAGAACGATAATGGCGGTCGATGCATATCTCGCCACCTGCAAACCCCATATGGTCGTTGTGCAGGGTGACACGACCACGACTTTCAGCGCGGCCATGGCGGCATTCTATAGGCATATTCCCGTCGGCCACGTGGAAGCGGGGCTGCGAACCTGGAACAAGCTCTCGCCGTTTCCCGAAGAGATCAATCGAGTAATGACCAGCCGGATTGCCGACTTGCACTTTGCTCCCACCCAGTGGGCGAAAGATAACCTTCTAAAGGAGGGGATTCCCGAAGATCGTGTATTCACAACCGGAAACACAGTCATTGACGCGCTGCATTTCGCTGTCGAGAAGATTCGCAAGGATCCACCGGAGATCGCCGGGATACCAGAGGAGCTTCTTAATGGAGACAATCGGCCACTCGTTCTTATAACGGGCCACCGGCGGGAGAGTTTTGGTGACGGATTCAGGAGCATCTGTCGAGCAATCTCAGATTTGTCGGATCGGTTCCCGGATGCCGCTTTCGTGTACCCGGTGCATCTGAATCCGAATGTGCGAGGACCGGTTTTCGACATTCTCTCCGGCCGTAAGAACGTACATCTGATTGAACCCCTGCCGTATCTGCCTTTCGTGGCTCTCATGAATCGCTGCCGTCTTGCGCTCACCGATTCTGGCGGGGTCCAGGAGGAGGCGCCGGGACTCGGCAAGCCCGTTCTCGTCATGCGAGATACGACGGAACGACCCGAAGCCGTTGAGGCCGGAACGGTCAAGCTGGTAGGGGCAGACTGCGATCGCATCGTCGATGAGGTTTCTCGCCTTCTGACAGACGAAGACGCGTATCGAGCTATGGCCAAAGCGACGAATCCCTACGGGGACGGCAAGGCCTGCCGACGAATCGTCGAAGCACTGAGGAACTGAGCGTGTCCGGAGCGACGAACCGCCTGCGAGGCGCTGAATCTGAGGGATTTCTACCATGAGCCCACTCTGGACCGCAAGACAGATCTGGTCTGGCGGCAAGTCCGTGAAAGGCACACGTTGTAGCCGATGAGAAGACTTACAGGCGATACCATCTTCGAATCCAGTCAATTGAGCCAGGATTTGGCCGGTAAATCGGTGCGTGGTGGAGTAACTACCATGGGGGCCCAGGGAGTTCAGTTCGTCCTGCACCTTGTCGTAATCCTGCCTTTCGAATATCTGGCAACATCAATAAACGTTATTCTTCCTCGGCGGCGCTGGTTTCGGCTTGCCGACGTCTTATCCTGAGATTACCTACTGCCACAGAGGATAGTACGGACAACTGGAGGGAGAATCTGCTGGCTGCCCTAACAAGACCAACTCAATTGCGGGAGAATCAGGCCTTGTGAGCACTAAGGTTAGAATAAGTAAGCGCTTAGTCCTAATCAACTCAGCCAGTTCCATTGCAGAACGCGTGGTGAACATCACGATTGTGGTATGGTTAAATCAGTATCTTTTGCGACGCATCAGTACTGAAGAGTACAGCCTCTACCCGTTAATCATGGCCGTGATGGTATTCATGCCCTTGTTGACAACCATTCTGACCTCCGGCATCGGTCGGTATATTGTTGAGGCATATGCTGTAGGCGATGAGCATCGGGTAACCCAGATCGTTTCAACCATGTTGCCCTTGTTGGTCGCGGCGGGGGCTGCCGTATTGGTTCTTGGCGGAAGTCTCGCTTGGTATGTGGATCGTGTTCTGGATGTCGCTGCACACAGGATCTGGGACGCGCGCATTATGCTTGGACTGCTAGTGAGTGCGGCTGCCATACAACTACCGTTGGCCCCACTTGGAGTGGGACTCTATGTCCAACAGAGGTTTGTGCTGACAAACATCATAAACGTGAGCATGTCGTTCCTGCGGATACTGTTGCTTCTGGCGTTTCTCTTCGGCGTAAGCACCCGCGTGCTCTGGGTAGTAGTGGCATCTGTCGTGGCGCAGTTCTGCGGTCTGATCGTGAGGGTGGTCATTTCCCGTCGTCTTGTGCCGGCTGTGCGATTTCGGTTGTCAGCCATCCGTTGGTCTCTGGCACGCACACTGACCTCATTTGGGGTATGGAACTTCATTCTTTCGGCTGCCGATGCCATACGAACGTCGGCGGACGTGATCATCCTGAACAAGCTGGCAATGCCTCTGGATGTGGCCAATTTCCATCTCGGATCTCTGGCCTTGAGAAACATCCAGAGCGGATCCTATATAGTTCGCGCCCCCCTTCAGCCATCGTTGACAGCAATGTACTCGACGGGGCAGGGGCAGCGGCTGGCGGGCGCCTATCTGCGGGGCGGACGGTATGCGCTCTGGGTATCGCTTTTCATGGCATTGCCCCTCATGATCTACCGCAATGAGGTCATTCGACTCTATGCGGGTGAGAAGTATCTTGCGGCTGGAACGGTGATGGCGTTGTTGTTGTTGGCGACGTTTCCGATCGGATACGGCAATGTGATGTTGAGTCATTTGGCTATTGCCAAAGCTCGGTTGCGAACATGGGCCTTGTGTGCGTGTGCCATGCAATCGGGCAATCTCGCACTTACACTGTATTTTGTTGGAGTGGCTCACATGGGAGCCCGTGGTTCGGCGCTTGCCACCTTTATCGTAGGTGCTCTTGGGCACCCCTTTCTGCTCTGCCCGCTTGGGCTGCGTTTGGCGGGCGTACACTGGCGCGCGTGGCTTCGAGAAACCCTGCTGCCTGGCTTCTTGCCGGGTCTGGCTGGCGCCGCAGCGTGGCTCAGTCTCCAAATGCTCTTGCATCCCTCCAGCTGGGCAAGTTTGGGCGGATGCGTCGGATGTGGCTGGCTGGTCTACCTCGGGGGGCTTTTCGTGTTCGCGCTACGACCGATCGACAAGGTGGAGCTATCGAGAGTAGTCGCGAAACTGAGAATCCTACGTCCCACGGTGCGCACTTCGGTCTGACAGATAGTGCTATGATGAAGAAGCTATTCAAGCGAGTATTCCACCGAGCATTCTCTGGTGTTCTTCGCGAGCGACGAACAGACTGTGTTCTGGCTAGTATATATTACGAGTACCTGCTTGGCACTGTCGACAGAGTCCTTTCGTTCAGCAAAAATGAACTTCCTTCTGACGAGTGCTTCTGGGCGGGGAACCCGCGTAAGTTTGCCCACATTATAGACACGCGGACTACATGTACGTGAATACCAACAAAGGCGTGGCATGAGCTCCTACGAGCATCCGCGAGATGCGTTTGCTCACAACACGTCAGAGCAAATGCGCAACGATCCTTCCATCATGCGGGCCCAGAGCGAGGTCGAGGAGTATGAAAGCAGGCAAGAGCGTGGAGCCACTGTATCGCTTCGTCTGGTGCAGAAGACCGGCTGTACATACGCCGACCTTCTGGATGCTGTATTGACGCGCCGCGCCAACCGGAACTACTCCGAAGATTCTGTGAGTAGGGATACACTTGAGAAGATCGTCGAAGTTGTTGACTAGGCACCGACGATCCGCAACCGACAGCCAGACCACACATTTGTCGGTAATGAGCATGAGCTCGTGGAACGCTGTTTGGCGACCTGCAGCCGCCTCGATCACAGCCGGTGTGTGTCTATATGCTGTTGGAGTCCTGTGCGGCATTGAGATTCGCGAATTACCGGGACTACTTCTTAGCATAGTTTGATGTTGTCCTCTGTATGTGTTCGTCTCGTATGTTATGCATAGTGGAAGAGTCCTGTTCTCGGAGGCCTTCCACACGAGGAAGGCTGATAGGTCCGCCGGCGGTCGCAAGAAGCGCGAGCGCTGCTCAGAGGGTCAGTTGACTTCTTATTTAGATGGACGCCGCTTGTTTGTGGGGACCCTCAACGTAACATGAAGTAGTAGTGGAGGCGACAGGTTGAGAATGATCGGGCAGCTATCAAGAGCACTCCGGAGAGGTGAAAGATGGGCATACAAGCGTCTCTCGCTGCGCCAACAGAAACGCCAGTGGGAATCTCAGGTGTTTGCCCACTTGAACGAAAGGCCGATTGAGTACGCATTTCTGTTTGCAGCAATCTGCAAGACTTCGCCGCGGACGATCCTCGACGTTGGGACGGGAAAGACTGCGTTGCCAGCCTTGCTGAGGACCTGTGGCCCGGTAGTTACGGCCATAGACAACGTAGTGGAGTATTGGCCAAGAGGGATGTTTAACCCCCACTATCACATTCTAGATCAGGATATCAGAGAGACTGAGGAAAGCAACCTGTACGATCTGGTGAGTTGCATCAGTGTCTTGGAGCACATTGCTGAGCACGCCCGGGCCGTTGTGGCCATGTATAGGCTGCTCAACCCCGGGGGTTATCTGGCGCTGACTTTTCCTTACAGTGAAGGGAGATACATCCCCAATGTCTATGAGCTTCCAGGTGCGGGCTATGGACGCAACTTCACTTATATCGGCCAAGTCTTCTCGCGCAAAGAGGTTGAGCTGTGGGTGCAGGAGACTGGGGCTGTTGTGTCAGATCAGGAGTACTGGCGCTGTTTCACTGGTGAGTATTGGACCTTTGGCGAGCGTCTCATTCCGCCGGTACGGGTGTCGTCGGATGGCGAACACCAACTGAGTTGTGTGCTCCTGAGAAAGCCAGGGGGGGCAGATGTCACGTGATGGCACAGCTCGACAAGACAGGGTTAGCGATTTGCCTGCCGTATGAAAGGGCGCATCCTCCATTACGTTTGCAGCGGTTTTCCGACACAGCCTGGGTACACCTTGTGTACGCAGGCCATTGCGTCGAATCTGCGGCGCGTCGGATACGATGCGTTGGTTTGTGTTCAGCTAGATTGCGCGGTTGAGCGTGGAGCGAATGGACAACCATATTTGTATGCCGACGGCATCCCGAATTTCGGGTTACCCTCTCAACTGTGCAATAATCGTATCCGTCGATTTCTGGGCGGGCTGGCGCGCAGGCGGATTCACGCGGCTCAACGCGCTTGTCGCATTTATGACTTGGCGGTTGAAAAGAAATGGCTCAAGGAGTCTCTCGACAGGCCCAACTGATACATGCTCATACTCCCGTCGGCACCGGGCGACTGGCCGCCAGCATTGCCTCATCATGGGGAGTCTCTTCAGTGTACGAAGTCCGTGGGTTCTGGAACCTGTCTGGAGCAGTTGCGGATAACGTTTCAATACAGACCAATGAGGCTGTTGCTTCCGACGTCCGATTTGCGCGGAGCAGGAACGTCCGCCATGTCGTGGCGATCTGTCAGGGGATTGCAGATCAGCTCGTACGTCAGGGCGTGGATGCCGTTATCCTACCTGGTATGTACTCAGGTGACCATGTGATCGTAGGGGCGGGGGCTGTTGTGACACATTCTTTTCCTGGGAATTGCACTATAGGACGAGTGCCAGCGACGATCATTTGCTTCCACGATGAGACGCAAGTGGACGGAAAGCAGGAGAGTCAGGCCCTGAAGATGGAAGAGAAGTAGTCCGTCGACAGGATCGATGACGATGCTACTCGGCAGACGCCGAAAAGGTGCGAGGGCATGACCAGGGTTCTGATCATCGCGGCCGTGTTTCCGCCATACAACGACAGTGCTGCGGCACGACCATTTCATTTTGTCAAACACCTGCCTGAGTTCGGCTACAACCCGTTGGTGGTGAGCCAAAGAGATTTCCTTCCGTTCAGCCCTTCGGATGCGGACCTTCTCAAGGAACTGAACGGTTGCAGGGTCATGCATGTGGGCCCTCTGGGGTCTGGGGCGTGCGGGAGAAGATTGCTGAGCCCCGTCGACCGACTTGCTCACTCATTGACTGGGCATGACCGTCTGGGTACAGACGGCTTCAGAGCTGTTCTGAAGCTGGTTCTCGGGGCAAAGGAATGGAAGTCCCTGGCAATTATGACGAGCTTGAAGCTGTTCCGTCGACCCGGTTTCGATCTCATCTGGGCGACGGGACCTCCCTGGGATGCGCTGAAGGTGGGTTACGTCGTATCAATGGCAACGGGCAGACCGTTCGTTGCTGATCTCCGCGATCCCTGGACGTACGGGGTCCTCTGGACTCCCCAAGTACAGAAGTGCGCCGAAGCCTACAGACGCTGGGAACGACGGGTGCTGCGGAAAGCCTCAAGGATTGTATTCACCAGCCCGCTGACTACGGAGATCATGAGAGGTCGCTCGGACAAAGCTGTAGCAGAGCGAATGACGACGATAACCAACGGCTTCGCGGACGGACCTCGGGATGCAATGCCGCGTGCCAAGAACAAGAAGTGTGTCTTCTCCTATGTGGGAAGCCTGATGAGGCAACACCGTTGGCCGGGGATTCTCTTTGAAGGTTTTCGCCTTGCCTGTGAAGACCCCTCGTTGCGTGCGGAAGTTCGTCTGAAGTGTATCGGCCGGATGAGCGGGTACGAGAGAGACGTGTCAAGGTATGAGATAGAAGATGTTGTTGAATGCGTAGGGCAGGTCTCCTCCAAGGAAAGCCTGGAGTTCATGCGTGCCTCGGATGTATTGGTCCTGCTGCAGACTATTTCCGGGGAAGGAAGAGATGTCATTGGCGGTAAGGCCTATGAATACCTCTCGGCACGGCGCCCCATTCTGGCGATTGTGCCCAAGGACGGTGGCGACGCTTGGCTCGTTTCCAGCACGGGGGCAGGCGTGGTCGTGGGCATCGAGGACCCGGTTGACATAGCACGGGGAATTCGTGATCTCTGGCGACTTTGGAGAAGTGGGAAGATAGCGGAGGCGTATGTTCCTCGTGACATAGACCGGTTTAATCGCAGGAATCTGGCCAAGGATCTGGCCGGTTTGTTTGATGATCTCCTGGACAGGCGGCGAGGTTCCCGCTGCAGGCGGAATCTGCAGGAATCCGCCTCTGGACCCGCAGAGCAGGGCACTCTCCCTCCTGACGAATCGGTGTCGCATCTGACACTCCATGCGCCGTCGTGGAGCGCTTTCGATTGACTTGACGCTCGGCGCGGGGTTTTCTGATGGTGAAGGTATCGGTCATAGTCCCTCTCTATAACAAGGGGCGGTTCATTGCCAGGGCGCTCGATTCGATCTGCGGTCAGACATTTGCGGATTTCGAAGTTGTCGTAGTCGATGACGGCTCTACGGACGATGGCGTGGAGGTCGTGAAGAGCTACTCGGATCCTCGCATTCGGCTGATCCAACAAGCGAATGCCGGCCCCGGCGCCGCCCGCAACCGCGGCGCAAGGGAAAGCACGGCCCCCTATCTCGCCTTCCTCGATGCGGACGACGAATGGCTGCCGGATTTTCTGCGAGTATCTATGGAGGCACTTGATGCACATCCTCAGTGTGAGGTGAGTGTAACAAGCCGGTATGAAGGCCCAGCGCGCAAAGATGTGACACACGTGTACGTTCGGCGTGGAGTACGCGCCGGCACATGGTCTCTAAGCCAATGTGTAGGTGATACGGACCCATGGAGACGGGGGCCGATGTGGTATATGGGTGCGGTTGTATGCAATCGCACTGCTTTTGAGAAGCTGGGGGGCTTCTACGAGAAGAATCGCGCCCTCGTAGGAGAGGATACTTACCTCTGGATTCAACTGTCTCTGAATTGCAGGGTCTTCGTAATCCTCTCACCTCTTGTTTGGTACCACACCGAGGCATCGGACTTAGGGTGGCACTGGAGAGATGCGCCGTTCCAGCATCCTCAGTTGTCTGACCCTGAGACGATTCGAAGGAACTGCCCAAACGAGTACAGGCATCTGTTGGAAAATCGTCTCGCTCAAACAGCCTTTCGGGGCGTCGCAGGACTGTGCGAACGGCAGGATCTCGCCAAGGCCGTCTCTCTTCTCCGCGCCTATCCCGCGATTCGACGATCCGTGTGGAACCGTGTCCGCCTGGGGATCATGATGCGTTTCCCAAAGGCCTACCGGATGTTCAGACGCACGAAGGCGGCCATTTACTCCTTCGCGAGGGTCTCGCTCCGGGTATTCGACACCGCATCCGTTCAACCCGCCGCCAAAACCGGACAGAAACCTCAATAGACGCGGAGGAATGTGAACACGCTTGAGAGAAAAACCCGCATCGCGGTGCCGTATACGGAGCGAATGTACGCTCTGCCCAATTCTGGATTTGCCACCCTGGTTGAAGCATTGTGGGGTTCAACTCACGATGACTGTGAGGTCGTCAAGTTGCACGAGTCGGAACTGCCTGCACGTGATGATTACGACGCGATCCTTCTCATCAGGTGTGGATGGTTTGACACAGACATCTTGGAGGGATGTCTTGCTGGGGCGAAGCCTGTCGCCTATTGGGCCGATGATCTGCATTGGTTTTGGCGGCACATACCTTATCCTCCCCGAAAGCTCATATCTATGTTTGAGCGGGTGGATCTCGTTTTTGTGACCTACTTCCAGCAATTCCTCCAATGGAGGGTGTACCGGCAGTTCGTGGACAAGGTCGTCTGGTCTCCGTGGAGTGTTCCGGATTCGGTGTTTGAGTGCTCGATGCCATGGCAGGATCGGAGAGACAGAGTGCTCCTCTCAGGCGTATCGTCAGTCCAGTATCCCCTGCGCCGGTGGCTGTTCCAATATGCGCAGGAGAACAACGGTTGTTGCGTTGACGTACTCCACCATCCCGGTTACATGAGCACACGTGCGGCACATGGTATCACGGGACGAGATTTCCACCGACTGCTCGGCAGCTACAAAGGGGCGATAGCAACCACCGCCTCTACGCGAATCCGGCTCCGGCGTACGATAGACTACACGGTCGCGAAGTATTTCGAGATACCAGCCTGCGGTTGCGTGCCATTCATGGAGGTGACACCCGATCTGGGGGAATTGGGCTTCGTCGATGGACTGAACTATGTGTCGATTACTCGGTGGAATTGCGAGAAGAAGATAGCATTTGTCCATTCCCGAGAGGCCGAGGGCGTGGGCCGCGCGGCCCAGGAGTTGGTGAGAAGTCGGCACACTCACAGCCATCGTGTACGTTTCATCTTGGATGGTATCGTGCACCAGCTTGTGAAACGGCACCGAAATCACGGCGCACCAGAGACGGCAGGCTTGACACCACATTGAGGGGGGCCATGACGAGTACGCACACTTCAGCAGCAGTCTCAAACGAACGTCGTTCAGGTATTCTGAAGAGACTGGCTAGGTCTTCAGCGAGGCGATGGGAGTCTCTGAAGTACAAGGTACTTCGACCTGTTGGCAACCTGTTCGAACGTAGCTACAGCCAGAGAGATTTGCTGTTTGAAGCCAGCTCGCCATTTGACCTCAGCGCGTGGGTATTTCACGACGAGAACTGGATCCGCGTGCAGCATCGAAGGGAACACCGATCTCTGCTGGCAACCGGCCAGCCGGTTAGTGTCGTGGACAACTGGCAGGAGCCGACAGCGGAACTCATGACCCCGGGAACGGGGAATCTGGATATCGACGCCCGGGCCAGTTCCGACAAATGGATATATCTGTACTTGGACCCACGGAAACACGTATGGGACGACTATTCGTGGGGTTTTAGCGTTTGCCGGCAGACTCACTTCAGAGAGCTTCAATTTGGGTTCCGCTATCGGGATTTCTACAACCGGTACCGCTATCGCTTTGAGGCAGACCACATCTTCTTTGACAAGGTGGTCAACGGGAGGTTCTACAATGCTCTCAGTGCAGTTCCTTTCCATATGGAACTGGGCGTCTCCTACAGCGTGCGGATAGACGCCTGTAAAAACCACTTCAAGTGCCGCATCGACGATATGCTCATGTCCAAAGACTATGATTGGGATAACACTTTTCCCCACGGTTCCATTGCCCTGATTCTATGGGAAGACAATGGCCAGACGGACATTCGGGCATCGATCGGCTCAATGACTGTACATCGATTGGAGTGATAGTAGGTAGATGACTCGGAGCGGTGTTGTGGTCGCAGGAGGAGGATTCACTAATAAAGGCGCCGAGGCAATGGTCTTGGCCGTTGCAGATGTGCTCCAGGATCGGCTGCCTAACCTCAACATCTATGTTATTGCGCCCTTCGGAGAGGCCAGAGCAATTGAAGATGCCGGACTGATACCGACGGGGCGCGGCCATCCGAGATCTCCAGTGGCGCGTTTCCGGAGCGCCATCCGGACCCGACATGCCTATCGAACCTGTCGAGCATTCATTGATGTTGGGGGCTATCAGTTCGGTGATGCTTGGGGTACCAAGCGGGCCGGTCAGAAGGCCGAGTTGCTGAGTAGCTTGGCGTCGCGCCGAGTGCCGATATTCTTGATGCCCCAGGCGTGGGGGCCGTTCTCGTCGAGGGGGCTCAGTCATACGGTCCGTAGAATCGTCGACGCATCTACAGTGTGTTTTGTACGTGATGCAGCTTCGATGCGTATGATGCACGACCTGTTCGGGGCTGGCAATCCGAAGATATGCTTTGCCCACGATATTGCATGGAATTTCAGAGGGGCTGCATCCTCTGTTGGAGAGCGTCTCCTTGACCAGGCAGGGTGGAAACGCGATAGATGTGCGTTGACCGTTGCGGTTACCCCCAATCTCCGGGTCTATGAGAAGTCCGAGGGAACCGGCGCCCAGAGTCAATATGTTCGGTTTCTTATGCAGGTGACCAGACATCTATGTTCTATGCACAACGCTCAAGTCGTTCTCATCGGACATGAATTGTCGCTGGCAAAGACACGAGTCAAGGACGACAGGACCCTTTGCTCGCTTTTGTTGGATTTGCTTGACGGGAAATGGCCGGTCGTCCATGTTGATGCGGAGATGTCAGCAGCAGATGTGAAGTCTGTCATCGGCAACTGCGATCTGCTCGTGGCGTCGCGTTACCATGCCCTGATTTCGGCCCTATCGCAGAGTATTCCTGTGGCTGCTGCGGGATGGTCGCACAAGTATGACGAACTTCTGAAAGAGGTGGGCCTTTCCGAGAACGGGCTTTCGATTGGGACTTCTGTACCGCAGGTATCGGCATCCCTGGACAGGATTATTCAACGCTTGTCCCATTCAAGGACCGTGATTCAGTCGAAGCTGCCTGGCATAAAGGCAAATGCTGCTGATGCAGTAGAGACAATGGTGTCCGGAGTTGAGGCAGCTCTGTAGGTCTGCCGAGCACGCTGTTGTCGCTGGTAGCATTCGTCACTTAACTCATACGCCACATGGAACCCAGTCCGTATAATGCGTTGTCACAAAGTCTGGTCTCAGCCAGAGGTGTGTGTGAATGAGCCAGACATGTGATGTGTTTGTCCATGATTCTCATGTACCTTGGTTTCGATCGGGAGCTAAGAGTGTCCTTACCGTGTGTGGTAGAGGGTACGCCTTTGCAGACGGCCAGTTCTTTTCGGGACAGAGTCTGATTAACGAACTGCAGTCAAGGCTTTGTCGGTACAGTGCGGAGAATGGCATCGCGATTGCCAGAGAGATCATCGCAGCACTTAACGGTTGCTGGGCGGTCGTTGTGCAGTGGCCCGACGGCCGCACGTTGGCTGCGGTGGACCGGCTGCGGAGTATCCCCTTGTTGTATGGAAGAACTGCAAACGGGTACGTTGTCACAAATACGGTAGATGGTCTTGCCGCAAGGACTGGTGACCTGACGATCGCCAGCGTCTGTGCCCTCGAGTTCCTCTTGAGCGGACACACGAGTGGGCAACAAACCCTGTTCACGGCCGTTTCTCAGGTTCAACCGGGTGAGATGATTCTCCTTGATCCCACGTGGAATCCTACCGCAGTCACTCATGTTCGATATTTCACGTGCTTCCCCGAGAGGGCCAGAGATGCAACACGTGTAGAACTGATGGGCGAGTTGGAGCAGGTGTTTGAGTCTATGTTCCGACGTTGCGCGAGAGCGATGGAAGGGAAGACCCCCATCATTCCTCTCAGCGGGGGATTCGATTCCAGAGCGATCGCTTGTATGTTGCGAAGAAGCGGGGTGGAACAGGCACTATGCTACACATATGGAGTAAAGGACCATTGGGAGGTGGACGTTGCCAGAAGAATCGCAGGGGAATTGGGGTTCGGTTGGCGCTTCGTAGAATATGATCCTGCGTTGTGGCACGGAAGCATGGCAAGTCCAGAAATGCATGACTACTGGCGCTATGCCTATTGTGGAACATCCTTGCCGGTGCTTCACACATACCCCGCGCTGGTCGCCCTGCGGCAGACCGGCGACCTGAAGGAACGCGCGGTGTTTCTCCCCGGTGATCTGGGAGATGCGTGGGGCGGGCTCTTCTGCCTATCATCGCTGCGTGACAACGTGGACCGTCCTCCAGGCGAGTGTGCCTCCCCGTACAGACGGATTAGGCATAACGATGTCGTCTCTGCTGTGGTGTATCGGCATCTGAACCTATGGCCCACGCGGGGATCTTCGTGGCATGTGGGAGATCTTGCGCGAGTGCTGGAGAAGATAGAGGCAGAACTCAGGGCCTGCGGCAGCTATGGGCTCGACGATGTTGTCAACTACATGGAGTGGGTCATTCGCAATCGAAGTGCCCTGTGGATCGTCAATCGTCAGCGGGCTTTCGAGTACTTTGGGGGGGACTTCTATCTACCGTTTGGCGATCATGAGTTTATCGATTTCTTCAGAGCTCTGCCGCCCAGCCTGCTTCGCGCAAAACAGTTCTATCATGAGTTTCTCACGGAACACGTGTTTCCGACGAACATCAGGCAGATCCCATGTTCGGCAGGTCGTCGGCAGATGGGACGTGTTAAACACCGCTTGCGAGATTGCCTTGAGTTGCTCAGATTGACCAGGTGCATCGAGTGTGCTAGACGACCCTCCCGAGGTATACGTGGGGTCGCGGCAGACACTTGGTTTACTCAGGGGCGAGCGCCGTGGAATGTGACCGTCGGAGAGGCGCTGTCGCCGTATGCCATCTCGAAGCATTTGCCGGAAAGCCTGTTGGAGACTGTCACACCGTTGCTGGCTCGGCCTTCCTATGCGATCCCATGCTATGGACTTTTTGCGGCTGCATTTCTGGCGACAGTGTATGCCGAGGTTGGGCAATCTCGTCAAGGGAGTCTGGGAATAGTGGACTAGATGGTGTCAAATAATGACCGGGCAATTCTGCCTTCTCGTCCGATACGAAGTGCTATGTACTGGCGTGGTACATCTCACGCTTCTTGGCAAGTGATGGTGTTCGTCGGGATTTCGTAGGTTACAGTGTTCCAGGTGAGGACCTTTGGATTCGGCTTGTGGTTTCCCACCTATCTCATGGTGTCGGTGACGAGGTATGCAATCGCCGACGGCCCTGCTGTCCAGCACGTTCAGATTGCGTGCATGCCTAATCCGACGAATGTTGGCTTCCGAACACAGCTACGGAGGTTGCGGCTGGGGCTTAGCCATTGGCCGGGCCAGACCACGGCGGCAATATCGTGGTTGGTCGGACGCATCGGCCATCAGAAGAACGATCGTGGCCCGCAATGCGTGTCGGCGGAGCAGTATGTGGCTGCACGCCCACGTTTCGAGAGTTTCGCGTTCCTGGGCATTCAGACGAACGAGATGTGCTGTGTGGCTCATGGTGAGACACAACCGGCTCCTGTGCGTCAGGCCGTTTCTATCGCACCTGCATTATGATATCGGTAATCATACCAGCGTATAATGTGGAGACATGTCTACGACGATGCCTGGATAGTGTGTTTGCTCAAAGCGCGAAACCGACCGAGGTAATCGTGGTAAATGACGGGTCGACAGATGGCACTTCGGAAGCGGCTCGGAGCTATGCCGGTCACATCGCGTATCTGGAACAGAGCAACCAAGGACAAGGAGCCGCACGAAACGCCGGACTTAGAATTGCGACCGGCGAGTACGTAGCTCTTCTGGACGCTGACGACTACTGGATGCCTGACTTCCTGGAGAAGACGGCAGGCTTTCTCGCAGAAAACGATCAGGCGGTGGCCGTGAGCACTGGTTATGTTGTCAACCGCCGCGGAGTGCAACATTTTGGTCCAGCCGGTCTGTTGACCAAGACACACGGCGATGCCACTGGTTACATCCTGGATAACTTCTTCGACACGTGGGCCCAATGTGACCATGTGCGGACTGGCACCGTTCTAATGCGTCGAAGCGTGATTGAGCGGGCAGGTCCCCAACTTGGCATTCGGATCAGTCAGGACTTAGAGTATTGGGGCTACGTAGCAACTTTCGGTCCGTGGGGCTTCCTGCCAAGAGTTCTATGGGTGGGCGATTCGAATGCACATGCCATGCGGGTGGGCTGGATGAGTAGGTACCGACAACGCAGAAAGG
>JAXDBU010000023.1:0-43507 GCA_034678485.1 Sedimentisphaerales bacterium | reverse complement strand
AGGCACGCCCGAAGCGGTCGCGCGAGGGGGAGTTTTCCGCATTGCGGCCTCCGGCGGGAACGCGAGCAAAACGCTCGCTTGCAGGTTTGGCACAGCACGGCGGACGTTACGGTTCCCTTGATCGCTGGTGGCCCCAACGCGTCAAACTCCCGCCACCCTCGGCGTGAAGCGCCGCTATGTGTCGGGGCGGCGGATTCCGGATCGGTCCGTCCGTTCCTCTCTATCCGGCACTTGGGTTGCGGCCGAAGGCCGCCCCAGGTCCTCTGTGCTTCGGTGGTGAAGATTCTCTGGGGGCGTTTCGTTACTCCCGGCGGGAGCAGGGTTTAAGTGGCTCGAAATATCCGTGTGGTTTGTTGTATTGTTGTTGAAAGTCGTCTGCACCTATGGTATAATACCCATATGTGCGACCCCGTGTGCGGGTTGTGAATCGCAAATCGCAAATCGTCAATTCGGAGGGCTCATCATGGCGAGCGTTGCACAGATCCAGGCGAATCGTTCGAATGCCCGGAAGTCCACCGGTCCGCGTACGGCGGATGGGAAAGAAAGGGCCTCTCGGAATGCGATCAGGCATGGACTCCTGGCGCAGGACGCGGTCATCCAGGGGGAAAACCCGCAGGAATTCGAGCTCTACCGCGAGGCGATGCTCCAGGAACTGGCGCCGGCCGGGACGGTGGAAACGATGTTAGCCGAACGGGTCGTCGGGCTCTCCTGGCGGTTGCGCCGGGCCGAACGGCTCCAGAACGCGGCCTTTGCGGCGTTGGACGAGGGGGAGCCGACGGAACTGCTGCAAGCCCGGCTCGAAGAGTGGAAACAGCTCAAGGGCAACGCGTGGGATCGGGGCATCGCCGGCGTGGCCGACGAGAACGCTGCTTTGGGCAAGGTGGTCGTAGCGGACTTCGCAGAGGCGCGGGTCCTGGACCGGCTGCTCATGTACGAACGACGGATCGAGAGCAGCCTGTACCGGACGATGGCCCAACTGCGCCGGGAGCGGGAGGTGCGCACGGCGGCCGGGCCTGGGGAAGCTGCCCGTTTGGAGAACGCCCCTCCGGCGGGTCAGGAGGCCGTGGCAGGGGCGGAATTGGCTTCGTTTGGCGCAGACCCATCGCCGGAGGGAACGGCAGGTGCGACGTGTCAGGCCTTGGGCGGTGGCCCGTCTGACTTCACACTTCAAACCTCACACTTCAAGCTTCCAGAGACAACGCCTCACGGCGTCACTACGAACGAAGAGAAGATAACGCCTGACGGCGTTGCTGCGAATGCGGCGGTGGGGTCCCCGGCCGAAACGCTTCACGCTTCACCCTTCACGCTCCACGATCCACCGTGCGAAACGAAGCCAATTCCAGAAGGACAGTCAACCTGCCTGGCGTTGAAGAGTCAGGCGTGATGCGTCACATGATGGGCGAATGAGAGCCGGGTGAGTCGGTCGTCCTACCGGATGCCGGTGGGGTCTGTCACGCGGATTTCGTCGAACCAGAATTGCATCCCGACGAAGTCGTGGTACTCGGATACGATCTCGAAGCGGTCAACGGCCGACCAGTCGAAGGCCCCTCGCGGATTGAACCAGGCGTTGTCCCACGCGCCGCGATCTTTGAAATCTGAAAGTGGAATTAGCACGCGATGCCACTGGCCGTCCCAGGGGGCGACGCTGCCGTCGACCGCGGTGCCCATCCGCCAGGGGTGGTCCGCGGGGTCGTTGGTCTTCGTGTCGAGGAATCGAAGCTCGATCTTCGCGGTCGGCGTATCGCCTCGAACCCACAGATCCAGGGCGCTGCCATGCTGCACGAGGAACGTCAGATCCTTGTCGGGCCGGAGGTTGAGACCGAGGGCATTGTACCGAGCGAGCCCGGCGCAGTAGATGCAGTACGCTCCCTCGGCCGGATCGAGATCCCAGTAGTAGTCCACGCTCCCCTGGGTCGTGTAGCCGGAACTGGAAACCCCCGGCGCGACGAAATCCGTGTAGAGGTCAAAGCCGGCAACGTCCGGCGTCACGACAAACGGCGTCTGCTCGGGCGCAGTCAGGCCGAGCGCCTCGACCAACGGCCCGTTCAAATCGTGCTCGAACAGCTCGTTCGAGTCCGCTTCGAACAGGCCGAAGCCGCCCTGATAGTCCCAAATCGTCCAGGCGATCCCCTTCTCTTCGAGGTACTCGCGAACGATCTGATACCAGTAGACCCGCTGGTCGTGGTCGCTGTTCTTGCGGTAGACGCCGAGCTCGCCGCAGAAGACAGGGACCTTCTTCTGATCTCGGAACGCGACGGCGATGTCGATCAGGTCCTTGACGCGGTCCACCGTGCCTTCGCGCGGATACGAGGCCAGGCCGCTGTCGATCCAGGTGCCCTTCAGCTCGTCGGGGCAGACCGGCATCGGAGCCGCACCGTAGGGAAACGGCACGCCCGCCAGCGGCTCCATGGACGGGTCCGTCCAACTGGCCCCCTGGTGGGTGAACATGAACGGATCGTAGAAATGAAACGAGTAGATCAGGTTGCCGTCCCGGCGAACGGGCACGTGTTGAAGGTTGTTGTAGCTGCCCCAGCCCGCGCCGGTGACGACGATCGTGTGCGTCCGGTCCACCTCGCGAATGGCGGTGACGACCTTGTCCTGGATCTTGACCCACGTGGCGTCCTCAATCCCGTGCGGCTCGTTGAGCACCTCATAGTACAGATAGGTCGAGCGATCCTTGTAGTGCTCCGCCATCTGGGTCCAGATCGGCACCAGGACCGTGCCGACGTCCGCCTCCGTGCTGGCGTCCACGTCGAACGTGTGGTTGTCGAGGATCAGGTGCAGTTGGAGTTCCTCGCACCAGTCGACGATCTGATCGAGGAAGTAGAAGAACAACGGATCGACCGTGTAGTCGGGCGCCCCGTTGGTCATGAAGTGGAGGTTGATGGGCAGGCGGATCACGTCGCAACCCAGGCTCTTGATGTTGACCAGGTCCTGCTTCGTGAACGTCGTGAACTGGATCTGGCGGGCACTGCCGGCCTGGAGCCAGCCCGTCAGGTTCACGCCGCGATGAAAGGGAGTCTCGACGCCCGCGACGGCCGCCGGAACCAGACGGTCCCAACCGCACACACAAACAACACCGACCAGAGCAAGGAACACGACACGATGAGACCGCATACTTGGCACTCCTCCAAACCGAGACACAATGAGTCCTCCTCTGGCCATTATAGCAGACGCAGTCCTCGTTTCGAGGCCCGAACCGCCCTTTTTTTTCCGTTGACAGGCCGGGAGGCGGGCCATAGAATCCTGGTGTTGGGCGCCAATTGCGGCTGTAGCTCAATGGTAGAGTGCTACCTTCCCAAGGTAGATGTTGTGGGTTCGAGTCCCATCAGCCGCTTTTTTTCGTGCGCACGCCCACCTCAACGCGGGTTCGTGAAGCCCGTGGTCTCAACGCGACCCAATATGCTCGGCGTACAAACACCGGGGCCCGCACCTCGTGGGTGCAGGCCCCGGAAGGACATCGAGTCCCGTCGATCGGTCCTGGCGCCGGCACAGCCTTCTTGCAGGCCGGAGACTGCCGCCGACACAGATGCCGTCAGGCCATCCCTCTTACAGATCGGGAGCTACGTACTCTCCTTCGTAGAATCGCACACAGTCCATCCAGAAGGTGCCGGCGGCATACCCGACGTGGAACGTGATGGACACCGGCGTGACGGTCGAAGTCATCTCGGGCGTCGTCGTGGTGTACTCCGCCCACTCCGTCGTCATGGTGAAGGTGTGCTCGCCATATCCGGTGTACGACCCGCCGTCCTGTTCCGGCTTGAAGTTGATCTGGCGGGTGCCCTGGTCGCACTTGCAGAACGCCGACAGGGTGTACGTCTTGCCGGCCTGGAGGGTGTGGCCCGTGTTCTTGATGCCGCAATCCCAGAAGTTGGCGGGTTTGCTCGGGACCGTCACCTCCGCACAGTAGCTGCCTTCCACCGGACCGGTCTGAACCACCTTCATGGTAGCGTTGCCAAAGACACCCCAGAGATCGAGGGCGCCGGACTCGAAACCGCCGTTGTCCAGCAGGTTCTCGTAGACCTGCTCCACGACGCGGCCGACCTGGATATCATCGATGTAGATCAGACTGGCGTCGCCTGGTACGGGATTCTCGCGGTCGCCCACACCGACGTACAGCCTCTTGACCTTGGCGGGATTCACCCCGGCGAAATCACTCAGCGGGATTTTCACCTCGGTCCAGTCGCCGCCCGTCACCACGTCGGCGTTATTCACGACGGCGCTCTGGTTGCTGCTATCCTGGAGCATCACGAAGAAGTTCTGCGGCGTGTTGTGAATGGGGGAGCTGATGACGGCGCCCTGCCAGGAGCCGGCAGCGCCGGTGGCAGCGATATTGTCGAACTCGAAGGTCCGATTCACACCGGGATCGTGCGAAGTCACGGCCAGGCCGATGTAGATCGGCGACGTCATCACGATCGACACCGAGGTCAGTCCATTCCAGTTCTTGCCGTCGCTGGATACGTAGGACGTGATCATATCGGCTTCTTTCGTGATCTTCACCCAATACGGGGGCGTGATCAGCGAGGCGACGTCGACATTGGTCGTGTCGCCGTCGGTCTCAGCCCGGTACTGGAAGGCGGCGCCGTTGCCGCCGCCGCCGGTCATGACCATCATCGCGTGGGCGGAACCGCCGTTGAGGCTGTCGCGAATCATCACGCCGCCCTTGGCCCACGTGTTGGAGCCGGTGCCGTTGCTGACGACCCGCGCGATCAGCGAACCATCGCCGGGGAGGGTCTTGTAGGCGAAGGTGAATTCATCCGAGTACTCCTCGATATCCAAGCCGGCGCCGGTGAGGCTCATCTGGCCGCCGGTCTCGCCGACCGCAACCTCGCCCACGGGCGGATAGCCGCGGACGTACATGACCAGATCGGTTGCACCGTCGGCCGTCCAATCCCAGGTGGGCGAGAACTCCCGGTACGCCTCGCTGTAGTAGGACGAATATGCCGCGCCGGTGTTGTCGTACGCGAACGGCATCGACTGGCCGCCGCCGTGAACGATCGTCTGCTCGCAGAACGGGGCCTTCAGGTAGCCCACGGTCGAACCGTTGTCCTTGGTGGTGTAGCCGTCGGTCCAGGTATCGAAGACCCGGTTCTCGTCGTCGTCGTAGTCCTCGAAGGTATCCACGTCGAAGTGGTCGATGGTAGTGAAACTCCAGACGTCGCCCACACGGACCGGGTCGGTGGCGGCGTCGTTCACCTCGTCCACTCGCCAGTAATAAACGGTGCCATATTGCAGACCATCGACCTGATAGCTGGGCTCGGTGACCGAGGCGGCCGGAGCCGTCCCATTCGTCACAGCCTGCTCGTCATCGCCGAAATAGACCGTGTGCGAGACCGCCTCTCGACCCGGCCGCCAGTTCAGGGTCGGCGCCAAGGAAACCCCCTCGGCGTCTTCCTCCGGCGACGGGTCCCGAGCCACCACGGGCTCATAATAGAACCGCACTTCGCTCAGACCGTACTGCTTGAGGCCCAACAGGCTCCAGTTGCTGTTGGCCGTGAGCCGGACGTATTGGGCCATGACCCCGCCGAAATCCACCGTCGTGTTGTGGGCATATTCGCTCTGGGCAGCGGCCTGGGCCTGGGCGAATTCAACGTCGCCCAGCAGTTCCCAGGTCGTCCCGTCCAGGGAGTACTCAACGGTGACATCCTTGAACCCGTATCCGAGAGTCCCCTCGAACTCGACGTTGTAGTTCCAGACCCACATCTCGTCGAGCTTGTAAGCCCTGTCGAACTTGTACCGAATCCAGGTCGGTTGTTCGCCCGTCATGCTGCTGAGCCACATATCCGTGCTGAGGGTGCCGTGCAGGTCGCCATCGAGCCCGGACCCGTCGATCGTATTGTCGGGCCCGTTCGCGGTCTTCTCCGAGCTGGATGCGGTGGCGGCGATGCGCTCGATCGGATAGGTGAACGGCTCCGCGGTGAAGCTCCACACGGCGCCCTTGTAGACGGTGAAATCGGGGGCCGCATTCACCTCATCGACGCGCCAGTAATAGACCCGGCCGAATTCGAGGAGACCCTCCGGGTCGAACGTCGTCTCGCTCTGGCCCGCGCTGACCTGCGCGCCCAGCGGCGCGTTCGTGTCGGCGTCGTTCGCATCGTCGAACGTGGTCCCGAAGTAGACATCGTGCGTAGCTGCCACAGGGCCGGCCGTCCAGCTCAACACCACGTCACGAACCACGTCCTCGTCGCCATCGGCAGGACTGGGGTCCGTCGCAGTGTAGTTCTTGATGAAGTCGGGAGCGACGTAAACCCCCTCGAAGAGGCGGATGCCGTCGATCCAGAGGTCGCCCGCCGCAAAACCCACGTGAACCGTGGTGCTCGCCGGGCTGACATTTGCGCTGAACGTGTCGGTTGTCGTCCAGTATTCCGCCCATTCGTCGGTAATCGTGACAACGCTCTCGTTGTAGCCCGTCCACGGATCGGCCTGCAGTTCGGGCTTCAGGCGAACCTCCAGCGTGCCGGATTTGCACTTCATGAAGGCGGCAAAGGTGTACTTCTTGCCCTTCTCGAAGGTGTAACTGGGGTCCACCAGGTATATGTCCCACGAGTTGGCTCCCGCCGACGGGACCACGACATGCAGGCAGTACGTGCCCTCGATGGGGTCTTCCGGCACGTCCGCGCCCGTGCACTCCGTGACGACGGTGGCGGTGAGACCGCCATAGCCGGCAAGGGGCGCGATCACGCCGTCCTCAAACCCCCCGTTGATCTTCAGGTTCACGCCCCCCTGTCCCTGTCCCGGCCCTGCCGCCAGCAGGCCAACCAACAGTACCCCTGTCCACCAGAATGATCGGTTTCTCATGATGTTCGCTCCTTACTCATTTAGTAACCGTTCTTCGACCGCAAGACGTACTCCACGAATGGAGGTCTCCGGGCCACGGGCCGGAGTCCCTCTCGAATCCATGTACAGTGACACCTGGAGTGCATCGACGCGAGGACCGCTTCCCCTGCAGTACGGCGCCGGGCAACGAAGAATAACGCCACAGGAAATCCCCTCGTCCCGTAAGATCTGCGTGCCCAGCATCATAACACCCGCCCGCGTCATCACCCTAACCAACTCTGGCGTCGCCGCCGCTGCCGGCCGTGATCTTCGACCCCGCAATGGCCGTTTTATCGGACACTCCAGCACGGGCCGATATTATACAGCTTCGCGAAGGATGTCAAGCACAAACAATCTGCGTCTTGCCAGGCGGTCTGGCTGGTCTGTCGGGCGGTTGGAGGATCATCCGGCGTGGACGCCCCCCTCGAACCGGGCGCAAAAAAAGAAGGGGGATGCCGTCGGCGCCTTCCGGTCACAATGTCCCGAATGGCGCCCGGCATCCCCCGAATCCATCCATCAATTGCTCATCTACCGTCGTAGATGGGGACAGCCGAGCCGGTCGGCCCTGCCGTCGGTGCCGCAATCACTCCTCTCACGGTGCGACGTAGATCGTTCCCGTCCGGCCGACGAGACCCGCCGCTTCCGCAGTGGACAGAGCGCGGTTGTAGATGCGGACATCATCGATCTGGCCGTGCATGAACTCGGTCGGGTAGTCGCAGCCGATACCGAGAGTCTGGCCGGATTGCATGAACATCGGCGTTCCGGAGAAGGTCGCGGTCGCCCCCAGGGCGCCATCCAGGTACATGAAACACTTCTGAGCAGCGTTGTCGATCACGTACGTGATATGATGCCACTCACCGGTGTTGATAACGCCGCCCCGGGCGGTAGAGATATCCAGGTCGGTGTTCAGCCAGGCCGTGCCGTTGCCGATGTCCCCATGGATCCGGGTGGCTTCGACCTTCACATCGAAGGTGTTCTCGCCATTGATACGAGTCCCCGCGATGGCCCGTGCAGCGCTAAAGTCGGAGACATTGACCCACGCACCAATGCTGAACGTGCTCATCGCCAAATCGTCGGCATAAGCCACTGCGACATACTGACTATCGGCGGTCATATTGAGGGCCTGGCCGACCTTGCCGGCGACGTAGCCGGGCGATCCGGTGGGGGTCCCGTGATGGTTGCCGGCGGAGTCCTTGGCGTCCCCGTCAAGCTTGTACCAGGCAATCAGACCGGTCGTGCCCGGATCGGCCGGGGTGACCGTCACACTGGCCGTCGGGTACAAACGGATCTCATCGAAGTACAGGATGCCCGTCACACCGCTGCCTTCGACGCCTACCGCCAGCGTCGTGACCTTCGTCAGCTTGACGCCGGTGGAGGCCAGATCGATCGTCCAGGGTTGCCAGACGCCGATGGTCAAGTCGGCCGAGGAGCCGCCGTAGAGGACCTTCGTGCCGTTGATCTTGATGTAGAGCTGGGCGGAGCCGGTGTTGGCCGCAGCGCCCATGAAGTAGAGAGACAGAGTCTGCACGCTGTAGTCCGTCCAGTCCTGGGTCTCATCGAACGTCAGCTCGGCCTCGGAATAGGTGACGTTGCTGTTGTCGTAGCTGAACGGCATGGACTGCTTGCCGTTCAGAACCAGCGTCTGCTCGGCAAACGGGGGTTCGCCGTAACCAACGACGGAACCGTTGTCGTTATCCTCGCCGTATCCATCGATCCATGCCTGGAAGATGGTGTTGCCGGCCTCCTGGTCGTCAGCGTAGTCCTCGAAACCCTCGACGAGGATGGAATCGTCCGTCGAGAAGGTCCAGACGTCGCTTTCCCACGTGCCGGGCGTCTCAGCTTCGTTCACTTCGACCACTTTCCAGAAGTAGGTCTTGCCGAGCTCCAGATCCACTGTGTACGTGCTCTCGTCGACGGTGTCCGCCAGGACCAGGTCATTGACATCGGTCCCGATGTATACCTGATGCGAGCCGGCCTCGCGTCCGGGCCTCCAACTGAAGGTTACACCAGGCTCCACACCGGAGGCGTTGTTCGCAGGGCTCGCGCTCCTGGCGTAGGTCGGAACCTGGAAGAAGCGGACCTCGCTCAGGCAGTACTGCATATAGCCCAGCGTTGTCCAGTTGCTGTTGATCGCCAGTTTCACGTACTTGGCAGCCGCACCCGCGAGATCCACGGTCGTATTGGCCGTGTACCCAGCTTGGCCGGTTGCCTGTGCGAACTCGAAATCACCCAAGGTCGCCCAGTTCTCCCCGTCGAGGGAGGTCAGGACCGTCACCGCCTTGACGCCGGCGCCAACGGCCAGCTCAATCGGCAGGTTCGAGTTCCAGACCAGCATCTTGTCCATTCGATAGACCCGGTCGAACTCGTACTCAATCCAGGGCGCCGCATCGCCAAACAGACTGAGCCACATGCTCGCGGCTTCGGTCGAATGCGCGTCGGCGCTGAGGCCGGAGCCGTCGATGGTCTTGTCGGGCGTGCTGGTCGCATCGGTGCTGCTGGAGGCTGTTGCGAGGATGTCCGCGCCGTCGATGGCATAGGAGAACGGCTCGACTGTGAAACTCCAGACAGTGCCCTTGAAGACGGTGTTGTCGGGAGCTGCGTTGACTTCATCCACGCGCCAGAAATACGTTTGGCCATACTCCAAACGACCCGGGGCAAAGGTATTGACCGTCAGACCGTCAGCGACCAGCACGTCTGCCGAACCAGCGTCCACCTCGTCAAGAGACGTCCCGAAGTAGACATTGTGTTTGACAGCATATGTGCCGGAAGACCAAGCAAGATCTGTGTCGAACAACACATTCGTTGCTTTATCCGCGGGATAGGGAGCAGAGGCGGTTGCTGGAAAGAACAACTGATTCGACAAGCCATAGAGGTGCCAGGATTGGTTGCTCAGGTTCTGCGTCAAAGTGATCACCAGATCCTGGCCCGCCACTGCGGTGAATTCATAGTTGATGTAATAGGCATCGTTATCCTTGGACATCCCGACAGTCGTCGCGTCGTCCTCATTGATCGTTTGCGTGGCATCAGAAATGGGACCTGTCCCATCAGGATCGAACACGAAAGTCACCGTGCGCTGGTTGCCCGCCACCCACTGGCGGGTATAGACCCGAGTGTGGTAGGTCTGTCCCGCCGTGAGGCCGCTGAGCGTCCATGTCGTGGTTCCACCAACGACGTTGTCGCCGTTGTAGTACATATCTGTCAGCAGGTCTGCCAAGCCGCCGGAGACGTTGTGACCGGTGTCGCCGGCGTGGTCGTTGAGAGTCCCCGAGGAAACCGCTCTGCTGAAGTTCAACGTACCATTGGCCGCGGTGTTGTAGGCATCGAACTGCACTCCATTGATCAAGGCGCCGGGCGTGCCGGTCCCAAAATCCAATTTGTGGGTGTAGCTGTTGTTGTCGCTTATACCGCAATCCGCATCACCCGTGATCTTGACGTAAGTGATGACCCCAGCATCTGCCGAGGCGGACGCAAGGCCGAGGATGGCCACCGCCACGGCGATGAGGATCAACATGATTCTGGTTCTATTGTTCACGGCAACTCCTCCCTATTGGGTCAAAATAAACGGTTCTCGATGATTCACACTCCCCATGATCGCCTCATTCTATGCAGGCCGTTACACCTCCTCCCCACCCCCTCCTTCTCTCTGTTTCCACAAGATAGCCTTTTTTCCAAAGGTGCTGTGAGCCCGATTTGGGCCGGTCCAGAGCGGCCCAATTACCGCCTGACAGGTACAGCACACACCCATTCTCACCATTTTAGGCAGATGCCGTATCTCATGTCAACGACACCTTCTTGTATTACGGGATTTTCCCATGCTATCTTTACTATGTTGTCGGATGACTCTGTGGTAAACTCCGTCCGAAGTGCCCCCAGGAGGCACCGGTCTGGAGTGACCATTTGGCCCTCCCACCCTCTTTGGACGAGCAATTATCATGAACCGTCTCTTGCTGCGAATTGTTGTCACTCTGGGCCTTGTCTCGACTTCAACTCCGGGCTTGGGACAGGTCCGCCGGGTGGAAACACCCCGCCAGATGGAGAACCTCACCCGCGGCATCGTGGCCGTCAGGCAGCCCACCGGCGTCTATGTCGGCTGGCGACTGTTCGCGACTGATCCCGAGACCATCGCGTTCAACCTGTATCGTGTGACGGGCGGGGGCGCGCCCGAAAGGGTCAACGACGCGCCGATCACAGCGGCTACCAACTTCGTCGACAGCCAGGCCGATCCGAATCAAGCCCTTCGGTACTTCGTTCGACCGGTCCTCCACGGCGAGGAGCCGGCACCCTCGAAGCCCGTGGAGGTCTGGACCCGCGAGTACATCGAGATCCCGATCCGCCCGATAACCGGGTACTGGCCTGGAGACTGCTCGGTCGGCGATCTGGACGGCGACGGCGAGTATGAAATCGTCCTGCATCAGGCCTCGCACGGGCGGGACAACGGCTCAGCCGGCATGACCGGGACACCTGTCTTCGACGCCTACAAGCTGGACGGCGCCCACCTGTGGCGGATCGACCTCGGGATCAACATCCGCGAGGGCGAGCACTACAGCCAGTTCATGGTCTACGACCTCGATGGCGACGGACGGGCCGAGATGGTCTGCAAAACCGCCGACGGTACGACAGACGGCGTGGGCACGGTGATCGGCGACAAGGACAAGGACTGGCGCACGAACAAGCCGCAAGACCGCACCCACGGACGAATCCTCGACGGGCCGGAGTATCTTACGGTCTTCGACGGCCGGACCGGCGCCGCAATCAAGACGGTCGATTACATCCCCAACCGCTACCCGATCGACGGGTGGGGCGGAATCGGCGGTAACGGCGGCAACGACAACTACGGCAACCGCTGCGACCGGTTCTTAGCCTGTGTCGCCTACCTGGACGGGGTCCGGCCCAGTGTGATCATGTGCCGCGGCGTCTACGGCCGGATCGTGATGGCCGCCTGGGACTGGCGCGACGGCGAGCTGACCTGCCGTTGGGTCTTCGATTCCGGCGCCAGCTACCCGCCCTATTCGGACGCCTCCCCCTACTCCGGCATGGGCGGCCACTCCCTCGCGGTCGCCGACGTGGACGCCGACGGCAGGGACGAAATCGTCTACCACGCGATGGTCGTGGACGACGACGGCAAGGGACTCTACTCGACCGGCTGGCGCCACGGGGACGCCATGCACATCACCGACATGTACCCCGACCGGCCCGGCCAGGAGGTCTTCACCATTCACGAGAACGAGGACGACACGGTCCGGTTCCAGAGCCCCGGCGTGGCCATGCGAGACGCCCGAACAGGCGAGGCAATCTGGAAGCACAGTCCGGGCATCGACGTCAGCAATGCCGTCGCGGCGGACATCGATCCGCGATATCGAGGTTACGAGGCCTGGGGCGGTCCCGGCGGCCTCCGCGACGGTGAGGGAAACGAGATCGGACCCCATCCCCGGTCAACCGGCTTCGTCATCTGGTGGGACGGCGATCTGCTGCGTGAACTGGTCGCCGGCCCGACCATTACGAAGTGGAACTGGAAGACTGCAACCGAGGAGCGACTGTTCTCCACAGGCAACCGCTGGGGCTGGCGCGGACCCCACCTCACCGGCGACCTCCTCGGCGACTGGCGGGAGGAGATGCTGGTGGCCGCCCCCGACGGCAAGTCCCTGCGTCTGTACACCACGACGATCCCGACGGAGCATCGCCTCTATACGCTGATGCACGACCCCCAGTATCGCCTGGCAATCGCATGGCAGAACGTGGTGTACAATAAGCCGCCGTATCCGAGCTTCTACCTCGGTCACGGCATGGCCGCCCCGCAGCGACCGAACATCCGGCTCATTGGCCAGGGCGAAGCCATTGCCGGCGTCCGGACCGAGTCCCCGCCGTAGTGGGCGGCCTCTCGGGTCTCACACGTCGAAGGCGCACTCCTCACGAGATGCGAGACACGGTTGACACGCAGTCGGCCGCGTCGCGTCTGGGATGGTCGAGCCGGCTTGCAGACCGTCGCGTTCCGGCTGCGGCGGCTCTGGACCGCCGGGAACAGGCCCTGTTGTCACCGTGCGGGAATCGTCGGAGGAATCGTGGTCCCCCTACACCGACCGGCGACGGACCAGTTCCGTGGGGAGTTTGATCATCACGGGATGGACGCCCCCCTCGGATTCGATCTGCTCCACAAGCAGGCTCACCGCCAGGGACGCCATCTCCTCGATGGGCTGTCTGACCGTCGTCACCGGGCAGTCGAAGTAGTCCACGTTGGGCAGGTCGTCGAAGCCGACTACCGCCATCTGGGCGGGGACCGCCAGATGATGCTCGCGCAGCGCTCGCAGCACGCCGAGCGTCACCAGATGACTGAGAGAAAAAACCGCGGTGGGCGCGGGGTCCATCTGCAAGAGACGCTTGGTCTCGAGATAGCCGTTCCGCTGACCATAGAGGTCTCCGACAATCAGATGCTCATCGACCGGCAGGCCATGATTGGCGTGTGCATCCCGGTAGCCCCGCACCCGCTCGGCGCTGATCCAGGAATGGGGCAGGCGCTGAATGCAGCCGATCCGCCGATGGCCCGACTGGATCAGGTGCTCGACCGCTTCATAGGCGCCGCCGTAGTTGTCCACGCCGACGCAGTGACACTCCACATCCGGAACGATCCGGTCGACGACGACCATCGGCAGCCCCCGATGGGACAGCCGCTGAATATGGTCCCATTGCCTGCCGACCGGCAGAACGAGCAGACCGTCCACGTCCTGTTCGAGCAACTGCTCAATCCGCTGGACCTCCGTCTCGGTGTCTTCCAACGTGTCGCACACCAGCACCGCCAGTCCCGACTCTCCCGCCTTCGAAATGATCGTACGAGCCAGTTGTCCCAGGTAATGGTGCGACAGATCCGGGATCAGCAACCCCAGGACCCGGGTGCGCAGAGGCTTGGGTTTGAAAACGCTCAGACCGTGAGTGTAGCCGAGACATCGGGCGGCCTCAAAGACCGCCTGCTCCGTCTCGGGCCGGATCTTATAACGATGACCGTGCCCCCGCAAGACTCTCGATACCGTGGCCTCTGAGAAACCGACTTGGGCCGCAATCCGCTTTAGCGTAACCTTCGCCATGGTTCAACCAGACTCTCATGTAGGTGTCCATCTGATCGATGCAAGTGCCTGAGAAGGTATCAGCTTGGGGACACATCGTCAACAAGAAAAGCGGGGCCTGCGTCGCATGGACGCGGGCCCCGTTCGATGCTCTCGTTACCGCGGGCGAAATGCCGGGGGACCAGCCGGCCTTAGAACGGCCTGGCTACCGGTTCCATCCGACCCGTGAGCCAGAGAATCTCGGCGTCGGACAATGCCCGATTGTAAACTCGTACGTCGTCGATCAGACCGATGTACAGTTTGTACAGGCTGCTGTCGACGTGATTCGTGATCGCGCCGACGTACGCATTGTGCTGCGACGTGCCGGCGAGATTGTAGGTTGCGGCCACCGAGCCGGCGCCTTCCAGATAACCATCAATGTAGATCTCGAGGGCAGTGCCCTTTCGCTGGCCGACCACACAGTGCCATTCATCATCGTTCGTCACGCTCACCGAGTCAACCACGTACTTGGTCACATTGTTATCGGTGACCAGCGAGAGCACGCCTTCCGTGGTTTCGCTCATGATCAGGCAATAGCGATGACCGCCCGTGTTGTCGCCGCCCTTGGCGAAGATCGTCCCTTTGTTGTCGGTGCCGGTGCCGGTGTTGGTGTTCTTGTACCAGGCGGTGACGGCCCAATCCACCGTGCCAAAATCAAGCGAGGGGGCTCTGCCCAAGTCCACGTAGCCGCCGTCGTTGAGCTGAACGGCCTGGCCTTCGCCGAGCTTGCCCGGGCTGACCAGTTGCCCGTCGGTGATGGCGCCGTTGAGGCCGTGGCCGGAGCTGTCGTTGGCGTTGCCCTCGAACTGGTAGGACGCCAGCAGGCTGGCCGCGTCGGGCTCCGTGGGCGTGATGAACTCGCCTGGTTTGCCGTAGAGCCGGATATCGTCGATGTACAGGATGCCCGTCGAGCCGGAACCCTCGACGCCGATTGTCAGCTGGGTCACCTTGTTGAGCGTCCCGCTGACGGTGGACAGATCGACGATCCAGGGTAGCCACGCGCCGGCGGCGATGTCGGTTGCTTCGCCGTAGTAGGCCACCTTCGTGTCGTTGATCCTCAGATACAGTTGTCCGCTGTTGCCGGAGGCGCCGCGGAAGAAGAGGCACAAGCTCTGGATGCCGCTGGCGGTCCAGTCCTGCGCTGAGTCGAACGTCCGCGTGACCTCGGAGAAGGAATACTTCGTCGCATTGTCGTATGTCACCGGCATCGACTGCGTGCCGCCGTGGGTGATCATCCGTTCGCCGAACGTGCCGGCGATGGAGCCCATGTACCCGGCCACCGAGCCGCTGTTTTCATTGGCCAAGCCGTCCTTCCAGAACTCGTAGAGGAGCACATCCGTGTCGTTGTAGACCTCGAAGTCGTCGATCGGCTCATATTCCTGGGTCGTGAAGCTCCACACGGACCCTTCATGAAGGCTCGGATCCATGGCCTCGTTGACCTCATCGACTCGCCAGTAGTAGGCCGTGCCGTAGTTCATGCCCGCCGGGCTGAAGGTGTGATCGGCGACCGTCTTGGCGGCCACGGTCCCCGCAGCCACCGCGTTGGCGTCGCTGCCAAAGTACACCTTGTGCGAACCGGCCTCGCGTCCCGGTCGCCAGTTCAGCGATGCCTCGATGTCCAGGTCCGTCGCGCCATCCGTCGGATCGGGATAGAATGCCACGACAGGGATGTAGTAGAAGCGGACCTCGCTCAAGCTGGCGTTGGGACCACCGCTCCATGTGGCGTTGATGGTCAGTTTCACGTATTTCGCCGACACGCCACCGAGATTGACGGTCGTGTTGTGAACGTAGGTGTCCGTGCTCGGCGCCTGGGCGAACGGGGGCACGTCCGCCAGGGTCTCCCACGTGGCGCCGTCGAGCGAATACTCGATCGTCACGTCCTTGGCGCCGTACCCCTCAATGGTCTCCAACAACACGTTGGAGTTCCAGACCCACAATTCATCCAGCTTGTAGGCCTTGTCGAATTCGTAGCGAATCCAGATCGGCGTCACGCTGTCGCTGAGCCACATGTCCGTGAGTTCCGTGGAGTGCTGATCGAGTTCGTTGAGTCCCGAGCCATCGATGGTCTTCTCCGGCCCCATCCCCATACTCACCTGGGAACCGGAGGCAGTGGGCGTCATGATGTTCTTGATCGGATAGGAATACGTTTCGACGGTGAACGTCCAGAGCTCGCCTTTGCTGACCGTGCTGTCGGTCGCATTGACCTCGTCGATTCGCCAGTAGTAGGTCTGGCCCCATGCCAAGGCGCTCGGCGACTCGTACGTCGCCTCAGTCTGGCCCTCGCTCACCAGCGTGCCCAGGTCGTTCGTAGTGGTGGCGTTGTTGACGTTATCGAGATCGGTGCCGAGGTACACGGTGTGCTTGCCGGCGCCGGCCCCTGCGGTCCAGGCCAGGACGACGTCCCTGGCGACATCGGTCGCGCCGTCCTCGGGCACCGGCTTCTGTGCCCGATCGGGCGGCGGGCACTGTATGATGTCGATGAAGCAGATCTTCGCGTTGTCGGCGCCAGCGGCCGGCTTGATCGTCAGGCGACCGTCGGTCACCGTGACCCGCTCGGAGTACTCGTCGAACTTGTCCGGGCCGTCCGGGTCCGTGAAGATCACGCCCTCGACATCCAGCGTGTTCACCTGGGTATTGTCCGGGTCGCCGCAGACCAAGAACAGGTCGTAGTCGCCCTCCGGCACCTGGATCTCCCACGTCTTGTCGGAACCCTTGGAGAAGTGCACAAACGTGTTGTATCGCTGGTCACTGTGCGTGTTGCGCTCCCGGTCGTCGGAGGTGGCTGAGGCGCTCCAGCCATAGGAATAGCCGTTGCCGCGGTTCCCGAACACCTCGCCGCAATCCATGAGGTATCCTTCGGGGACTGCGGCCGTATTCAATTGGAAGTTGATCTTGACAATGAATGGGGCTGCGCCCGCCACACCGGACGTCAAGAATGCACTGATCACAGCAAGCCAAAGCACTGTTCGATACATGACGATCCTCCTTCTACCCACGTGTCCCTTGGTTACCACCGCTACTCGCCACAGACCGTCCCCGGCCATGGCCACACTCAATACGGAAATGCCTACACCCCTATGCCGACACCCACACACACAGCGTCTTTCGACCAATTCACTTCGGCCCTGGGGGACTTTCTTGCCGGGGCACTGGCTGTCGCGTGTGAGATCGCTCCGGAAGCATCGGAAAGTAGAGAATAAACAGATCTCGACCGGCGCCAGGGGGCCAAAGACCCCTCATGGCTCCTGCAGCTTTCCAGGCCCATGCCTATCGTCCAGCCCCATCGCGCCACCGTGCGCCGGGGGATGAAGAAGAGCAGGCAATCCATCTTGTTTATACCACACCAGCAAGCCGTCCCTCAAGGGAATTCCTACTCAGACCGATAACTTGTGCCCCAGACCTGGCGTGAGGCCGCCTACAGCAACGCGAGACTGGACTGAGATCGCCTATTGCCCGGCGCGGATCGCGCACTGGGCGGACAGGCGCTTCCCGTCCGGGCCCAGATACGTGGCCTCGATGACATAGGTCTGGTCGCGGTTGACACGCAGACCGAACTGGAACTCATACGCCCTGAGGAAATCCCGCCAGAACTGGTGGTTGATGGGAGGCTGTGTCAAGTCGATGTCCGGCCAGGTCGCCAGTCGCTGGCCTTTGGGCTGTGCCGAGCGCCGCACATACTCATACACCTCGAGCCGCAGAGCACAGGGCGCCTTGATCGGACATCCGAACGCGTCGAGCAGGGCAACATAAACCGTCAGCCTGGCATCCTGGCCGATCCCGGCCGCCCCGCGGATCTCGCTCAGCGGAAGAATACCGACCTTGGCGGGTCCGAAGCCGGTAGGAACGGCCACCGCCGACTGTCCGGCTCCCTGCGTCGTCACCTCGGCCGTCGGCTGTGAGGACGGCAACGGCGTCTTGGGCGATATCTCGCAACCGCTGCCCACCAGCAGGAGAACCGCCCCGAAACAGCAGATTGCAGATCGCAAATCCATTCACAGGTCCTCGTCCAGGATGTGCCCCAGCCGGCGCTTCTTGGTCCGCAGGTAGTTGATGTTGTGCTCGCCGGGCTTGGCTCGCAGCGGGATCTGTTCGACCACCTTGATCCCGTACACTTCGAGCCGACTGACCTTCTTGGGGTTGTTGGTCAGAATCCGCACGTTCCGCAGGCCCAGGTCCCGACAGATCTGCGCCCCGATGCCGTAATCGCGACGATCCGCCATGAAACCGAGCTTGAGATTCGCGTCCACCGTGTCCAGGCCCTGCTCCTGGAGCTTGTAGGCGTGGAGCTTATTCGACAGGCCGATCCCCCGACCCTCCTGGCGGAGGTAGATGACGGCCCCCTTGCCCAGCTTCTCGATCATTTGCATGGCGGTGATGAGCTGGTAGCCGCACTCGCATCGCTGCGAATGGAACAGGTCGCCCGTCATGCACTCGGAATGCACACGGATCAGGACGGGGTCGTCGTGCTCGATGGGCCGGCCGGTCGCGTCGAGGTCTCCCACGCCGCCTTTGCACAGAGCCAGGTGCGGCTCGGGCGACGTGACGCTCTCGTAGGCAATGAGCTTGAAGTCGCCGTAGTCCGTGGGCAGCGAGACGCACTCGACCCGTTTGACCTGGCTCTCCCGCTGGAGGCGGTACTCGACGAGCTTGGCGACGGAGGTGATCTTCAGCCCGTGTCGGGCGCAGAACTCCAGCAGTTCCGGCACACGGGCCATCGACCCGTCGTCGTTCATGACCTCGCAGATGACCGCGGCCGGCTTCATGCCCGCCAGGCGAGTCAGGTCGATGCCCCCTTCCGTCTGTCCGGCACGGATCAGGACGCCGCCGTCGCGGGCCCGCAGAGGAAAGATGTGGCCCGGGCGGGCCAAATCCCGCGGTGCGGCGCCGTCGGCGATGGCGACTTGGATCGTATGCGCCCGGTCAGCAGCGCTGATCCCGGTGCTCACCCCCTCAGCCGCATCGACGCTCACCGTGAAAGCGGTCCCGAACCGGCCCGTGTTCTCCATCGTCTGAGGGTACAACCCCAGGGCGTCGCACTGGTCCGCTGTCAGGGGCAGACAAATCAGCCCCCGACCGAACCTGGCCATGAAGTTGACGATCTCCGGCGTGACCTTCTCCGCGGCGCACAGCAGGTCGCCTTCGTTTTCGCGGTCTTCCGCATCCACCAGGACGATCATCTTGCCCTGCCGGAGGTCTTCGAGCACCTCCGGAATATCGCTAAACCCTTGTGCTACAGTTGGTTCTGACATTCTTGACATCCACAAAAACCGGGCCCGTTCACCCGCCGGGACCTCTGCCTGTACATTGCGCAGCAGCCCTCGGCGTAACAGCTAATGATCGGAACCTGCCGTCTGGGCCCGCTCATACTGCTCAATATAGCGGGTCCCGTTGCGGATGTAAATGAGGGCCGCCAGGACCGCCATGCCCGCCGCGGACCACCAGAGCACGCGAACGAACCAGCGATAGCCCGGGATGACCGCCGCCAGTTCCGGCGCCGCCAGCACCGCGACCACCATGCTCAATTGAAGCGCCGTCGCCAGTTTGCCCGCACGCACGGGAACGATGTGGAGCTGCGATGTGATCAGGTACAAGATGACGAAACCCAGCGTGATGAGAAGGTCTTTGCCGATGATCAGGACCACGACCATCGAGGGCAGGCGCCAGCCGTCCACGTGGCCCTGCTCGGAGACCAGCAGGAGGGACGCACAGGTCATCAGCAGCTTGTCGGCCAGCGGGTCGAGGAAAGTGCCCAGCTTGGTGATCTGCTTGCGGCTCCGCGCCCAGTAACCGTCGACCGCATCGCTGATCGCCATGAGGAAGAACAGCGCCACGGCGGCATAGCGCAGCAGTCTCTGGGTCGCCTGACCGAACTCGGGATCGTGGGTATTGAGCATACACCCGACGAACGGCGCGATCAGCACGATCCGCATGAGGGTGATCCGCGTCGGCCAGCTCAGACGAAAGCGGTCCGCCCGCCGGACCCGGTGCAGCAGTCCTGAAATGCCCTTGTTCCGACGGTCGTCATCCATGTGCCACCTCCAACGATCGAGCACCGTTGCATCCGTCGCCACAGCGGGTATACTAAGACAGGCCGCAGGGACTGGCAAGAGGCGATTGCCGGGCAAGCCAGTGCCCCCCAAGGACTTCTGATTAGGCGGAGCAGACACTCATGAGCGCACGAAACCGGTTGGCGCGGGCCTACTACGATTTGTCGGTCATGCTGGATGCCGGAGTCCCGATCATTCGCTCCCTCGACATCGTGATTGAAGGCCGCACGGGCTACATCAAACGCGTGTTCTCCAAGATTCGCGAGACGGTCTCCAGAGGCTCGACCCTGGCCGAGGCAATGGACCAACACCGCCACGTGTTCCCCACCCTGGACCGGATGCTCATCGAAGCGGCGGAGACCTCCGGATCGCTCGGCGAATCGTGCAAGATGCTCTCCGAATGGCACGAGTTCGTCCAGAGGATCGTCGTCCGCATGCTCTCGGGCCTGGCGTACCCGTTTCTCATCCTGAATGCCGCGGCCTTCATATTCCCCCTGCCCCGGCTGATCCTCGGCGCGATCGGGTTCGGCCGGTACATGCAATCGGTCGTGCTCACCGTCATCTGGATCTACATCCTGCTGGCGATCGTTGCGGTCCGGGTGTATCGGCCGGAAGCGACACGCCTGCTCCGACTGCCCATGGACTACCTGGCCCTGCGAATCCCGCTCCTGGGAGGGGCGATCTATCAACTCTGCATCAGCCGGTACGCAAGAGCGTTCGGCATGCTCTACAAGGCAGGCGTCCCCATCGCCGAGAGCGTCGAGCGGGCCACCCGAGCGGTGGGCAACGAGGCCATCGCCAGGCTTTTTCGCGGGTCCATCGCCACCATCCGCGCCGGCGGGACCGCCTATGACGGGCTCTCTCCCCGCCTGCCCACCGAGTACAGACACCTCTGGCAGATCGGCGAAGAGACCGGCGAACTCGACAAGACGGTCGACAAGATCGCCGAGATCTCCGCGAATCGGTCGGACCTCTACTTCAGCGAGTTCGCACGCTGGTTCCCGATCCTGATCTACTTTGTCATCATGGGCGTGATGGCCTATATGATCTTCGCGATGGCCGCCAGCGTATATGGCAATCTGGATTCTTTCATGGAATAGCGACGCCAGGATTTTGTCCGGCTATTCTCTTGATGTAGATCGGTCCGTTGATACAATTCATCCGATTTCAAGAGGGCTGACCCATGGCTGTTCTGAATGTCAATATAGACCATGTAGCTACAATCCGTCAGGCCAGACGTGCGGACGAGCCGGACCCCGCGTGGGCGGCCGTCGAATGCGAGCTGGCCGGCGCCAACGGGATCACCGTGCACCTCCGCCAGGACCGCAGGCACATCAACGACCGGGACGTGTGGGTGCTCCAGGAGACCGTCTCCTGCAAGTTCAACCTGGAGATGTCCCTGGCCGAGCCCATCGTGAAGATCGCCGAGGAGGTCGGGCCGGACCAGGTCACGATCGTGCCGGAGAACCGGGCGGAGCTGACCACCGAGGGCGGGCTCGACTGCGTCCGGTACAAGCGCCGCCTGGCTGCGGTGGTCAAGCGGATGCACAAGAAAGGCATCGCGGTCAGCGCCTTCATCACACCCGACCGGGAGCAGATCGCCGCTTCGGCCGAAACCGGCTGCGACGCGATTGAGCTGCACACCGGGATGTACGCGAACGCCAGGACCGAGAAAGCAGCCCGAATACAGGTGCTGAAGCTGGAGGGCGGACGGGACTTCGCGCTGGAGCGCGGGCTGATCGTCCACGCCGGGCACGGCCTGACCTATCGCAACATCGCGCCGGTCGCCCGGATCGAGGGGCTGTGCGAGTTCAACATCGGGCACAGCATCGTCTCACGGGCCGTCCTCGTCGGGATGAAGAAGGCGACCCGGGAGATGATCAAGCTGATCGAGAAGCACGGGCCCTGTGAGGCGTGAAACACGAAGCGGGCTGAGGCAACAATCCTCTCGCAAGACTGCATCCGGCCTGGACGCTCAAATAGTGAATCGCAAATCGTAAATCAGGAGATGTGTAATGTTCACAGGCGCCATGGTGGCGTTGGTCACCCCCTTCCATGACGGCAAGGTCGATTTCGAGACGCTCGACGAACTGGTCGATTTCCAGTTGGACAATGGGATCGACGCCATCATCCCGGTCGGCACGACGGGAGAATGCCCCACTCTCAGTCACGAGGAGCACAAGCAGGTCGTCGAGCGGGTCGTCAAGCGAGTGGCCGGAGCGACCGCGGTCATTGCCGGCGCCGGCTCCAACAGCACTGCGGAAGCCATCGAGCTGACCGCCTTCGCCAAGAAAGTCGGCGCCGACGCGACGCTCCAGGTCTGCCCCTACTACAACAAGCCCACACAGGAAGGCTTCTATCAGCACTTCAAGGCAATCGCCGACGAGGTCGACCTGCCCATGGTGCTCTACAACATCCCCGGCCGTTGCGGGGCGGGTCTGACCCCCGAGACCATCGCCCGGCTCGACGAGCACGACAACATCGTCGGCATCAAAGAGGCCACCGGCAGCCTGGACCAGGCCAGCGAGATCGCGATGCGATGCGACATCACGATCCTCTCCGGCGACGACTCGCTGACCCTACCCCTGGCTTCCATCGGCGGCAAGGGCGTCATCAGCGTCGTCGCCAACATCGTCCCGGCGGACGTGAAGGCCATGACCGACCTGATCCTCGAGGGCGATCTCGTCAAGGCCCGCCAGTGGCATCGCAAGCTCTTCGCGCTGAGCAAGAACATGCTGACCCTGGCGACCAACCCGATCCCGATCAAGGCCGCGATGGCCATGCTCGACATGTGCTCGGATGAGCTGCGTCTGCCCATGACCCCGCTGGAGCCCGCCAAAAAAGCCCCGCTAAAACAGACCTTGACGGCCTACGGCCTGCTGAGCTGAGCGAAGGCGGCGTTGACTGATTGCCGTTGACTCTTCAAGGCCGGGGCGATATACTGCCACTTGTTGGGAGTATTGCCATGAGAGAACTGTTTACAGTTGGGCACTCCAATCACACGGTGGAACACGTAATCGGCCTGCTCACGATGCACAACATCACGGTGGTGGCTGATGTCCGGTCGAACCCATACAGTGTGCACTCCCCGCAATTCAACCGGGAGCTGATACAGCAGAAGTTACGCAACGCCAAGATCGAATACGTATTCCTTGGAGGGGAGCTTGGAGCCCGCCGAACTGAAGAGAGTTGTTATGTAGGTGGTCAGGCGAAGTACGACGCGATCAGAAACCTGCCCACCTTCCGGAATGGTCTGAGTCGGGTAATTGAGACCGTCGAACGATCTACCGTTGCACTGCTGTGTTCGGAAGCCGACCCGCTGGGCTGCCATCGAACCATATTGGTGTGCCCAGAACTGAAGGGACTCTGCCCCAGCCTGAGGATTAGCCACATCCTCGGAGATGGCAGCCTGGAATCCCATGAGCAGACGGAGCGAAGACTTATCCGATTGCACAGACTGCAGCCGGAATTGTTTGGAGACCTGACCTCCATGTCTGGTCTCGTCGAGAAGGCATACAGTATTCAGGCGGAACGGATTGCATACAAGAGAACCCCGGCGGAAGTATGAGACTTTTCACGATCGGATTCACAAAGAAATCGGCGGAGGATTTCTTCACGCGGCTCAAAGAGGCCGGCGCACGCCGGGTGGTGGACGTGCGGTTGAACAACACGTCGCAAATCGCCGGTTTCGCAAAGGCTCGGGATCTGGCGTTCTTCCTTGGAGCCGTTGCAGGAATCGACTACCTTCACCTCGTCCCGTGACGATGCTGGAGGATGGTCGAGTCCGACAAAGCGACATGAGACTCAATCGGTATCTCCCACAGATACTCGACATTCGCGACAATCCCCCTCGCCAGATGGGCACAAACCCAGCGCATTCACGAAGACGTGTCGCGCACAAGCAGTTCGCGTCAATCGAGCGTGAGCCATGCGTCGTCCTGGCCGACTTCGAAGGAATCGAGGTGGGTCTGGACTTCGATGCGGTATGGCCCCGGAGGGATTCCCTGGCCGTAGTTTGCCTCGCCGTAACTCGCCGCCTTGGGTACTCGCCACGAGTACGTCGCGGCGCCTCAGCTATAGGCGAACTGGCCCGACTGCACCACCTGCTGGACGCCGTTGAGGATGTGGAACGACGGCTCCGGCACGTTCTTTTCGTTCTTCGTGACGACGGCGCTGTACCATTCGCCCGCCTGGCCCTCCAGGTTGACGCCGACCGTGACGTCCGGACCGTAGGCATACCGGCGCAGCGACCCCCTGGCCCGGAACGGCGGGCCGATCTTGAGCCTGGTCGTCTGCCCGGGCTTGATCTGGAAGTCCTTGAGTTGCCCCGGCGAGGTCATGCTGAACGCCCAGCGGTCCCCACGGTCCACCTCGGTCAGGTCGAGCGACCTCAGGTAGTACCTGCCGGCGGGCAGCCGCCACGTCGGCACGGCGCCGCTCACCTTCTGCGGTCCGGCGTCCGACCACAGATCCATGACCACTTCTTTGCCGCCGAGATCGAGCGATCCAAACGCCGGCTGGGCTTGACGAAACTCGATGGTGCTGCCGTCCTCGGCGACCTCGACGCTGTAGTACCGCCCGTCGAGGTTGATCACTCTGCTCAGGGGCATGGTCACCGCGACGGATCGCCGGCCCCCGCCGGGCATGTCCACCATGCTGCCGCAATCGATCGCGATCACGTCGGAGTTCGGGTCTCGCGAGCCCCGCGCCGGCGGCTCGAACCTCTCGTTGAATCGCCCGTCGAAATCGGTATCGACCAGCGTGATCCGGCGGGTCCTGCCCTCCAGAAGGACTTTGCCGTCGCGGTAGAACGCAGGGTAGAAGGTCAGCCATTTCCCGTCGGAGCATTGTGGATAGAATGCATCGCCCCCCGGCCGGCTTGTGCCCTGCTTCAGATAGACCGGGCCAAACTCATATACCGCCTGCAGCGTGAATATGCGCAGCCACCTCCCTACGTAGGCCCGCTCGTCGGACCACCGACCATCGGCGTCGAGGTCCAGAATGAGCATCACCTCTCCCAGCGGTCGGGTGGACCGGTAGGTAATCCCACGGATCTCGCGGCCCCCCACGCGAACCGGGAAGTACACCGGCTCCTGGGGCGCATCGGGCGGCGTCTCCAGCACTCCCGCCGGCCTGGTCGTCGTCGTGTCCTGACGCTGAAATCCCAGATCCGTCGCGGGACAGAATTGGAAGGGAGGAACGAGCTTCAACTCGGCCCTGGCCACGACCGGTCCGATCGACACGGCCTGCGGCTCGGACTTCTTCGCCGCGGCCTCGCGTCGGAGTCTCATGACCATCTCATAGGGCGACTCCGTCGTCTGACGGCCGGTCGCGAAGGCCGCTGTCGTCAGAACCAGCGAGACAACAACGAACTCACAGCATTGGGCCAGACCCTTCATCGCATCGTCTCCTTCGACACAACCCCGCCGTCGAACCAGGGCGCCGCTCATTGCTCGGCGGGATCTGAACGCCCCGACGCCGGCTCGGCCCGACGGAATTCGATCGTGCTGCCGTCCTCGGCGACTTCGATGCCGTAATACCGCCCGTCGATGCCGATCACCCTGCTCAGGGGCATGGTCACCGCGATGCTTCGCCGGCCGCCACCGGGCATGTCCGCGAGACGGTCGCAATCGAACGAGATCACATCGCAGTTCGGATCGTGAGAACCCCGAGCCGGCGGCTCGAACATCTCGTTGAATCGCCCATCGAAGTCGCTATCGACCAGGGTAATCCGGTGGGTTTCGCCTTCCAACAGGATCGTGCCGTCGCGGTAGAACGCCGGATAGAAGGTCAGCCACTTGCCGTCGGAGCACTGCGGATAGAACGCATCCCCCCCGGGTTCGCTGCTGCCCTGTCTCAGAAAGACGGGGCCGAATTCATAGGTCGCGGTCATTGCGAAGATCCAGAGCCGCCTGCCCGTGTATGCCTTTTCGTCGGACCACAGGCCGTCGCTGTCCGTGTCTATGCAAAGCACGACTTCTCCCGGCGGACGTATGGACCGGTAAGTGATTCCCCACAACGTCCCGTCCGCCACGCGGACCGGGAAATACACCGGCTCTCGGGGCGCATCGGGCGGCGTTTCCAGCACCCCCTCCGGCTTGACGGTCGTCGTGTCCTGCCGCTGGAATCCCAGACTCGTCGCCGGACAGAACTGGAAGGGAGGGACGAGCTTCAATTCGGCCTTGGCCACAACCGGGCCGATTGAGGTTACGACCGACGAGTCGAGACCCACGATGGGTTTGGACTGTTTGGCCACAGCTTCCCGTCGCAGCCGGATGACCAGCTCATAGGGTGATTCCTTCAGCGGCTGCGTTTCCTGTCCCTCACCTCTCTCAGACGCACAGTCCGGTGCGACCTGGCTGGAATCTATCGCAGCGGCTGACGGCCACTGATCCAGCAAGCTCTCTTGCGACCCGCCGGAAGCCGCGAGCATCGTGCCCCCGGAACTTTCCGAGAGACCCGGCACATAGGTTCGCGGGTCGGTTTCCGCCTCTGGACCTGGAAGGCTCTGAGGACCAGGGTTCTGCGATGTCACGCCCATGGGCGCGCCGGCTGGGCCGGAAGCGGCAGCCATCCGCTCGCCCCACTGCGCCCCCGGCGACTGCCCATCAATCGGCCCGGTCGACGGATCGAAAGCCGAGCCGGAGGCGAGGTCCATCGGGTTCTGCGCCACAGAGTCCCCAGACGTGGTTGACGCCTGTTCCGGCGCCTTCGCCACCTGCTGATAAGTAATGGTGATGAGAGAACCGGCGCCGATAGCCACCACCGCCGCAACCGCGACTGCGTTGCTCTTGACGGTGGCCAGGACGCTCGTCGCCGCGGCGCCCAGGCCCGAAGCGGTTGACGTGCCGGCAGTTGCGGCGCCCAGCGACCCGCTGATCAGAGCGATCTTGCCCAATTCGGTCAACAGGACGGGCGGCGCCGCCTGGGCGGCGTTCTCCCCCAGCAGGATACTCAACGTCCCGGCCGCGACGAGAATCCCACGTCTGCGAAGCCCGGTGCGGAGGAGTCCAACCCCCATCTCGATCCGACGGGAGATGGTGGCCTGGGAAACACCCTGGACCCGGGCAATCTCTCTCGTCGAACGGCCTTCCAGGAAATGCGAAATCAGGATGCTCCTCAGGTGCGGTTCCAGCAGATTGAGCCCCTCGTCCACATAGGGCGAGATCTCCCTCCATTCAGCGGTCTCCTGAGGGCGAGACGCTGAATACTCGGCCTCTCGGTGCCTGCGTGTGGCGTCCCTGCGGGCCTGATCGATGGCCTTGTGGGTTGCCACGCGATGCAACCAGCCCGGCAACGAGCCCGTCACGTTGCCCGCGTCTTTCGCCAGTTGCAGGAAGGTCTCCTGGGCGATGTCCGACGCCCGGTCCACATCGGCCAACACCCTCAGCGCGGCGCTGTAGACGAGGCCCGCGTAGAGATGGATGATCTCGGCAAACGCCTCCGCATCGCCGCTGCGAACGAACCGCCTCAGCAGGATTGCCTCGGTTTCCGCCATGTGGTTTCTCCTGACCGCAAGCGTACGACCAGCTCATACTCACACCTATTATACGGCGCAAGCAGACCCGGAATGATGCAAGAAAATCCGGAAAAATCGGATCAGGAGGCCAACTGGGGACTCAGCGGTTGTTGCACCTCCCGGTAGGTCTTGAACGTCGCGGAGATCATCGCGCTGACCGAATACCGGGCTCGGATGTGCTCCTGGGCGGTCGCAGCCAGACGACGTGCACAATCGCGGTCGTCGAGCAACTGCTTGATGGCCTGACGGATGCTGGGCTCGCTGGCCGGCTCGAAGGTCAGCGCCGTCTGGTTGGGGACGATCAGATCGTCCACGCCGCCCCAGCAGGCGGCCACCGCCGTACCCACGGCCATCGCCTCCAACAGAAACGCACTGAACGCCCGGAGCGGCTGGGGTTGCACGAAAACATCGCCGGCCGCCACAACGGACCGCCAGGGATTCAGGATCGGCACGATCGTAACAATATCGGACAGACCCAGGGTCATGACCAGCTTTCTCACGGCGTGCTCGGCGGGTCCTGTCCCCATGATGACGATCATGAATTCGCAACTGTCCGTCCGAAGCGATTTGACCGCCTGGAAGAAACTCGTAAAGTCGGACACCCGGCGAAGCGGGTGCGCCACGACGATGCTCGGAAGACGCGAGGGATTCGAGAAACACATCATGTCGGTGTCGACGAAACTGCCCATGCTGATCTGAGTGATCCGATCGGCGAAGCAGGGTAGCGCCTTGGCAACGTGGGCACGAATGCTCTCGGCGGGCACGATGATCCGAGCGCACCGCGTCGGCGAGACGGACAGCCTGTGGACGTGCTTCGCCAGAGAGTTGACCATCAGCAGGTACGGCAGCTCCAAACGCCGGGCCAGCCGACGAGTCAAGACCGCTCGGCTCTCGCACAGACAGTGCAGGATCGTGGGTCTGAACTTCTCCAACTGATCGGCCAACCTCTCGATGCCCATATGCTCCATTCCAGGCAAGTCGATGAACGGATGCGTGAACATCGCGGCCGGCGCGGGGGCCATGGACTCCAGATCGAACCCCGGCGGACAGACCAGAGCCACCGGGATCGATTCATCCGCCATGCCGACCAGCAGGTGCCGCAGGAACGTCGAGTGCTCGGTGAGGTTCCGTCTCGACACGATCAGCGCCGGGCGCAATGACTTGCGAAGGGCCGCTGCCTCCGAGTCCGCCTCCTCATGGTTGTCGATGTTCTGCTGCGTATCCAAACCGATCTCTGAGCGATAAACCGTATCCGATGTCCGAACGAAGCGGCCTTATTCTACCTTGGACAATCGGGTCGGGCCACAGAAAAGACAAGCGGACCCGCCGCGGGGGGTAACCCGGTTCTCCGGCAAAGACGTCCCGATCTGTCATGCTGAACGAAGTGAAGCATCCGGGCAACGGACACAAACGAGCTCTGTTCTCATTCTCGGCCCAGATCCTTCGCCGGCGCTCCTAAGGACACAGGTCTTGTGGGACGCCCCTGCCTTTCTTGTCATGCTGAACGAAGTGAAGCATCTGGGCCTCGTAGCAGACGTGGCGTCCGAAGTCGAGATGCATCTTTCACTCCCGGGCCAGATCCTTCGCGTTGCTCAGGATGACAAGGGATGGACCTCCAAGCATATGAGCTTTGTGAGACGCCCGTGTCTTTCCCGGCACCAGCCGCGAAGCGGCTGAGCGACTCAGGATGACAGAGTTGGTCCAGTGCTTTGCTGCAAACAGAGCTGCGACATACCAGAAAGACCGGTCACACCCTCCGGTGCGGCATATCGAGCCGTCGGGCCCTCCTGTCACACGGAAATCGAAAACGATCGCGGAGAATCGAGGCTTGTAGTGACGCCGCAAGGCGTTATCTTCCTGGCCTCCGAAGATGCGCCCTGGCGGGCACACTGCGAACGGCCGACGCGCTACGCCGGCTGGGTCTGCGTAATCTTCTTGGTCAGTTCGGCCAGCAACGCGTCCATCTTCGGGTCGGCCTGCTTCTCCTCGCCGATCTTGCTGCATGCGTGCATCACGGTCGTGTGGTCCCGCCCGCCTAAGTGGCCGCCGATCTCCTCCAGACTGTGCGAGGTCAACGTCCGGGCCAGGTACATGCAGATCTGCCGGGGAGTCGTGATACTCTGACTGCGCCGCTTGCTCTGGAGGTCCGTCAGGCGCACGTCGAAGTGCCGAGTCACGACGTCGATGATATCCGTGATGCTGATATGCTTGACCGCCAGCTTGATCTGGCCTTCCAGGGCCCGCTGCGCCAGGTCGAGCGTCACCGGCTCCTTCGAGGTCACGGCCAGCGCGTAGATCGTGGTCAGAGCCCCTTCCAGCTCGCGGATGTTGGCCTGGACCTGTCGGGCGACGTACTCCGCGATCTCGTCGTCGATCGGCAGGTCGCGGAGGTGAGCCTTCTTCTGCACGATGGCGACGCGAGTTTCGTAGCTGGGGGGATCGATCCGCGCGACCAGGCCCCAGTTGAACCGGCTGATGAGCCGGTCTTCCAGCGAAGGGATCTCGGCGGGCGGGCGGTCCGCAGTCAGGATGATCTGCCGGCCGTTGTTGTAGATCGCGTTGAAGGTGTGGAAGAATTCCTCCTGGCTCTGCTCCCGCTCCCGGAGGAACTGGATATCGTCGATCACCAGGGCGCCGACCGCGCGGAACTGGCTGTGGAAGCTCGTCAGGTTGCCCTGCTCGATGGCGCGGATGAAGCGATTGACAAAGTCCTCGCAACTGAGCAACTGGATCACCAGGCCGGGGATTCGCCGACGGGCCTCGTGGCAGACCGCGTGCAGCAGGTGCGTCTTGCCCAGGCCGGAGTTGCCGTAGAGGAACAACGGATTGTACGTGGTCCCGAGCGACTGGCTGACCGCGATGCAACTGGCGTGCGCCAGGCGGTTGCTCGGGCCGACCACGAAGTTGTCGAAGGTATAGTCCGGGTGCAGAGCCGGTCCCGGCGAGACGACCGCTACAGCTTCCTGCGAGTCCTCGGCCCCGTTGATGCGGAACTCCACACTGACCAGGTGGCCCGTGACTTGCTGGGCGGCGCGAGTGAAGATGGACCGGCAATTGTCTTGGAGGAACCGCAGACTCGCGTCGTCCGGGCACCCGATGCAGATCGAACCGCCATCGAAGCGAAGGACCCTCAGTTGGGTGAACCACCTGCGGGCATTCGCGGGATCCGTCGCCCGGGCCCGTTCGACGATATCGGCAAAGACATTCTCCACATCAGGAGCGAACAAGTCGATCCTCCTTACACTTGCCGTCGGCACCTGAGACCGCCCCCACGAATCTGCCACTGCTCGCGCCAACGAGACGCGATCCAGCGGGAGTATCTACCAGAAGAGGCCCTCGTTGTCAAAGGAATCCGCCCGACGGGCATCCCGATGACAAATCCGAAATTCGAAATTCGAAACCCGAAACAAGCACGAAGGACCGAAATCCGAATTTCAAAACAGACCGTGGCCGCTGCGGCAGCGTTTCCGTCATTTGGATTTCGTGCTCTGGATTCGTTTCGGATTTCGAGTTTCGTGCTTCGAGCTTTCCGCCAGGGTGATTTCGCCGCCGTGTCTTGCCATTTCCCCCGAATCCCTGTACCATCGGCTCCAAAACTCCGTGCATTAGGGAACTCTCATGGGCATCTTCTCCAAGACAGCGGAATACTTGAAGGAACGCTTGGGCAAGACCCGGGCCAAGATCAGCAACTCGCTGACCGCCGTACTGAGCCTGGGCCGAAAGATCGACGACGACCTGCTCAACGAGCTCGAAGAGACGCTCATCAGCGACGACCTCGGGGTCGAGACGACCGACAAGCTGATCTCCGAGCTGCGCGAGGCCTACAAGGTCCGTAGGATCTCCACCTCCGAGGAGGTGATCCCGTTCCTGAAGGAGAGCATCAAGGACTACTGGCCGCACCAGGACCGGCAGCTCCGCACCGCCCAGACGGGCCCGACCGTGGTCCTCGTCGCCGGCGTCAACGGCACCGGCAAGACCACCAGCATCGCGAAGCTCGCCTACATGTTCCACAAGAGCGGCAAGAAGGTCATCGTCGCGGCCTGCGACACGTTCCGCGCCGCCGCGGTCGAGCAACTGACCATCTGGGCGGAGCGCATCAACGTGCAGATCGTCAAGCACCAGGCCGGCAGCGATCCCGCGGCGGTCGCGTTCGACGCCTGCGACGCAGCTCTCGCCCGCAACGCGGACATCCTGATCCTCGACACCGCCGGCCGGCTGCACGTCAACAAGGACCTCATGCTCCAGCTCACCAAGATCCGCGACGTGGTCACCCGGAAGATGCCGGGCGCGCCCCACGAGGTCCTGCTGGTCCTCGACGCGACGACCGGCCAGAATGCGATCTCCCAGGCCAAGCTCTTCACCGAGGCGGTCGACGTCACCGGCATCTTCCTGGCGAAGCTCGACGGCACCGCCCGCGGCGGCATCGTCATCGCGATCAAGGACAAGCTCGACATCCCGGTGAAATTCGTCGGCTTAGGCGAGAAACCCGAGGACATCGCGGAATTCGATCCGGCCAACTTCGTCGACGCCCTCTTCGAGTCGGCCAAGGGTCAGTAGCACGGGCATCTTGCCCGTGAGTATCATGGGCGTCCCGCCCATGACTTCTGCAGAATACAAATCGATTTGTATTCTGCAAGATTATGTTCCAGCGACAGGCAAGAGTTCGCGGACAGACTCCTTGAAATGGAGTGACCCAGATGATTGACCACGCAGCACGAAGGCAGATAGCCAACACCATCAGATCTTACATGAATGAGGAAATCAGTGCGTTCCAGTTCGCTGACGATCTGGATCTTGTGGGCATGGAGACGGACGACCCGACCGTCCATGAGATCGTCCGACTGCTCTGGTACCACTATGACGATCTCAAGAACCATAAGATCGTTGCTTCGAAGGTGGAATGGGATTACTTCCACCGCCTACTCCTCATCCTCGAGTCGGACGCGAAACTCGACGTCCGCACAGCTCGCATACGGTCGCCCCGACAGGCGGCAGCCGTCTGTTGTCTCATCGTCTTCATAGCCCTGGCGGCAATCATCGCAGCGGGTACGGATTGGGGACCCCACCTTCTCGCCGTTGGCATTCCTTTCGGGTTTGCCTCAATGCTCCTTTCATACTGGCGATCCAAGTCTACTCCAGAACCCGGGCCGAGTGAGATCGCTCTCACACCCTTCTCATCGGTCCATCAGCTTCTCGCTGTTCGCCGACGAGTCCCGCACTTCACCAAGACTCACTACCCTGAACATCTTGTGAAGCGAAGAATCAGACACCCAGTTGTTGAGATCCCGTTGTCCCTGATCGCGGCGTTGGGCATTCGAGCTACGTGGCTCCTCTTCGGCCCGATGGTATTGCTGCGTCAAGCCATATCCGAGACGAATCGCACAATGACAGTGAGAGTCCCGCAAGACTTGGGGGACCGATAGGATGATATCCGTCCAAAGAGGATCGCCGCCATTCCTGCTTCTACTGGTAATCGGAGGGATCTCCGTGGTAGCCCAGGCTGAGCCCGAGGAGGGCCGGGACTTCCCGCCGTTTGTTTGGCCGTCGCGGCCGCCCGCCGATTGCCCGTTCGAGCCGTCGAAGGACATCGTTGGCATCGCCTTCACCGGCGTGCACAGCGATTACCACGTCGCGGATACCTGGTATCCGAGTTGGGCTTCCGATGGGAACTTGTACTCCCCTTGGACGGACGGCTCGGCGCCCCGCGAGGATGGGTCCCGCGAGAACTCCAATAGCGGCGTCGGACCCGACGCGACGACGGGACAGGCGGTTCTGATCGGCGACGACCCGCTGAATCTCAAGATCGTCAGCCTGGGCCTGACCAAGGGCGACGCCTCCCCCTACCGCGGTCGCTACCCTTGCGGCAGCCTCGTCCGCGACGGCGTCTGGTACTACGGCACCTACTGCCTGGCGCCCGACGGCCTCGTCCGTTACGGCGACCAGGCGTTCAACTGGCCGTGGTTGGGACCCTGCGTGGGCTTCCGCTATTCGACCGACCTTGGCAAGACCTGGATCGACACGCCGCACACGCCGGAAAAGCCCCTCTTCGGCGAGACCGGCATGTGGGGATACCCCGTCAAGATCGGCTCGCCGCACTTCGTGGATTTCGGCAAGAACATGGAGCACTCCCCCGACGGCAAGGCATATCTCGTCGCCCACGGGGCCCCCGAGCCCGACCCGAAGCCGCGTTTCGGCAACTTGAGCTGGATCAGTGGCGACCAGATCTATCTGCTCCGCGTCACGCCGAGCATCGAGAACATGAACGACGCGTCGAAGTACGAGTTCTTCGCCGGCCGCGACGCCGCGGGCAAGCCCGTCTGGACGAACGACTTCGCCAAGATCCAGCCCTTGATCGACTGGAACAACAACTGCGGCTGCGTCACGATGACCTACAACGCCCCACTGAAGCGATACCTCATGTGCGTCACCGACGGCTGGCCCACCTGTGCCAAGATGAACTCCTACATCCTCGAGGCGAATGAAATGACCGGCCCCTGGCGACTCGTCACCTACATGAAGGAGTTCGGCGAGCAGGGTTACTTTCTGAACATCCCGACGAAGTTCATCAGCGCCGACGGCCGGACCGCGTGGCTGTGCTACTCGGGCAACTTCGCCAAGGACTGGCGAGGCGAGGTCATGCAGGAAAAGCCCCCCGGCAGCCACTACGGCCTGGTCCTCCAGCAGATCCACCTCCTCGACGAGCCCACCCAGCGGAAATACGCAAAGTAGTCACAACCGCCGCTCCCGGCCGGGAGCATATGTGCAGTCACGCTGTCATCCTGAGCAACAGCGAAGGATCTGGCGTGGGCGTGGTAATGTGCGTTGGCTGCGCCCGTGGCCCAGGTGCTTCGCTCCGCTCAGCAGGACAACACTCGACGAGGCCACCACAAGACGTGGTCGCACACAGAGGAGACGTGCGACGGAAGAGGACTGGCAGTGACGCTCTCGTCTCGATATACTCTCAGGTATGAACGAGGCCCGGGAGAAACAGACGTTTGGTGTCCTCCCGTCGTGCAACGACGTGGGTGAACGTGCCGTCTTCGCGTTTTCTGTACAGAAGAGAGGGAGAACCTGGGAATGACCGTCGCGCCAGAGCAGAACGCTGTCGGACCCGTCAGGGTATTCATAAGTTACAGCCACGATTCACCGGGCCATAGCGAGCGTGTACTCGACTTGGCATGGGCGTTGCGGCGAAACGGGAGCGACGTCGAACTTGACCAGTTCCACAACGAAGAGATCGTGGACTGGCCTCGCTGGTGCAATGAGCAAACGAGCCACGAACACTCAGATTTCGTCATCTGCATCTGCACAGCGGAGTATCGACGGCGCATCGAAGGCAAGGTACCACCTGAAAAGGGCAAGGGTGTTCATTGGGAAGACGCTCTGCTCGACGACGACCTCTACGATGAGAAAAGAAACTGCCGAATCATCCCGGTGCTGCTCGACAACGAGCCGGAATCGAGCATCCCCCGATTCCTCCGGGGATGGACGCATTGCCGCATCAGCCAGTTCACGCTCAGCAACGCGGACTATGAACATCTGGTGCGTATCCTCACGCACCAAGCGAAGGTGGAGAAGAACGACCTCGGTCCTGTACCGATCCTGTCCACTGAGCACGCCCCAGACGCGGTGCGCACTGAGGGGGAAACAGGCCTTCGGGCCGACATCTCCCGCATTCTCAAGTACGCCCCAGCGGAACTGATCGGCCGTGAGGAGGAGACCAAGCTGCTCAATGACGCTTGGGCGAAAGTCCAGAACGGGGAGAAAGGACGTCCGCACGTTCTGACGATTGTCGCTCTTGGCGGGGAGGGGAAGACGGCGCTTGTGGCCAAGTGGGCGGCGAAACTCGCGGGGCAGGACTGGCCCGGCTGTGACGCCGCCTTTGCGTGGTCGTTCTACAGCCAGGGCGCAGGCGAGAAAGTGGCTGCTGACTCCGACTTGTTCCTCAAGGCAGCCCTCACCTTTCTTGCCGAAGGCGACCCGAATGAAACGGAGATCAAAGCCTTCGCCGCCAGCAACGCCGGCGCGTTCGAGAAAGGCCAGCGTCTGGCCCGCCTCGTCGGCCAGCGGCGGAGCCTGCTCATCCTCGACGGCCTGGAGCCGCTGCAATATGCGCCCACCGCGCCCACGCCGGGCGAACTCAAGGACCAGGGCCTCGCCGCGCTGCTGCGGACCTTGGCCGTCGGCAGCGACGGCCTGTGCATCGTCACCACCCGCTATTCCCTGCCCGACCTGAAGGCCTTCTGGCAGACCACCGCCCCGGAGGTGGAGCTGCGCCACCTGTCCCGCGACGCCGGCGTGCACTTGCTCAAGCGTCTCGGCGTGAAGGGCAGCGAGCTGCGCAACCTCCCGCTCAAGGATGGTGACGAGAAAAGTGAAAAGGTCAACGAGTTCGAGAAACTCGTCGAAGATGTGAAGGGCCACGCGCTCACGCTGACCCTGCTGGGCAGTTATCTGCGCGAGGCGCACGGCGGAGACATTCGTAAACGCGACCTCGTCAAACTGGAGGAAGCCGATGATGAAATCGTAGTCATTCCCGGCCATCCGAGACACGCCTTTCATGTGATGGATGCCTATGTCGAGTGGTTTGAGGGCGGTGTGGAGAATGATGAGGAGAACAGGAAAGGGTTGCGCGCACTCGCTATCCTGCGGTTGCTCGGCTTGTTCGACCGTCCCGCGACAGCCGACTGTTTGTCGGCCCTCTGGTCCGGTGATCCCATCTCGAACCTCACTGAACCGCTAGTCGGCATGAAAGAGACGCAAAGAAATGTCGCACTCACGAGACTGGAGGACGCGCGCCTGCTCACCGTGAACCGCGACCCCTCCGGGGCGCTCGTCTCACTCGATGCGCATCCACACATCCGGGAGTACTTCGCCAAGCAACTGCGCGAGAAGAATCCCGACGGCTGGCGCACGGCGCACCGGCGGCTCTACGAACACCTCTGCGCGACCACGAAGGAAGGCAACCAGCCCACACTCGAAGACCTCCAGCCGCTCTACCAAGCCGTGGCCCACGGCTGCCAGGCGGGGTTGCAGCAGGAGGCGTGTGACGACGTTTACTTTGCGCGCATCTCGCGAGGTAAGGAAGCTTATGCGGTGAAGAAACTCGGCGTGTTCGGTTCTGACTCAGGCGCTGTCGCCTGCTTCTTCGACACGCCGTGGAGTCGTGTCTCGCCCGAATTCAAGGAATACGATCAGGCTTGGCTGCTCGGACAGGCCGCGTTCCGGTTACGTGCGTTAGGCCGATTGACTGAATGTGTTGAGCCGATGCGCGCAGCAACCACGCTGATGGAAAAGCAGGAGGAATGGAAACAAGCCGCCATCTCTGCCAGCAACCTGAGCGAGCTGGAGTTGACGCTGGGGCAGGTGGCCGGGGCAGTGGGGGACGCCGAGCAGTCCGTGACCTACGCCGACCGCAGCGGCGATGCGTTTGAGCGAATGAGCAAGCGCACGACCCACGCCGACGCCCTGCACCAAGCGTGCCGAAGGCGAGAGGCCGAGACGCTCTTCCGCGAGGCCGAGCAAATGCAGAAGGAACAGCAGCCCGACTACCCGCTGCTCTATTCGCTGCAGGGCTTCCGGTATTGCGACCTGCTCCTGGCGACGAGCGAGCACGCCGCATGGCAGACGACACTCTCTCCACGTGTCATTCCCGCGAAGGCGGGAATCCATCAGGGACCAACGAGTGTGGACTCCCGCTTGCGCGGGAGTGACAAACCAGTGGAAAACAATGCTCTGATAGAGTCCTGCCGCGAAATCGAGCAGCGCGCGGCGCAGACGCTCAAGATCGCCGAGCGCAACAACTGGCTTCTCGACATCGCCTTCGACCACCTCACGCTGGGCCGCGCCGCGCTGTACGAAGGCATCCTGGAAAGATCTCAAATAAGAAATAGTAAATCGCAAATCGAAGATGCCGTTTCTGGCCTCCGCCGCGCCGGCCAGCAGGACGACCTTCCCCGCGGCCTCCTCACTCGCGCCTGGCTGCGATTCCTGGAGGGCGATCACGATGGTGCGAAGCAGGATCTCGACGAAGCCTGGGAAATCGCCGAGCGCGGCCCGATGAAGCTCTTCATGGCGGATATCCACCTGTACAGAGCAAGGCTCTTTGGACCGCGCCAAGCGGAGACGAAGTATCCGTGGAGATCACCCCAGGAGGATCTCGCCGCGGCGGAGAAGCTCATTCTGCGCGAAACCACGTACCAGAAGCCAGACGGCACGGTCATCACTGCTCGCTATGCCCGCCGGGACGAGGAACTGGCCGACGCCAAGAAGGCGGCCAAAGGGTGGTAGGCAACCATGTTCTGACGAGAAAGGACTTGTCATGTGCGCAAGATTGTGGATCGGGCAAGTGCTTGCAGCGATGTTCTCTGTGTTGGCGGCGATGAAGGGCGTGGCAGCGGCGCAGGATGTGCCCGAACCCAAGCCGGTGTCGCGGTTGGAGGTGGTGCCACAGGCGTATGAGCAGGCTTCGTTTCAGCGGGATGGGGTGGGCATCACGCTTTTCGACCATCCGGACAACCCGAACCACCCGTCCTATTTCCACGTTCGCAACGACGGCTGGATGGGCGCCTCGCTGACCTACGACGGCCCGCGGCAGATCGCGCCCGACAAGCCGCTGCACGTCCGCTACGGCCTATACGTCCACAGCGATATGAAGACCTCCGCCGACATCGAGAAGCAGTGGAAGGCGTTTGGCGACCTGCGCTGATCCCCCGCACAGAGCCTCTCCGGGTCTTCAGTCATTCAGCCGCACAGCCGTACGTGTCTGTGAAGAGAAGCTGGCCGTCGGGTGGTCATGGCGAGCGACGGCCTGCTCGTGTTGTGCCCGTGAGGGCATCTCGTAGCACGGGCATCTTGCCCGTGAGTCGCATGGGCGCGAGCGCCCATGAATCTGACTCTTATACGCGGGCAGGATGCCCGTGCTACTCATGGTCGGCACAGACACAGCCGCAGTTCCCCCCTTTTTCTCGGTTGGCGCAGCCTCTCGGACCCGTTAGAATGCGCGCTGGGTCTGGCAGTATACGTTTCACAACATATGGTGTGGGTTTTGTTGGAGTTCGAATCATGAAGAAGGTAATGTTGTGTTTGGCGACGGTAGCCATCGTTTTCAGTCAGGGATGCTGCACAATATTCCGCAGCGGCCCAGAAACGATCTCCATCAACTCTAACCCGTCAGGGGCAAAGGTGGAGGTCGGCCCGTACGGAGGCGTCACGCCGTGCCAGGTGGAGATCCCACGCGGCAAGGACTTCTCCATCCAGGCTATTTACCAGGGGAAAACCCAAACAAAGGAACTGGAGAAGGAGTTCGACGTGCTCTGGTTCGCCAACATCCTGTTCTGGCCCGGCTTCATCGTCGATCTGGCCACCGGCAAGATGTGGCGGTACGATCCGACGAGCTACGATTTCGATTTTGCCGAGAATTGACAGCAGGTGAAGACGCGAGATTTCGCGTTTTGGCGTGCGTGCACAAAGGGGTCTCCAACGCAGACTGTCGCGTTGGGGACCCCTTCTTCATTCGTTCAGCGAACGCCCCGTCGATCCATCGTGGCATGGGCATCCTACCCATGTCGTTCGTCAGGCATCTGCTTGGAACGTGTGTGAGAAGCAGCACGGGCGCCTCGCCCGCAGGACAAGACCGTCTTGGCAGGGCGACGATGGCCCTGCGACTCCTGGGCAAGATGCCCATGCTACGACGACTTGCCTCTTCATGCACGTTCTCAGACTTTCGGATAGCCGGCGAGATACTCGGTCTTGGGCAACTGCCCGGCCAGCGGCATCGCGTACTCCAGGAAGGCCTGTGTGATGCCGTTGCCGTCGTCGTTGAGGAACTCGGCGGGCATCGACTTGGTCTTCTCCGCGACGTTCTTGAGTTCGGTGCGGAACAGCTCGACGCCGTAGTTCTTGCCGCTGCCGGTCCGCTTCATGGCGACCGAGCCATTGTCCTGCGTCATCGCGTACTTGACCGCCTCACGGCCGCAGCGACGGGCCTCATCCACGTCTGTCGGGGACTGGATGCCCGGGAAGCTCCGCTGTAGATAGCCGAAGGTATCCGCGCGGACGCGCTTGATCTTGAGGCTGTTCCTCACCTGGGCCGCCAGGAAGTCCGCGAGCGCCCCGGTGCCCGAGAGCTGGATGTTGCCGTGCGGGTCCTTCTCGGCGTTCTGGGCGATCTTCTTGACCCAGGTTTCGCCGTCCGCGTCGCACATGCCCTCGCTGACCGCGATCACGCAGCGATTGAGTCTCTTGTAGACGGACTCGACGTCGCTGAGGAACTTGCCGATCGAGACCGGGCGCTCCGGAAAGTACAGCAAGTGCGGCCCGTCGTCGTCTCGCGTCTTGCCCAGGGCCGCGGCGGCGGTCAGGAAACCCGCGTGCCGGCCCATGATGACGTCGATCTTCACGCCCGGCAGGGCCCGGTTGTCCAGGTCGTCGCCCATCACGGCGCAGGCGACGAACCGGGCCGCAGTGCCGTACCCAGGGCAGTGGTCGGTCACGAGCAGATCGTTATCGACGGTCTTGGGCACGTGGAAGGCCCGAATATCGAAGTTGCCCTCGTCGGCTATGGTATTGAGGATGTACGCGGTGTTGGCGGAATCGTTGCCGCCGATGTAGAAGAAGTAGCGGATGTTGCGTTTCTTGAAGACCTCCAGGATGCGGCGGCAATACTCAGCGTCCGGCTTGGCCCGGCTGGTCCCCAGCGCCGACGACGGCGTCGTCGCCACGGTCTCCAGCGTCGAGGCCGAGAGCTTGCTCAGGTCCACGAACTCGTCTTTGACCATGCCCGCGACAGCGTGGACCGCCCCGTAGAGGGTCTGGATTTCCGGGTGCTTCTTGGCCTCCTCGATAACGCCGACCAACGAGGCGTTGATCACGCCGGTCGGCCCGCCCGACTGCCCTACTACCGCATTTGCTTTCGGTGCACTTGCCATATTCGATTCTCCATACCAATGTAGACGGGTGCCTGCACAGTCATTCACCCATCAAGTCTGAACCCGTGCCTCCCTCCCTACAGACGGGTTATTATACAGTGGGTCGACGACGACTCAAGGGGCAACAGAAGAAACAATGGATCGGTCCTCTTGGACGTGTCTGTGCCAACTCTCGGGCGTCAGAGCCCCTCCGATCCGGATTTGTCCCGTGCGCAGGCCGTCCGTTTGTAGTGGCGCCGCAAGGCGTTATCCGCAGCGTGGGCGAGACGCCTATGCGACTCACGGGCAAGATGCCCGTGCTACGCGATGCCCCTTCGGCAAGCTCAGAACCCGCCCTGAGCGAAGCCGAATGGGGCAGGCTCTGACGGGCACACCGCCAGCAGGCCGTCGCTCGCCATGACCACCCGATGGCCAGTTCCTTTTCACAGGCACTCCTGGACCGCGGTCCGCAGTTCTTCGATCCAGATGCGGTTACCGTCGCTGTTGAGATGGACGCCGTCGCCGACTTGGAGGCGAGCGGAGAGGTTGCCCTCGGCATCGACGAGCCGGCTGGTGGGGTCCACGAACACCCAACGCGGGTTCTCCGAGCACAAGGCCTTCAACAAGGCGTTGAATCCGCGAATCCTGGCGTTGACGCCCTCTTCGCGAAGCCACGTCAGTCGCTCGTTCACAGGCAGAATCGCACTGCACACCACCGGCACCGACGGCGGAACGGCCTCCAGAATCCGTCGGTAGTTCTCGATGATCTGCCCGTTGTCCCGGCGGTTCATGTCGTTCGGGCCGATCTCCAGAACCAGCGCCGAGGCGCGAAGTAGCGACCGGTAATGGGGCAACCTCATGAGCACGCCGACGGTCGTATCGCTGCCGATCCCGTAGTTCACCGACGGACACGCCACCGCGTCGGTGCAGAGCCCCTGGGTCAGACTGTCCCCGATGAACACGACGGCCCCATCGGGTACGTTGCCGTCCATGCGGAGGTGGTAGCGGAGCATCCTGTGGAAGTGCTCCGTAGTCTCGGGACGCTGGGATGTCCCGTCACCAGGGCTTCGCGGCACTTGTGAGAACAGGGCGGACTGCCACAATACGACCAAGAGGACCCCGCAAATGACGACAGGACAAGCTATAACCGCACTTCGCCGCATGATATAACTCCAACATCCAGTAATGGGCCCATGCCGGATGCTTCACGTCGTTCAGCATGACAACTCGGGTGCACCGGCCGAAAGACCACTCACACCCCAGGACAACTCCCCCGCCGGCTATTCGAGGGTCGTCAGAGTGATCGTGACCTCGACGGATACCGGAATCGAAGTACCCTGAGACTGTTCTCCTATCGTTGTCATCTGGACCTCGCCCCGGAAATTGGCCCTGCATTCCCTGGTGAGCAGCCAGCCGGTCTTTCGTTCGATCCGCAGGATGGTCTCACAAGAGCCGCCCAGTCTGCTGGTCATCTTCGCTTGCTCCGTCCCCTCGACCAGCGGCTCCTCGTCCAGGCTCCTCTGGCCCGACACACGGATCGTACAAACGTCCGGCTCAACCGCCGTGACCGTGTACGTACCGGCCATCGGTATCCGCGAGCCCATACCGACTGCGAACGAGTCCTGCCAGGTGTCGCCTCTTCGCAGGGGCTTGTCCGGCACAGCGACGAGCAGGTTGCTCAGCATCTCAACGATCTTCTCCCTGCCAAGGACGGGGAATCTCTCCAGTTTGCTCTTCATATCGAGCACGCGGTCCTCGCGCGAGCCGGACTGTTCATCGGTCGTCCGGATGGCCTCGTCGGCCCGGTCTTTGAGTCGCTCTCGCATCGCGGCGTCCTCATCCTGCACGCGCCGTTCCGCGGCAGCCAGGAATAGGGCGTCCAAGTTGGGGTCCGTGATTTGGCCGCCCGGCGACACATGGACCGTGAAGCGACTGCCAAGGAATGAAGCGTAGATCTCAGCCATCATGTTCCTCTCACCCACCGGCTGGGTGGAATCGTACTCGCCGACCGTCTGGCCCGCTGCCTCCGACTTCAGACGCACCGCAGCCAGACGGACAGCGACAGCGACGGTCCCATCGGCAGGCGCTTCGAGCACTTCCAGGTCGAAGTCAATGGACTCGGTGGCTGTGATGCCCTGCTGTTGCCCCTCCTCTTCTGCGGCCTGGGTCACCTTCGTAGCGAGCTGCACCCTCCGCTTCGTCCCAGGGACAGGACAAAACCGCAGGCGAATCGCCCCCGCGGCCTTGCCAGGCGAGGCCGCAGAAGCCGCCGATTGCGCCGGCTGATCCGTGGTCGTGGCCTCCCGTTGGGCTCGAGCCGCTTCCATCAGGTCTTCCACCTGGCGGGAACCCCTGGACCGCAGGACAACAACCAGGACCACGCACACAATGACCACGACCGCCGCGATGCCGGCGACAATGGCAATGAGCCGGCGATCCCGTTCCTTCGGCCGACCGGCTGCGTGCGCGGGTTCCTCGGCCGATTCTTCATCCCCCTCCGGCGGCAACGCATCGTCGGACTCCGCCGACGCGGCTTCCGACAAGGCTTCCATATCCGCCTGTTCGACCGGTTCTTCCTCGACCGCGGGCACCACGACGACGTGCTTGCACTGGGGGCACTTGCCCTTCTTGCCGGCGTGGATCTCGGGAACCTCGATCTTGTGCCCGCATTCCCCACACTGGAATGAGATGACGGTCGATCTCTCCGGCACAGTGACCGCGCTGCCGCACTTGGGGCATTTGCCTTGTTTGCCGATGTGTCGGTCATCCACGCCGATGAGTCGGCCGCACCGTCCGCACGCGAACCTGATCATGGTTGGGTCTCCCCACAACTGTTCCGCATTCTCAGGATGGCCCACGTGACACCGGGCCCCGCACGCTGATCATTGTAACAACAACAGGCCGGCGATGCACAAGGAAATGTCGCCTGGTCGTAGAGCCAAAAGCCCCCACGGCGAACGCAAAGTCGTTTCAGAAGGCTGCCGAGAATGTCATTGCGAGTCGGGAAGCCGCTTCGCGGCGGGTGGGTGGAAGAAAATGGGTTCATCGACCAGTGCATTCATAAGCTACGCCAGTTACGACCCTTGTGACAATTCTCCGCATCCGTTGTAGAACCCATTTTCT
>JAXDBU010000022.1:0-6041 GCA_034678485.1 Sedimentisphaerales bacterium | reverse complement strand
GTTCTACAACGGATGCGGAGAATTGTCACAAGGGTCGTTACTGGCGTAGCTTATGAATGCACTGGTCGATGAACCCATTTTCTTCCACCCACCCGCCGCGAAGCGGCTTCCCGACTCGCAATGACATCCGCAGCAGGCCTGAAACGACTTTGCGTCTGCCCTGCCCCCGGCACCCCGACTGGATTATCATGCTGAACGAAGTGAAACGCCCGGCCGACGAACGCAAGTGTGCTCTGTTCTGCTACCTCACCCAGATCCTTCGCTACCGCTCAGGATGACAGATTGGCGATGACTGCCCGTTCTCCTTGCCGCTCACGTCTTCCAGGTGAAGGGCTTTGCGGTCAGGCGCTCGTAGGCTTCGATGTACTTGGCGCTGGTTTTCTCGACGATGTCCGGGGGCAGCTCGACGCCGGGACCCGACTTGTCGAAGTGGATCTCCTCGAGCCAGTTGCGGACGAACTGCTTGTCGAAGCTCTCCTGGTCGCGGCCGGGCGCGTACGTGTCGGCGGGCCAGAACCGCGAGGAGTCCGGCGTGAGGACCTCGTCGATCAGGATGACCTTGCCGTCGGGGGCCAGGCCCCACTCGAATTTCGTATCGGCCAGGATCAGGCCGCGGGTCTCGGCGTACTGTCCGGCCTTCTGGAAGACTTCGATGCTCTTGTCGCGGACGTAGGCCGCCCGGTCGGCGCCGACGATCCTGGCCGCCTCGTCGAAACTGATGTTCTCGTCGTGCGTCCCGCGCTCGGCCTTCGTGGACGGAGTGAAAATCGGCTCGGGGAGCTTCTGGCACTGCTTCAGGCCGCAAGGCAGTCTCACGCCGCAGACCGTCGTGGTCTTCTGGTACTCCTTCCAGCCGGAGCCCGCCAGATACCCGCGAACCACACACTCGATCGGCAACACCTCGACCTTCTTGACCAACATGCTCCGACCCTGGAGCTGCGTTCCCTGGGCAGAAAACGGCTTCGGGTAGTCCTTGACGTTGTCCGAAAGGAGGTGGTGCTCGATCTGGCCGGTGAGGAACTCGAACCAGAACTTCGAAATCTGCGTCAGGACGACGCCTTTGTAGGGAATCCCGTTGGCCATGACGACGTCGAAGGCACTGATTCGGTCAGTGGCGACGATCAGCAGCTTGTCGCCGAGGTCGTAGATATCGCGGACCTTGCCGCGCATCGGCTTGCGGCCGGGGATATCCGTCTGTTGGATGATCTGCATGACAGCTCCTTTCGGTAACCCATCGGGCAGGTGGCTATGCTACTGGCCCGGTCGCCGGCCGTCAACCCCGGCCAAACCCCCGGGGCAAACCCGAGTTGGACCTTGACACAGCCCGCCTGGCTGCGGATAATGGTGGAATGTGAGCTTCCGGCGCACCCGGGACTGCCGCCCGGCTCACCGTGCGGGCGGGCCTGCTTTCTTCCCTGCGACCGTGGCTCTGCGGATCAGTCGAGACGTTGATTCGGGATGGCCATTCACGCGGAGCCACCCCAAAGGAGGCTGAGAGTCATGCGCACCAATCCGAAGCACGTCATCAGAACCCGTTTGCACCTCGTCCTCGTGGCGGCGGTCTGTCTGTTTCCCGCTGCAACCGTGCTTGCACAGGCGACGCCGGACTTGATCGTCGTCGACCAGTGGGAGGAGAGCGGGTGGGTCCATTTCACGCTCAAGAACATCGGGACGGCGACCGCCAAGGACAACCATACGACCGGCCTCGCAGTGGATGGTGTCTTCGTCGACTCCGTCGTCGTCCCCGACCTCCTCAAGCCCGGCGACACCTACACGGGCAGCTTCCCAAAGTACTTCTGGAAATGCACCGCCGACGGATCGCATGTCGTCCGGGTCCGCACCGACCTGTATGACACGGTCTCCGAGTCGGACGAGACAAACAACATGCGGGAGGAGACGTGGATCTGTGACGTCACGGCACCCAAGATCACCGACGGGCCGGAGGCAACGAACATCACGCAGACATCTGCGCGGATCGTGTGGACAACGAACGAGGACTCCGACAGCCTCGTCAAGTACGGCCTGGTCTCCCAGACGTACAAGTTCAGCGAGTCCCGTCAGACCCTGGTGACTTCTCACAAGGTTGCCCTGGCCGGACTGACAGCCGACACGAAATACTACTATGTGGTCGAGTCCACGGACGCCTACGGCAACACTGTTCAGAGCAAGGAGCGGACGTTTCGGACGCTGGCGGAGCCGTTGGTGATCCTGTCGGGCCCGACGGTCGAGGACATCACGCAGACCGAGGCAACCGTCACATGGACGACCAATCACGCACGCGACAGCGCCGTCCGATACGGCGTCGCGTCGGGCATGTACGCGGGGGAGGCCTACGACGCCACCGAGACGACCAGTCACAGCGTGCGACTGGAGGGTCTGGCGCCCGGCACGCTGTATTACTTCATCGTGCAATCGAAGACCCAGTCGGACGAGGTGGTCAGCGACGAGCAGACCTTCCAGACCGAGGCCGGGCAGGCCCAGCCGCCCGATCTGATCGTGGACAGCGTCTGGGAGGACAGCCACCAACTCCACGCGAAGATCAAGAACACCGGCACCGGCGCATCGCCTGCCGGCCACCGGGCCGGGCTCTACACGAGCGACCACCTGGTGGACTCGGCAATCGTCACGGTCCCGCTGAACTCAGGCGAGACGGCCGATGTCACGTTCATGAAGTTCTTCTTCGAGTGCCACGACGCCCAGCACAGCTTCCGCGTCGCCGCGGACATCGACGAAGAGGTCTTCGAGCAGGATGAAGCGAACAACAGTCTCGACTGGACCACCGAATGCGACGTCACGCCTCTGCGGATCATTGAAGGGCCCTTCGCCCGCTCGATCATGCCCAAGACAGTCGATATTGTCTGGACGACGAACAAGCCCGCGGACAGCAACGCCCTCTATGACCGCTGCGCAGGGGTCTTCGGCTTCAGTCAGAGTTCCCCCCAGCAAACCACCAAGCACCTGATTCACATCAAGGGCCTCACGCCGGGGACCGTCTACCAGTTCAAGGTCCGCTCTGCCACCCAGGACGGGCAGTCCGTCGAGAGCAAGCCGGGTTATTTCCGCACGAAGACCGAAGGTGGGACACAGGTGAAGATCAGGGATATCCTCATCGAGCGGGAGCCGACCGACTTCCCCTGCTACCGGATCACGGCTGTAGTCAGAGACGAAAATGACGTGGACAAGGTCGAGTTCTTCGCGGACGGCACGCTGCTCCTCACCGACTTCAGCCCGCCGTTCGAAACAGTGTTCGGGCGGGGGATCGTGCAAGGCGAGCTCCACCGGCCCTGGACCATCGGCGCGACCGTCGTGGCCGGCGATGGGATCGTCAGTGCGGCCATGCCGTTCGAGCCGGCGTACGAATGCAACGAGATCACGGCCCAGTTTGAGTACCCCTTCCCGCACGAGACGTTCTACATCCCCGGCGAGACCGCGCCCGAGGGAACCGAGATCCCCATCCGCGTCTCCGGCCATATGTGGACCACGATCCTTCACGACGCCAGCGGGGTCGAGCTCCAGCCAGGCGCGCCCGCCTTTCAACTGGAACACGTGGAATGGCCGCTCCAGGAAGTCCGGTTCTACGTCAACAATTTCCCCATCGGCATCGTTCCGTACGACTCGGGCGATCTGTACGAGATTTCCTGGGACGCCGAGGGCATGCCCCTGGGAACGTTCTACCTTCGCGCGGACGCGGTCGCCAACGACCAGTGCATCCAGACCCTCACCGAGGAAATCGAGATCGAACGGGGCGAACCCGAGATCGAGGTGACCCGCCAGGTCTGGCGCGAGGGCAACGCCTTCCGCATCCGACTGAACATCCGCAACACCGGGGACGTCAGCTACCTGTGCGAATGCGTCCGTGACAACGTCGACGGCCTCCAGCCGATCCAGGACAGCTTCGACGACTACCTCGTCTGGACCACGCCCTCCTCCCATGGCCAGCACAACGACGTGATCCTGGATCTGTTCAGTGACGGGTCGGGCGTGTACGAGATCCTCGCGCACCACACGGTTCGCCTGGAGTACTACGCCGTTCCCGTACAGTACTTCATCCTCGGCGCGGTCAAGTACGAGATCGGGGAGGACCCGGTCGAAGTCGTCGATTCCGCGGGCTCGGACGAGTGGACCATCAGTTGTCCGTGCGCCCGCACGGAGGACGGTATCCTGCTCGACGACGAGATCGACTCGGCCATCGAGGGCTCGGATTACCTGATCGTGACGAATCCGGATCTGTGCGACAGCGAATTCGGCGGCGCCGCCGACGTGTTGTCCGAGATGGCCCGACTCGCCTACCATCGCAACGGCATCCTCGGCTACCCCTTCGGCGTCGGTTCCGACGACCCCGTCTGGATCCGGGACTGTGTCAAGTCGTGGGGACGTGAGATGACCGGCAGCGACGGCGTTGCCGGCCACTATCTCTCCAACGGCTATCTGCTCCTCGTCGGCGAGACGGAGATCCTGCCCTCCTGGTGCGTCGATGTGCCCAACATCCACTGGTCCGGCGGGTGCGTCAGCAGCAAAGTCGGGTACAGCGATCTGTGCTACGGCGACGTCGCTGGGTCCGACGCCGTTCCGGAATTGACCGTCGGACGGATCATCGGAGACAGCGCCGGCGCATTGATGCAGGCGATGATGGCCGGGGTGAACGCCGGCTTCGACCGGTCGTACGGGGTCGCCACCAGCGGTTCTGAAACCGACTGGGAAAACTTCGTCGGCGAGGCAGCGGGTATCGTCAGCCTGTGGAACGACCAGGCCGAAGGCGGCGAGATCATGACCGAGGAAGCCAAGGCCCACCACTGGAGCGCCTATGTGCAGAAGGAGGAACTCGTCAGCGGCTACGACTTCCCGATGGACTCCCGCGACGGTTTCGTGACGGGCAATCTGGCCGACCATGGCATGTCCGCGGTCCGCGTCGATCCGGACGATGGCAGGGCCTACTTCGTCACCGGCGGGAACCTGGACCTGATCAGCACCCCGTTCAGCGGCGCCGCGTCGTTCGTGCTCCCCTTCGCCTCCGGCGATGCCCTGACCTCCGGCGACATCGACGGCGACGGCGAGGATGAGATTGTCGCGGGCAACCTCGGTATGGACCGACTGGTCGTTGTCTGCGACCCGCCAAGCGCCACTACGGTGACCTTCCTGGGATTCGACGCCGACCTGGAGGCGTGGGACGCGATCGCCTGCGGGCATCTCTATGACTTCTGGGGGAAAGAGGCAATCGTGGTGGCCCGACCCGTCGACGGCGGCACCGTCGATATCTACGAGTACGCGGACGCCGGCGGCGCGATAGGTTGGCACGACAGCCTGGACATCCCGTTCTCCTCCTATGACGGACTGGTCATCGCGGACATGGACCCGAACAACGCCGGGGATGAGATCGTCATCGGCTCCGACAGCGCCCAGCGAATCTACGTCTACGACCAGCGAGGCAATCTCGTGATGGAGATCCCGTGCGAGCCCTACACGGCCTACGACAGTCTCGTCGGCGGCGACTTCGACGGCGATGGGGCCGACGAGCTGGCCGTCCTGATCGACGACGACGCGCTCGGCCATCGCCGCATCCACATCTTCAACAACGCCTGCGTCAGCTATGACGCGGCCGCAGGCTGGCAGCTTGACAATAACCGCCATAGCCTGGTCTACTCGCGATTCCTCGACTTCGCCGGCGTCCGGAACACCGGAGGTTCCGGCTCCGACTGGGTGACCTGCGACGATATCAACGGGGACGGTATGCAGGAGATCTGTGTGGCCCGTACAGGCAGCGACCGCCTGTACGTCCTCGACGGCTATTACGCCCAGGGCTGGAAGGACCGCTATCTGCCCGTGCTCCAGGAGGATCAGGACCTGATCGATCTGTTCGTCTTGAACGGGCACGGCAATCCGGGCTCTTGCTCCCCCTTCAACCAGACGGACATCGGCACGCTCAATCTGACGGCCGGACCGCTGGTTTATGCGTTGTCCTGCCTAACCGGGAACTATGAAGGCGAGTGGTGGCGGTACGATCCCGACGGCGCCGTCGAGTCCCACAGCGATGGAGATGGCGG
>JAXDBU010000021.1:0-8951 GCA_034678485.1 Sedimentisphaerales bacterium | reverse complement strand
GCACGTGGTCGGGCATCACGACAGCCCCATGGACGTGAATCTTGCTCTCGTGATCGTGCAGACAATGATGTAGTACCTGCGTGCGAACGGACTCGGGCAAGACGAAATGACTCGCCGTGCAGAAAGTCAAGAAGATCGTTTTCCCCTCAGCCTGCAGATGGGGGAGATTGCGCCGGTACGCGGCCTTGCCTTGCTTGGCCAGAGGAACCCCAGCCGAGGGCGGCTGGGCTACATCGCCATGTGGCACCCCCGCCCCCGGGGGTGACTCCCGAGATCCCCCAGCCGGGGGCGGCTGGGCTACTGGTTCTGGTCTTTCGGAGGGCATATGTCACTATCCTTTGCCAATCTCGCGATCCGAGTCTGCATCATGTGGCACCCCCGCCCCCGGGGGTGATCCTTAGAGTTCCCCAGCCGGGGGTGACTCCTAAGATTCCCCAGCCGAGGGCGGCTGGGCTACAGAGCCGCGAAGCTCTTTCAACAGGCGGATCGCAGCGTCGGCCATCCGCTCGCCGCCGCCGGGGGCGATGCGGGAGTTCACCGTCTCGTAGCTGCCCTCCGCGAAGGCCTTGCGAGTCGGGACATAGGCGACGCTGTCCTGGCACAACTCGATCACCAGCGTGGTCGGGAAGGGACTGGCCTTCTTGATTGCCAGACCAAGGTCCGCGAAGACCTCGCCCGGCAGACCAACCACCGCGACCTCGTCACCCAGGCGGAAGACCTGGACCTCGATGGGGATTGTCGAGCCGCGAGACTGGATGTCCACGATCTTGTAGGCCCGGACCTGATCGAGGAACGAGAGATCCGCGGTGCCGATCTTGTCCATGTCCTTCTTCGCCTGCTCGATCTCGGCAGCCGTGTACTGCTGCGCCGGGACTTCGACCACCGCCCGACGGACCGCGAGCAACGGTTTCGCGACGGCTTTTGACTGCGGTAGCGCCGCCGCCACAGTCTGTCCGAGCGTCGTGCCGATGGTGTCCGTCTTGAGACGGTCCTTCGTCGTGACGTCGATGTGATTGATGTCGCCGCAGGTTCCATTGCCGAAGAGCAGGACGAAGTCCTCGCCCAGCGTCTGACGCAGGGTTTGCTCGACGTAGTACGGATAGTCCGCGGCGTAGAGCGTGCCGCCCAGGGTGTCCAGGTGGAGGGCGAAATTCATCAGGCATGCGAGGGCCGTTTGGCCGTCACGGAAGAGGACCATGCCGACCCCCGGATCGATCGGGCCGGCTGCTCGGACGATGTCGGGATTCAGGACGCCGGGATTGAAGCGGACGGTCCCATCCTTCATGTGGAACCGACGATTGAAAGACAGGCCCTGCTGCTGCGCCGTCGCGACCTCCGCCTGCACTGGTCGAACCTTGGCATTGGCCTCCTTGACCGCCTCGACGATCCGCGAGACGAGTTGCGACGGGTAGTCCACCTCTTCGCAGGGGTCTTTCCCGTGCTGCGCCACCGCCTTCGCGTGGAGATGGTCGCGAAGGGCGTCGCAATACAGCGGTCCCGTGTGGCTGTGCGTCGCGGCCAGCAGAATATTGCCCGCCGGGATGCCGACCTCCCGCTCGATCTGTTCGCGGGCCTGCTTCGAGACCTCGACGGACAGCCCGATCAGATCGCAGAACACCATCGCGGCCCGCGTGTCGCCCTGGCGGAGGACCAGGGCCTTCGCGTGCAGCGGGTTCAGGACGCCGGTGCTCAGACGCTCGTTGAAGTAGCCGCACATGCGATAGCCAACCGGCGGCGTGATGTCCGCAATCGCGACTCCCGCCTGCAACGGCCCCGTCGCAGGGGCGCCGTCCGCCGCGTCTCGCGACTTCTGGCCGGTCAGATCTTCCAGGAAGCGACGCGCTTTCCTGGCTTCTTCCAGCGTATGGGGCAGGTTGCCCGGCGCAAGGCACTCGACGACGAGTGGCCCGCCAGTGAAACCGCCCGCCCTGAGCTTCGCAAGGACCGTCGGGAAATCGACCATGCCCGTCCCGGGCGTCACGGACACATCCTTCGGGTGCTTGTAGTCCTTGACGCTCATGCCGATCACGAGTCCATCCACGTTCGGGGCATCATCGACCGGGTTGAGCTTGGCATCGGAGTAATAGAAGATATTGCCCGGATCGTACCAGATGCGGAAGTTCTTGTGGCCGACGAACTCGACGGTCTTTCGGCACTGGGGCCCGGTGGCGTTGAGCCCGCCGTGCGGCTTGACGCTGATCCCCATGCCCTTCTCAGCCGCGTAGTCGCAGCACTCGGCAATCGCCTTGTAGTACGATTCGTAGAGCTTCGGATCGCCGATCCCGCCCATCAACAGGTTCGTCGCGCCGCACGCGGCGCAGTTGTCGATGAGCTTCCGAAGACCCGCGATGCCCGCTTCGAGCGACTGGGCCACCGGGATGTCCCCGCCGTAGACGGAGGCGACCTTGAGCCCGCGTTTGCGGACCTCCTCGCCGACGCGGGCGGCCTCCTCGGGTGTCGTAGCCACTGAGATCACCAGATGGCTCTGGGACTTGGTCGTCATCAGGCCGCAGTACTCGTAACCCGCCTCGGCTATCGCATCGAGCGCGACGCGGTACTCGTACTGATCCCAGGGCCGCGTGTAGCAGCCGATCTGGTACACTGGGCGTTGTGCGCCCTGCGTCGAGCGTATCGCGCCGCTCGCAGCCCAGGTCGCGAGGAACCCCACCGCCCCTGCCTTCACCGACCGATCCAGAAACTCACGTCGTGTGACCTGCCTGTTCGTACCCACTTCTCGTCCTCTCATCAGAATCGTCACTCACGTCATAATCACCACTCACGTCCGCTTGTCAGCCTGGCCCCCGGCTTGTCATCTTGCCCCCCCCGCGTGTCATCCTGAGCGAAGCGAAGGATCCGGCCCACGAATCAAAGGTCTCTCGCGTTGCGAGGCATCCGTTTCGGTCGATAGCCAGATGCTTCACTGCGTTCAGCATGGCAAGAGAGAGCCAACCCATCGCAAACCAGCGGCACGTCCGTCATCCCTCTCGGATCTCGCGTTTCTCGACGTCGTAGACCGTCCGCTTTCCGCTGTCGAACGACTGCACCGCCATCAGGCAGGCGACCGCGTGCTGATAGCCCGCGTCAATCGACGCGTTGGGCGTCTTGCGAGATCGCAGGCACTGGAGCCAGTTGAGGAAGTGGTCCGGCGTCGGCACGTCCTGGACCGGGACCTTGCCGCGAATCTTGCCCGACCGCTTCGCGCCGCCCTCGGCGCTCAGGACGGGCGACGTCCACGAGACCATGTCCAGGGTGCCCTCGTCGCCGAAGATCTTGAAGCTGTTGCCGCTGCCGTTGCCGCAGTTGGTCGAGTAGCTCACCATGAATCCTTCGGGATAGATCCACAAAGCCTGCGAGTGGTCGGGACACGTGAAGTGGTGCTCGTCTTTGTACGTGAATGTCCCGCCCAGACAGACGCAACTGCTGGGGAACTTCGCGCCGGTGATGTAGTGCACCAGGTCGATGAAGTGGCTGCCGTAGCCGCAGACGGGCCCGTCGGAGAACTCGCGGTAGCCGTACCAGCCGGAATAGAACACCGGGTCGAACGGCCGCGTCGTGCGATCCCCCACGAACTCCTTCCAGTCCACATCCTCCGGCTTGACGTCCTTGACGTACGAGTACCAATAGGGCCTCTCGTCGTTGCGGCACTGCTCGATCCGCCCGACCGTGCCCAGGATGCCGGTCTTGTACAGCTCGCGACAGCCGGTGAAGCTCGGCAGGCTGCGAAGCTGCGTGCCGATCTGGACGACCGCGTTGGCCTTCTTGACCGCGTCGCAGGCCGCCTTCAGTCCCTCCATGTCCATCGCCAGCGGCTTCTCGCAGTAGGCGTCCTTGCCCGCTTCGGCGGCCGCCTTCAGATGCGTCGTGTGCATGTGATCGGGCGACGCGATCATCACGGCGTCCACGTCCGCCAGGGCCACCACGTCGCGATAGGAGACGAATTGCCTGGCTGGCCGGCCGTACCATTCGTTGGCCTTGGCGGAGGCCATCTCCCGCTGGACCCGCCAGGGGTCGCAGACCGCCGTGATCTCGACGTTCTGTTCCTTGTCAAACGGGTGGATTCCAGCCATATGGGCGCCGATCCCCCGGCCGCCGCACCCGATCTGCGCGATGGAAATCCGGTCGTTGGCACCGGGGATCTTCGCATAGCTGGCCGCGGAAAACGCCAACGCGGCACTTGTCCCTGCGGCGGTCTTCAGGAATGCTCGACGGGATACGGAACGATTCATTGCGGGTCCTCCTTCAGGATCGAGTTGACTGATATGCATGTTGCCATGGGCATTGCTCCAACATCTGAATCATCAAGGATGAGTGATTATAGCACGTCCCCGATTCGCCCTACAATGAACAAGCGAAAAACGAAGCAAGACGTGCGCCTGGGCTCGCTTTCTCGTACAAAAGTCCGTTGCTCTATGGCGGGACTCCGTCGAAGGGTGCGTTTATCGCATTTCGGATACCAGCGGGGAGCTTGATGCATGTCGTCGTACGGAGTACATTGCTGCTGCCGGTTCGGAGGATAAGGCAACGCTGGCGAGCGACCCGAGCGCCGAGCCGGTGATATACAGCGGGGAGTGCCCGACAACATGTCGGGCTTCCCTTCTCTCTCCCCGTTGGTATCCGCAGGGCGTAAACGCGCTAGGATCGTAGCCTCTGTGGAACACAGTCTTGGGAGACACAACATGGAAACGCTTCTGACCGGCAACATATGGAAGCAGGTGATCCAACAGGCAAGAACCGCCAAACGCCGACTCGTTGCCGTGGCCTATGTGTCAAGCGTCAAACACCTGAGACTCAGGCAAAACGACATACTTGTGTGTGACGCTTCGGACCATGCAATTGAAACAGGTGCAACCTCGGCGCATCTGCTTCACACCCTATCTCGCAGAGGCGTGGAGCTTCGATCCCAACCCAGTCTGCATGCAAAGGTGGCAGTATTCGGACAGTACGCTCTCATCGGTTCCTGCAACCTCTCCACTTCGTCGGAAGAGCATTTGACCGAACTCGCGCTCTTCACAAACCGGCAACAGGTTGTGGCTCAGGCAGCGGCATTCATCTACGGCCTGCGCGAGGCCTCGGAGGAAATCGACAGCGATTTTCTCGACAGGATCCTCAATATCAGAGTCCACCCAGCGCGACAACCACGTCGTCCCCGAAAGAAGCAGACACCCCGCCTTGGTAACAGGGTTTGGCTGGTCTCTGTGCGCGAGTTGGCGGAAGGCAGTTTCCCCAAAGAACAGCCGCTTATCGAGGAGACTCAGAAGGAGGCCGAATCGTTGGTGGCAGACAGGGATAGTACGGTTTCGTGGATTCGTTGGACCGGCAAAGCCAGATTCCGGTCTATCGCCCGACCAGGCGACAGAGTTGTCCAGATTTGGAGACCCCTCTCAGGAAAATGCACAAAGGTCTGTGCTCCGTGCCCGCTCATTCTCAGAAAGGACGTCGACCATTGGACGAGGTTCTGGCTCGTTGAGCCCGAAGACTGTCACAGCCTGTCATGGAAACAGTTTGAGAGGCAAGCAAAGAAGCGCGGCTTATCACAGATATCGCAGAATAGTGTCCGAGAACTGAACCCACGTGAGGTCCTTCTGATCGAAGGATTCTGGAAGTAGACAGCGAGGCGCACCGGTGCTATGTTGGTTGTCCCTCTTCCCCGCTGGTATCCGCAGAGCGACAAACGCAACCATCGACCATGACGGCACCCCGCGAGCAAGATACCCCTACGGTATGCCACGTCGTGGCAGGCATCTGTGTCGTCTTGGCCTCGTCCATGCTCGGCGGCTAATCCATTGACCTTCAGGGGCCGAATAGACTACAATGGAGTAGAAACCAAGGTCGTCTCTGACGTCGGACGTGCCCGCAGGAGGGACCGCGAGCGGTCAGCGAGGGTTTTTGTGAGGAAGGATGAAGGATGATTGACTCTGTCAGACTCGCGATGGTCGCTTTGTTGATTATCACGTCTGTATCACCTGTCGATTCCGCCTTCGGTGAGGTCCCTGTGGTTCTCAACGAGCTGATGGCTTCCAACGGCAACGCGGCGGCAGACCCGCAGGGGGAATACGACGACTGGATCGAGATCTGCAATACCTCGAATGCCTCGGTCAACGCTGCCGGATTGTACCTGACCGACGATCCCGAGAACCCCACACGCTGGCAGATCCCGCTCCACAACGCGGCAATCACAAGAATCCCGGCCCACGGGTACCTGCCAATCTGGGCGGACAGCGAGACTTCCGACTCCGGCCTGCACGCCGGCTTCAAGCTGAACGCCGACGGCGGCTGCCTCTACCTCCTCGACTCCGACGGCGCGAGGCTCATCGATTGCGTCGAGTTCGGCCGGCAGCTTCCCAACGTCTCCTATGGCCGCTATCCCGACGCCACCGGCAACTGGGGTTGCCTGACCGCAGCCACTCCCGGCACGGCGAACGCCCAAGCGGCCTCCGGCATCGTCTCGGAGGTCAGGTACAGTCACGAGCGAGGCTTCTACACAACGTCGTTCGCGCTGACCCTGACGTGCGACACGCCGGACGCTGCGATCTACTACACCACCGATGGCAGCGAGCCATGCCAGGCAGGCGGCCGTTCGCCGACCGGGATCGTGTACAGCAATCCCATCCACATCGCCAAAACGACCTGTGTGCGCGCTCTCGCGGTCAAGACCGACTGGATATCGAGCACAGTAGCGGCACACAGCTACCTGTTCCTGGCCAATGTCGCTCTTCAATCGGCCAAACCCGCCGGTTTTCCAGCCACCTGGGGCGGCGTGGCCGCCGATTACGGAATGGACGCGGACATCCTATCGAATTCCCAGTACCGCGCCCAACTCGAGTCCGCCCTGCTGTCGCTGCCTTCGATGTCCCTCGTACTGGACCTCGACGACCTGTTCAACTCCTCCACAGGCATCTACGCCAACCCCACCAGCGAAGGGGATTTCTGCGAGCGACCTTGCTCGATCGAACTGCTCTATCCCGATGGGACGAAGGGCTTCCAGATCAACTGCGGCGTCCGAATCCAGGGCGGCGCATTCCGGTCGGCCGGCATGTGCGCCAAACACTCGTTCCGCCTGCTGTTCAAAAGTGAGTACGGCCCGACCAAGCTGCGATTCCCCCTGTTTGGGGACGACGCGGCCCGGGAGTTCGACAGTATCGTTCTGCGTGCAGGCGCCAACGATGGGTATAGCTGGGACGCGGCATACAAGACCGAGCAATACATCCGCGACGAGTTCGGCCGGCAGTTGCAGATCGCGACGGGCAACGCGGCGCCCCACGGGAACTTCGTCCACCTGTACGTCAACGGCCTGTATTGGGGGCTGTACAACCCCTGCGAGCGTCCGGACGCAACCTTCTCCGCAAGCTACTACGGCGGGGACGAGGAAGACTGGGACGCGATTCACGATCTGTCGGCTGCCGACGGCGATACTACGGCCTGGTACCAGATGACCAGCCAATGCTCCGCCGCGGCAAGCTCCTTCGCAGCCTATCAGCGTCTGCAGGGCAACAAAGCCGACGGCACCCGCAATCCGGCGTACTCCCACCTCCTGGACGTCCCGAACTACATCGATTATCTCATCGTCAATCTCTGGGGCGGCAACTGGGACTGGCCCTGGAAGAACTGGTGGGCGGGACGAGACCGCTCCAAAGCCAGCACCGGCTTCAAGTTCTACAGCTGGGACTATGAGAATACGATGGGCAACAACCGCGGACGTTCGCCCCTCGAGAAGAACGCACTGAACAACAGTTTCTCGTCCGCCGGACAACCCCACCAGTCGTTGAAGGAGAACGCCGAGTACAGACTGTTTTTTGCGGATCGGGTCCATCGGTACCTGTTCAACGATGGACCCCTTACGCCTGCGGCATTGATCGATCGCTACACGGACCTGGCAGCCACGGTGGAACTGGCTATGATCGGCGAGTCCGCGCGCTGGGGAGATCAGCACCATGCCACTCCACTGACGCAGCAGGATTGGTATACGGAGCGGGACTGGATTCTCAACACGTATCTGCCCCAGCGGACCGGCATCGTCCTGGACCAGTTCCGCACCGCCGGGCTGTACCCGAGCGTCGAGGCCCCGGTCTTCTACGTCAATAGCGTCCACCAGCACGGCGGTCAGATGGCGTCGACCGACAGTCTGACGATGCAGGCACCCGGCACGATCTACTACACCCTCGACGGGACCGACCCGAGGATCGCGGGATCGACCGGCGCAGCAACCATCGAGACAACGATTGTGGAGGAAGACGCGACGAAGAAGGCGTTCGTCCCGACCGCGACGATCTCCGACGCCTGGAAAGGGGGCGCAGCGTTCGACGACTCCGCCTGGATCAGCGGCGCCGGCGGCGTCGGATACGAGATCGAGAGCGGATATGAGATTTACATCGGCATCGATCTCGCGAGCCAGATGTACCAACGGACGTCCAGTTGCCACATTCGCATCCCGTTCAGCATCGCAGCCGACGATCTTACCTCTCTCTTGGGTCTTTCGCTGAACGTCCGCTGCGACGATGGGTTCATCGCCTATCTGAACGGGACCGAGATCGCCAGGAAGAACTTCACAGGCACTCCCGCATGGAACTCCGCGACCGGCACCTCGGTACCCGACACAGCCGCAGTGGTGTTTGAATCGTACAACGTCACGGCCTATGTCTCCAGGCTGTCGGTGGGCAACAACATCCTCGCGGTGCAGGCAATGAACTCATCGAGCGCCAGCAGGGATCTCCTGCTCTCTGTGGAATTGGTGGCGAGCAAGATCAGGACAGGGGGCACCCCCACTGGAGTCTCCTCCAACGCCCTGCGCTACGCCGAGCCGATCATCCTGGACGAGAGCGCCTGCGTCAAGGCCAGAGCCCTCAGCGGCAGCACCTGGAGCGCCCTGAACGAAGCGGTCTATTCGGTCGGACCGGTGGCCGAAAGTCTGCGGATCAGCGAGATCATGTATCACCCCGCTGAAGATCCGAACG
>JAXDBU010000020.1:0-3644 GCA_034678485.1 Sedimentisphaerales bacterium | reverse complement strand
CTCCTAAGGACACAGGTCTTGTGGGACGCCCCTGCCTTTCTTGTCATGCTGAACGAAGTGAAGCATCTGGGCCTCGTAGCAGACGTGGCGTCCGAAGTCGAGACGCATCTTTCACTCCCGGGCCGGATCCTTCGCGTTGCTCAGGATGACAAGAGATGGGCCTCCAAGCATATGAGCTCTGTGAGACGCCCGTGTCTTTCCCGACACCGGCCGCCAAGCGGCTGAGCGACTCAGGATGACAAGAGGGCGCGAGTTCCCACACGGTCCTGGTGGTTTTGCCAGCGAAAGAACAGTCCGACTCAGCGAGAGAAATATTCTTTTGTCTTTCTGGTTTTTTGGTGTAACATACGACATATGTAGCACGTCTGTTATATATGTCGAACGAAGGAGAACCGGCCATGAGCAGAAAGAAACGACCCGACAAGCCGAGCGTCGAGCTGACAGAGGCCGAATGGGCGATCATGCGAGCGGTCTGGCGGCATCAGCCGTGTGCGGCGGGCACCGTCCAGGAGGCGCTGGCCGCCAGTAAAGGCTGGGCCTACAGCACCGTCAAGACCACGATGGATCGCATGGTTCGCAAGGGGTTGCTCCAGATCCAGCCGATTCGCAATCTGAACCTGTACAGCACGACGGTCGGCGAGGTCGAGGCCAAACGCGGCGAGTTCCGACGGATGCTCCAACGGGCGTTCGACGGGGCTCTGGCGCCGATGATGCAGTTCCTGGTGGAGCACGAGGGGCTTTCGGCGGAGGAAGCCCTTCAGCTCCGTGAAATGAGTCGACGGATGATCCAGGCGGCGAAATCGGGTTCTGCAAACGACCCGCGAGAAAGAGAGACGCCAGATGGACGCGATCGATAGTGCAATCGTTCTGCTCAATTCCTGGGGTCGGGCGTCCTGCGACTTCGTCGGGAGCATGTTCCTCCAGTCCAGCATTCTGGTTGGACTGCTCCTGATCGCGGACTTGTGCCTGCGGACGAGGGTGTCCGCTCGCTTTCGCTACGCGATGTGGTTGCTGGTCCTGGTGAAACTCGTGCTGCCGCCGTCGCTGGCGTTGCCGACCGGCGTCAACTACTGGCTGGGCAGGTATCTGCCGACGGTGTCCGCGACGGCGGAACCTGCCGCTCGCGACGTTTTGGCAACACCATTGGGGTGGGTCGAACTCCCAGTGGGCAGCTCTGTGATGTCTGCCATTTCAACGAAAGCCGCCGAGAGTCCCCGACCGTCCTTGGAATGGGCGGGGCTCGCACTGTTCATCTGGAGTGTCGGGGCGCTCTTGTTGCTGGCGCTGGTCGTGCGGCGAATCGTGTCCGCAAGACGGTCGCTGGCCCGCAGCCATCCCGGCGACTCGCAGAGGATCGCCCTGCTGGAGGAGTGCCGAGCCGATCTCGGGATCACCGTACCGGTGACGCTCCGACTCACCGACGATGCGCACCCCCCCGCCGTGTGCGGGTTCTTGCATCCAGTGATTCTGTTGCCCAAGGCGATGCCTCCAGGACTGGGACAAGAGGGTCTGCGGACCATCTTCACGCACGAGCTGACCCACATCAAACGGTGCGATCCCTGGGTGAACCTGGCGCAGGCGGTCCTGCAGGTGATCTACTTCTGGCATCCGCTCGTCTGGGCAGCGAACGCCAGACTCCGGCACCTGCGCGAGCTGGCTGTCGACGAGACAGTCGTCGTAACGCTGCGGTCGCAGGCGCTGTGCTACACGGATACGCTGATCGACATCGCGGAAATGGCATTTCGAAAGCCGGCTTTCAGTTTGCGTTTGATCGGAATTGCGGAATCCAAGAGAGCTTTGGAAAGGAGGATCACGCACATGTTGAATCCACACACATTCAATCGCGGTGCCCCGGGATGGTCCGGCCTCGCAGTCGTCCTGGCCCTCGGCGCCATCCTGGTCCCCATGGGACAGGCCGGCCCGGCGGCTCGCGAAGGGCAGGCGGCCGTGCAGAGCGCCCCGACGCTGCCTGCGGGAATCGCAGAGCTGTTCCAGCTCGACAAAGACGGCGTCCTGAAGAAGTTCGGCAATCCCAACCACCTCTTCTACGGCGACGAAACCTACACGCTGGACAGCCTCCCCGACGAATACTTCATGTCGTATGATGCGGTCTCCTTCTGCATCGCCGACGGCGCCGTCGTCGGCATCACCCTGCTGAGCCCGACCCATGTCTTCGGCAACGGCGTTCGCGTGGGCGACTCGGAAGAGAAGGTCAAACAGGCGTTCGGCCCGCCGTCAGGAGTGAAAGAGACACAATTCAAGGACTTCCTGAACTATGAGCCCATCGGCCTGAGCTTCGAGATCCGCAAGCAGGACCGGTCGGTCATGGAGATCAACATCGATCCGGACTACGGGAGTCCCGCGAGGTTGCAGGCGTACGCTCGCGCAGGCGAATTCGCGGCTTCGCTGCCTCCGAAGCTGGCCCAGTTCGACATCGACAAGGCCGACCTCAAGAAGGTGATCGCGACCTTCGGCGAGCCGGTGAAGTACATCTGGGGTCCCAAGACCCTGCCGGCGGACCAGTTGCCGAACCGATTCATCGCGGTGTATCCAGGCAGCTTCCGTGTCTTCATGCTGAACGATCGGGTTGTGGAGGTCCGTCACGAGCACGGATCGAAGTACGTGTTTGCGGGCAAGCTCCGCGTCGGCTCGACCCTGGAAGAGGCCATCGCGGTGCTCGGAACGCCCGTCAAGACGGTCCAGGGCGAGGGGATCGATTGGCAGAACTCGGCGAACGTCGTTTTCAGGGATATCGACGGTCGCAAAGGGCATGACTACTATCATCGGCCTGACAAGAAGGTGCGCGTCTGGTTCGGCGACGACAAGGTGGTCGCCATCTATATGACGCGGAGCGATTACGGCCAGGACCGCTCGACGCCCGCCGATCCGGAGTTCGCACGTCTGCTGCCCGAGCGGGTAGCCAGGCTGGACATCGATTCCGCCAGCCCGGAGCAGGTCAGGAAGATCTTCGGCCAGCCGGCGACATACGTCTGGGGGGACAAGACCTTCCAGGCGGACTCGCTGCCGAACAACTACATCATGGACTACCCGCCTGCCTTCTCGGTCTGGATACGGGACGGCCGGATCATGGAGATCCGTCACGAACGAGGCTCCCCCTACGCCTATCGCGGCAAGCTGCGCGTCGGCTCGACCCTGCAGGAGGCGCTGGACGTATTGGGCCAGCCCGATGAGACAGTCACCGGTCAGAAGAACGCCTTCAAGGACAAGGTCCTCTACAAGGACATCGAGGGCGACAAGGGACACGACTACTACCACCGCACCGACCAGAAGGTCCGCGTCTGGTTCGGCGACGACAGGGTCATCGCGATCTACATGACCCGCAGCGATTTCCCCGCCGGGCGTTGACCGGGACACGCCCAAACGCAGTGGAGCGTTCCGCCTGTTTGGAGTTCCGCGTTTACGCGGTCCTGAGCCGCCTGAAGGCGGAACTCCAAACTCGACGACTGCGTTCAGGTCCCCGCGTCATGGCCCTGTCACACGGATTAGGAAATATTCCTGCGCGGGTGGAGACTTGTCATCCTGAGGCAACGCCGAAGGATCTGGGCATCGGAGCAGAGGGTTCTCTCGGTCGCAGGCCAGATCCTTCACTCCGCTGCGCTTTGTTCAGGATGACAGAGCCCGCG
>JAXDBU010000019.1:0-4722 GCA_034678485.1 Sedimentisphaerales bacterium | reverse complement strand
GAAGGCCTCGATGGACCGGGGACCCAGATCCCCGAAGGCCTTGGCAAACTTCGGGGAACTCTCCAGCGAGAGCCCGAGGATGTCCGGGGCCACGAGGATCTGGCCGTCGCAGCCGGGACCCGAGCCGCAACTGATGACCGGCACCCGCGACCGCTCGGTGATCGTTTGGGCCACCTCGGCGGCTGTCCCCTCGATGAGAAGGGTGGTTGCGCCGGCCTGGATCATCTGCTCAGCCATGCGGACAAGACCCATCGCAGCGTCCGTGGTCGTGGCCTCCGCGCGGAACCGGCCGACCGTGGTGATCCACTGAGGGAGAATCCCGATGTGCGCCATGACGGGAATGCCGGCATCGCTAACCGCGCGGATTGTGTCAAGGTACGCGCCGGTGGCTTCGATCTTCACCATCTGTGCGCCCGCTTCCACGAGGAACCGTCCCGCGTTGCGGATCGCATCGGCTGGGCAGGTCTGGTAGGATAGGAAGGGCATGTCCGCCACGAGATAAACGTTTGGGGCGGCTCGGTGAACTGCGGCGGTGATCGTCACCATGAAATCCATGGAGATGGGCAGCGTGCTGTCGTGCCCGAGCACAAACTCGGCGGCCGTGTCGCCGACCAGGATCATGTCGACCTGGGTCTGCGCGACGAGGCGTGCCGTCGTGTAGTCGTAACAACTGACTGCGACGATCCGCCGGCGGTCTTGTTTGGCCTTCAGCAGATCCGCAATCGTGATGCGGTTTTCCATGTTCGTCGATTCCACAAAGAATTAACAAGTCCTTGGTTAGGACCCAGGAACAAAAGTCGCGATCGCTCGTAGAAACGAATGGTTAAGGGTCTAAAATACGACCATTTTGCGAGCGAGCCGCGAAATATTTGACAATTCCACAATTTACTTCTTGAATTCCCTCAGGGAAAGCGTATTTTCTTTTCTGTCTTCGGTTTTCGTTAAAGATTCCGCCTTGCTCTGCACGATGTTAGATGTTGGAGAGTACAAGGCTTTCCGAAGGCCAACAAGTAGCTTTTCATCACCCTCCTCCGAAGCCAGATTCTATTTGGAATCTGGCTTTTTGCGGCCGTTCGTGTTAGAATGGGCAAAATACACAACCGCGATTGTATCTTCGTTGCCCGCCATGTCAAGTTGAGGGTGTTTTTCCGATTGTCCGGTTGGATCCGAGAGGGACCGATTGTCTTGTTGGACGAGTTGCGGTACGATGCGTGCGTGCGGCGTCGTAGCGCGGCCGCGATTGATGTGAGTCGTAGTGGAGAACGCATGTGGTTCCTCAAGTGATGTTGGCCGAGCAGGGTCCTCGGGTGTCCCGACTGGTTCACGGTCTGTGGCGCCTGGCCCAATGGAGTCGGGATGCGAAAGGAATCGTCGATCTGATCCACGGCTGTCTGGAGCAGGGGATCACGACGTTCGACCACGCCGACGTCTATGGGGACTATGCCTGCGAGAGTCTCTTCGGCGAGGCCCTGGCGCAGGCGGGGGTGGGTCGCGGATCGATCCAGCTCGTCACGAAGTGCGGCATCAAGCCGGTGTCCTCGCAGCGTCCGGGCCGGCGGGTCAAGTCGTACGACACGAGCCGCTCGCACATCGTCGCTTCGGTCGAGAACTCGCTGCGATGCCTTCGGACCGAGTACATCGATCTGCTGCTGATTCATCGGCCCGACCCGCTCATGGACCCCCGACAGGTCGCCGATGCGTTCGCGAGCCTGCGAGAGTCGGGCAAGGTCCGGCACTTCGGCGTCTCGAACTTCCTGCCTTCTCAGTTCGAGATGCTGGCTTCGAAGCTGGATGTCCCACTCGTGACGAACCAGATCGAGTACTCGGTGATGAACCTCGCGGCCCACGCGGACGGGAGCATCGATCAATGCCAGAAGCTTGGCATCCGGCCGATGGCGTGGTCGCCGCTTGGAGGGGGCCGGCTGTTCACGGAGGACTCCGAGCAGGCCGTTCGTCTGCGTGAGACGCTCGGGAGAATCGGCCGGCAGGTCGGCGGTGCGTCCGTCGATCAGGTCGCCCTCGCATGGGTTCTAAAGCACCCGGTGCAGTTCGTTCCGGTGCTGGGCACGGGCGACATGGAGCGCATCCGCCGCGCGGTGGCGGCCCTCGATATCGACCTGTCGTCGGAGCAGTGGTTCGAGATTCGCCGGGCCTCGGCGGGCCGGGACATTCCATAGCTGCCGCGATGGGACGGCGGCTTGAATCGCGCGGTCCGTCTCACCGGGCCAGTTGGGTTTCGTAGAGCGCCTGATACACCGAGCAGGTGTGGATCAGTTCGTCGTGCCGGCCTTGGGCGATGATCTTGCCATCGTGCATGACGACGATCACGTCGGCGGCGACGACCGTGCTGAAGCGGTGAGCGATGATGAAGGTGGTGCGGCCGCGCATGATCTCCTGGATGGCCTCGTGGATCTTGGCTTCGCTCTCCGCGTCAATCTGGCTCGTGGCCTCGTCGAAGATCAGGATCGTGGGGTTCTTGATGATGGCTCGCGCGATAACGATCCTCTGGAGCTGACCCCCGCTCAGACCGACCCCCTGTTCGCCGATGACCGTGTCATAGCCCTGGGGCATCTGGCTGATGAACTCGTGTGCGTAGGCCCGCTTGGCGGCTTCCACGATTTGATCCTGCGTGGCGTTGTGGCGCCCATAGGCGATATTGGCGGCGACCGTATCGTTGAAGCTGATAACCTGCTGGGTGACCATGCCGATCTGACTGCGGAGGCTGCGAAGCGTCACATCGCGGATGTCATGGCCGTCGATGCAAACGCGGCCGGAATCCGGGTCGTAGAATCGTGGCAGCAGGTTCGCCAGCGTGGTCTTGCCCGACCCATTGGCGCCGACAATCGCCACGTTATGGCCCGCCGGGACATGCAGGTTGATGTGGTCGAGCGTTCGCCGCTCGGCCCCGGGGTAGGAGAATACCACATCCTGGAACTCGATGGCGTTGCGGACCGTCGGCAGGGCGATGGCATTCGGTTTCTCCACCTCCGTCGGCTGTTGCAGCACGTCGAAGATCCGCTCGGCCGCCGCATTGGCCTGCTGGATTCGGGTCCAGATGTCGCTGGTTTTGCGCACGGCCTCCGCTGCGGCGCCCAGCAATCCCAGCAGGAGCAGGAACTCCGAGCCCTCCACTTTCCCCTGGGTGACCCACACCGCGCCGAGCATCAACGCCGCGGCGCCGACGACCATTCCAAGGACCTCGAGCACCGGCTGAGTTGCCGCATCCACCTTGGAGATCTTGAGCAACTGCTTGAGCAGGCGGTCGTTGATGTCTCGGAATGACTGACGTTCGTAGTCTTCTCGATCGTAGATCTTGATCACCCGCAGTCCCACCACCGTCTCCTGGAGCTTGGCGAGCATCCGGGAACTGGCGATGAGCGAATGGCGGGTGGCCTTCCTCATCTTGCGTCCGAAGGAGCCGAGGGACGCGACGACGAGCGGAGCGCCGCAGAGAAAGACCAGGGCCAGTTGCCAGTTGATGAAGAAGGCCAGCAGGAGCATGATGATGGCGTTGAGGGGCTCGCGGAGCGCCTTGCCCAGCATGACGCGGATGGCGGAGCCCATGGTTACGGTGTCGCGGACGATCCGGCTGATGATGTCGCTGGGCCGCTCGTTGGCAAAGATCCCGATCGGCATCCGCGTCATATGCCGGAAGACATCCTCTCGCAGGTGATTGACCGCAACCTCGACGACCTTCTGTCCCAGGTAATCCTGGTAGAACTTGGCGAGGCAACGGATGATGGTGACGATCGTCACGGCGATCATGATGACCATGATCTGCTGCGTCTTGTTGTCGGCGGGCAGGGTGCTGACGAATTGCTGGCCGGCGCCGGCGACGGCGCTCCGAACCTGCCACTCCAGTCGTCTCATCGACCGCCAGCCGAGGTCGGCGACGTATTGTTCGTTGTCGGGCGTCGCCATCGTGACCTGTACTTGTTCCAGCCTGTTGTTCTGTTCGCGGCTCAGCGTAACGGGTACGCTGTCGCCTCGGGCGACGGCCAGCTCCTGAAGCAAACGCGTGTATGATGCACTCGACCCTTCTCTGGCCTGGACGCCGTTCACATCGGCGATGTGGTCGCGGCGCCGGATGCCCGCCTTGTCGGCCAGGCTGTCGTCCCTCACGTCCACGACGAGCAGTTGGGTCCTCAAGGGAGACCCCGTGTCGTCGGTCAGTTCGGTAGTCCCGGGAACGTAGAACTGCACCCCGTAGTAGCTCTCGGCGGCCTTGCGATTCACCCACCCGTGAAGACCTTCCTCTCCCATCATGACCTTCAGCAGCGGGATGATCGTCATGAAGCTCAGCGACAACAGCACAGCGATGATCAGCGCACTGAGCACCACGATGATGATCCTCGGCCACTGCGGCCAAACATACTTGAGCATTTGCGAAAATGCCTTCATCCCGGCGTATCTCTCCAATTGATAGTCCATTACGGGCACAGCGTTGCAGGCGGCTCGACGGCGAGAAGAACATGCAACAGGGTCCGACCTTCTGACCGCCCGCGTACAGTAACAGCGGCGCCCGTGGCGGTCAAGTCCAAAGCTCCCGCCGATAGAGCAGTATGCAGACTCTCACACGGATCAGGAAATATTCATGCGCGGGTGGAGACTTGTCATCCTGAGGCAACGCCGAAGGATCTGGGCATCGGAGCAGAGGGTTCTCTCGGTCGCAGGCCAGATCCTTCACTCCGCTGCGCTTTGTTCAGGATGACAGAGCCCGCG
>JAXDBU010000018.1:0-37259 GCA_034678485.1 Sedimentisphaerales bacterium | reverse complement strand
GTACTTTGCCGAGGCCGAGCACGCCTTCGACGGGGCCCAGGACTGGACCGTGGAGGGCGTGACCACGCTGAGTCTGGCGATCTACGGCGCCGCGAGCAACGGCGCCGGCACGCTGTACGTGGCTCTGGCCGACAGCAGCAAGACGGTGGCGGTCAAGAGCACCGACGCGGCGATCCTGACGACGGGGTCCTGGACGACGTGGTCGATTCCGCTGTCGGACTTCGCGGGCCTCAAGCTGACGGGGATCAAGAAGATGTACATCGGCGTCGGCGACCGGGACAACCCGACTGCGGGTGGCGCGGGCCTGATCTTCGTCGATGACATCCGTCTGACGAAGTAAGTCCTGCGAGGATGAGGCAACCGGCCCCTCTGCCGGCTGCACCCTGAACACAAAAGGGCCCCGGTCCTCCCGACCGGGGCCCCTTCTATTCAATGCTCCACTGCGATCCTTGCAGTTGGATTCAATTCAAGCGCCGAGTTCATCCTCGCACGTACAGGGGATACCCGCCCTACTTGTTCTTTGATGTAGTCATCGGAAGGTTGACGCGGATCTTGACGGCGCCGAGGTCGTTCTGGGTGAGCAGGCGGATGTGGCCCTCTTTGAGACTCAGGTGCGGGAAACGAATCCCCTGCTCGTCGCTGAGATTCCTGGCCAAGCCGGGAGACTGGCCCAGCTCGGCGAGGAGGCCCTGGAAGATCTGGCTGACCATCATGCCGGCCAGGCGGATCGACTGGTCGCCCTGGGCGGGCCTTCGTGAATCGCCGACCAGGGTGGTGAGATCCCGGCTGAACTGGTTGGCGAGCCACCGGACGATCTCGATCCGCTGGGCGTCCTCGGTCGCATAGGGCGTCGTCAGCACCTCCGGATCGATGAGGAACTCTGCATCGAACAGGACGCCCTTGCGACGGGGGATGAGAAGCCGCTTGGGGTTATCCGGTTCCCGTTCGGCCCGCTCATCGACGCAGAAGAAGTACTTGCGCCGGGCGGTCATGCGGAACTCGTCAAAAGCGATCAGGTTGAGCCAGGTCTTGCGCGTATTGGTGGTTTGGCCGGAGTAGCTGACGACCGTGTCGCCCTGGGTGAGGAGAACGCGGACGTTCTTGTCCCGACCGAACTGGTACGCCGGGTCCTGGGCAACGTTGAGCACATCGAGCGAGGTGCTTCGCCCGATCTGCGTGACGCTGTAGGGCACCGCAAGCTTGGCATAGGGCCGCTTGGGCGACAGGTACTCCGTGGTCCCGCAGCCGGAGAATGCGGACACGGAAAGGAGAGCCGCCATGCCCAACAGGACTCGCGCCAAGCGGGCCTTGCGGCCTGCGGCACAGGGTCTGCCGACCGTCATAGAGCTCTCCTTTCGTGCCCGATAGAGAGCGGGCAAGTCTTGAATAACAAATCGGCTCACAACTCCTTGGAGTCGATCCACTTCATCATCTTGCGAAGCTTCCGGCCGACCGTCTCCAGTTGGCTGCTGTGGTCCTTTTCGTACAGTTCGTTGAATTTCTTGAGTCCGGTCTGATACTCGTTGACCCACTCCTTGGCGAACGCGCCGGATGTGATTTCGCCGAGGATCTTCTTCATTTCCGCCCGGGTCTGATCGGTGATGATCCGCGGCCCGCGGCTCAGATCGCCATACTCGGCGGTGTTGCTGATGCTGTACCGCATGTAGCTCAGGCCGCCCTGGTACATCAGGTCCACGATCAGCTTGACCTCATGCATACACTCGAAATAGGCAATCTCCGGCTGGTAACCGGCGGCCACGAGGGTCTCGAAACCCGCTTTGATGAGAGCGGAGAGGCCGCCGCACAGGACGCACTGTTCGCCGAAGAGATCCGTCTCGGTCTCCTCTTTGTAGGTCGTTTCAAGGATGCCCGCGCGGGCGCCGCCGATGCCGTGACCCCAGGCGAGGGCGATCTGTTTGGCGGCGCCGGTGGCGTCCTGCTGCACCGCGACCAGGCAGGGCACGCCGCCGCCCTTCTGGAACTCACTGCGAACCAGATGGCCCGGACCCTTCGGCGCGATCATCACGACGTTGACCTCTTTCGGCGGCACGATGTACTTGAAATGGATATTGAACCCATGGCAAAAGCCCATCGTCTGTCCGGCCTTGAGGTTCGGCGCGATCTGGCCGGCGTACACCTTGCCCTGCACCTCGTCCGGCAGCGTCACGATGACCAGGGCGGCGCCGCTCATCGCGGTCTTGATATCACCCGGCTTGAACCCGTGCTCGACCGCCAGCTTGAAGTTGTCCGTATTGGGCAGCTCCGCGACCGCCACCTCGATCCCGCTGTCCCGAAGGTTCAAACTGTGCGCGTGCCCCTGTGAGCCGAACCCGATCACGGCCACTTTCTTGCCCTGCAGCGGCCCGATCGGCGCTTCATCCTCATAGTAAATCTTTGCTGCCATCGTATCGTTCTCCTTTCTATTCCAATAGGCATCGAATGCGAATGCCGAAATGCCACGGCCTTCAGGGGGGTGATTATATGCGTCCGCATCCCGGGAGTAAACTCCCGGCTTGCCGCCTGGCAAGGATTTTACCGACCCGGAGAGCCGCCCGGAGTCGCGCTCGAACGCCAGGAGGCCGGCTCGTTCCAACCGTCCGGGTCGCTCTGCGGATCCGCCAGGGTCAGCGAGAAGCCGTCGCCGTCGGTGGTCGGGAACCAGTCGTCGCTGTAGTCGAACTCCGCGATGGTCCCATCCCAGTAGTCCACCAGGCGGAGGGTCTCGCCGTCGTTGGCCAGCTTGCCGTCGTACTGGCCGGCAATCAAGTCGGCCAGTTCCTCGCCGTAGCGAGATGCAAAGGCCGCCTCGTTCTGCACCACCAGGACGAAACCGCCCGAAGGAAGGCTCTCGACCCGGCTGCCCGCGAAACCGAAGGCGATGCCGTCCTCGAACGAGACCCCGGTTAGATCGAGCGTCGTCGATCCGATGTTGCGCAGCTCGATGAACTCGAAGCTGTTGTTCTCCAGGGCCAACTCGCCTGCGCCGGGGTCTGCCTCGGGAGGATTGTACATGATCTCGGTCAGACGCAGGTCGCTGAGGAGGCGCGAGGGCAACGGGGCGCCGGTCTCGAACTGGACGGGCTGGGACCAGTGGCTCCATCGCCCGGTCGCGTCCTTCATGCGGCAGCGGACCCGATAGGTACGGCCCGACTCGACCACACTGGCCGGGATCGCTGCGTTGACGCCGGCGGTCGTCGTGATCTCTTCGCTTTCCCAGAGCGTATCGATCTCGTATTCGCCGCGTCGTCCCTGGTACGCGACGCCCGATCCGACGGAAGACGCATCCGCGTCTGATGTCACCTGGCCGGTCAAGTACACGTCGGCGAAACAGTCGGAGCTGTTGCCGACCGAGGCGTTGAGCACCTGGACCGCGATGACGTTCGTGCCCTCCACGAGGACGTCGGCCGCATCGCCCAGATCGTATTGAATGAGGTGGGGCATCTCGATTGCGGACTGGGCCAAGGCGTTGTACGCCAGTTCGGCGGACGCGACGTTATCCTGGAAGACCAGGTGGCCGTTGATCCACACGTTGACGCCGTCGTCGTACCTCAGTTCGAGAATGAGCTGGTCGATCGCGTCGAGACTTGCGATGTGGAAGGTCTTGCGGAGGTAGATGGTGCTGTAGCTGTACCGCATGTCGCCCAGCGTGGTGGCGATGAAGGTCTCGCCGCCGAAGCCGATCGGGGCGTTGCCGGTCAGCCAGGCGGAGTCATCGAAGGCAGACATCCGCCATGCCCCCGCGGCCGTCGAAGGCTCCTGAAGACCCTTGAAGTACCGCCAGTTGTCCGATCCCACGAGGCCGACGGCGCCGCTCTGCGATGATTCGACAGGCGGAGCGATCGGCGTGTTGGGCTCGACCTCCGCGATACGCCATTGGATCGCGGCGAAGGTGTTCGATCCCTGCGGATCGTTGAACGCGGTCGCGCGGAAGGTCAGGCCGTTCGGCGGGTACCCGGCGTCGCCGGCATAGGAGACGACCGGGGTGTTCGGAATCGCGGAATCCGCGGCGTCCGCCAGCAGCGCGTAGACGCCGTAACTGCCCGAACCCACGTCGGAGAACCCCTTGGGCGAAAGGAACGTCTTGTAGTACTCGATCAGGCCCGCCCAGTCCTTGGTCGTGAGAAACTCGTTGTTCGCGTAGAACTGCCCCTTGCGATTGGTCTTCGGATGATAATCCCACATTGCCCGGTTGGCCTCCACGAACGTCTTGCCGTCGTAGGGGGTGGCGATGATCGAAGCGATCTCGTCGATGACCTGCCCGACCTGGTCGCTGCTGAGCAGCAGGTCGAGCAGCTCTCGGGCCCGGTTGTCGCAGGCGATCTGATAGCTCGGATAAACCAGCGCGTAGCGGAAGTGCTCCCAATCCGTGTAGTGTGTCGCCCACTCGAACGTCAGATCCAAATCCCACGGCAACACCCACCATTGGTTCGTCTCGGAATCGCAGTAGTAGACGCAGTTGGACTGGGGCCGGCGGTCGGAATCGTTGATCGCCACGCCGATGGCCTTGGAGCTGTAGTAGTTGGGCAGGTTGACATTCTGCGCCCACCAGGCCTGCGCCTGGCCGCTGCTGAGCCCGTTGATGAGGCTCGACACGTCGGACCCGTTGGCGATCTGCGTCGGGCCCTGGTGCGTGGCGTTGGCGCCGCCGTCCATGCGATAGACGTTGCCGTCGGGCAGGCCGTGCTCGTCGAGGAACGCGCCGTCCGGGTGCTCGATGGCGAAATACAGGCCCCAGAAGTCCCCTTCGTACTGGTTGCCCGCCACAGACTCGGGGGCCGCGTCGATGATGCGAAGCTGGAAGTAGCTGGTGTGGCAGCTCGGCACGCCCGCCATGTTGTACAGGCGAAACGCCAGGGCCTCGTTCATCACCATCCCTCGCGTGCCCACGTCCCAACCGCCCGGGTGCGGGTACTGCCACCAGGGACAGACGCCGGTGCCGACGTTCATCTTGTCCCATTTCTCCTCGTACTCCTGGCCGTAGTCGTCGCGGGCCTGGAAGTAGTGGCCGCGATTGAAGTCGATCTTGAGCTTGTTCTTGCCGGTCTGGAAGGTGGAGCCCTGGCCGCGAACGCGGAAGTGGATGTTGTCGTAGACCTGGCCATCGTAGACGAGGGTGCCCGAGAAGTAGTAGGACGTGTTGTCGTAGGACGGGTTGAAGAGGCAGTTCTGGATGTCCGTCGCCCTGGCGATCAGATGGTAGATCGGCAGCGACCGCATCAGGTCCTCGCTGTAGGTGACGACCGCGGACCGGCGGGCATCCGAGCTGCCCGGCTGAATCGCGCCGCTCCAGGCGGGGACGCCGTCGTAGACGAAGTACGCGAAGTTCGCCTGCGGATCGTCCGCGTAGGGCACTTGCAGATCGTAGCCCTGGCCGTCGAGGGCGAACAGGCGGTACCGCACGAGCCGTCGGTGCCGCTGCAGCGAGGAGGGCAGTTGGGCCGTGTAGACGCTGTCGCCTGCGACCGAGTCGCCGCCAAGCCCGTCGTCGCGCATCGGGAGCATTTGCCAGTTCTTTCCATAGGCGGAGTTCGGGACGGTGGCCGGGTTGCTCGAAGGGTAGTTGGGCAGCGTCACCGGGACGTAGTCACCGGGGTCCACGATCTGATAGGCGAGCGTCACCATTTCGACGCCGTCGGAGTCGGTGACCTTGGCGGTGATCGTGACAATGTCGCCCGAGCCGGGCTCGTGGGGCAGGTGTCGGACCTGGCGGATGTGCGGGGGCGTGTTCTCCGCGAAGACGCCGCTGTTGCGAGCGCCCGGCGTGGGCGACGCGGAACGCCAACTGCCCCCGAGGTCGTTGTCGAGCTGCGGGTTCACCAATTGGATCGAGTGGGACTTGCCGGGGGCGCTGTCCGGCACGGGATCGCCCACGGTCGGCCAGGGGAAACCAAGCTGGTACTCGACCTCATCGGCGATGACGCCGGTGGCGTCGCGAAGGACCAGCCTCTCGCCTTCGCTGCTGAGCCTGCCGTCGAAGGGGCCGAAGACCTTCCCCGCCGTGCTCCACTTGGTCAGGACGTGGTTGCGGTCCTGGGCCACGACGACGTAGCCGCCTGCGGGCAGCGTCGCGCCCGCGCCGAACGTGAAGGAAATCCCGTCGTCGAAGTACCAGCCCGAAAGGTCCACGTTGGTCGAACCGGGGTTGTGCAGCTCAACGAACTCGACCCACTCATAGTTCAGGTCCGGATCGTAGTGAATCTCGTTGATGACCACCGCGCCCTGCTGTCCCCATAGCAGAGCACAAGACGCCAGCACGAGCAAAACCGAAAGCACGACCTGTCTGGACATAGCCATCGTCAATTCCCATCCTCACCTTGCAGTCTTGCTGCCCTTGTACCCTGGCCGACCCCACGGATCCTCCGCCGTGATTCCAGCTCCATTATAACAGTCACAGCCGGAAAAATCATCCAGGTAGCGACCTATCCGGGGCCATGGCCTGTGGAGCGGAATCGGTCTCGACCGGCGTACGAAGGGACGCATGACCGTACGTGAGCGCATGCAGCAGGAGCTTATGGAGACCCCGGACTGTCATTCCTGCCACAGCTACCCTCGACCCGATCAGGGGGGAACGCGGGAATCCAGTTCCCGGGCCGCGTCGCACACCACGGCTTGTGGATTGCTGCTTGGCGCAGGAATGACCGCGTCCGGCCCATGTCCCGTCGCCGCATGGGAGGGTGTAATAGCGGTCATGCATCCGCTCGCCGTGACAGCCCTCGGACGGGCAACCCTTCGCTTGACTGCGCCGGCAGGACATGGTACCGTCGTGGTTGTATAGTCCTTACGTCGATAGTGAACCGGTTTTGGAGGTGGCCATGCAAGTTCGTTCTTCGGGCATCGTCGTCCTTGCACTCACGGTCGCCGCGGCATGGCGGGCTGTCGCGGCGCCGGGGCCGGCTCCCCTGCCTTCGCAGAGTCTCGTGGCTCACTGGACATTCGACGAACTGGTAGAGGGGACCTGTGCGGACGCCGGCGGCACGGGGTTGACGGCACGTGTTCGAGGCGGGGCCTCGCTGCACGAGGGCGTGTTCGGTTCGGCGCTCGGGCTCACGGGCCCCTCCGCCATTCGCGTTCAGGCGAGCGAAGCGTTCACCGATCTGCCTGCGTTGACGATCTCCGCGTGGCTGTTGCCCACCGAGCTATCCGGCTATCGCGAGGTGTTCCGCAAGGAGGACGGGGACCGGCGAATCCTGTTCGCGGTTCAGAACGACGGTCGCAGCCTGTCGCTCGGCCTGCAAACCGAGGGGACGGGCTATCTCGAACTCGATGCGCCGATCGATGCGGCCATGCTGCTCGACGGTCAGTGGCACCACGTGGCCGGGACGTACGACGGCAAACAGATGACAGTCTATCTGGACGGCCTGGCCGTCGGGGAACACAAGCGATCGGGACGCATTCTCTCGGGCGGTCCCGCGGACGCGTTCATCGGCTCGGCAAGCGGGACGGGAGAGCACTTCCAGGGGGCAATCGACGATCTGCGGATATTCAAGTCCGCGTTGACGGCCGGCGAGATTGCGCGAGCGTACGAGGAGGGACTTTCCGCCGTGGGGGGCGAGATCGATCAGTACCGACAACAGGCGCAGACGCTGTACCGGGAGAAGGCGACGTTCGCCGAGACCCTGGCGGCGACGCGTACCGGCCTGATGGAACAGAACGGCCCGGAGATTCTCGTGCGGATCATCCAGGCGAAACTGGCCGTGGGGTTTCCCGACGCCTACGCCGAGTTCGTGGAGACAACGGGCAACCACCCGGGCGCCTATCTCACGGCAAGGGACAACTCCTGGAATCTGAAACTGGCCCAGCGGCTCATGGACATGTTGACGGAGTACAAGCCGGCTACCGAGAGGCAGTGGGCCAGGCTGAGTGAAGCCGAATGGGTCGCGTGGCGCAGCGTAGAGGGACTGGAGACGCGATTCGCGCGACTGGAGGCGCTGGGACAGGCCGGTACGTGCGAGCCCGAGTGGATCGAGGCCATCCTCGATGCCGGCAGGCGGATCGTGCGCCGACCGGTGCGGCATGAGCCCGTGGCGCCCTATGTCAAGCCCTGCACGCCACCGACGCGCGACTACTCCACGAGTGAAGCCGAGGAAATGATAAAACGGGACTGGCTCTATCAGGTGAACGGCTCCGTCACTGCCGAGCGGATCCGACAGGAAATCGCCTGGACCCGTCAGCTCGTGGTCCGGATCGAGCAGGAACGCGGCGAATCGGTCGATTTCTCGGCGGAATCGGCCGAGCTCGATGCTCTGGAGGCCAAGCTGGCCGGCGACGACGACAAGGACCTGTACTTCGCGGTGCGCCGCGTCAAGCGGCGGGTCCTGTTCGCCAACCCCGTCGTCGATTTCGACAGGGTGCTGTTCGTCGACATTCCGTTCCCCCAAGGGTCCGAATGGCCGCATGAGACCCGGCACCGACTCGGGTACATGGCCGTGCCGGGCGGCCGACTGCTCATCCTCGACGGGCTGTCGCCCGCGGGACATCTGACGAAGCTGATGCCGGTCGAGCCGCTGCACGGTACATTCTGGCGTCCCGATCTGTCGTTCGACGCCCGGCGCGTTGTCTTTTCATTCCATCCCGCGAACGAAAAAGCTTTCCACCTCTACGAGATCGGCATCGACGGCTCCGGCTTGCGGCAGATCACGGACAGCATTTACGATGATGTGGACCCTGTTTATCTTCCTGACGACAGGCACCTCGTCTTCGCCAGCACGCGCGGGCACAATTACGTCCGCTGCATGCCGCCGACGAATTCCTTCACGCTGACGCGGTGCGATCTGAACGGCAGGAACATGTACCTCATCTCGCGGAACAACGAGCCCGATTACCTGCCCTCGCTGATGGAGGACGGGCGCGTGATCTACACGCGCTGGGAGTACACCGACAAGCCGTTGTGGCGCGCTCAATCGCTGTGGACCATGCGTCCGGACGGGACCCAGGCCGCCACGTTCTGGGGCAATCAGACGGTCTGGCCGGACCTGCTCAAGGATGCCCGCCAGATCCCCGGCAGCAACCGGGTCATGTTCACAGGGTCCGCCCATCACAACTGGTTCGCCGGCAGCATCGGCATCGTGGATACGGACGAGGGACTGAATTTCCCGCACGGTTTGACGAAAGTCACCGCGGAGGTGGAGTGGCCCGAGTCGGGCAATGGCCCGGTCGATCCGATCGAATCGAAACGTTATCACGAGAGCGGTCGCCACACTGCTTATCAGTGCCCCTATCCACTGAGCGAAACCGATTTTCTCGTTTCCGCCAACCGGGAAGGGAAGTTCGTTCTGTACCTGATGGATACGGACGGAAACAAGGAGCTTGTTTACGAGGGGGTGCACAACATCCTACACGCGATGCCGGTGAAACCTCGCCCGAAGCCGCCGGCGCTGCCGTCCACGGTGCAGTGGCCCACGATGGCCGAGCGACTGAGCCCCGCCGACGGCGTCATCTTCAGCAACAACGTGTACCAGAACGCGCCCGCACAGCTCCGCAACAAGGCAAAGTACCTTCGGATCCTGTCGATGGACGCCAAGACGTACAGCTACTGGTACAAGCGGCCTTACGCCTCGACCGGCCCGGTCGTGTCGATGGTGATGTCCGAGGGAGTCAAACGCATCCTCGGGACCGTGCCCATCGAGCGGGACGGTTCCGTCTCCTTCGCGGCGCCCTCGGGCAAGGCCATCTATTTCCAGTTGCTGGACGAGAAGCATCGCGCGCTGCAGACCATGCGATCCGCCACCGGCGTGATGCCGGGCGAGGCGCGAGGCTGTCTCGGATGTCACGAGATGCACAGCAGGGCGCCGGCCGCCGGGGGTCCTGCGATCGCGCTTTCCCGCGCCCCGTCGCAGATCGTCCCGCCGCCGTGGGGCGACGAATCCATCAGCTACATGCGATTCGTGCAGCCGGTCCTGGACCGGTACTGCGGCGAATGCCATCAGGGCAACGGCGACGCCAGGAAGACCCTCGATCTGACCTTGCGGGGCGACGACCTGTTCAAGGAGCCCTACGTGACGCTGCTCGGGAATCCTTCCTGGGGTGCGCCGTATCAGCCGCCCAAGGACCCGCCGCCGGGTTTCGGCATTGCCGATACGATTCTGGTGGAGGCCTTCGACACACGGGATCCCGCCGCGTATACGACGCCGGAGCCGATGACGAGACTGTCCTATCGCAGCCGCCTGGTCGAGATGGCTTCGAACGGACAGCACTACGACGTGCGAGTGGACGAGTTGAGCCGGCAGCGACTCATCGCCTGGGTGGATGCCATGGGACCCTATATCGGCGATGAAGAGGTCAGACGAATCGACGATCCGCAGTTCCAGGGGGTGGACTGGCTTTCCATCCGGCCTCAGATCCGCAATGCGCCGGTAGTCGTTCGGCCCGGTCCCATAGAGAACGGCCTATAATCAGACGAACGCCGTCGTTCCCGGCATGGCCAGCGGCTTGATCGGCAAAGGCATGTCCCACGTCAGGTTGTCGGGCACGAGTTTCTCCTGGGAGTTCAACGCCTGATCCCAGGTGACCTCTCGACCCGTGTAGGCGGCCATGCGTCCCATAATGGCCATGAGCGTGCTGTGGGCCATCCAGACGCCGTCGTTGATGGGTTTGCCCTTGCGGATGGAGTCGAACAACTCGTTGTGCTCGACCTGGTACATGTCGGACTTCGGGCCGCGATAGCGCCAGTTCTCCTTGCCCGTGATGACCGGGTCTTCCCAGCCTTTGATCGTGCCCAGGCCGTCCGAGCCCATGAGGTAGTCCGAGTTGTCGCCGTAGCAGTTGGTGATCTGACGCTGGGCCATGAACGCACGGACGCCGTCCGGGAACTCGTAGAACACGTCGATGTGGTCGAAGATGTTGCCTTCGTTGTTCGGGAACTGCCGACCGCCGTTGCCGACCGCCTTGAGAGGCAGGACCCCGTTCATCGCCCAGGCGATCTTGTCCACACTGTGACATGCCTGTTCCACCAGGCCGTCGCCCGACAGCCAGGTGAAGTTGTACCAGTTGCGAACCTGCCACTCGACGTCGCCCATGCCGGCGGGACGACTGCCGGCCGGGGGCATCGGTTTCACCGGTCCGGTCAGGTAGGTCGCGTAGATCGCGCGAATGGCGCCGATGGCGCCCTGGTGGACCTTCTCGTAGAAGGCACGACGAGCCAGGTGGTACCGCCAGCAGAAGCCCGCGACGAGAGCCAGGTTCTTGGCCTTGGCCTTGGCGGCGGACTCCAGGACGGACCGCACGCCGGGGGCGTCGGTGGCCATGGGTTTCTCACAGAAGATGTGCTTGCCGGCCTCGACAGCCGCCTTCAGATGCAGCGGGCGGAAGCCCGGAGGGGCCGCCAGGAGAACCACGTCCACGCCGCTGTCGATCACCTTCTGGTAGGCGTCCAGACCCGAGAAGCACGCGCTGTCGGGGACTTGGACGCGTTTCGCGAAGCTCTCCTCCGCCGCAAGGTTCTTGCGACAGCTCTGCACGCGTTCGGGCAGAGCGTCGCCCAAAGCGGTCAGGACCACGTCCGGCCCGGTGGAGAGGGCCTGTGCGGCGGCGCCGGACCCGCGTCCCCCGCAGCCGATGAGGCCGATCTTCAGAGTGCCGCCGGAAGAACCGGCTGCCGAAAAGGCCAGCGGACTCGCGAGAGCACTGCCGAGGGCGGCGACGCTGGAGGTCTTGAGGAATTGTCGACGGGATGCATTCACGGCTGATTGGTTCTTTGTATTTTCCATGGGGACGTTTATACCCCTCGACAAGACATAGATCAAGGGGAAAAAACGGGAGGAATTCCGATTTCTCTGTGCGGGACACGCTATGCCGGGATGGCGCGTAGAGCCACCTTGTTGGCGCCGTCGATGAAGATGATCCTGGCATCGGGCTGCTCCGCAAGCCAACCGTCCACGACCGCCTGCGGGTCGCGTGCGGCAGACATGTGGGCCGCCTCGACGAGGTTGTCGGGAATCTGCGTGTGCATCCAGATGCGCCGCAGCCGGCGGATCAGCACGGCAAACTTGTAGGGCTTGTGACTGTATAGGACGTAGTCCTGCTGAATCGACCGGATGACCTCGTCGAGCGGGGCCGTCAGGCGATTGTAGAAGTTCGCCAGGGTCTGCGGCTCGCCGATGCCGTTGGGACAGGCGGCCAGGAACAGGACCTCCCCGCCGTCCAGGATGGCGGCCCGGTTCAATTCCAGGGCCCGCTGGGCAATGTACAGATCCTCGTCGTTGGACAGTCCGCCGGGAGACACGACCAGGCGCGTCGCCGGCGCGACATCGCGGATGTTCCTCTCGTCCGTGACGAGAAAGGACTCGGCGCTCACGTCCTGGACCGGCCCGAACCGCGCCCAGATCAGCCGTTCGCCCGCGCTGAGCATGACCAGCGCCCAGATCGGCCGGCCCTTGGCGATCAGATCCATGCCCTCCAACTGGTCCGCAGCCAGCGGATTGTCCCTGCGAGCGGGATTCGGATGCCACGGGTGCGATCCGTGCGTGGATTCATCGAGCAGGGCCAGGCTGTGATTCTGCTCGACCGTGCGGAAGACGCTGATACCCGGCACGAAGTTCTTCACGGGGTTCGAGTAGCCCGCGAAGTAGTGGACCTTCACATCCGAGACGACGAGAAAGGCGTCTGCCTCCTCGGCCAGCGCGTTGACCAGCACCTGCGTCCCGCGTGACGTGCGGCCGACGTCGAGGAATCGGTCGGCTTTGCAGTCGTGCGCGTGGATTCGCGTCACGGTCAGGCCCGCGTCCCGACTCACCTTCTCGACCTCGCGGCGGATCTCGCGGTTCTTCGGCGTGTCGGCGGTGTGCGTCCCGGTACAGATGAGGAACTGGACTGAGGCGGTCCCGCGAAGCACGGCGCACAAGTACGGCAGCACGTCGGCCAACGGCTCGTCCCGCGTCCCGTCATCGAGCAGGATGCACACCCGTTTGCCCGCGACCACGTCCCGAAACGCTCCCGCCCGGGCGCCGACGATGCCCGCCAGGCCCGCCGCAGCATCCCGAGTCTGCTCCCCCTGCCACGGCCGGATGATCTCCTGAACATTGCGATCCGGGACCCGCAGCGAGACAACGCCTGTTCCGTAGTGAAGGTCTACGTTCATAGTGGTCCTCGAACTTCGTCTGTCTTCGTATCTCTGCGCGCGCCAATACCCATACTATCGGCACAAAACGCCAGACAATAGACGAATTTGGGCGAGATTCCAGCGTATCACAAGGACGGCTTCTCCGGGACGATCGGCGCACCGCGCGCACCGAAGAGGTCGGAACTGTCCGCCAGCTTCGAGCGAGACTCGTCCAGTTCCTCGAAGTGGGTCTGGATCTTGGCCTTCAGCTCTTCGGTCGCCTTGTTCCCGGAGTATTGGAACTCCCGAAACTGGTGGTGGATCCTCTCGCTGAATTCTGCTATCTCATCAATGCGATAGCGGATTTCATCCAGGTTGGCCCGTCGTGTTTCGCCGGCCAGCAGGATGACGCCGGCGCTGGCGTCCGCCAGGGACGAATACGCGTCGCTCAACTGTTTCGCCGCCAGGTCCGCCGCCGACCAGTCCGCCCGCGAGATCGCAGCACGCAGATCCTCGAACGCATCGTCCCCGTCGCCGATCCTGGGAACAACGACCCTCTCGGCCTGTTGCGGCGACAGGTTCACTCGCAACTCGTCGATTTGTCGCGGGAGCATGGCCAGATCGATCACGATCGGGACACATACCGCGGCCAGAACCAGGAACATCGCCAGCGAAACCATGGACAGGCCGGCCAGCCGCAGGACCAACTTATTCTCCCCGCGGCACTTCCACTCGAAAAGGCCCCAGCCTGCGAGCACCAGCAGCAGGCAGGGAATCCAAAGCCAGTCCATGTACATCGCATGTGCAAGCCATTCTATCGTTGGAAGGCCGGCAATCGTCGGTGTCCCCAGGTCGCGATGCCAACGCGAGAGGCCCGGAAGGACATAGACCACCGCCGCGGCCGCAAAGAACACTTCCGCAATCACCGTCAGCAGCAGCGTCGCTTGTGCGACGAAGCTCCATTTCCATCCCGTCTTCATTGTCGTTTCCCTCCAGGCCATCGACTTCTCAATCAGTAGGGTCATCAGACGCCGGCCGTGAACTGCTTGCAGGCCATCGCGAAGGATTACCGGATCGCCGAACTCCTCAATGGCTCTGTGCACCGCCTCTTCCCGGTTCAATCCGCCCGCGACGTTCCGTTCGATCTCCTCCGTCAGATGCTCGCGCAGTTCCTCCCGCAGATGCCGACGGAGTTCCGGCGAGCCGCCTACGCCGCAACATGCCTGATCCAGGAACCGCTCGATCTCATTCGTGTTCATGGGGATTCTCCAACACTCGATTGACCGCCTGGGAAATCGACGACCACGCTTGGATTCTCTCGGCCAGGACCGTCTCGCCATCCCTGGTCAGATGATAGTACTTCCGCTGGCGACCTTCCGGCCTGCCCTCCCACGCGGCACGTACCAAGCCATCCTTCTCCAGCTTGTGCAGACAAGGATACAACGATCCGGCCTTCCAGTCGAATGCGCCGTCCGTCTCCTGCTTGACTGTCGCGGCCAGCTCGTACCCATACATGGGCCTGCGCTTGAGCAATGAGAGAATCAGCAGCGCCAGCGTTCCCTTGATTAGTTCGGTATCCATAATGTGACTGACTCCAGCACGACAAGGACGCCTCATATACAGAAAGCCTATATATAGGATACCTATATATTATCGTCCAAGTTCGCTCCAGGCAAACGCTTTTCTCGGGATTCTCAGAAGAAAAACAGCGGGCACAACCTGCCCTACCGCGCAGAGTCAGCCGTCGGTTCTCGCTCGGAACGGAGGCTCACGGTTCTGCCGGCCACATCTGGGCGTAGCTGACCAACTGAATCCCCCGCCTTTGGATCACCTCTTTGACCTTGGCGCTGGTGAACGACTTCGTCACGCCGTCGCGATGCGAAGCGACCTCCCAGTAGCCCTGATGGCCGATCCCCTGCATTTCGCCTGTGTCGAGTCCCGGGTGCTCGACCACGATCCACACGCCCGGCCCGATCCCCTCCAGCGCCTTGACCAGCGCCGCCTCCCGCTGCTCGGAGGAGGCCTTGGTGTCCGCAGCCCAGCGGAGGTACTTCACCCCCGGCGTCTCGATGGGCAGCTTGTACTCTGCCGCCAGCTTCGCGACCAGCGCCCGCAGTTCGGGCGTGCACGTCGGCGTCCCCATGTGGCTGCTCACGTGCGACACCTGCGGGATGGCCTTCTTCGCCAGCTCGATCTGGGCCCGCAGCTCCTTCTCGACCTCCTCGATCCTCCACTTGGACTGGAGGAACCCGGTCCCCGGCGGGAAGTCCGACCGCTGGCTCGTCGTCGGGAAGAAGTGCCCCTGCTCATCGACCAGGCTCGGCGACTGCGTCAGCGGTCCCCACTTGTAGTTCTCCCACTCGCTCGTCAGCGTCAGATGCACGCCCACGTCGAATCCGGGATTCTCGCGGAGCATCTTGGCCGCCTCGTTGAACCAGGGGCACACCGTCATCACCTCCACGCTCCTGGCGATCCCCTCGCGGTAGCTCTGGATGCAGGCGAGATTGGCGGTGTGGCACGACCCGATGTCGTCCGCCCGCACGACGAGCTTGATCGCACCTTCGGTTTGACCAGTCTGCGGCGCAGCCCATCCGAGCGTCGCCGGCAGCAAAACACCCGACATGCCCAACAGCCAACCAAGCATTCGTCGCGTCATCATAGCCGCACCTCGAAACAGGCGATACCCGCCCCAACCATGGGCAGACCTTGTGGAAATCGATATTATATGCTCCCCCATCGCCGCTGCAAGCAATCTACAAGACGGGATCAGAGCAGGGACACATGACCATACTTGCGCGCATACAACAGGGGTTCACGAAATCCCTGGATTGTCATTCCCGCCAGACCTGCCCTCGACCCGATCGGGGAGAAAGCGGGAATCCATCCTTCTCTTGACCACAGCGACAACAGGCCGTCATCGCAAAGTCGCCCAAGTCCGCGGATGCCTTTGTCGTGATCGTCCGCGGTCAACACAGCAGGGCACCCGCTGAAGCTTAGAATAAGGGCAGGCCCTCGAGGTCACCCGTCCTCAAAAGTCCTCTCGAAGTCTCGCCTCTGTTCAGTACTCCTGCTGTTTCCATGCATCACTGTTCTTGATCAGGTCAATCTCCGCCTTGATGCTCTCGCCTACTGTTGGCATTACCGGAGGACAGACTGTATCGAGATCGGCCGATGCCACGCGAATGCGCTCGCGAGCCTCCAGATGTCCCAGGATATCGACAAAGCGCTGCACCGCAAGCAGTCTGTTAATCAAAAGCGCTTTCTGGCCTTCTGGATACTGCGAACCTATGTACGATCTGGCCTTTGCGTCATGGAGTGGGGTATCAAGCATGACTGCTTCCAGATAGCAGAATTTGCCGAGGAGCACGGGGAACTGTATCCCCGCTTTCTTGGCATCAACCACCATGACTGGTTGGACGGTGCTGAGCATGTAGTCCAGGCGAAGACCACTCTTCCCAGGCTCCCTCCTAATGTCGCACCCCCTCCAACCCAGACAACCGATAAGAACAGTATCAATGAATTTGGATCGAGTATCGGTCTCAGACCAGTCTTCATCCTCGATATTGGGCTTTTCGTCACGTAGTTAACTGAACTGGGCAATCGCATTGTCCACATCCATGGGTCATCCCCTCGGAACAATGGCCGAACAAATACATTCGATAGCGCCTCTGCGATCTTCTCTCGGTCTCCAAAGCCGTCACGCTTAATTCTGGGACCGATTGTAGGCTCAGACACGTGGGAATGCAAATGGAAATGAGAGTGTGAAGTGCCCCATTCTACCCCAATAGTCGGGCCAGCCCTTGGAATACAGGCCGGGACTTCGAGGGCCTGCCCTTGCGATAGTCTTTAGCAGGCGTGAGCACTTCGGACATCGTGAAATCCGCGTGGATCCCACGGAGGCTTCGAGGGTCAACCAACATGAAAGGCAGAACCTCCTCGCCGCTATAATAGCGGCGACAGAGGTTCATCAGACAAGGAGGTTCTGTCATGTACTATGGGGGATCGATTATCACCAGCGGTACTCCATCTGTGTGCATCGGTGTGGATCTGTGGCGAATGGTTCGTCGTTCGCGAAGCGTCAAGCGTCGCAAACCTGGATTCCCGCTTCCGCGGGAACGACAAGAGGGATTGCCGCGCTGCGATCGCAATGACGGAGTCGGATCGGCGTTCATCTGCGGTTGAGGGGGGTACCGTGCGTGAAGCGTCGCAGCAGCTTCCAGAGTCCCCTTTTGTATGGTTGGCAGCGGTTTTTGGCATGGTATAATGGAGTTTGTGTGTGATAGGAGATCGTGCCGATGACGACCAAACAAATCGCGTTGAAAACCATCGAGCAACTCCCCGAGAACGCATCGTGGGAGGATATTCAAGAGCGGATCAACTTCATCGTTGGCGTGCGCAAGGGCCTTCGCGAACTGGACGAGGGCCGGGGTATCCCCCATGACAAGGTCCAAGAGGAGTTCGCCGAATGGCTTACGAGCTAATCTGGTCGCCGTCAGCCTGCCTGGACCTGAGGGAGTTGGCGTCCTACATCGCGGAATCCCGGCCTGTCGCGGCCGAGCGGTTTGTGAAACACGTATTTCGATTGATTGGACAATTGGCTGATTTTCCTGAGTCCGGCCGGGTCGTCCCGGAATTTGCTGATCCGAACATTCGGGAAGTCATCCGCAAGCCGTGTAGGATCGTGTACAGGGTCAAGTCCCAGGAACAGGTCGTAGAAATCGCAAGGGTCTGGCACGCGGCGAGGGGGATTCCCCAACTGTAAGGGGCAGACGGTACGCACCCTGCCTCCGATTCATATTTCCAACTCTGCGGCCCTTGGCGACCTCGGCGGTTGAGGATTCTCTGTGTGGGATGCAGGATGTATTGGATTCCTTCGCGTCCTTCGGAACCTTCGTGGTTTCACAGATTGGACGAGTGGCGGGTGGAACCCGCCCTACCGCTGTCGCCCCGCCGGACGGGCCTCCGCATGGAGGATTGATAACCGCTTTTGAATCCGCGTCCATCGGCGGTCTCTTTTCCTCCGTGGTCTTGCGGCTCCGCACGAGGAACGGATTCCGATACAGTGACAGGACGTCCTTGCGTGAAAGACGAGAGAGCACTGCGGAATCTGCGTCGGAATCGCCTGTTATTCGATTGTGACAGTGCAACTGCCGGCGTAGGTGCGTTCGTCTTTCAGCGTGCCTGCGAAGTGGAGTTCCGTCTCGCCGTCGGCGGTAACGGCCTCCAGGAGTTCGGACCGGCTGAACGACACAAGGACCTTGACGGTGCCATCGACCCAACAGAAGGCCGCCTGGGCAGTGGCCGCGAGATTGCCGGGCGTCAGGACGGGGACATCCGCCGAATCCCAATCCGCCAGGGTAATTCCCGCGGGCAGTGAGACAACCATGGTGACCTTGGTTCCCGTGCTCTTGCGGTAGATGGTGGAAGGGACGATTGCCAGCGTGGCATCCACGTCCACGATGACGGGGCTGTCGTCGGACGAATCGCCCGTGTCGCCCTGGTACGACGATCCGATCTTACCCTTCTCGATCACGAAGTTGTCGACGTAGACGGCCCCAGACGAGACCGCCAGATTATCCGTGGTAATGCCGAGGAAGACGTAGTATGGGACGCTGCCCCAGCAGGTCGCCGCAAAATCGGGCAGGATTCGCCAGGCATTTTCCTCGCCGTAGCCGGTATCCCCGATGTAGAGGATGTCGTTCCAGGAATCGTAGGAGATATAGAAGGTGACGGCCTTGCGGGTCCGCCAGACGAAATCCATGTCCGGGTAGGACTTGTTCTTCAATTCCCACCAGTAGTTCTCGAAACTCCGGGAACGCCCGATGCCGGCCATGACATAACGGTCCCCGGGACCGCTGGAATTCGGGGTGAGGCCCAATGCGACCCAGCCGCTGGTGGAGGCGCTGACGCTGAAGTACATGTCCAGCTTCATCCGAAAATCCTCGCTCGGGTCGATCCACCACTTGTTGCTGATGTACCCGACGAAGGTCTCGTTGGCATCGGACGAGGTGATGAACTCGAGGCGTTTGTTGGTCTCGGAGACCTTGGCGAGATCACTGCGTCCGAACACGGTCCAGAGAGCCCCCTGCTTGTTGTCGTCGAAGGTGTCTTGTACCACCGCAGTGCTGGTCGTGGTTTGCCCCAGGGCGACGCCATTGAATCCGCAGGGCCCCATGGCCATACGGGCGGCAATAACGGCAAGGAGTGTAAACAGGATAACAGTGCGGCTCATAGCGCAATCCCCCTTGTTTCGTGATTGAGGGCCAAAGCTTCGTCCATTGCGTCCAAGCAATCAATTCGGTGCCCCCGACCTTCGCGTCTCCACAACCGCGAACACCGAGTGCACAGGTATCCGCCGGAGCGTCGTCCGACCGGCCTCACGGGCTGTTTGCGAGGCAACAAGCCGGCACGGATGCTCGGCAGAATCACTGGGCAACCGAACCTCTTTCGGCCGCTCCTCCAGTCAATGATGGTATTATAGCATTTCGCAAGCCCCCTGTCAAGCAGAGAACGGAGCGGATTGCTCGGACACGCCGCCGGGAGCAGGAGTTTCTCCTACCAGGCTCATTCGTGAACTCGTCGCCGTCAGAGACGCAAGCAGGATTGAAATAATCATAGTATAGACGTGGGAATAGTGTGATATGAAAGGGACTGCACATGTTGTGACGAGACTCAGCAGCCTCCAACTGGCGGTCGTGGCATCGCGTCGGACATGTGGGGTGGTGACGGAGTGGCAGGTGGCTGCGGACGCAAGCCGAGCAGTCAGATTCGCATCGATGATCGGGTGCCCTGGGACAATCCGTTCGTGGGCGACGACGGTGTCGATGAGATCCATGCACGTGGGTTCCGCGATCCGTTGGGCGTCCGCTTCGACAAGCTCAGCGACATACCGATCGCGGGCGGATGTGGGCCAGGATCACGTCGAGGAAACCGATATCGTTCGCAGGGACGGGGACTACGGCCAGCGATTCGAGGAAGGCGATTTCGTGTTTGATCTCGAGGGGCCGCGGTCGGTCTGCCGCTGGAGGACCTCGATCCGAAGAGCCCAGCCACCCAGTACGACCGCGACGACGGACGGTCCATCATCGGCAACTACATGTACCATGGTTTGGTCGTGCCCGAGTTGCGAGCGTTCTACGTTTTCGGCGATTCCTCCAGGAGATTCGCTGCACCAGACAGCCGACTGTTTGCGGCCAACCTCCTGACCGGCATGATCGAGGAACTGTTCCTCGACGCTGACCGGGGCGGCTTGCGCCTGTTCGTCACGCGGTTGAGCCAAGACCACAACGGCGAGGCTCGCGTCATCACGAGCACAGATCTTGGCCTTTCACGGCATCTCAGGCGCAGTCTGAAAGCTCGTCCCGTCATCTTGATTGGCAACAAGGACACGCTCCCATCGCCTGAATGCCGAAGGAGGGAATCGAACCCTCACCCCCTCGCGGGGACAGGATTTTGAGTCCTGCGCGTCTGCCAGTTCCGCCACTTCGGCGTCGGAGCATGTTCCTGGGTCGTGATTATTGACAATCACGGGGACGATGTCAACTGGCAAATTGTCGCAATAGTGCAGGCTCTGGCCCGCGGTTCTGCGGCGAGGGCTACGAATCATGGCAACTGGCCGACATGGCAGTTCGTTAAGCAGCCTCTTCCGCCGACGAGCCGCATTCTTAGCTCAGGAACGCATATCTAAGCTGTGCCAGCGATCTTAAGCAACCGCCACTCGCAACCGGCCGTTATTGGACCTCCCTCCGATGCCTCCAGATCAGTCGCACGGCTTGACCCGGGCGACAAGTCCCTCGTTGGGACCGAGGTTGACGTACTGGCTGATGACGCCGCCGATTCGCTTGGCCTCGGTGCCCAGCACGACCTCGCCCGTCACGTCGAGATGGCGCGGGATTGCCAGCCGGGCCCGCGTCGGACCGAGGTTCACCGCGATCAAAAAGCACTTGTCACCCAACTCCCGCAGGAATGCGAACAGGTCGCCCTTCTGTCCCGCGGGCAGGTAGCTGCCGATCTGCAACGCCGGCTCCGCCCGCCGCAATTCCAGCAACCGCCGATAGAACGCCAGCATCGACCCCGCATCTTCCCGCTGCACTTCGACGTTCACCCGCCCGGCGTCCGCGGCAATCGGCAGCCACGGCTCGCCTGTCGTGAACCCGGCCCCCGGCCCGCCCGTCCACTGCATCGGCGTCCGCTGCGGGTCCCGCCCGAACTTGTCCGAGCCCAGCAGCTTGCCCGCCGGGTCGCGCTGCCGCTCCGGCGGCACCGGCACATCCTGCATCCCGATCTCGTCCCCGGCATAGATCGTCGGCGCCCCGCGCAGCGTCAGCAGCAGCATGGCCGCGATCTTCGCCTGCTCGACGCCCACCCGCGTCGCCACCCGCGGCTTGTCATGATTGCCCAGCACCCAATTCGGCCACGCGAACGCCGGCAGCGACGCCTCGTACCGGTTCACACCCGCAAAGATCTCCGCCGCCTTCCACGGCTGCACGATCAACTGGAAATTGTATGGCAGGTGCAGTCCCGCGTCCCGCTGCCGCCCGTAATAGACCATCAGCTCCTCGACCGGCAGGTACATCTCGCCGATCAGCACGCGGTCCTTGTACTGGTCCGTCACGTGCCGCATCAGCCCGACGACCTCGTGCAAGTCCGCCTGCCCGCCCGAATACGCCGGCACAAGCCGCTCGTACGACGACGTCGGAACCTCGGGCCCGGCTCTCCGCCTGCGCGAGCCCGTCCCCCCTTCAAGATAGTCCGGGTTCAGCGGATTATCTCGATATTGCGAGTCTTTCATCACGTGCCACAGGGCGTCCACGCGGAACCCGTCCACGCCCTTGTCGAGCCAGAAGTGCATCACGTCGAGCATGGCCGCCTGCACCTCGGGGTTCCGCCAGTTCAGGTCCGGCTGCTCCTTCAAAAAGCTGTGCAGATAACACTGCCCGGTCGCCTCGTCCCGCGTCCACGCGGGTCCGCCGAAGACGCTCAGCCAGTTGTTGGGCGGCCCGCCGTCCCGACTGGGGTCCTTCCACAGATACCAGTCCCGCTTCGGATTGGCCCGCGACGACCGCGACTCCACGAACCACGGATGCTGCTCCGACGTGTGATTGGGCACGAAGTCGAGAATGAGCTTCATTCCTCGTTCGTGACAGCTCGCCAACAGCGCATCGAAGTCCGCCATCGTCCCGCACAGTGGATGAATCCCGGTATAGTCGCTGACGTCGTACCCCCAGTCCGCCAGCGGCGACGGATAGATCGGCGAGATCCAGATCGCATCGACGCCCAGCCACTGGAGGTAGTCGAGCTTGCTGGCAATCCCCGCCAGATCCCCATACCCGTCCCCATTGCTGTCCAGGAATGAGAGCGGATAGATCTGATAGACGACCCCCGTCTGCCACCAGAGGTGCCTCTCGGCAGGTTGCTTGTCCATGTTGTCGGTGTTCCTTATCCAAAGCCAGCGAGAGGCTCAAGGCCGCAGGCCGGAGGCAAAGCCATTCAATGGCGAACTCTCACCTTCTGCGTCGTGCCACTCCACGATTCGCAAGCGGCCGACGGCTGGAATTATACCACCGCACCGCCCGGCCCGATAGTGCAAGCCAAAACGCAGATACTCTTCACCACGGAGACACAGAGGCCACAGAGAGGACTGCGACAGACGTGGACTCGACCTTGTCATTCCTGCGGAGGCAGGAATCCATCCGAGCGACGAGGGCCGAGTCCCGAGCGACGACACTGAAACCACGAAGGGCACGAAGCGACACGAAGGGTGTAGGGTGGGTTCTCAACCCACGCGTTCAATCCACATCATCACAGGCGACAACGCGACAATCCCTCCTGTCATTCCCGCCACACCTGCCCTCGACCCCGATCAAGTCGAGGGCAGGTTCCGATCGGGGGGAAAGCGGGAATCCAGGCTACTGACGCACGACACTCCACCAACCGCAGAGGATAGCAGGACCACGTGGGAAGAGCGACTGCTCGTGCCGGTGTCATTGCTGAGGTGAGCTCTGCCCTCCGTTCATGTTTTGCAGCTTCTGGGTAAAGACCTGGTTCCTTCCCGGTTCCAGTTCTGGTACAATCACAATCAGCCTGTTTAGGATGTTGCGTTTTCGAGCCGTACGATGCCTGGAAGGATATTGCAGTCGTGAGCATGTCCGCACAATCTGTCGCCGCATTGAAGTCAGTCATCGAGAAATGCGGCTACTCGGGGACACGTCTGGGGACGCACTTCAGGGTGGGGGACGACGTATTCCCACTTGTCGGCTTCGCCAGCAAACCGTGGGATTTCGACTCGGCGTGTATCGCCGTCACGGCGACGCCCCACAACTCAGAGGATGCTGCCAAGAAATGCCGCCAGTTGGGTGCGCCCATAGTATGGGTATGCCGAAACGGAACAGTGGAATGGTGGACTCAGCACGCCGCAGCGCCAACGCTATTTGACTCCAGGCCGCTCGGCCAGTTTGGCGCCTTGGTGCGACAGCACCAGACCGATCTCGCTCCTGAGAGCGTCTACAGAGCGAAAGTTCTGGGACGTCTGCCCGGTGCTGCCAGGCAACTGAGCTTCGTGGATGTTGGGCTCATGCCATTGCTTCGCAGCGAAGCAGGCAAAGAACTGGGCGGGCTCGTTGAAAGCATGACGTTGGCCACGCTCAGGGGGCTCGGTCAGAATGATCCAAGCCCGAAGATGCTCCGCAGTGTGTTTACTTGTGTCTTCCGATTGCTTGCGGGGAAGATTCTTAAGGACAAGGATGTCGGCGATTTCGCCCGGCTCAACCTTCAAGATCCCGCTGCGGCTTTGAACACTGTCGCAAGGCATTACAGTGCGACAGACGCCGATTTTGGATCGTCGCAACGATGGCGAAAGGCACTTCTGCCAGCCAGTGAGTTGATTTCGGCATACGGTAACGTGCGTGTCGTGTCTCCGGAGACGCTTGCCCACGTCTATGAGCATACTCTGGTCAGCAAGCCCCTGCGCAAGAAGCTTGGTATTCACGCAACGCCTCCCTATCTCGTGGATTACATCGTCTGGCAACTCTACGACTGGGTTCGTGAGATACCTGCCGAGGATCGGCATGTGTTCGAGCCCGCGTGCGGACACGCCCCCTTTCTACTCGCGACGATGCGGATGCTTCGTATGGAGATGGAGGAAGAGACCCAACACAGTGTCCATACCTACCTGCAGAACCACATCCATGGCGTTGAATTCGACAGTTTCGCGAGAGAGATTGCCCGGCTATCGCTCACCCTTGCGGACATTCCCAATCCTAACGGATGGGACCTCAGAGCGGGTGACATGTATGCATCGGATGTCTTGGCGAGGGAAGCGGCACGATGTGGCGTCATGTTGGCCAATCCACCCTATGAGAAGTTCACACGGAACGAGCGGGCCACGTATGCAAGGGCAGGGGTGGACTTGGGCGCGAACACCAAAGCCTGCGAGATGCTACGTCGCACCATCCCAAGCATGGCAGCGGGTACATGTTTCGGTGTGGTCGTACCGCAAGGTTTACTTCACAGCAAGGAAGGAACGGAGATTCGTCGCACAATTCTATCAGATTTTGAACTGAGAGAAATCGATGTTTTTGGCGACAGGCTGTTTGAGAAGAGTGACCACGAGGTGGCGGTGCTAATGGGCCGGCGACGGAAGAGCAAGATACCAACCGGCAGACTGTGGTTTCGCCGTGTCACGAACCCGGGTATTGAGGCATTCCACGAGCGGTATGCGTTCTCATCGGCGGAGTTGGTGGATGCCTCACGGTTCGCAGCGCAGGAATCGGCGGATCTGCGCCTGCCGGAACTGAGCACATTCTGGGAACACCTCTCTACCTACCCGGTGCTTGGCGAGATTGCCAGCCTTGGCCAGGGCTTGTTTCACAAAGGCAAGACTCTGCCTCCAGGCTCTTGGACTGTCCGTGAGCCAGCCGATGCTGGAGACGTGCTCGGTTATTCAAATGTGCCAGAAGACCTCGCAATCTATGGTTTACCGAAAGAAGTGGGCATAAACACCTCACCATCAGTGGTTGACCGAGCTGTCGCAGGCCTCCCGACGAAAGAGCCTCGGGTGCTGCTGAACTACGCTCGGATTAGCCGCGAGCCCTGGCGACTCAAGGCGATTCTCGACGAGAAAGGCCATGCCATCACAAGTCGCTTCATCGCTATTCGCCCAACGAAATCAGAAGTGACTGTGTTGTATCTCTGGGCGATTCTGAATTCGCCGTTGGCCAATGCCTATGCATTCTGCCACTCAGGCAAACGCGATAACCTCGTCGGCACCATACGACACATGCCTGTCCCACGCTGGTCATCGAGCAACGTCGCTCATGTTGAGCAAGCGGCGATGCGGTATCGCACCCTCACGGCGTCGCCCGGGCAGTTGTTCACTCCCGCAGCCACACCGGAGGGAATCAAGCAAGCGATTTTGGAGATGGATGCCGCTGTACTAAAGGCTTATGGTCTTCCGGCGCGACTCGAACGACAGCTATTGGACTTTTTTAACGGCGTGGAGCGCAAAGGAGTCGGCTGTACATTCGGTGACTACTTCCCCACCGATTTCGAGTCGCTCGTACCACTGCACAAGTACATCTCGCCCACTTACCGCAGATCGACGATCGACCAAGTTGCCGAACATATGAGGCCTGGCGAGTCGGCACATGTGCTCGCGAGTCTCCGGTCGGCTGCCGAGGCGTTCGGGGAGGAGTCCTAAGTGCGAGACTTCCTTCTGGACACCCAGACAATCAGCTACTGGTACGACACCGCGTGCCGACAGCATCAGGCAGTTGTGGCCAATATTGAGTCTTTTCGAAAACAGACCGAAGTGATGGAACATAAACCACGGCTCTTGGTCTCTGTCATCACGCTTGGCGAGATCGAATACGGGCATCGCGTCAATCTACCCCTGAATCCGGATGTACAAGCAGGCTTTCTCAGGTTTGTTAGGGAGGAGTTGCCAGAACCGATGGAAGTCATCACGGATGCGACTTCTGCTTTCGGCGAACTCCGTTCGCGGCTGTTCAACAAGTATGCGCCACTCGGGAAACGCAAGCCAAAGATGCGTCCTGAGCAATTAACCGATCCGATTGCCTCCAGGGAGCTGGGTATTCAGGAAAATGATCTCTGGTTATGTGCACAGGCCATTGGACAAAAGATGGTGCTCGTAACCAATGACAAGATGCACCGAATTCGCGAAGTAAGCCAGGATATGCAGCCTGCCTTGTTGATTCAGAATTGGGCGGTTCCAAACACAGCCAGAATCGAGTGATTCTGTACCTCTGATACTGTCTCGTTTGCTCTGTCTCCAGACGGGTTAGTCTGTCCTCGAGTATCCCAATGAGGGCGTCCGCGGACTTGGGCGACTTCGGCGGTCCCACAGGATTCGCCGCGTTTGCGGGTTCGGACTCGGTAGAGGCGTTCGGCGAAACCGCCTTCGGTTTCAAAGGCGGCGGCTTGGGCCTCCCGGCAAAACGGTGCGCGGTACGCACCTTACGCAATCCTCTGGGGTCAAGAGGAAGATGGATTCCCGCTTCCGCGGGGATGACAGCCCCAAGAACCTTTGCGACCTCTGTGGCGAATCGGTTCGTTGTGCGACGTGCGGGGTGCGTTGCGCGTGGGACATTCGGGCGAGGCCCTTCTGCCGTAGCTGCCCTCTGACCTTCTGCCATTCGTCGCTCTTCTCAGTGTTCTCCGTGCCTTCTCTATCCTACCTCTGTGGTGAAATCCCTGGTCTGGAGTAGGAATAGCACAATTCGTGCAACATCTGAAAAGGGAAAACGCCCCTCGCGCGAGATTTTTTTTATTCCACGCCGGGACTGAACTTGCGGCGATTCTCAACCCCCGCCAAACACAGAATTTTCGACAAATTCGTGCAACATCGAGCGTAATGTAGAGGCGCGTCTTTTTTTCGGCGTCTCCGAAAGGTTGTGCCTGATGCGCGAGAAACAGGCCATCGGACGGATCGACCGCAGGTTTCGCGGGACGCTGCCGATCTACGCGGATGCGGCGGGCGAATACTGTCGGATCCCGCTGACCCGCCGGATGTATGCCAAGGTCGATCCGGAAGACTACTGCTGGCTGTCGCAGTATCGCTGGCACTACGTGCGGACCAGCCGGACGTTTTACGCGGTCCGGCCGAGCTATCACGCAGGCCGGTCGGGCAAGGTCTGGATGCACCGCGAGATCATGGGCACGCCCAAGGGACTCGTCTGCGACCACATCAACCACAATGGACTCGACAATCGCAAGGCCAACCTGCGGAACTGCACCACCGCTCAGAACAACTTCAACCGGGTCCACCATCGCAACGCGCGGTCACGGTACAAAGGCGTCTGGTGGAGCAAGGGCATGCAGATGTGGGGCGCGGAGATTCAGGCCCACGGCAAGGCGGAGTTCCTGGGTTACTTCGTGCGTGAGTTGCAGGCGGCACGGGCGTACGACGCAGCGGCCCGTCGGCTGCACGCCCAATACGCCAGTCTGAACTTCCCCGAGGAGGAGCCGAGCGGAACTCCGATGTGGACAGCCACGGACAAACGAAAGGCCGGAGAGCCACGCGTAACTCGTGGGCCGTGACCAACATCGGATTGCGGGGACATCGTTTCTATGTGTTCCAGCGATTCATAGCCTTTGCCGGCAAAAACTGGTATAATGACACCGTTCACAGGATTCTGTTGATTCGTGATAAGGCGGTATGGTGCATCGGGGAGGTTTGGGCGGCCGCAGGTATCGAGGGTCGCATCGTGAGGGTGTTCTTCGAACTGACGGAGTTATGAGCAAGAAACATACGACATGTCACGGCGGGGCTCGATCCCTGCCATGGACACTTTGGGATCATTGGCGCCATTGCTGGAAGGCGTTTGTCTTTCTGGCGGCACTGGCCGCGTGCGGCGGGACGACGCCCGTCTGGGCGAACGGGCCGTCGGAGGCGGAGTTGGGCGTTGCGCTCAACGAGATCCACTGCAATCCCGACGATGAGACGCAACTGGTGGAGTTCATCGAGCTGTACAATCGCGGCAGCGAAGCGGTCGATCTTTCCGGCTGGTATTTCGATGCGGGATTGACCTATGAATTTCCCGCCGGAACGGTCCTGGCGGCCGGCGACTACGCGATCGTCGCGGAATCTCCCGATCACATGCGAGCCAGGTGGAGTTCGGGACGTCTCGGTCTCGACATGCGCTCTGTGTTGGGGCCATACGAGGGACGACTCGACAACGACGGCGAACGGATCGCCCTGTGCAACGCATCGGGGGATCTGATCGACGAGGTGGAATACGAGCTGGGGTTCCCCTGGCCGACGGTGGGCGATCCCACGGGAACGGGGTCCAGCGGCTCGTCCCACTCGATGCAGTTGGTCAACCCGAGTTTCGACAATAGTCTGGCAATCAGTTGGCGCTCGGCGGCCCCTACGCCGTTGAGCATCAACAAGAACGTCTACAGCTCCAACCTGAGGCCCTTCGTTCGTGAAGTCGAGTCGGAGCCCGCGCAGCCGAAGTCCGGCGACACGGTCACAGTGACTGCCCTGGTCACCGACTCGGATGGGATCGCCAGTGTGATTCTGGAGTACCAGGTCGTTCTGCCGGGACACTACATTCCGCTGCGTCTTCCCGTCGCTCTGGCGACGCTCCAGAGCAATCCCGACACCGATCCGACGGATAATCCCGACTACTTCAGCCTCGCCAATTGGACGCAGGTATCGATGCGCGATGACGGCGGTGCAGGGGACGCGGTGGCCGGGGACAGCATCTACACCGCGGTCATTCCAGGCCAGGCACATCGCACGCTCGTTCGCTATCGGTTGAAGGCAATCGATTCGCTCAACGAAAGCACCTGGGCTCCGTATTCCGACGATGCCTCGATGAATTTCGCCTGCTACGTCTATGACGGCGTTCCGGACTACGAGGGTTTCTCATCCGAGATGCTTGAGACGTTGCCGGTCTACCATCTTCTCACGCGTCAGGAAGACCTGGAACAGGCGATGGGATTCAATTCGTCCGATCAAATCGATCAGTTCTCCGGCGGTTCTGCGAATCCGGTTCGATACATTTACAACTGGTGGGGGACATTCATCTGCGACGGCGTCGTCTACGACAACATTTGCTATCGCCTGCGAGGGGCCAACGGGCGCTATCTCGGCGGACGCACGAAGCGCAGCATGCGGTTCCGCTTCAATCGCGGGCACTACCTCCAGGCCAAGGACGCCGCGGGCGAGCCCTACCCGACCCAGTGGCGCACGCTCACGACAGCCAAAGGGTTCGACAACCGTCTGACGTTGACCTATTCCCTCAACGAGCACATCAACTTCTACCTGTTCAACAAGATGGGGGTGCCGGCCCCCTACTCCTATTTCTTCCATTTTCGCGTGGTCGATGCACAGGAGGAGGCCCCCGATCCCTGGCGCGGCGATTTCTGGGGGCTCGGATTCGCACAAGAAGCCTACGACGTCCGCTTCCTCGAGGCGCACAATCTGGAGAAGGGCAATCTGTACAAGCTGATCAATGCGACCACCGACGCCAAGGAGCAGCAGAGCTATCAGGCGCCGCACGCGGTCACGGATGGATCGGACCATGACGCCATACAGTACCGGCTGAACGGCTACAGCACTCCCGATTTCATTCGCGCGCACGTCCGACTGGACAAGTGGTATGCCTATCATTCGCTGGCCCAGGCCATTCGGCACTACGACTACTGGCCCAGCGCGAACAAGAATGCGGCCTGGTACTTCGAGCCGGTGTACACGGAGCAGAACGAGTATCTGGGCAAGATGTGGACGCTGCCCTGGGATACGGATGCGACCTGGGGACCGACGTGGAACAACGGGTACGACGTGGTGTACAACAGCATCTTCCGCGCCAGCGACAACGGCGAGAATCCCGAGTTGCAGCCGGATTACTACAGTGCCATCCGCGAAGTGCGCGATCTGCTCTGGCAGACGGATCAGATCGAGTCGCTGCTGGCGGAGGTCGCCAAGCCGCTGGCCCATTTCGTGGAAGCGGACCTCGTGCGCTGGCTGAACGCCCCGTCGGATGCCGGCAACTACAACGGTCTCGGCGGCGCCGGCAAAAAGGGCTTGCCCGCCCTCGTCGAGGACATGCTGGCCTTTGCCTTCGAGGGAGGCAGTTGGCCCGGCGGCAGCGTGGGCGACGGGGGACGCGCCGCTTTCCTCGATCAGCTTGCGGACAATGCCGATGGGCATCTCGTCCCCGACAGACCGTGGATCGCCTACATCGGCGAGCCCAACTATCCGATCAACAAACTGCGTTTCTGGACGTCCCCGTTCAGCGACCCGCAGGGCGATGGGACATTCGGCGCGATGAAATGGCGCGTTGCCGAGGTCTCGCCGCACACCCGGGAGACATCCTCCTCGAACGCCCAGGACGACCCGCTGATCGACAAGGGTTCCGTGTGGCGGCACTTCAAGGGGACGAGCGAGCCCTCGGCGCAGGCCGGAGCCTGGCGGCAGGCGGGTTTCGACGACTCCGCCTGGGCCAGGGGCAAGGCCCCGATCGGCTACGGCGAGGACTTCCTCGGTACGACGTTGAGCGATATGAGGGGCGGCTACACCACAATCTACCTGCGTCGGACGTTCACCCTGTCGGACCCCTCCGTGTACGACGCGCTGTCGCTCGATGTGCTGTACGACGACGGCGTCAACATCTGGATCAACGGGATCCCCGTATTCCAGGACAATGTCGCGTCGGTGGAATTGGCCTGCGATGCAACCGCCCTGTCGGCGACGGAGTATACGGATTACACCAGCACGACGCTGTCGCACGCGAGCGACTATCTCGTGGAAGGCACGAACGTGGTCGCGATCCAATTGCTCAACGCTTCGATCAGCGGCAGTTCCGATTGTTATATCGACCTGCGTTTGGGCCCGCCCTCGACGAACAGCGGGACGACGCTCGACAGTCTGGTTGCCGGCGAGGGGGCCTACGAGATCGAGACACTGTGGGAAGGCGACGTATCGAACGAGTTCGTCGACGAGGTTCAGATTCCGGCCAGTGTCCTGAAGGCGGGTCGGACGTATCGCGTCCGCTGTCGGGTGCAGGACAACGCAGGATACTGGAGCCACTGGTCGGACCCGGTCCAGTTCACGGCCGGCCGGGCCCTCTCGGAGGGACTCATCGCCGGACTGCGGATCACCGAGGTCATGTACCACCCCGCGCCGATGTGGAACGACGGAGGCTTCGACGACGACGAGTTCGAATTCATCGAGCTGAAGAACGTCGGCGATGAGCTGCTCGATCTGTCCGGGGTGTCTCTTGTCGACGCAGTGACCTTCGGTTTTCAGGACGGCGACATCGTGACCCTGGAGCCGGGGGCGTTCGTGCTCGTCGTGCGCAATCGGGAGGCGTTTACGTTCCGCTACGGGGATGAGGTCGCCGCGAGGATCGCCGGCCAGTATGAAGGCAAGCTCGCCAATGAAGGCGAGTACGTCCGCCTCGTCGATTTCCAGAGCGGCACGATCGCTGCATTCGAGTACCGGGACGACTCAGGCTGGCCGGAACTGGCCGATGGAGAGGGCTATTCCCTGGTCCCGCTGGAGGCCGCACTGCCCGGGGAACCCAGCGGTTCGCTCGACGACGGCGCCAATTGGCGAGCCAGCATCCGTATCGGAGGTTCACCGGGTTGCGATGATCTGTAGTCGCGCAGGCGTCGCGTCCGCGTCCCGTTGCACTGCCCGATACCCCGTCAGTCGCTGAAATCCAGGACCTTGGGATGGACCAGTCGCCGATAGTCGGCCATGCTCATCCGGATCGCGTCCTCGTGCGTGCCCGCCTGGAACAGAACGTGATCGTCGTTTTCCAGCACCTTGTCCATCAGGGTGGGCAGCTTGTACAGGTTGCCGAAGGGCGGCTCCGCTCCCACATCGCAGTCCTGGAACAGCTCCGCAATCTCGCTTTCCTGCGCCAGCTCGACGAACTCGGCCGCCAATTGGGATTTCAACTTCGCGAGGTCCACATGGCGCGAGGCCGGCAGCACGCACATCAGGAAGCGACCGTCGGCTTTGACGATGACGGGCTTGGCCACATAGCGTCCCGGCTCGTGCTCGATCTGGGCCATCTTCTGCGAACTGAAGACCGGGGTGTGTTTGAGAGTCTCGTACGACGCGCCTGATTTCTTGAGGAATTCCTTCACTTCCATCGCGGGCCTCCTTAAAACAGATTCAGACTGTCCGACGTAGGTACTCGTCTATCCGTTCTCCTGGCTGGCATTCCCAAGTCAGCTCAGGTGGCGTCCGATTTCGCCATTGTCCCTTTGTCATGGATTGTACGCATCGAATCGTGCGCCGGCCCAAGGGATTGCCTACCGCCGGCTGTATTTTCCCATCAATTGGCCTTCCGCAAGGATGTGCCCTTTCATCGCTCTGAGCAGGTCGGCCTTCCTCGTACCGGCGGGCAGATCGAGTGTCGTGTCCAGCGCATAGACCTTGAAGTAGTACCGGTGGGCGCCGCTGGGTGGGCACGGCCCGCCGTAGCCAGGACGCCCGAAATCGGAAATGCCCTGGCGGGAGCCGTCCGCCAGCTCAGGTTTCGGAGGAACACCTTCCGCCAGTTCCCGAACCCCGGGCGGGATATTCCACATGACCCAGTGAACCCAGGTCCCCACCGGCGCATCGGGGTCGTCACAGATCACTGCGATGCTCTTCGTCCCCTCCGGCGCCCCCGTCCACTTCAACGGCGCCGACAGATCGTTGCCATCGCACGTGTATTTCGCCGGGATCATGCCCCCTTCCTGGAATGCTGAGCTGCTGACCGAAATTGCCATATCCTGGCTCCTTTCCTCGCTGACCTGGCGGGATCCATCGTCCCTCTCACAGCCGCAGATCGCCATGGCCAGGGCGGCCATGGCCGAAAGAACTCTCAACATAGGTCGCCCTTTCAGTTGTCCGTCGCTCGTCGTACTCCAAAGAGGATACGAGTTCGGGCCCGCTACGGCAACCAGGAAAATGCCCGCCCTCCCACGTTACCGCAGACCGAGGTGGAGGGGAATGCCCCGACGATCTTCATATGGCCCTCGGACCTTCATCGTTTCGAACGTCCGACCGGCGCAGCCGGCACGGGGTTGCGGTGCCTGACGGGATTTGGTATGGATGAGCAAACCTGAAACGTCTTCGACACCCATCGAAAGGAGGTCTTTGTGAGTATTGAGCTGAAGAAGGATTGCCGATATGCCCTGCTCGTCCCGACCAGCATAGGGATTCGTCTGACGCCCGAAAGTGGGCAGCCGTTCCATTGCAGCCGGAAGTTCATCATGCAGGCCACCAGCGCCGAGACCAACGTCGCCAGCGTCTCGTCGTACCTCGGTCTGCCGGTCAAGGTCCTGACGACGTTCGTCAAGGGCAGCCCGATCGCACGATTCATCAAGGACGACCTGGCGAGTCGGCACATGGACGTCGAGGGCAAGGAAGTCCCGCAGGGCGGACCCTGGGGCTACCGACACCAGTTCAATCTGGCGGACAGCGGCTACGGCTCTCGCGGCCCGCGCGTCTGCAACGACCGGGCGGGCGAGGTCGGCCGGACGCTCAACGTCAGGGACTTCGACCTGGAGCGGATCTTCGGCAAAGAAGGCGTCCAGATTGTGCACCTCTCCGGCCTGATCGGGGCGCTATCCCCGGAGACCGGGACCTTCTGTCTGGAGATCGCCCGTGCGGCGAAGAAGCACGGAACACGGATCGCGTTCGACCTGAACTACCGCGCCTCCTTCTGGAAGGGTCGAGAGAAGGATCTCAGCGCGATCTTCCACGAGATCGCAGGCATCGCGGATATCCTCGTCGGCAACGAGGAGGATTTTCAGCTCTCGCTGGGCATCGAGGGTCCGGAGGCCGGGGGCAAGGGCCTCGCAGCCAAGATGGACAGCTTCAGAGTGATGATCGACCGGGTGCGGAAAGCGTATCCCAATGCCTCCGTCTTCGCGACAACGCTCCGCGAAGTCGTCAGCTGCAATTGCCACCGCTGGGGCGCCCTCATGGCCGAGGGCAACAACTGGCACGTGGTCGAACCTCGCGAGATCGTCGTGCTCGACCGCATCGGCGGCGGCGACGGCTTCGTCGGCGGCATGCTCTACGCCATCCTGCGGGGCTGGGAGCCCGCCAGGTGGGTACAGTTCGGATGGGCAACCGGCGCGTCGGTCACGACGCTGCTGACCGATTACGCCCAGCCCGCGGACGAAGAGGAGATCTGGAGCATCTGGGAGGGCAACGCCCGCGTGAAGCGATAGCGGAACGGGCCTTCGGCCCGCAAGACCGTCTCAACCCTCTGAAACCACGAAGAGCACGAAGGGACACGAAGGTGGAGTTTGATGTACTCTCTAATCGGGTGATTGGTCGCGCTATCGAGGTGCATCGTGTTCTCGGGCCGGGACTGCTGGAGTCGGCATACCGACAGTGCCTCGTGCATGAACTGATCACCAACGGAATCGCGTGCGTGTCGGAACATCCTGTGCCTCTGGACTACAAGGGCATCCGGCTGGATTGCGGATACCGGGTTGACCTGCTGGTTGAGGGTACGCTGATCGTGGAACTCAAGAGCGTCGAGCACATCCAGCCGGTCCACGAGGCCCAACTGCTCACCTACATGAAGCTGGCGAATGTGCGGATCGGCCTGTTGATCAACTTTAACGTCGCGCAACTGAAACACGGAATCAAACGATACGTCCTATGACTTCTTTGCTTCCTTCGTGGTCTTCGTGCCCTTCGTGGTTTCAAATCGATCTGGATCAGTCCGGCGGCCATGAAGACTGTCCTGATATGTGAAACCACGAAGGGCACGAACGATAAGAGTACAGAGAAAAACCTTCTATGAAAGTACATCGATCTGTCTTGAACTCGTGGTTGGCGGTTCTGTCTGTCGCGATTGTGGGACCAGCGCGGGGGGCGGAGGTGATCGATCTTGGGCCGGAGCTGGCGCCGGCGCAAGAGGAGTACAAGTTCCCGGCGCTGGGGGCCGCGGTGATCGTGGAGGGCAAGCTCTATGCCCTCGGCGTGGTGGGCGTGCGAAAGTGCGGCAGCGAGGTCCCCGCCGAGCCGAACGATGCGTTCCACCTGGGCTCGTGCACCAAGGCCATGACCGGCTCGCTGATCGGGATGCTCGTCGAGCAGGGCAAGCTCAAGTGGGATACGCCGCTGACCGAGTACTTCCCCGAGCTAAAGGACACGATGCACCCGGACTACCGCGACGTGACGCTGCTGCACCTGCTGTCGCACCGGGCGGGCGTCCCCTCCATGACCGCGGGTTTCGCGCCGGTCGAGAACAGCCAGCTCAAGAAGATCCGCAAGGTGAAATCCCCTGCCGCCCAGCGAAGACGCGTCGCTGAGATCGTCCTGGCCCAGCCCCCGATCAACAAGCCCGGCGAGAAATACGAGTACTCGAACGCAGGCTTCACTGTCGCGGGCGTCATCGCCGAGCGGGTCATGGGCGAGGATTACGAGTCGCTCGTGACACGGATGCTGTTCGAGCCGCTGGGGATGCGGACGGCCGGGTTCGGCGCGATGGGCACGCCGGGCAAGATCGATGCCCCCTGGCCGCATCGCAAAGACGGCGACAAGATCATCCCCATCGAGCCGGGACCGCGCGCCGACAATCCCCCCTTCCTGACGCCGGGCGGGCGCGTCCACTGCTCGATGGCCGACTGGGCGAGGTACGTCGCGTGTGTGCTGGCGGCCATGCGCGGCGAAGAAGGGTTCCTGCCGCTGTCGTGCGTCGAGCAACTGAAGTTGCCTCCATTCGGCGGAACCTACGCGCTGGGCTGGGGTCTTCACGAACGCGACTGGGCCGGCGGCACAGCCCTCTCTCACGACGGCACCAACACGATGAACTACGCCGTCGTCTGGGTCGCCCCCCAGCGGGACTTCGCGGTCCTCGTCGCGACGAACCGAGCGGGCGACGGCGCCGCAAAGGGTCTGGACAAGCTGTGCGCGACGATGATCCGCAAGTTCCTGGCGGACCCGTGACGCGACGAAGCCAGCGCGACGAAGCCTCCCCTCAGAGCGCGTTACCCACCCTTCGCAGGCAGTGATACGGATTGGGGATAATTCGTGCGCGGGTTGGGACTTGTCATCCTGAGCAACGCGAAGGATCTGGGCATCGAACAAGAGTTGCCTTTCGGTCGCAGGCCAGATCCTTCACTGCGCTACGCTCCGTTCAGAATGACAAACAGCGCACGGATTTCCCCTAATCCGTATGACTCGGCTCGGCGGGCCCGACGCATCCTGTTCGTCCCTTCCCGTCCCATCCGTCCTATTCGTCCTATCGTCGCCGGCTATTGCTTGACCACGCGGATGTCGTCGATGAAGATCAGGCCGGTGGCGCCGGAGACCGGGCTGGTCCGATTGCCCACGCCGATGTACAGAGTCTTGATCTTCGTCGCCTTCACGCCGGCGAAACTGCTGAGCGGGATGCTCAACTGGGTCCAGGCCGTCGCGTTGACGATCGCGGCGTCGGCGGTCTGGACATAGGCGACCTTTCCGGTGCTATCCTCCAGCCCGACGTACAGCGGCGCGGCGACGTTGTCCGCCCTGCCGCGGACGAACAGGACGAGCGTGTCCATCCCTTCGACGGTCCAGTCCTGGGCGGAGGAGGACTCCCGCGTGATCTCGGCATAGTGCGGCGAGCAGCTATTGTCGTACTGGAAGGGCATGGACTGATAGCCCTCGTGGGCGATCTTCTGCTCGACGTACGGGGCGTCGATGTACCCGACGAGCGAGCCGCAGTAGTTGTTGGTGAACCACGTGTCGGTCCAGGTCTCGTAGATCCGACGGCCCTCGTCGGCCGTGTAGGTCTCGAAGTCGTCGATCACGAGGAAGTCGGCGGTCGTGAAGCTCCAGACCGCGCCCTTCCACGGACTGCTCGAATCGGCGTCGTTGACCTCATCGACTCGCCAGTAGTAGGTCTTGTTCCACTCCAGTTCGCCCGGTTCGAAGGTGGACTCCGCAGCGTCCTGGCGGCCCAGGTAGATGCCTGCGGTCGTCGCGTCGGCGTCGGCCACCGCAGCGGCGTCCTCGCCAAAGTAGACGTCCTGCTGCGCGGCGGCGGACGCCGCGGTCCAGCTCAGCACCGGCGTCTGCGGGGCGCTCGCCGACCCGTTGGCCGGATACGGATTCGTCGCATGGACCGGCAACTGGAGCACGCCGGTCGGAATGATGTCCCGCGCGATCGACGGGCTCTCCCAGGACAACTGGGCCAGGGCGCTGCCGCTCTTCTCGTAGTACTCCATCCTCACGCGGTAGAACTGCCCTGCG
>JAXDBU010000017.1:0-6873 GCA_034678485.1 Sedimentisphaerales bacterium | reverse complement strand
TCGCCTGTCACCGATGAGAACGGCGTGTACACGGCAGAGGTGGAATCCGGCTGGTCCGGCACCGTCACGCCACTGAAGGTGGGATACACCTTCTTGCCGCCGGCAAAGACATATTCGGCGCTCACCACGAATCTGAATAGCCAGGATTACCGCGCAGCGATAATCACCTTCGCGATTTCGGGCAACGCGGGCTTGGCTGGAGTGACGATGGAGGGCTTGCCGGGCGATCCGATCACCGACGAGGACGGGTTCTACAGGGCGATGGTGGAATATGGCTGGTCGGGTGTGGTCCGTCCAAAGAAGGGCGATCGCAAGTTCAATCCCACCCAAAGGCAATACGAGAAGGTCAGCAAGAACCTTACGGATGAGGATTACACCCTTCAGACGGTTGTCATCTCCGATCGGATTGCGTTCGGCGTCGAGCCGATCCAGGATGTGGTCGTCACCGCCGATCCGGGGGACTACACCGCGACCACCGATTCGCAGGGCCGCTACCGCGTCGAAGTGCCCTACGGGTGGACCGGCAGGCTGCTGGTGTCCAAACCCGGTTTCCAGTTCGATCCGCCCGGCATTCCCTACAGTAACGTCAGAGCCGACGTCATAAAGGGAGCAGAGCCTGACATGTCGGAACTCGAGCCCTTTCCTGAGCGGATGGATCACCCTCGCGTGTACGGCTCGCCGGTTGCACCGGGCGACGATGTGCTGGTGATCCCGACCGCGAGCGTCTCGGTCGATGAATTCGCCGAGACGAGCGAGGACATTCGCGTGATGCAGCAGATCCTGCGCGACATGCTCAGCGAGCCGCGCATGATCCTGGGCGTGCTGTACGACTACGGCGATTTCCTCGGTGCGGCGGGTCGCCGCAACGACGCTTTCTACTTGCAGGGCTATGGTGTGCTGTTCGTCATGGAGGTGGATTTCCCCCTGTCGCCTGCGGTCTCGCCGGATATCGACACCGACCGGCAGCCGCAGACGCCTGTCGATCCGGTCTGGCAGCGGGCGCGGCAGAGGTTGTACTCGCCGCGCGATGCAGGTCTTCGGTCGAGAGTGCAGCCCAATCCGAGAGACCAAGTGAGTTTCGAGCAGTTCAAGGACGACCTGATCGGGACGCTCAAGCACGCCGCCAACATTCGCCACGTCGATCCTAATGAGAGCATCATCCTGACCGTCGTCGGACAGAACGCAGACTACGGGCAGGCGGTCCCAGCGCCGAGCCGGGGCGGTTTCTCCGGCGGCGCGGGCGGTTACTTCGAGGGCGGCAGCTACAGCTACAGCGGCGGCAGTTTCGGCGCCGGCGGCGGCAGTTCCTACGGCGATTCCCGCTCGTACGTCCGCGGTTCGGGACGCGGACAAACGGTCCGCCGCACGCCGTCGGGCTTCGGGACGCCGGCCACCACGGTCCTGACGATCCAGGCAAAGAAGGCCGACGTCGATGCCTTCTCAACCGGCCGAATCGATGCCGAGCAGTTCCGCCAACGCGTGAAGGTTTTCACCTATTAGGCTCTCCGCATATCGGTATGGAAAGAAGGGAAGTTTGCACATGAGACTGCAAGGACGGATCATGGCGCTATTCGGAACGGTCCTTTGCGTGATGATAGTCGCACCGTTGTCGCTTTCTCAGTCGCAGCCGCCACGAACGTCGGCGGAACAGAACATGAACGAAATCATGCGACGTCAGCAGGAGCAGACGGATCGACTTATCGCACGGCAGATGACGCAGCTCAAAGAGCGGGCCAAGCGCGAGGCCCGTCGGGCGGTCGACGAGTCGCGGCGGCAGTCCTGCGGCGCTACGCCTTCGCAATGGCGGTCGATTCGTCCCAGACTCCTGGCGGTGGAGAGCCTTCATGAAGAGATGCGCGCACGCCTGCGGCCGCAGGTTTCGTACGATCTTTCGTCGGGCCCCCAACCCGTCACGAACTGCGAGTGGGCATGGAAGCCGCTCGTTGACAGGGAGCCCAATGAGCCGTTGACGGCAGCCGAGACCACCTGCCAGAGGCTGCGCGACATGCTGGGCGATGAACAAACGCCGATCGAGTCGATCTGGGAACAGGTCGAACTGCTGCGTGCGCAGAGAAAGGCAGCGGCCGATCAGACACCCGACGCCGAAGAGGCGCTCCGCAAAGTTGCGACGCTTCGCCAGGAGGCGGCGCTGATGGCCCATGGCTGGTTGCAGTGAGCCGTGCGAGGTGACAGTGGAGACGGACGGATCATGAAGACGCGAAGATTCACGGCTGTGGCGTTCGCTGGCCTCATCACCTGTTCGATCGGATTTGCCTCGGCAGGACCAGCGGAGCCGGAGACGCCCGATCCCAACATGATGCGCAATCCGCTCCTGCGTGCCTTTCTGGCCGACCGTGAGCCCCGCGAGAAAATCGAAGGGCAATTTGGCCGTCCCGAAGACTGCCGGAATGCGGTGATGCGCGAGCTGCTGGGAGCGACCGACGAGCAGTGGCAGCAGATCGAGCCGAAGTTCCGCGAGCTGGAGGCGGTGCGCGAACGGACGCGGGCGATTGTAGGCTCGTGGGTGGCCGGCGCCAGCTTTGGCGGAGGATCGGGAAGCAGTTACCGCGGCTCGCGAAACGGGGCAAGCGGCGGGTACAACGATTCGCGGCGCGTCCGGCGCAACGACCGCACCCTGCCTCGGCGCCGCGTCGCACCCCCGCGACCCGCGCAGCCCCCGGCGGGGGCGAACTACTCGTCTCTGGGACCGTGGCGACCTTCACAAGGCCCGCCGAGCGCAAAGGTCACTCCAGGCGAGCGGCTGTGCGGGGAATTGCTCGACCTGATCGACCGCGCCGATGCGACGAGCGAGGAGATTCGCCAGAGAATGGCCCAGCTCGCGGCGTACCGCCGCAAAGCCGACGAAGAGATCAAGCAGGCTCAAGAGGCATTGCGCCAGGTTGTGGCACGCCGTCAGGAAGCCATGCTTATCCTGATGGGCTACCTCGATTGACGCAATTCTGTACAAAAATGTGAAACATCGGGCAGTCGGACGGATTGCACTATGGGGAGGTCGTGTCCGGTGGAGATATAGAAGGTTGCGGTGAACCCGCTTAACAGCCGGGACTAAGAAAAGTGCGAGGTGATTTTCTTCAGGAGGAAAAGCCATGAAGTGCGCAGGACTTGGCAAACGAATTGCTGTTGTTGCGTGTGTGGGTGTGCTGGCCGGCGGTCTGCTGACGCGAGCGTATGGATTCGCCGGCGGCACGGGCGAACCGAACGACCCCTATCAGATCGCAACAGCCGAGCATCTGCTCTCCATCGGTCTGGACGACAGTCTGTTCGACCGGCACTTCGTGTTGATCGATGACATCGATCTTGATCCGAATCTGCCGGGTGGGCAGGTATTCCAGGACGCCCTGATTGCCCGAGATCACGAAGGCAGTGTTTCCGTTCACAGCGGCGATCCATTCAGCGGTGTCCTGGACGGCCGGGGACATGCGATCTGGAATCTGTCCATATCTGGCGCAGACGGGCACAATGCGGGGCTGTTTGGCATGTTCTCTGGCTTGGTCCAGGATCTGCACTTTCGGAACGTCCGGATCACCGGTTCGCCCTGCGGCGCGATCGCAGGGCTCAGCCAGGGAGGTATGATCCTTCGTTGTTCAGTTACCGGCGAGATGTCGGGCTCCGAATACGTCGGAGGTATGGTAGGCACGCTCTGGGCTGCCACCCTGATCGATTGCCAGGTCGATGTCCGGGTGACGGGTGTTGAGTGTGTCGGTGGAATGATTGGGAACGGGCCTGGTGGGATGTTGATCCGATGTGAATCACGCGTGGATATGGTCGGCGACAAATCTGTGGGTGGCCTTATCGGCGAGTTGCGCGAAGCTCAGATAGTAGACTGCCGTGCCGAAGGTAGGGTTGTCGGCAGAGATGCCGTCGGTGGTCTGGTTGGTACGATGCCAATGGCAATGTCGACCATCCGATCCGCCGCCAATTGCGAGGTTGTGGCCGAGCAGGCGGCGGGTGGCTTGGCCGGAGAGGCTCTGTTCTTTGGCGCCCACAGCCAATGGATCATCGACAGTTACGCGCGCGGATCAGTGACGGGTTCTGTCGCTGGCGGGCTGATCGGCGTGGCTTCGGCCCTTCGCGTTGCGAACAGCCACGTGGCCTGCACAATGGTGCCCGCGGCGTCCGAAACAGAGGCCATCACCCCGGTCATGGGCGGGCTGTTTGGCGAAGCGGACACGTCCCGGCCGCCGTTGGTGATCGCGTCCTTCTGGGATACGGAAGTCTCCGGAGTTTCCCTCAGCTCGGGTGCGGGAGCGCAGCACTTCGGCATGGGATTGGACACGGCACAAATGCAGCAGAGGGTGACCTTCGAGCAGGCCGGTTGGGATTTCGGCTCCACCTGGACGATTCTGGAGCACGATTACCCGGTATTGCAGTGGGAACGGGCCGGGGCCATTGATGAAGGGCCACCTGCAGCGGGGCGGCGGAGTGCGGAGGCCGCCGCCTTGCGATAGGCGGACGATAGATAGGTGGTACGGAATCATTTGGACAGGAGCCATCACGATGATGACACATAGGGTGATTCTCTGGGTGGCGCTGGTTCTGGTGGGTGGTGTGACTGTTGGCGCCGGCTCTGCCGAGCGCAAGCAACCGCCCAATCCGCCTCCCGTCAATGTCATGACGCCGGAAGACTGGGACTACTTCTGGAAGCTGCCGCCCACCCGTCGGGACGCCTACATGCAGGCCAGGGATGAGCGACACCATAGAGAGATGGAGGAATACTGGCAGAGGGAGCGGATCGAGAACCGCAAGAGAGCGCAGGCCGCACAGGAAAGGGCCAGGACAGAAGAGGAAAGGTGTCTGAGGCTAGCGCTTGGAGTCTCGGACGAGCAGTGGCAGACACTCGGACCGGAGCTGCGCAGAATCCGGGAGCTGAAGAGGCAGGCGGACCTGACGATGGCCTCGGCGCCGCGATTCGATGCCAATGATGCCCGCATGCTGTACAACGAAACCCTTTACTGATACGAGCGGATCACCACTACCAGGAGCGGCACAGGCGGCTATACACGGTGGAGCAGTCCCAGCGGCGGCCAGATCGCCGGCGGCGTGTCCGCACGAGCGCGCGGCAGCGCCGGGGGTGCGAGCTTCAGCAGCAGCGCGACCGGAGGGACTGCCGGTGCCGGTACAGGTGGAGGATTCGCCGGCGGCAGTGGCTCCGGCGGCGGTATGGGCGGAGGGTTTGCCTCCGGCAGCGCGGGTGGTCGGTCGTTCAGCACGCCGTTTGCCTGGAGGCAGTTGGAACTGGAGGACTATGAGCCCAGCGAAGGCGAGCGACTCTGCGAGGAGCTTTTCGTCCTGCTCGAAGACGAGAACGCCGACGAGGTGCAAATCGCACAGAAGACAGAGGCCCTCCATCGCTTTCGAGCGGAAGCCCGGCGGGAATTGGCCCGCGTACGGGAGGAACTGGCCCCCATGCTGACGTCCCGCCAGCGGGCCCGCCTGGTCCTGATGGGCTATCTCGATTGACCGTTCGCGGCGGGTTTCTTGCGTTGATGCGAAGAATTGAGCCGGATTTTGCACAAAAGCGCGAAACGGCGCCCGAGTACATGGGACTTAAGATATGAGTGGGAGTGGTGCATCTCGCGTGGGCGCAAGGGGGGCGGGATGGACCTCGATTGACGGATGCAAAGGCACAGTCGACGTAGACTGGGCATAGGGATGTACTTGTTACGAGGCGACCTTTTTCAGGAGGGAAAGCCATGCGAAACGAAAGACTCAACAAACTGTTTGCCATCATTCTGTGCACGGGTGTGCTGGCGGGCGTGTTGCCCGCCCAGGAGCCACCGGATGCGGCCGAGGCCTTCGAGCCCTACTGGCGCTCGGTCACGCTGCAATCGCAGCTGTACAACCCGGTCGAAGAACCCGACCGCGATCCGAATGCCCAGACCACGTTGCAGATTTCCGGCAGCGTTCGGATCCTCGACTACACCGGCCTGATCGGTGTGGAGATGACACAAAGGGAGGCCATCGTGTGGGACCAGGACGGTGTGGAGATCTATAACTCCGTCGATGGTCCTTCGCTCAGTCGCACGTATCAGTCGATCGAGGACGCCAGACACCTGTCTGCGGTGATTGGAAGAGACGATGAATTCCATTTTGGCGTGAGTTTCCCTGTCGATCGCGCGCTGGGCTATCCGTCGGCGCTGAGCCGTGTAGAGTGGTCTCTGGACGTCCTGATGGCCGATGCGTTCGAGGTGGTCGATGTTCCCTTCGAGCCCAATGAAACCCCGATCGAGTTGATGACCGGGTTGGAAATCCTCGTACAGGAGGCCACGGTCGAGGAGGGCCGATACAGCTACCGCATCCAGGCGAGCTACGACCCCAATCTCGTCTCCTATTCCACGGGATTCTGGCATTTCTTCCGTGACGAGGTTCCCCCGCCCGTGATGCTGGTCAAGATGGACCTGCTCAACGCGGAGGGCAAGTCGGTGTGGGATGTGAGCAGTTCGGGCAGCTCCGGCTCGAGCTCGGGCACGGGCGCTCGTTTGTCCGATGGCCTGATGGTCGCCACGAGTTCCGGCAGCGGCCGGTGCAGCGCCTGCGGCGATGTGACGACGATGCGCTATACGGTCGCCTTGGCCCCCTATGAGCGGCAGGTACCGCTGGCACTGGAGAACATCCCGGTCCCCGGCTTCTGAGAAACTCGTCCCAACAATAACGACCATCCCAGGGGCGGCAAGCGGAGGCGGCCGCCCTTTGCTTTTGTGCACTTCCTGCGAGCCAAGAAATTCTTCTGGAATTTTCATTTTTCCTGTTGGCGCCTTCTACGGATGTAGTAGAATGCTACTACAGCTGTAGAAGGAGTAGCACTTATGAAGCTCACTGAAGCAGAATGGCAGATCATGAAGGCGTTGTGGG
>JAXDBU010000016.1:0-4800 GCA_034678485.1 Sedimentisphaerales bacterium | reverse complement strand
AGCACAATCCCAACGGCGGCCCATCGGCGTAAGCGCCGGGACTTCACCGGTCTGCTGTGTTTCGACTTGCCTCTGCCCTGGTTCATAGCGCGTTCGTGTGCCTCATAACGGTTCCATGTCGCGGCTTACTCTACCAAGGCATCGCGATCTCGACAATTCTTCATCTTGCCGATGCGCTTCGCATAGGTATAATCAGATGCAACTCTGTGCATCGGGATGGGAAGTCTACATCAAAGGAACAGGTAGACCGAATAGGAGAGAGCCATGTCTGCGGGTTTGAAGCGTTCGATTGCGTGTAGTGTCCTGGCGCTTCTGGGGACAGTGACACTCGTGAATCCATCGACTCGGGCGGCCGTTGGCGGCGGTGCGAGTCCGGCCACTGCGGACGGGTACGACGACCACCGGCACATGATGGATCAATTGGGGATCCGGGCTCTGCGTCCGGGCGAGAGCGGTCAGAATCAGGAGCGGTTCACCGAGGAGAAGGCCAGTCCCTACCACGACACGATGCCCGATGTCCTGAAGATGAAGGATGGAACCAGGGTGACCAGACCCGAGCAATGGGCCGCGAGGCGGGCGGAAATCGTCGAGGACTTCGAGCGCGAGGTTTACGGGCGGATTCCGCCGAACGTACCCAAGGTGACCTGGGAGGTGAAGGTGACGACCGAAGGCGACAGCGCCGGCATCCCGACCGTCACCAGGACGCTGGTCGGTCACGTCGATAATTCGACGTGCCCCCAGATCACGGTGAACATCGCGGCGAGCTTCACCGTCCCGGCCGGAGCGAAAGAGCCGGTGCCCATCATGCTTGAGTTCGGATTCGGCGGCGGCTTTGGCAGTGGCCGAGGCGGCCGCGGCGGGCCATCCTGGATGCAGCAGGCCATCGCCCACGGGTGGGGTTATGGTTTCATCAATCCCGGGAGCATCCAGGCCGACAGGGGCGGCATGAGCCTGCGCCAGGGCATCATCGGCCTGACCAACAAGGGCGAGCCTCGCCAGCCTGACCAATGGGGCGCCCTGCGGGCCTGGGGCTGGGGCGTCAGCCGGCTGATCGACTTCTTCGAGGCCAATCCCGACGTAAAGGTGGACGCGAGGAAGGTCGGCATCGAGGGCGTCTCCCGCTTTGGGAAGGCCGCACTGGTCGCGGCTGCCCTCGACGAGCGCATCGCGGTCGCCTTTGTCGCCTCCTCGGGCGAAGGCGGTGCGAAGCTCCATCGGCACATATTCGGCGAGGCGCTCGAAAACCTCACCGGCAAGGGCGAATATCACTGGATGGCCGGCAATTTCCTCAAGTACGGCGCCTCCGATCCCTGCATGACGGCGGCCGATCTGCCCGTGGACTCGCACGAGCTGATCGCCCTGTGCGCCCCGCGTCCGTGCTTCATCAGCTATGGAGTCCCTCCGGGCGATCCGCCTTGGGTGGACGCCCGCGGCAGCTTCATGGCCGGTGTGCTGGCCGGCCCGGTATACGAGCTCCTGGGCAGGAAGGGTTTCGGCACGCCGGGCAACTACCTGACCGACCCGATGCCTCCGGTCGGAATGCTCATTGGAGGCGAGCTGGCCTGGCGCCAGCACGAAGGCGGCCACACGTCGGGCCCCAACTGGCCGGCCTTCTTCGAATGGATAGGCCGATACATCAAGGCTCTGCCGCTGCCGGCGGCGGCCGCTGCACCCGCTGCCGTTCGGTCCGTCGAACGCACGGACCAGAACTCGCGAACCGCCCACACCCAGTTGCTCGAAAAGGCTCGGAAAGGCCGCATCAATGTCTACTTCGAAGGCGATTCCATCACCCGCCGCTGGGGAGCGCTGGACTATCCACAACTACTGGCCAACTGGAAGCAGAACTTCTTCGGCTGGAACGCGGCGAATTTCGCCTGGGGCGGCGATGGCACTCGGAACATCCTCTGGCGACTGGAGAACGGAGAACTCGACAACGTTCATCCCAAGGTGATCGTGCTCATGGCCGGAACGAACGACGTCGGCGGCTCGCTCTCACGCGGGGATGACGATCCGAGAATCGCCAACGTGACCGCAGGCATCGAGGCCATTCTCGATCTCTGCCGGGCCAAGGCGCCCGAGGCCACGATCATCCTGATGGGCATCACTCCTCGCAACGACCGCTCCGCCAATCCCACGGCGGTCATGCCCGTGATCAGCAGGATCAACGAGAACATCGCCAAGTTCGCCGATGGCAAGACGATCCGGTTTCTCAACATCAACGACCGGCTCGCCAACCAGGACGGCAGACTGTACGACGGCATGACGGTCGATGGGCTGCACCTGTCGCTCAAAGGCTATCAAGTCTGGGCCGACGCCCTGAAACCGGTCCTGACGGAACTGCTCGGCCCGCCCGCCGGCGAGGACCACGCCCCGCCCCCCACCGGCGATCCCAGCGCAGCAACCAAGCGGCCATAGGAGCCCAGTCCGGACCAGAACTCCACTCAATCAATGTACGGAACAGGGAAGGAATCGCGAGCCAGGGGGATGAGTACGCCGTCGCTCACTATCTCAAGACAGGACTCTGTGCTCACGAATTGCGGCGTCAGAGAATACGGGATCTCAATCTCTTCGCTGCCTTCCGGCCAAGCATCGTTGAAGCCGGCCAATCCTCCGAATGTGGCCGAGACCCATAGCCCGTGGAAATACTGGCGGTAGATGTCATACTCTTCGGCGGTGAGATCAGACCAAGTCAATTGGGCACCGCCAATGCGCTCCGCCACGCTGACGATCCTGCGCATCTTCTCCCGCAGATCTTCGTCATGGAATCCGATCCTCAACACCAGGCGTGTCGCATGCTCGCCAGCAGGCGGCAAACCAAGGGCAAAAACGACCCTTTGCTCAGCGGGAAGCGATAGGGAGAAGGATCCGACCCGTTCCTCACCCGCGCGCAAGCGAACATAGTGCCCCGCGCAGTCCCTTGGGACAGACGGCGACCGTTCATACAGAACCTCAAGCTGCTTGCGAACCACGAGGGTTAGACCATCCTCCGCGATGTAGACGTCACTATACGGCGGCACACCTTTGCCCTTACCATCCTTGAGATAGACGGCATCGCAGATCCAGACGTCATGCGTGCGGGGATTGACAATCTTGTATCGCACATCCATGCTCTGGTCGTTGACGTCGAACCCCGTCAACACGATCATCGGAGCTGCTCCCTTCGACTCCGGGTGGCCGTCTCGTTGCCCCTCCGCTACGCCACCCCCCACCGACAACAGACAGACCACACACAGCACAGACAACACCGCAAGCCCCTTCATCCCCGTGCCCTTTCGATACTATGAGTGCAAGAACAAAAATCCCGATCGCGGAGACAGCCCAAGACAGACCACAGTCTACGGCGCCTTGTGACATATACATTGGCGCCACACGCCGCCGATGGCACCGTCGGACTCTCCGCAAATCTACTTCAGACGTTCCATCTCGTGCTCGCTCCTGCTAGGGACAGATCAAGGCGTCAATCGGCGAACAGCTCAGCCAGGGCGTTGAGCAGATTCTGGCGCGTCTGGCCGGAGACGGCACCAACCTTCTTGACAAGACGTTGTTTGTCCACGGTTCGGATCTGATCGACGGCGGCCACGCCGGGCTTGCCGGCGACCTTCGTGGCGATTCGAAACGGATAGGTCTTGCCCGTGGTCAATGGGACCACGATCACGGTGCGCAGGTGCTTGTTCAATTCATCCGGACTGACAATGACGGCTGGTCGGGTCTTCTGGATCTCGCTGCCGATGGTGGGATCGAGGTTGACCAACCAGACTTCGAATCGGTTCATTCCCAGGATCCTTCGAAGTCATTCAACGCGCCGTCCCAATCGGCCAAGTCATCTTGACCGCCGTCATGGCATGCCTGCGCGGCCGCCTCCCATCCGGCCCGAGCCGGACGCGCGGAAGAGAGAATGACTTTGCCGTCTTTGACTTCCAGATCGATCTGGTCTTCCAGACCCGCCTGCTCGATCACCGCCTTCGGCAGGCGAACGCCCTTGGAGTTCCCGATTCGTATCAGCGGTATCAGCATATCCGGACCTTTCCCTTTCGAGACGCCAGCAACGGGTCGTAATTACAATATACCTACCGTCTGCGCCACCTGCAAGGGAAAAACAGAGGATCAACAGCGTCCCAGGGTCGAAGGACACCGCCCCTCAACCCAGTCGGTCCAGCGCCGGTCAGCGGTTGGCATACATGGTCTGGTAGTAGTTCTGGTAGTCGCCGGAGACGACGTGGGCCAGCCACTGATCGTTGACCAGGTACCAGTCGATGGTTCTGGCGATGCCTTCCTCGAACGTCACGGAGGGCTTCCAGCCGAGGTCGCGCATGATCTTGCCGGCGTCGATGGCGTAGCGGCGGTCGTGGCCGGGCCGGTCTTTGACGTGCTTGATCAGCGTCTCGGGCTTGCCCACGTGCTGGAGGATGAGCCGGATCACTTCGAGATTGGGCTTCTCGTTGCAGCCTCCGACGTTGTAGACCTCTCCCGGCCGCGCGTTCTGGAGCACGCACCAGATCGCGGTGCAGTGATCGTAGACGTAAAGCCAGTCGCGGACGTATAGGCCGTCGCCGTAGACGGGAAGCTCCTTGTCGTGAATCGCGTTGTGGATCATCAGCGGGATCAGCTTCTCGGGGAACTGGTAAGGCCCATAGTTGTTCGAGCAGCGCGTGATGTTGTACGGCAGACCCCAGGTGTGCCCGAACGCCTGCACAAAATGGTCAGCGGAGGCCTTGCTGGCCGAATAGGGCGAGTTCGGGCTCAGCGGCGTGCGCTCGGTGAACATCCCTTCGGACCCGAGCGAGCCATAGACCTCGTCGG
>JAXDBU010000015.1:0-5660 GCA_034678485.1 Sedimentisphaerales bacterium | reverse complement strand
CCGGGCCTCAATCCCGACAAGTGGCACAACCGCAGCAACTACATCTGGTGGGGTCTCGTGGAGACCGAATCCCCCCTGCCCGGCGGCGGCAGAGAATTGTCGCTCTACACGGACGAGAGCTATTACTTCGAGGGCAAGGCGGTCCGGACGCGCCGTTACACGTGCCGGATCGACGGCTTCGTCTCGGCGCACGCCTCGCTCGCGGGCGGCGAGGTCGTGACCAGACCCATCGTGTTCGAGGGCGATGAGCTGGTCGTCAACGTCTCGACTTCCGCCGCCGGGGGCCTGCGGGTGCAGATCGAGCACTTGAACGGCCGGTCCGCGACAGGCTGCGGCCTGACCCAGTGCCCCGAGATCTACGGCGACGCCATCGAGCATACGGTCAAGTGGCAATCGGGCAGCGACGTGCGCGCCCTGGCCGGCCGGCCCGTCCGCCTGCGCTTCGCCCTGCGCGACGCCGACCTCTACGCCTTCGGCTTCCGAAACCGGGCCGACTGAGGACATGCCCGGGGCTAACAGTTGCGGACCCTATTGGGGGAACGGGAGCGATGCCATGAGGAAAGCACGGGACGTGAAACTCATCTTCGTGATGATGACCATCGGCGTCATCGTGTCGCTGGTTGCAGGGATTTCTCCGGCGGTCGATGGCGACTGGCCAAGGATGAGTTTCTACTTCTTCAGCAGTGCCCTGATGGCCTTCCTTGAAATGAGCTGTCTGCTGGGGATCAGGATAGACGCTTCTTTCAGACATCTGGAACGCCGGTTCCTGGGAGAACACGCCGCGATTCCACAACCGAAGTGGGTGGCAGTACAGGTGTTGCTGATCTTCATGATCTTGACTGTGGCGATTCAAATGTCCCTGGCCGCAATCGCATGTCTGGGTGAATACTGGTTCCGACTCGGCGTCCACCTCATGGCATGCGCGATCACGGCCATCGTATGCACAGGCGTCACGTACGTAATGGCAGTCGGTGTGCGTTCCAGACGATTCGAGAAACTGCTTGCGAAGGAAGAGGGGCAAGTGGTTGGCTGTCGTGAATAGAGGAGGCGATGGGATGCCAGAAGGCCCGAGCAGACAGAGAGCGCTTCGCATCAGACAAGCATGTGCGTTGGTGGTCGGAAGCATATTGTGCAGTTGCATCTTCATCCCGCTCTCTGGGCTGGTTTTCGTGCGTCTGTGGCTCTGGCTTCGGAGCACATTGCTCCTGGAACACCCTGCGTGGGCCGTGCTCACAGAACCGCTGTTCCAAGCGATTGCCTGCTGCATATCGGGCTTCTTGACCGGTCTGATTGTCGGCTTCCTCTGCGCAGACCGCCAGACAAAAACAGCGATGCTTGCGTCTCTATTGGTCAGTGCCTTATATGCCTTTGAGATCGGGCTCACACCATATCATGCCGGCGAACTCAACAGGTGGTCGGTTTATTGGCTCTTCGGGCAGATCGTCTATGCAACGTGCCTGGTTGCTTTCGCGATCCTGGGGGCCTGGCTCATCGCCCGGAAGCGTCGGAGATCGGGGCAGTCATGGGAAGGTGTGGTCGGCGCCATACCGGATGGGGACGATGAGTTTGCCCAGGAACCACAGAATTGAGTCTGACGTTTGCGCAACTCCACACAGTGTTCAAGTAGCCATTGTCCGACAGAAGAGACGACTGCGATAGGACCAGCCGGGTCGGCCCGTCTCGAATCTGTGGGCGTGGCCGGTGGTGATGGCTGCAAGTAACATGTGCGAAGGGTGTGATGGGTGTGAAGGGAAGCGTCATCCTTAAAACTTCACACTTCAAACTCGGCTACCCGAACAGATGTCTTCTCATCTCGTCGAACTGGTCGAGGATCGAGGTGACCTTCATCTGAACGGTAAGGTACACGCTGTGCGGCAGTTCGGGGTGATGCGACATGAAGCGGGCCGTCGTGTCGCGCACCAGGGCCACGAACCGGTTGCCTTCCTCGCGGTCGGTCTTGAAGTCGGGAATGTAGCCGCCGTACTCCGAATCGATCAGCCCCCCCAGACACAGCAAACCCAGGAGAAGAGCGCTTTGTGGCTCCAGAAACGCGATGGCGTAGGGCATCTCCTCCAGAAGATGCCAGGCCCACTGACGGACCTCGGGGTGCTTGTCTCCACCATAGTAGCGCCATAGCGGTCCTGGATCCTGGTCGTATCCATAGATGGTGAGCACGAGATTCGTCAAAGGCCCTACCCGCCCGGCGCGGCGCGCCAGCTCCCCCTCCGAATGCTCCTGGGAGTCCAGATCGGAGAACAGCTCGCGCAGCTCATTGCTTTTGCCCTCGACCGCCGCACGGACCAGACCGATGTCCTTTGCCAACACCTCCTCTTTGGATACGACAAGGACGGACCGGACGACTTGCGGGCCTCCGGACGGCCGACGCACGAGTCGATCCACGCCGTATCCCGCCAGACCATACACAGCGCCCCAGACAAGGCTCGCTGCCGCCTTATTGCCGGGAACCACCTGCCTGTGCACGTGCTCGACCCTCTCCACGACCGAGCCGAAACGCGGCCAGATGCGCCAACTGATCCCCCGGACAGATGCACATGCGGGAATGATGACGAGCCCCAGCGTCAGACCGGCGGCGCGCCATTGCCGCCCCGGCCAGAGGAATCGCACCAGCACAAACACCACCACCGGGGCCGCGACGAGCAATACATCCAGGCTCTTCATAGCAGTTCCTTCAAAATCATGCTTTTGCGTCGGACACTCCACACTACCGCCGGGGGAAGGCAGACCAGTGTCATGAGCGCGTCCGTGGTCTGCGGCCCTCCGTTCATTCCCAGAGGAAGCGGGTGGACCCACAAGCGGGACACTGCAATCCGGCCTCGCCAAATGCGGCGCCGCAACGTATGCACTTCCTGGTCTTGCCCGCAATGCTCTTGGACTTCGGTTCCTCTGCCGGCTCGGGATTCGCGACAGACTCTCCCCTGTCGGGGCCGACTCTTCTACCGCTCATCGCGGCCAGACGGTTCTGATTGTAGAGAAGCTGAAAGGCCTGGCTCTGACTGACGCCGCCGACGTCACGCACCTCGTAGGCGAGGGCGACGACACCCTGGAAGCCACCGGCCATGGCAAATGCACTGAGTAGACGGCCTGAGCCTTCCGGGTCCGCCAGCAGCGCGTGGGACTTCGCCAATTGTACGATGCGCGCCCGGGCCTGCTGCAACTCATCGGCGTCGAAGTGGGCCAATCCGGCAGCAGGCTCGTAGAATCGCACGTTTCGCCGTTTCACCCGGCGCCGGATCGCCTCACGCAGGGTGGCCAGGGCGAGCGGGTGGACCCCCATGGCCTCCACTTCGGCCAGTCCGTCCCCGAAGACCTCGTCGACCGCACTGACGAGCTTGCGCAGGGTATCAGCCGCGCAGGGCTCTGCGGGCATCTCCGCTTTCTTGCGGCCTCTGAACCAGTCAAGGAATCCCACGCCGCACCTTCGATTCTCCGGCTTGCGCCAAGAAGAGGCTTCCGGAACGCTTGCTGGCCATGGTAGCAGGTGGCAGCGCTGAATGTCAACAATTTCCGCCGCCAATCCGGGGAATCCCGCCACGTCTGCAGGAGGCTTCACCGAGGCCCGGCAAAAGCGATGGCGGCGTCACAAATGGGTGCAGGCGGCACCGGTTTGCGCACCGGCGGTGAGCTGTACTTCTGCATCGAGGACATGAAGCGGCTTGTGCGGCATCGGCCGATGGATTACAGTCGCTTCCTGGTGCATGGCCGCCCGAGCTGTGTAACGTCGGCAGGCCTTGTGGAACGGCGTCGTGAGACCGACTGTTCGAAGCGATAGAAACCATGCGAAAGAAACGCGTCAAGGTGTTGCTGGGATCCATCGCCTTTCTGATCGCCCTGTGGGTCACGCTGTCCTTCTGGGCCAGGCCCATTCCCGACCATCCCTTTTTCGGGGATGATGAGGTTCTTCTGATCGCCCACCGAGGCGGCGCGGGTCTGTGGCCGGAGAACACGATCTATGCCTTTGAGCACGCCGTGGCGCTTGGCGTGGACGTCCTGGAGATGGATGTGCACAGTACGAAGGACGGCGAGTTGGTCGTGATCCACGACGAGACGGTGGACCGTACGACGAACGGCACGGGCCGCGTCGAGGAACTGACGCTGGCAGAGATCCAGGACCTGGACGCAGGCTACACCTGGACGCAGGACAACGGCGAGAGCTACCCGTTCCGGGGTCAGGGGCTCCGGATTCCCACCCTGGCGGAGGTTTTGGCCGCGTTTCCAAAGGCGAGGATGAATATAGAGATCAAACAGGGACCTATCCCCGCTCGTCTGTGCCGGATGCTGCGCGACCAGGGGATGACTGAGCGGGCCTTGATCGCGGCGTTCGACGCCCAGACGATGAGCCAGTTCCGCCGGCTTTGTCCGGAGGTTGCCACCGCCGCGGCAGAGAAAGAAATCAGGATGTTCTATGGCCTGAACGTGACGCATTTGGGGAGATTCTATCGACTGCCTGCGGAGGCGCTCCAAGTCCCTGAGTATCACAGCGACCGCCATATCCTCACCCGGGCGTTCGTCAAAGCCGCCCACGGACGCAACATGAGAGTACACGCGTGGGTCATCGATGACATCAACGACATGCAGCGTATGGTGGACCTGGGGATCGACGGCATCATCACGGACTACCCCGACCGATTGAAGGCCGTCCTGGGACGGTCCCTCCCCCCGCGATAGGGCGGCCGATGTCGCGTGCGCCGCCGGAGCAACTTCCACAATGGCGTATCGTGCTCCGATAGAAGGCCGCGAAGCGGCTATGCCCGCAGGCGGTATCGGGCAGAGGGCTATCGGTGTTTGCGCTCATAGAGCCGAATGATTTCGGCGCGCAGGTTTTCGCTCGTGCCGATGAGCTCATGCGGTCGATAGGGCCGGCCGTTCAGGAACACCCCACCGACGTGGCCTAAGTGAATGACCCGATCGCGGCACGGAGGCCCAACCTCGGTGTATTCCACGAGGTGCGCGATACCTCGGATGGCTTCTCTGGCGGTCATCAGTTTTCCGTTGCCGTCGCACCACGGATTGTCCGCCACCACGACGCAGACCTTCTCGCCGCTTCGGCTCGGCATAGCGTCGAGACGCAGCAGCCGCGGAGGTTCGGCGTCCGCGCAGAATGGCTTCCAGACCACGACGACCTCGTCGACCGCACTGACGAGCTTGCGCAGGGTACCAGCCGCGCAGGGCTCTGCGGGCATCTCCGCTTTCTTGCGGCCTCTGAACCAGTCAAGGAATCCCACGCCGCGCCTTCGATTCTCCGGCTTGCGTCAAGAAGAGACTTCCGGAACGCTCGGTGGTCATGGTAGCAGGTGGCAGCGCTGAATGTCAACAATTTCCGCCGCCAATACGGGGAATCCCGCCACGTCTGCAGGAGGCTTCACCGAGGCCCGGCAAAAGCGACGCGGTGATCGGCGGTGGGGAAGGACGACGTCGTTCGCCCGGTGATCATGCCCCTCGAATCAGATCCACGGCCTCGCGGGCATCCTGGGCGGCGACCAAGGCCTGACAGAACGGCTTCGACCGGACCAGCCTGACAATGGCGGCCAGGGCCTCGACGTGAAGTCCCGCCTGGCTCGGGGGCGCAACCACCAGGAAGAACAGCCTGGACGGATCTCCGTCGATGGAGGCGAAATCAACCCCGTGGGGTGCGATGCCCA
>JAXDBU010000014.1:0-80759 GCA_034678485.1 Sedimentisphaerales bacterium | reverse complement strand
ACGGCGACCTGGGCGTCGCCTTCACTGCCGGCGGGGGCCACCGCGGTCCCGCCGACCGCCCATATGTTGAGGCGAGTGTCGCTGGCCGCGTTGGCGCCGGCGTAGACGCCGTAGGCGTACGCGTCCGCAATGGCATAGGCATATGCGTCGGAGGGGGCGTTGGCGTCCGCATGGGCGGCGCCGGCCCGGGCATTGACGGACACCGTCCCCCCGTTGCTCGCATCCACCGCGGCGTGGATGCCGTAGGCGTCCGCATTGGCCGTCGCGAGGGCGCTGGCGTCGCCATCGCCCGCCGCGGTTGCATACGAGGTCGAGCCGGTCGCATCGATCGCCATGTTCCCGGCCGAGGCCACGCTTCCCTCGCTGCTGTAGATGCCGTATGCGGCAGCGTCGGCGGACGCAGAGGCATAGGCCTCATCGGCCGCGCGGGCGTCCGCTTGAGTCGTTCCACCGGAGGCCATGATGTTGACGTTGCCGGTCCCATCGACGTCCCCCCGGGCATGGATCGCGTAGGTGTTGGCGTCGGCATTGGCCTGGGCCCAGGCGCGGGCCGTGATGTCCGCGTCGGCGTAGGCGTTTGCATGATGCCCGGCGGTGATCAGGACGACGTTGGCACTGTTGTCCACCTCGCCCCCGGCCCGGATGCCGTAGACGGCCATGTTGGCGTCGGCCGCCGCGCGGACATACGCCGGGCCGTACAGATAGGCCCTCTCGACCATGGCGTTGGCATCGGCGGTTCCTCCGTTGGTGATCACGGTGATCAAACCGCTGTTGTCCACGTCGTCCCCGGCGTAGATTCCGTAGCCGCCTGCGCGGCCGTAGGCAAAGGCCGATGGATCGGCCTCGGCTTCCTGCGTGTCGCCGATATCGATGGACGCCAGCGCGTCGGCATTCGAGGCGATGATGCTGGCCATGATGTGGCTTGTGTTGACCACGTCCGTCCCACCGTAGAGTCCGTAGGCGTTGGCATCGGCAGAGGCATGGGCATAGGCGCTCACCCCGGCCCAAGCGGAGGCGTCCACGTCGGCGTCGGCTGTCGCGGATCCTCCGACGGCGACCGCTTGAATGGTTGCCACGTTGTTCACATCAGCTGTCGCGTAGATCCCGTACGTCTCGGCGTCGGCGCGGGCATAGGCACGGGTCTCGGCCGAGCCGTAGATGTCGACGTGGGTCTGGGCCTCGGCTTGTCCGCCGTTGCCGTTGACATAGACCTGGCCCGTGTTGACCACGTGTTGGGCGAAAACGCCGTACCCAACGGTGTTCGCATCCGCGTAGACCTCGACGGCGGAGTACGGATCGCCCTCGAACGAGGAGACTCCGTGGGCCGTCCCGCCGACCATGCGCACGTCGAGAGCGCCGCTGTTGGTCACCGTCCCACTACCGAGGTGGATTCCGTAAGCATTGCCGTCCGCGAAGGCGCTGTGTTCGCTGGTTGCGGTCCCGCCCTCGCTGCTGACATCGATGGCGCCAGCGTTGGTCAGGTCGCCGGAACTGCTGAGGATGCCTTGGGCATCGGCATTGGCGGCGGCCACGGAGAGATTGCCGTGGGTGTTCGCAGTCCCCCCGGCGGCCGAGGCGGATACCGTCCCCGTGTTGTCGATCCCGTTGCCAAGGAGGCCTCTGGCGATGGCGTAGGCCTCGGCCAGCATGGAATCACCGCCGGCGGTTACCGTCCCGCCGACGGCCGTGACGGTGACGGCCCCCGCGTTGTCGATGCCCTGATAGGCGGACAGACCAATGGCCTCAGCCCAGGCGTACACACCGCCGGTTGCGGTTCCTCCCGTGGCAGTGACGGCAATGTCCCCTGTGTTGTCTATGGGGCCTTCCGCAGCCACGCCTCTGACAACCGCATAGGCAAATGTGGCGCCCCCGGAGTCCCCCGTCCCTCCCGCGCCGGCAACGGTGATGTCGCCCGTATTGTTGACATCTCCGTACGTGGCCTCGATGCCGTTGACGACGACCTGGGCATAGGCCGAAGTGAAGCTGCCGGTGGCATTCGCGGGACCGCCTGCAGCCGTGATGCGGATATCCCCCGCATTGTTGACGTCTCCGTCCGCAAAGAGACCGTAGGCATGCTCAATGTTGGCGTAGGCGATTCCATCGTTGGCATCCGCCGTGCCGCCGACGGCCGTAACCGTGATGTCTCCCGTATTGTTCGCGTCTCCGGCGACATAGACGCCTCCGGCCGTCAGGATGCGGGCATAGGCGTCACCGTCGTTGGCGTCCGCAATCCCGCCGATGGCGTTGACATCGATGGCGCCGATGTTGACCAGATTCACGTCGGAATAGAGGCCGACAACATGAAAGGCGACATTGGAGTACAGATTGGGATCGGTTTCACCCCAGGCCCACACGAAGATCGACAGATCGTTCACATTAGGGTCCGGCGTCGCCGCGGTCACAAGGCCATAGACACTCTCTCCGTCATGCAGGCCGGGCTCGTTGACCTCGATCTGTCCCTGGACCATGCCGCAGAGCACCACCAGCAGGACCCCGACCGTCACACCCGACTGCACGATTCCGCGCTTTCCCTCGTTCCCGATGCCACCGACCGTCTGCATCGCACGTCTCCCTTCCTGAAAAGAAAAAAAGAATACGACCCGCGTTCACCGCAGCCTGGGGGACACAAGGGCACCGCACGCGCCCGCCGCCAACGCCGCACGGGCAGGGCATTATACAACAGGCCGTGACATTGTCAACGTGCGGGGGACCATCCGCCGGCCCGGAACGAGTTCATCGACGGCAAACGCCTGGGCGTCCCGGCTATGTGATCTGCGCAATCAGGTGGTCGAGGATCGGGCCGAGATGGTCGTACTCACGGTCGCTCAACGCTCGCTTCGACTCGCGGCCTTGTTCGTTCTTGTAGAAGATCGTGAAGACGCCCTTCTTCTCGAAATGCGTCTTGTCGATCCTTTCGATGGCGTCGTAGGGGATTCTCTGCTTGCCGGCAATGACCAGAGCGTCATCCGTAGCTACGAGCTTTCTGTTGCGTATGACGCAGAAGTACCCGCCGCACAGCAGGGCTCCTGCGACGAAGAAAGGCGGCGATTTCTGATTGAAGATCAGCGTGCTGTCCGGCCGGCCTTCCTTGTTGGTGTGCTCTTCGATGAAGCCCTTGTTGAGGTATCCGTCGTAGGCGAACCACAGGGCCAGTGCGAGACACACGGCCACACCGATGTAGAAATTCTGTCGTTTGTACTTGCTCAACGGGGCTTCCAATGCCATGGCGACTTCCACTCCTTAGGACAAGACCACGTTCTGCAAAACGAAGGTTTACGCCTGCGGACTCAGGACGATCTTCTCTGCGCGATCACCTCCGTGAGCGGCTGCACGAAGTAGCGAAGGATCTTCTCCGACATCAGCTCTTCGACCTGCTGGCACTGTCGCTCGAAGGACGCCACCGGGTCGAACCGCTCGCTCGCTTTCGGATACTGGCGGACCGTCAGCGACACAGTGATCGCTTCGTCGTGATTCGGCTCCTTCTCGCCGGGCTCGTAGAGACTCGTCTTGGACTCGATGCTCATGCGCGCCTGCATGTGATCATCGTCGCCCAGCGAGATCACCATGGAAGGTGAGAACACGATCGGCCGGGTCTGAGGCCAGTCCAGGAGCCAGCCAAAAGCGCTCGAACCAAACAAAGCCTCGGCAATCACCTCGTCGTGGTTGCCGGCGCAATCGAAATCCATCGCGAACGTCAGGTCGAGAGAATCGATGTCGAGCGGCGTAATTCCCAGCATGTACGGCATCAGATCGAGGATCAGCTTGTTCTGCCGGCCGACCTCCTCGATACTGGCGGGATTCACCACGCCGGAGCCGACCCGGTCCACTTCCAGACTCACCCAGCGGTATTGCCCCGAAACGGGGTCTTCCTCAAGGCAGTATTCCCCGCTATCCCGACGTGAGAATCGGCCCATCGTGGGAAACTGCCTCTGGATCCGGTCGAAGAAGGTCAGGATCGTATCCCGTTCCGTGGGCAGATCCAGTTCCGTATTCACATACATGTCGATGTAGAAATCGTCGCACAGAGAGCCGTAACTATCCGTCGCCATGGGGGAAGAACCCTCCACAGAAGTCTTTCAGTATTCCATCGAGCCGTCCTGCGCCTGAACTTGGGGCCTGCACCGGCTCGATTCGCCCTTTATTATAGCACCCGGCGCAGTTCCCCTAAATGTTTTTTCAACCAGAACCCGTATTTCCTCGCACTATTTCATTTCTCGCCACCGCTTTCAGACTCCAACGCCCGCAGATTGCCCGGATACCCTCGCCTTGGGACGGTGAATCCTGCCGCCTAACGCAGGGCAACGAAGATGAGAAGGCCCAGAGCAAGCCGATACCAGCCGAAACCGACGAACGTATGGCTCTGGACAAACCGCAGCAGCCATTTCACCACCGCGAAGGCGGTAACAGCCGCCACGATCCCCGCAACAAGCAGTTGAGCCCAGTTCTCGGTCATTTGCCCCCCCTGCATCCGAGCGTCCTGCCAGGCATCGAAGATCTGCAGCGCGCCCGCCGAGAGCAAGGTGGGAATGCCCAGGAGGAACGAAAACTCCGTAGCGGACTTGCGGGAAGTACCTGCGACCATGGCAGCCAGGATCGTCGCGCCGGACCGGGAGGCGCCCGGGAAGACCGCGGCAAGCAGTTGGGCCAGTCCAACCACGATCGCCGAGACCCAGCCCATCTCCTCCTGCGGGGTCCGGCCCTTCACCCAGCGCTCGACGGCGAAGATCACGAACCCACCACTCAGGGTCGCCCAGGCGACGGGCCCGGCTGTTTCGGGCAGTTCCAGGCCGGCCTTCTTCAGGATGACGCCGCCGACGCCGGTAATAGCGAACGCGACCGCGAGCTTGAGAAGGAACTGACGCACCGCCGGGTTTCGCCACTCGAAGAACATCTGCCTGACGCGCTGGGTGAACAGCACAACCACCGCCAGGACGGCGCCGCATTGGATTACCGTGTTGAACAGGTCCGACCGGTGCTGCAGCCCGAGCCATTCCTTGAACGCGCACTCCGCCAGCAGCAGGTGCCCGGTGGATGAAACCGGGAGGAACTCGGTGATTCCCTCGACCAACCCCAGCACGATAACGGCCATCCATTCGATCATGCAGGCTCTGCTACCCCCGAACCAGGATCGCCGTAGCGATGCAAACAAAGACCGCCGCAACTGCTCCGGCGGCAAGGTCGTCCGCCAGAATGCCCCAGCCCGCGGGAAACCGTTCGAGCTTCTTGATCGGCCCGGGTTTGGAGATATCGATCACACGAAAGGCAAGGAACCCGCAGGCCGCGACGACGAGCCCTTCCCAGCCGACCAAACTCCGCATCGCCACCAGGGGCACGCCCACAAATGCGACGGCTTGCCCTGCGAACTCGTCTGCAACCACCTCGCCCGGGTCCACCCCGCCGGTGGCAGCGATGGAAGCCGGCGCACAGAGGACGCACGCAACGCACCCGATGGCAACCATCGCAACCAGGACCGCGGTCGTCGTTGCTTCCGGAGCGCCGCAGTACGTCAACAGGCCAAACACAACCGCAGGCGGCAGGGAGCCCCAGCTCCCCGGCGCCACCGGCATCCAGCCCAGACCCAGACCTGTGGCAATCCAGCGTTTCCAGTCCATAGGCCCCAAAAACTACACCAATCGCAGGCCAAGGTCAAAGGGAAACAGGAGACCACCTATTCCGGGCCGCCATCAGATTCCCTGGCAGGCTGCAGTTTGAGCGGTCACAGTGTGCTGGCGAGACATTGTCATCCTGAGCGGAGCGAAGGATCTGGGCCGGGCACGACAACAAGCCACATTTGCATTCGTCGGCCGGATGCTTCACTTCGTTCAGCATGACAGGTCGGGCCTGGCTATCGGAGGATCTGGTCGCGCCCCTGCTCACCGGGGGTCAGGAAACTCCGCAGGCGATTCTCAAGCTCGGCGAGTTCCGGGCAAAGCTCCAGAAGCCCCCTGTAGTTCTTGAGCGTCTCGCGAACCAAACCCCCGCGACCACCGCCTACGCTTCGGTCATCACCAAATTCCCTTAGGAAAGGTTCGAAGACCGCTTCTTTCAGATGCTCGTGCCCACGCACGTCAGCCCAAGGAAGTGACAATCTGTCTCGATGTCCAGCCAACAACCAAGCCTCAACCTCGGGCTGGGCCGCGCAACAGAGCAGGTGCACTTGTTGTTCCGCCAGTTCGTCTTCAAGCCATCGCAAATCACCTGCTCGATCAGCATCTGGCAAAAACAGCCACAGACGAATGTGCTTGTACCGATCTATCAGGTCACCGCGAATCGCACTCAGCGCGTGAGGATAACCGTTTAGCTTGGGCTCTGGAAGAACGGTGACGCGAGCCTTGGGTTTGCCCAGTTCGGCCAACATCCGCTCTACAACAGGCTTGAGAATGTAACCGTTGTAGGTCTGGTCTTCGGGGATAACCAGCACCTGCAGGCTCACAGGGCAGTCTCCATCCAGCCTTCGGCGAACAGGTCGCTGATAGGATGCTTGGCAACGATCTCATGGAACCGAGGGATCTCGCTCAGGGGAGTGATCCGCGATTCGCCGGTCTCTTCGTCGCGATGGAAGTAGAACGTGGTGGCGTATTCCTCGGGCTTGAGCCATGCAAGCACAACAGGCGAGTGTGTCGTAGCCATGACCTGGGTCTTTCCCGTCGCAGCCCGACTGCGAAGCAGTTCCACCAGCAACCGCAGCCGACTGGCATGAATGCCGTTCTCGATCTCCTCGATCGTCAGAATCCCCGGCATATCTGGCTGGAAGAATGCTGCGGCGATTGCCGCAAAGCGGAGCGTACCATCCGACAGAGTCTGCGCGGGCCATTCACGATTCCTTTCTTTCATCATCAGGAGTGGTTCACCAATCGCCCCTTTGAGGGTGCCCACGTCATCCACGTCATGAGGGCGGAGTTCTCGCAGCCAACTCAAATAGGCATCTTTCGCCTCGACATCGGAGCAGATTCGCTGAATGAGCGCTGCGAAGTTCTCCCCTCGTTCTCCCATGCGATCAATTTCGTGTGCCTGCGAGTACCCACGCAGGAGCGATGGCGAAGGATCGATACGCTGCATATCAGCCAGAGCATTCGCTATTGTGGCCGCTATCATCCTGACTTTGAGACCATGAACACCAGCAAGATCTCTGGACAGGTTCTGCGTCACACTCTCGCTCATCTCTGAGCGAGTTCTGCTCCATCTCGTATTGCCTACGCAGGCCATCTGCGCGAGGATCGGCCGGTTTCTCTCGAATGTAAGATAACTTGGGTGCCCTGGATCCGATCCGTAATAACGTGCTCTCAACAGCGGACCTGTGTGCCGGTTATTTGCTGGAAAAGAATCGTAGATACCGTGCAGACATTCATTGTATAACTGCCCTTCCACAGCCGAAAAGGCAATCTCAAAGTTGTCATCGCCGACCCGAAACAACGTAGGCTGGTCGGTGCGATCACAGGCAAATGCCGCGTTTGAACTACCCCCGCGGATGCCTTCCCAGACCTCGCTCGTCGCGCTCTTTGGCTTGCCATCCAGGATCTCATGAAGTGTAAAGCCATACCCGATGCCCTGCAGGACTCGGAGGGCATCGAAGAAATTGGATTTGCCGCTGGCGTTGGCTCCGATGAAGAGATTCATGGGACCCAGCTTGAGGGTCACGTCCTTGAAGCTCTTGAAGTTCTTGATGGTAATCTGCTCGATCATAATTCAAGTGTACCATCCAAAGCCAAGCCAGATCAAACCAATTGACGATTGGACCACTCCGGCGTGTCGCGGGCATCGGAGCCCACGATCCGAGGGCGAGACGCCCTCGACACGAGAGAACAAGGGCAAGATGCCCTCGCTACGAAGGCACAACGTCGAGCACCTTGAGGCAATAGCGATCCGTCATGCCGGCGATGTAGTCGCAAACCGCCCGCTCCAGGCCGTGCTGCGGGATGAACCTTCGAAAGTAGCCGGGCATCTCTTCCGGCTTGCGGCACAGGCGATCAAACAACTCGCCCAGCCAGCCGCGGACCTTCCTCGATGTCTCGACAAGCGACTCGTGATGATAGAAACAGCGGAGCAGGAAATCCTCCAGCACGCGGAGCTTGCGGTCGCTCTCGGCCGACAGCGAGATCAGATTCTCTGCTCTGGCGCACGCGTCGGCGGCGGTCTGAACCCCTGCGGCAGCGATGCTCACCCGACTGGTCTCGATGCAGTCGCCGACGAGGGCGTCGATGATCGCCTTGGCGGTGCGGGTCCGACGGATCGTCCGGTCGTCGATCTCGTCGGCGCGGATGCGGCACTCGGCCGCCGCGAAGATCTCGATGTCCTGCATCGAGTCGGCATCGAGCAGGCGGGCCCGCGTTCCATCCTCCAGGTCGTGGCAGTTGTACGCGATGCGGTCGGCCAGGTCCGCGGCCTGCCCTTCCAATGTACAGTTGATCTCCGCGAACCTGCCCTCTCCCGGCTGATCGTACCGGCTCTTGTGCATCGCCAGGCCCAGGCGGGTCTCGTACATCAGGTTCAGGCCCATGAACTGGGGGTATGGATGCTCCAGCAGATCGACGATCCGCAGCGACTGGGCGTTGTGCTCGAACCCGCCGTGATCCGCCAGCAGCGAGTTCAACGCAGCCTCTCCGGCGTGGCCGAAGGGCGAATGGCCCAAATCATGCGCCAGGCAGATCGCTTCGGTGAGGGTCTCGTTGAGTCCCAGTGTCCTCGCGAGCGTCCGACCGATCTGCGCGACCTCGATGCTGTGCGTCAGTCGAGACCGATAGTAGTCGTCCAGGCCGGGAGTGAAGACCTGCGTCTTGCCCTCGAGACGACGGAAGGCCGAACTGTGGATGATCCGGTCCCGGTCTCGCTCGAAATCCGAGCGATACGGATGCGAGGGCTCGGCGAACGCCCGCCCCTTGCTCGCCATCTCCGTCACAGCACAAGAACACAATCCATCGGACATAGGAATCCACCCCGCCAGGCCAGACCGATCCCATAGGTCCCATGAGTCCTATCGGTCCTATCGCTTCCTCTAAACCGCCGGCAGGCCGTGCTCGGCGCTGGCCCGCTTGAGTTCCTCGAGCAGATCGATCAGCGACTGGCTGATCACCCGCGTATCGCTGCACACGCCCATGAAGTTCGTGTCGCCGTCCCAGCGGGGCACGACGTGGATGTGCAGGTGGCCGGGCAGGCCCGCGCCTGCGCAGCGACTGAAGTTCATCCCCACGTTGAAGCCGTGCGGCTTGATCGTCAGCGACAGCGCCCGCTGCGATTCCCGAATCAGCTTGAACAGATCGAGCAGCTCCTCCTCCGAGGTCTCCTCCAGCATCGCAATGTGCCGGGCCGGCGCGATCAGCAGATGCCCGTTGTTGTAGGGGAACCGATTCAGGACGACGAGGCTCCGCCCCGTCCGCCACAGGACGAGGTTCTCCGCATCCTGCTCGGGATGCGCCAGGTTGTGGCAGAGAAAGCATCCGTCGCTCTTGCCGATATCGCGAATATAGGGAATCCGCCACGGCGCCCACAGACGATTTCGTTCCAAAATGTCACTACCTCCCAATCTGAAGACAAATTCGAAATCCGAATATCGAAACCCGAAACAACGTTCCGCAAGAGCGTTTTGGTCATTCTCGTTTTGGATTTTCGATTTGTTTCGGATTTCGAGTTTCGATATTGGAATCTCCCGCCTCCGGCTTCAGTAGTTCCACTGCTGTGACCTGCTCGATCTTAAGGTGCGGATGCGCCGGGACTCCCATCGGCGGCAACGACGCCTTCATTTCTATCGTGTACCGCTGCAACCGCTGTTCGAGACGACCCGCCTTGATATTGAACAGGTCCTCGCCGGCCCCTGTCAGGTCCAGGACCTCGTACGGACCGAGAAACCCGAACGTCCCACTCATTCGGAACCGCCCGGAGTACGGCACCGGCCAATCCGCAGGCGCCGAGTCGGCAGGCGCGTACGTGCTTTCGATGACTGCCGCGGCCCCTCGCGGCCCGGATCGGAAACCGTTGAACCGATACGTCACGTCTCTCGCCTGGCGCATGACCATCGGCGCCGGCACCGGAAGCTGCGACGCCCACGTTTGCCCGATGATCAGGCCCTCGGCCGGCAGGGGAATCGTCGCGACCGGATCCCAGAGGAACCACGAGCCGGCTACGAAGTCCCCGATCATATCCGGGTTCTTCGTCCGACCGCCGGAGGAACTGCCGCGGAACGCCTTTTGGCCCATTTCCCCGATCAAGGCCCGCAGCTCGTTGGCATCGACGATCCGGCCTCGCGGATCGACCCGAATCGTGTAGCTGCTGCCCTGTGCAGTCACCACCGCGTCGGTCCCGGTGGCCCGTCGCGCGGGCCCGCCGGTTCGGACCGCCTGGATCGACTCCACCGCCGCACGGATCGTGCTGACCCCGTAGGGGTCCACCTCGACCGGCGTGTACGCAACCACCATCTCCATATGCTCCGTGTGCTCCTGCACCCGTTCCTTGGTCGAAGTCGCAGCGGGGTCCCAATCCAGCGTGATCTGCCTCCGGGAGACGAACCGGTACCGAAGCGTCCGACCCGGCTCGAAATCGATCGTCAAAAACACGCGGCCCTTGTTCGCAGTCGGCCCTTTGACCTGGGCGGTTTGTTCGCCCGGATCGCGACTCGTCCTGCATCCTGCAAGCGATGTCGCAGCCATTGCGACGAGGAGTATCCGTCCTGTCTTCACAGATTCCCTTTCAATCGAACAATCCCGCCAACCCGCGTGCCTCACGACGACGGGACCTGTTCAAGCCGATGGAACTGTCGGGCGCCCATCTTCAGCGCCGTCGGCGGCGCGACGCCTTCCGCCGCGGCGGGATCGACGACGACCCATTCGGTCCACATTTCTTCGCCGTACTCGCGGATCTGCCCCTTATCGAGGTCGAAGTCGAGACGGCCTTCGTAGTCCTCGGTATTGTCGAACAGCCCCGGAGGCGGCTCGGTCCGGTGACGCTTGTGCATCTCCTCCGCCATCGCGGCCGAAGGAATCGCCTTCATCTTCACGAGCGCAAGCCGGACCTCGTCGCGACGGACCTGCGTCAGCGTGTAAATCCGCTCATAGCCCTTGATGCCCATGTCGCCAAACGAAAACGACTTCACGTCGCTCCAGCTCTGACCGGGACGGGCCAGTCCATCTTCCAGAGCAAACAACGGCGGGACCTCATGCCGGTTTTTGACCACCCCATCGGAAAACAGCTTCGACGCCACGCCGTGGGCCGGCGTGCCCGCCTTCACGGCTCGACGGACCGACTCCATATCGAGCGGTGCGATCACCTTGCCCCTGGCGGTCATCTCCACGCCATAGCTGATCCCGATCAGCGACGCCAGTCCGTTATCTTGATCCTGCGTCTTGCTGCTGTCGAACTCAGAGACAGGCTGGCTCTGGATCTGGCCGGAGTATTTGAGTGCCCGGATCGTAATCTCAAGGACGGCATTGCCGTTCGGCCGGACCTCTTTCACTCGCTGCTCGAATGTGATCTCGATGTGGTTGCCCGAGCGCCCATCGGCGTATCCGGCGGGCCTCCGGGACTCCGGACCCATCCATTCGACCCTCTTCTCCACCTCGGTGGTCGCCCTATAGGTGGCCGTCTGTCCCGGCGAGAACTTCAATGTGAGGTCAACCGGCGCCTGCGCCTCGTTGGGGTCAGGTGGAGCCTCCTTGACCTGCGGCGTTTCAGACGTTGTCTCTTGTGGAGTGCTCTCGAGCGGCGCATCGGCCGGAGGTTCCGCCACCACAGCCGGCCGGACTGGCGGCTCGACCTTCGTTGCCGGTGGGGTCGCCCGATCCTTCTGGCAGCCGGAAACCATCAGAAGCAGGTAGATCGCCACCCCTGCAACAATGCCGGCCGGTCTGATTGTTCGCACCATCGACACTCCGAAACAAACATCCGCATTGCAGCCAACCACCCATCCTCCCAGGTCGATTATAGGCTGGCTCGATGCGCTCAGGCAATGTTTTTCCAGGCCGGGGTGAGAGACACAGAGGGCAGCAAGAGCGTGGGCTGTCGCACCGCGGGCGGATCTGCCGCGTCAATAATCCACCGCGTCTTCGGGAATGTAGAAGATGCCTCGACTGCCGGTGCCGTCGGGGTATGGAGGGACACCCTCCGAGGTCAGGGAGACCCGCAGCGGGAGAGTCTGGTCGGGCGTGTAGGTCGAAACGTGGCCGTCCACGTAGGCGGCACGCAGTTTCACCTCCGGCATCGCGTCGTTCGGATCGCCCTCGGTCGTCCACCAGGAGGCCGCCAGCGAGGTTTCTTCAACGACTTCGCTGTCGGGTAGTTTCTCGCAGCTCGCGAACGCATTGGGCGTCTTCCAGTGGCCGTAGCCGAAGTAGTCGGTGAGCAACAACTGGCTCTGCCTGCCCCCGGCAGCAGGGCCGCTGGGACCTCGGAACAACGTCTGCGGCTCGCCGAGATAACCGACGTAATTCCAGTAGAAGCAGAAGGTGCCATCGACCGGGTCGGATACAACCGGGGTGTTCGGATTGTCCCAGTCATCCCCTGCCTCCCAGGATTCCTGGGCATACGTGTACAGTCGCGGGGCACCGGGACAATACATCGTCTCGCCGTCTGCGATGTAGTCGAGGAGGTAGGCGCTCATGGCCCGGTGAATCTGGGCGGTTCGCTTGCGTTTGCCCGTGATGACCGTGGGATCGTACCAACCCCACTCGTTGTCGTATCCGACCGTCGCGACGGAGTCGGGGTAACGGTCGTCATTCTCCGCAGCAAAGAAATTGACCCCTGTGGTGATCTCCCGCTGGTTCCGCATCGCCAGCATCCCGATGGCTTGGCGTCTGACCAACTGGAGCGCCGGAGTGAGGATGGCAAGCAGCAACGTGATAATGGAAATGACGACGAGCAGCTCGACGAGCGTGAAAGCTGCTCGGGAATCCTTGTTGCCCAAGTGCGCGCAACAAGTCCCCTTCACCCTGGGTGCCCCGATCGAGATGTTTTGGCATCTCGTGCGGATAGCTGAATCCTCCGTACCAAAGATGTCCGGCCCGTCGAATCGGCACCTCTATACCACACCGCACTTCAAAGGCACCTCGACCGGCTAACTGAGTATTATATGACCATGCCAATCCAATTGCAAGAACAATACGTCCCACGAACCGGCATTGTGCACCAATTCGGCCAAGCCCCCCAAGACACCATAGATGGTGGGTGGCAGCATCGCTGCCACCATTACTTGAGTATCAAGGAGCCAATGACACACCTGGAACGGAGAATTCCGCTCGAAACCGCAAAAAGAGCAGAGCAGTCGCACCGGTCGCAAGCCCCCGGCCGCCGCACATCTGCTCTCCTTCCACCCCCAACCGACCCAAGAGCCGGCCTTCAAATCCCATACCCCGCAGCACGAGGTATGAGTCACGGACAGTTCGGTCCACTGCTGCGGCTTGCGTAGGGGGTCCCGCCGTACGCACCCACATTGATCCGATTGCCGTTGGGTACTCGTTCATTGCGAAATGGGTCGTACGGGTCGCCGGCATCGACACAAGGACTGATCGCACTGTCCATCGCCCAGGCACCCGTGCTCGGCACGTACCGCCCGTACGGAGACTGCAGATGATAGTCTCCGTTCGCTGCATTAGCGAACAAGGGCTTGCTGTTGATGAGGCCGGTCTGTTTGTTCGCGATGGCACCCTCGATGCAGCTATAGGTCGCGCTGCAACCGAACAACTGTCCATCCTTATTCCCCCAGACAATACAATTGACGATGGCAGGGTCGGCGCCTCCATAAGCGAGGATGCCAAATTGGTTGTCCACAATCGTCAGGTTCTTCAATGTGGGGGAACTCCCGTCGCAGAAGATGCCAGCTGCCGAGCAGTCCTTGATAACGAAGTTGGACAGAACGCTATCTTCCCTCTCCCCTTTGAAGAACGAGAAGGCATAGTCTTCGGGGCATAAGACCACAGCGGCGTCGGCGGCGCTCTGCACGGTGATTGCTTTGCCCTCGAACGAGATCTTCTCTTCGTACTGGCCCGGCCAGACGAGGATCGCATCCCCGTCGGATGCGGCCCCGATGGCCTTCTGTATGGTCGCAAAGGCTTTGGACTGACCCTTGCCGTTGTTCGAGTCGCGGCCGCTCTTGCTGACGTGGAAGACCACGCGTGTGGCGCTTTTGCTGGCCTCGGCGGTCCCGCCGTAGGCGCCCATGTTGATTCGGTCGCCATTCGACGGCGGTTCGTATTCGGCCGAGTAACTTGGATTGCCGGCGTTGATGCAGGGACTGCATACGCTGTCGCCAACCCATGTGCCGGTCTGCGGATTGTAGCGTCCACCGGTCGATTTCAGATGATAGTCCGCGCTCGATGCGGCGGCAAAGAGCGGATCGGCCGCGATATTGCCTGTGCCGAAATGGCCGCCTTGGATATCCGAGTAGGTCACCGGAGTGCCGGTCGTCGCGTTGGCAATCGTCACGGCGGACCCGTCGTTGCCCCAGATGATGCTGTTGACGACCGCAATGTCGGCACCGTTCGAGTTGATGCCTCCGGCGGCGGAACTGCCCAGCGTGTACGTCAGCCCGTTCCCGGCGATGGTGCAGTTGACGACAGCGACGGTGCACCGCCAGTTCCATGAGGTCACGGACGGCTGCGCTGTGGTGGTTCGTTCGACGAGGATCCCGGCGCCGGCGTCCGCCTGGTTGCCGAACAGGATGCAATTCCGGAATGTGACATCGGAGGCATCGCCGCCGCAGTAGGCGCCGCCGCCTCGGAGCGTGCCGGGAGCGAGGTTGTCCGAAAGCGTGCAACCGGAAACGACCGCGGAACTGTGCAGGACGTACAGGCCGGCGCCCTGGCTGCTGGAGTAGCCGTTGGCGTTGCCTTGGACCACGCAGTTGGTAATCGTCGCATCCGATCCCCCGACGAGGGCGATCCCGGCGCCCCGGCCGCCTGTAGCGGTCGAAGCCAGCCCGCCTGCGAAACACTCCTGGATCGTGCAATTGATGATCGTCGGCTCGCTGCCCACGCAGCCGATGCCGCCGCCGAGTTCAGCGCCGCAGTCTTCGATGATGCAGCCGGCGATGGTCGGACTGCTGAATTCGCAGTAGATCCCGCCGCCGATGGGGTGGGACGCACTCTGCGTCCATTGGAGGGGATTGGACGGGATGTCCGAGCCGTAGATCCGCCCGCCTCGAATGGTGAAGCCCGAGAGCACGGAATCCGCGGTCTCTCCTTGATGGAAGTAGACTCCCCTGCGCCCCGTCGACGTGGGAGAACCGCAATCGATGATCGTGACGCCGGCGCCGCCGGCGCTGCGGACTGTGATCCGCTTGCCCCGGAAATCGATGTCCCAGTTCCCTACTCCCCGGTAGATCCCGGCGGCCACTTCGATGACATCGCCGGAATGGGCGGCATCGATGGCCTGCTGAATCGTGCTGTAGTTCGCAGGAACACGAATCGTCGCAGAGGACACCGCGAGGTAGACCTGGATGTCGTCGAGTGTGGCCCGGTCGCCGGTGAACAGGACGTAGCACCTGCCCATGTCCGAGGAGATCGCGATCGTGTTGCGTCCGGCCCGCAAATACTGCGGGTCGGACCACGTCACTCCGTCGGACGAGATCGAGCAGGACAGCTCCCCCCCGGTCGGGTACTGCGAGACGGTCGCATTGCAGGGGAAGTCGACGTCCACTGCGAAGGTGCCCGCAACGATCGCGTGGGTGGACGTGGTCCCCACGGGCAGACAATAGCCCAGCCGGGCCGGCTCGTCGCCACAGCCCATGAACAGCAGTGCGCGAGTCGCCCCCGATTCGAGACAGGACAAATAGGGTTCCGGCAGAGGGGTAGCGTCCAGGGTCCAGAATGTCGAGTGCAGATAGGCGTCGGACTCCACCTTGTCCGAAGAGAAGTCATCCGAGTAACTATACGGCCAACCCGCCCCCGCCGGCAAGGCCAGCAAAAGGGCCAGCAGAACAACCCACACGAATCTGATTGTCGTCACATCACTCATGAACACAGCCGCAAAACGGGGTTCTCAGGTGGGCACAAGCCCACCTAAAAACCCGCCGCCAAACAACCAGCAACTATTCAGTTGCCAATAAGCATTTTAGAGCAGGCTCGCGAGGCGAAGTTCCCGCGATCCGATAAAGACCCCGGGGCTCGGGATCGCCAACGCAATGCCCTGCGTTAGCGGACCCGTGGACAGGGCGACCGCCCCGGGGTCTTCTTTCTTGGTATCTTCGTCCAAACCGACCTTCCTATCGGACGTGTTGGGCCTCGGTGCGGAACAAGTTACTTGCGGATCCGCGCCCGGCACCCCTTGCGGCTCGGCGCCCGAATGGAGCGTTCGAGCCGCGACCAGGACGACATCCATGTCGCTTGCCAGCAGAGCGTCCGACGACTCTGCCGCGGCCTCCTCCTTGCCAGCCAACTCCTCCGGTCCGGTGGAACGAAGATACGACGACCTCATGGTCGTGCTCGCGATCCCACGAACACAACTGGTCCCCGACAGGAGAGACTCGATCGCAGTGTCAATCCTCGAGCATCCCCGGTTCGGTAAGAGAACCGCGCGCCGGTCCGCGGGAATCCCATGGACCCCACCGGCGCGCGGGAGATTTTCGGCCGTCCCGATCATTCCCAGTTCATCGGATCCCTTAACCGGGACGCCCATCGACGAAACCCTCGGCGAAGCCATTTCATTTGTTCTATTTGTTGCTGAAACCACGCTGTCCCTCCCGCACACCCCGCCTGCGGGCACACGTTGGCCGTTTGTACAACGAGCCTCCGTACGCTCGGCCCGATTGTCGTCCTTGCTATTGACCGCCCAAGGTTCCCTTCGCGAGTGCGACGAGCCAGAGAATGCTTCCATCCTTCTGGAGTGTCACTCGCTGATTGCGGGTCGCCGGAGCGGTAAACTCGCTGCTGCTGACGTTTGTGTCCGGGAGGTACTCGAATTCGAGAGAGCCGGCCGGAACGTCCGCCACGGTGAAATCGATCCGGCGGACGAGGTCCGCCTCGATGTCGATAGTGTAAAGGAGCTTCGTCGTGCCCGAGGTCACGGCAATCCGGGCCTCGCGCCCATTGGCTGTCAGTTGGGTCTCGAACCGCGCCCTTTGCTCAGCCGCATCCCGACGGACGGTATCGACGGCATGTAGACCCATCCACGGGCGCGACAAACCGCTGAAGAAGCACCCCTGACGGTATTTGAACGGCAACTGACCCTGAGCGGTTTGCAGCGTGGCGATCGAGCCGCCATCGACGAGGACCAGATCGCCGACGGTCAAACGCAGCCAGGGGCGATGCTGTTTGCTGGTCGCGTAGACGAACGGCATCATGCCGGCGCCGGTGACCTTCCGTCCGGCGACCGTGCCTCGGATGCGGAAGTACGTCCAGCCTCGCTGATGCATCGCGTCGCGATTGTCCACGATCCTCGCGTCGGTCGGCCAGTCACTTCGGAAGTAGTCCGCGTCGAGGACATTGGAGCTGGAGATCGTCCAAGGGGCATCGGTGACAGCCTCCTCGGTCTTTCGCTCGACCACGGTGAGCAGCCCGCGGCCCTTCTTGGCGGAGACAGGCTGGATGTCGTTGCGCACTCCTTCGACTTGCGCCAGATAACCTCTGAGTTCCGGGCTATCGGTCGGGAGCTTGAACACGCTCAAATCGTCGAGCAGCATATGGTGATTGTTGATATAGACCGTTCCGTCGCGGTAACTGTAATTCGCTTCATCGTTCTGGAGCACTCGCGACGTCGCGTTCTCCGACTGGGCTCGCAGCATCATCGGGCCTTCCGGGCCCTCAGGAAAATAGTACCAGTACTGCTCGTGAGCACTCGTGGATGTCGCATAAGGACTGACGACCCGTTCGCCCGAACCGCGCAGAGCGACGCCCGGATCGACCGGTTGCGTCGGCCCGGACGTGGTCACCACGGTTGCGACGGTCAGGGCGCCAACCGCAGCGACGGTCACAATCCCCGTGGTGCCGGCAGCCAAACTCGCTACGCCAGCGGTCAGTCCGGCCTTCAAGGCCGCCGCCGGGACGGTGAGCTGGGCCGCCGCCACTTTGCTCGGGGCCGTCATCTTGCCGAACACAATCAGAGCCGCCAGGAGCGATCCCTTGCTGAATCCATGCCTCAGGAGTTCCTTCTGGAGCGCTTTCTTGGCCCGGACGAAGAGCATCCGCGTGCTGAACTCGCTGCTACCCATGGATTCGGCAATCTCGCTGTAGGCCATGTTGTCGTAGCACCTCATCACGAGCACCGCCTTGTGACGGGTCCGCAGCTTCTGCATGGCGCCGGCAACGATGTTCTTGAGCTCGTCGCCGACCAGGCCCTCGAATCCTTCCTCACGTTCCTGCATGGTCTGCCGACGCCTCTCCTCCGAAGCCGCTGCGTGCCTCATTGCCTTCTCGGTTCGATAGTGCCGGTGCAGCTTATTGGTGGCGATTCCGTACAGCCACGGCCAAAACCGGTCGGTCTTCTGCAGCTTGCCAATTATCTTGCACATCTCTAACAAGCTCTCCTGAACGATTTCCTGCGTCAGATCATCCTTCTGGGTAAGGCGGTAGACGTAAGTCCTTAGCCGCTCCCTGGCGATCCGAGCAAGACTGTTGAGGCTCTGCCGATCTCCCCGCTGAGCCCGTTCTATCAGCTCGATCTCATTCACTTGTCTGTCCACAGCGGACTGGGTTGTCTGATCCATGGTCATCATCGTGTAATAGGTGCCGCATCCGCAGCATTTCGTAACGCGTTTTTCCGACGCCGGATGCGATTTCTCAAACGTCCGCCCGCACAGACGCTACAACCGTCGCCGACGGACCAAATCGTCGTAACCCCTGATGCATCCCGGCTTTGTGGTGAGGCATGCCGATCCGCAGCAAGGCTGTCCCTATACTACGCACTCGCAAGCATCCTGGCTCGCCGTCACACCTGATTATACCACTTTCTCATCGTGGATTCCCGCCTAAAGCGAGACCGTCGCCTCGTCGATACACATATTCCGAGGGACCGCGAAGCACGGGATTCGAAACAACGCGGACGACCATGACTGCTGGAAGGGGCCGAAAGATGTCTGAGCAAGGAAGTGGGGATGCACCGGGCACGATGAACAGTCCGACCAAGATCATCACGATTCGTTGCGGCGACAGCATCAAGGAGGCCGCCGCCAGGATGTTCTCCCACAATGTGGGCTGCCTCATCGTCAACGACGACCACGATCGGTTCATCGGGCTGGTCACCGAGCGGGACATCGCCCGCCACGTGGCCGTCCGATCCGACTGCGGAGCGGATATCCTCGTCAGCCAGATCATGACCGACCGGGTGGTTTCCTGCCCGCCGGGGGTCGCCACCAGCGAGGCTCGTCGAATCATGATGGAGCATCGAATCCGACACCTGCCGCTCGTCGACAGCGGTCGAGTCGTCGGCATCCTCTCCGCCCGCGATATCATCTCCCAACAGCTCCTCGAGGACCGGACCGCCGCGGAAGAGGTGGCCATGCTCTCCAAATGTCTCAAAAGCATCGACTTGAACGAGGCTGCGGAGATCGTGGCCGCCGAGGTGCCGAAGCTCTTCGAAGCCCGCAATTCGGTCCTGTGCCTCTATCCTGCGGGGGATCGCAGTCGCGAGCCCGAACTGATCAGCTCCAACCGCTGCCCCTGCGTGGGGGGGCATTTGATGGGACCACACAGCGTCGAGGACGGCAAATCTACGGCCGGCTACTGCCACGAGGAAATCCCGGCGGAGTGCAGCAAGTGCGGGGGCAGGGCGCCGCGCATCGTCCTGCCGCTCGACATTGTAGGTCTGCCCGAGGCAACCACCGGCAGAGACAAACGGCTTTCCGGCTACTTGTGCATGTGCGGCCTGCCCGAGTCGAGCCTCGCGAACAGGGAGCTGACCCAATACAAAGCCAAGCTGACGCGAGAGATTCTCGTCGCCCATCTGACCAACGCCACCCGATACCAGCAGGCACGACTCACCTCCCTGACCGACGCGCTGACCGGGGTCGGATCAAGAAAACTGCTCGAAGAAAAGCTCTTCGAGGAGTGCGACCGGGCCAGGCGATACAGACGCCCGTTCTCCGTCGCGATCATCGACCTCGATCACTTCAAGATGATCAACGACGTGCTCGGGCATGTCACCGGCGACGAGGCGATCCGCAAGCTGGCGGAATGCGTCAAGCGGGAGAAGAGAGGGCCGGACGTGCTCACCCGGTACGGCGGGGACGAGTTCGTCCTGCTCCTGCCCGAGACCAAGGCCCCGGAAGCCACCGTCCTGCTCGAGCGCGTGCGGACGCGCGTGCGGGAAATCCGCTTCGATCAGGGCATGGGCCTGTCCATCAGTTGCGGAATCGCCGAGAGCATCCTGGATGCGGACGAATCCCCCGACGACGTCATGCGCCGCGCCGATGTCGCTCTCTACGAGGCCAAGAACGCCGGCAGGAACTGCGTGAAGCTCTGGAGCGAGGAGATGGCTCGCCTCCTGAACGCCAGCGATATCGAAATCGAGCGGATCAAGAGACTCCAAAGGCGGATCATGGGCCTCTCGGAGAAGGCGGAGAAAGTGTTCATGGAGAGCATCTGGAGCCTCGTCCAGGCCCTCGAAGCCAAGGACACCTACGCACGCAAGCACTCCGAGAACGTCACCGCCTACTCGGTCGAGATCGCTCGCATGATGGAGCTGGGACCGAAGTACGTGGACCTGATACAACGCTCCGCTATGATCCACGACATCGGCAAAATCGGCGTCCCCGACGCGGTCCTGTTCAAGCCCGATCACCTCACCGGCCACGAACGACGAGTCATCGAGCAGCATCCCCTGATCGCGGTGCGAATCCTCGAGAAGATGAGCTTCCTCGAGACCGAAATCGCCATCGTCCGGCACCACCACGAGAAGTGGAACGGCCAAGGCTATCCCGACGGACTGGCCCGAACCGCGATTCCGCTGGGGGCTCGCATCATCGCGGTCGCAGACACCTTCGACGCGCTGACCTCCAATCGCGCCTATCACAGCTCACGCCCGATCCGCGAAGCGCTGGCCATGCTGAAGGATTCCTCCGGATACGAGTTCGATCCCGCGGTGGTGATCGCCATGGTCGCGTGGGTCGAGTCCATCGCCCAGCACACCGAAACCAGCGTCAAGGATATCAAGGTCCAGGACCTGCTCGCGACCTGCGAACCATTGATGGAGGACAAAGAACCGGCGCACGCAGCGGTCGCAGAGACCGTCGTCCTCGGACAATAGTCGAATCCGAACCGAGAGATTTGTGCCCGGCTTGCAGCCGTGGTATAATCCTCCTGCTGTTTCTTGCAGGAGAACATGATGCCCAACCGCAGAGAATTCCTCGGCCTGACCGGCGCAGGCATCGCCGCCGGCGTCCTCGGTTTGAACTCCTCCTCATCTACGGCAGCCGATCCGGAAGGTTGGGACCCGAAGAGAGCCATGCTCTGCACGGGTCGGACCCTCGTGGTTCAGCCCATCCTGATGTACCGCGTCGCCGAACGCAAGCCCGCCACTTCGTGGAAGTCCTGGGGCAGTGTCCAGAGCGACGAGGCCGCCGTGATGGAGGCGAAGAAGATCTCCGAAGAGCTGGCCGCCCTGTGCTCGCAGGCCCCTTTCCCACTGACGGCGCTGCCGATTGCCGTGGTCAAGTCGCCCGCAGAGGCCGCGAGGGTCCATGAGAACGCGTACGACGCGGTCATCGTCTACGCCGCGTCGGGCTCGGGCGAGTTGCTCAAGGCCTGCTTCGCTCCGAAGAAGGATCGCGACACGATCCTCTTCACTCGCCGCAGCTCCGGCCCGGCGTACTACTGGTTCGAAGCCCTGAGCACCCGCTATCTCCAGACCGGCCGGCCCGAGCCCGGCCAGAATTCCCGTCTTGATCACGGTCCCGTCCACGTTGAGGACGTGGTGGTCGACGACGTGAACGAACTGCTCTGGCGACTCCGCGCCCTGCACGCCCTGAGGAACTTCGTCGGCACGCGCATCGTCGCGCTGGGCGGCCCCTGGGGCAAGTACTCCCCCGAGGCGCCGGACGTCGCTCGCGACAAGTACCGCTTCGAGATCATCGACGTGTCCTACGAAGCAGTGACTCCTCGCATCCAGGCCACGCTGGCCGACCGCGAACGGATGGCCGCCGCCAAACGATGGGCCCAGGCGTACCTGGCTCTGCCCAACACGACGCTGGCGACCACGAACGAATTCCTCGTCAACGCGTTCATGCTCTACGGCGTCTTCAAGGACCTCCTGCGCGAGCACGACGCGTCGGCCTTCACGATCCGCAACTGCATGAGCACGATCATGCCCCTCTCGCAGACGACGCCGTGCCTGACGCTCGGCCTGCTCGGCGACGAGGGTCTGATCGCCTTCTGCGAGTCCGATTTCGTCATCATCCCCGCCGGCATCCTGCTGCATCACGTCTCCGGCCTGCCCGTCTTCATGCACAACTCGACCTTCCCGCACGACGGGATCGTGACATGCGCCCACTGCAGCTCGCCGCGACGGTTCGATGGCGTTCGCTACGAGCCCGCTCGGATCCTGACACACTACGAGTCCGAGTACGGCGCCGCCCCCAAGGTCGACATCCCGCTCGGCCAGCAGGTGACGTTCATCGATCCTGAGTACAGCACCGGCCGCTGGCTCGGCTTCACCGGCGTCGTCCGTGGCAACCCGGCCTACGAGATCTGCCGGTCCCAGCAGGATGTCGAGATCCAGGGCGACTGGCGAAAGCTCATCAGCGAGGTCCGCGACTCGCACTGGATGATGACCTACGGCGACCACCTCAAACCGCTCGCCTACGCCGCCAGAAAACTCGGAATCCGCTGGGAAGCACTGTAGGAAGCAAAGATCGAAACGCGAGAATCAAGACTGTGGAAGTCGTCCCGCCACGGCGGGACTCTGCTGTTTTGGTATTTGGTGTTTGATCTTTGATGTGTTCGACCTTTCCGGGAACTCACTTCATGGGGCGCGCCAATCAGGCATAACCGAGTTCTAACGAAACGCTAACACTGTCCTAACAATTGCCGGGTAGGAGTGTATACTCGTGAAGATCGTGGGCCGATACAATCTGCAGGGTATGGGGTCGAGAACGACGACTATCGTGCTCTCAGTCCTTTGTGCGACCGTTCTGACCGGTTGCGGGGAGGCGATTGACCCGAACGAGCCGCAAGGCTTCCTCCAGACGAAGGGGTCCGACACGATCGTCAACGCGATGCAGGAGACCGCGGAGGAGTTCATGAAGGACTATCCGCACGTGTTCGTGGCCGTCACTGGAGGGGGCTCCGGCGTCGGCATCGCGTCGCTCATCAACAAGACCACCGAGATCGCCACCGCCTCCCGCGAGATGAAGGGCAAGGAAATCGAGATGGCCGAGAAGCGAGGCGTCCATCCAAAGGAGATCGTCGTCGCCTACGACGGCGTCGCGGTCATCGTGAACCACCACAACCCCATCGACCGCCTGAGCATCGAGGATCTGCACGACATCTTCACAGGCAAGGTCACGAACTGGAAGCCGCTCGGCGGCAAAGACCTGCCCATCGTCACGCTCTCTCGCGAGGTCAGCTCGGGAACGCACATGTACTTCAAGAAGGAGGTCGTCCAGCTCGGCAAGAAGGGCAGCACCGAGGAGTTCTCCAAGGAGACGCTCCTGCTGACCAGCTCGCAGGCGATCGTCGAGGAGGTGGCCAACAACGAAGGCGCCATCGGCTATCTGGGCATGGGGTATCTTTCCGACCGGACGAAGGCGATACGCGTATCTCGTCGCTCGTCGCTCGTCGCTCGTGGACAAGGCGATTCCGAGGCGCAAGGTCCGAGGGACGAGAGACTGACGACGAGCAACGAGTTCTCCCCGCCCACAGTGGCAAACGTGGTGAACAAGACGTACCCGCTTTCCCGGCCGTTGTACCTGTACACGAACGGCGAGCCGGAGGGCATCACGAAACTGTTCGTCGGTTTTGCCCTGGGACCGAAGGGTCAGACGAAGTTCATGGGAACGGGATTCGTGCCCGTGGGAGAAACCCTTGCCCGAAACCAGTAGCCCAACGCAGAACTCGTCGCGCGTCGTGCGTTGTGCGTCTTGCGACGGAACGACTCTTTCGCACGACGCATCCCGCGCGACGCAGGACGTGGAACGCCGACGGATCGGCGAGCCCATCATCGAGTGGTGCATCAAGCTCAGCGGCCTGGTCGTCGTGGCCTTTGTCTTCTTGATCTTCCTGTTTCTGTTACGGGACTCCCTGTCGCTGTTCCGTCAGTATTCCGTGAAAGAAGTCCTGTTCGGGACCGAGTGGCTGCCGATCTCGGAGCCCGCCAAGTTCGGCGTGTTGCCCCTGCTGATCGGGTCGGTCTTCGTCACGTTCTGGGCGATTGTGATCTGCGTCCCGCTGGGGGTGGGCGCAGCGATGTTCATCGCGGAGGTGGCCCCGAAGCCGCTCAAGCACGTGCTCAAATCGCTCGTCGAGATCCTGGCGGCGATCCCGAGCGTGGTGCTGGGCTTCCTGGGCATCATCTGGCTGGGCCCGTTCCTGCGGAACACGTTCGGCCTCTCGACGGGCATGTGCGGCCTGACAGGTAGCCTGCTGCTGGCCTTCATGGCGCTGCCGACGATCATCAGCATCTCCGAGGACGCCCTGGTGGGCGTGCCGAAGTCGTATCGCGAGGCCGCCTTCGGCCTGGGCGCCACCCGCTGGCAGACGCTCTGGCGAGTCATCCTGCCTTCCGCCTCCTCGGGCATCGTCGCCGCAGTCATGCTCGGGATCGGACGCGTCGTAGGCGAGACGATGGTCGTGCTCATGGTCACGGGCAACGCGCCGGTCATGCCCAAATCGATCCTGCAACCCCTGCGGACCTTGACCGCAACGATTGCAGGCGAAATGGGCGAGACCGTCGGCGGTTCGGAGCACTACTTCGCTCTGTTCGCGGTCGGACTGGTGCTGTTCGCCATCACGTTCACGATCAACTTCATCGCGGACCTGTTCTTGAGAAGGGCCAGGAGATGAACGGAGCCATGATCCGCCAGCGCATCGCGTTCTCCGTCCTGGGCCTGCTGACGCTGGTCATTGTCGTGCCGATCCTGCTGGTCATCATATATATCGTCGCCAACGGAGCCGGCACTGTTACCTGGGAGTTCCTGACCGCGGCGCCGCGACAGGGCATGAAGGCCGGCGGGATCTTCCCCGCGATCGTCGGCACTATTCTGCTCGTCCTTGGCACCATGCTCTTCTCCCTGCCGCTCGGGGTGCTCTCGGCAGTCTACCTGGTCGAGTACGCACACGACAACCTGTTCACGCGGATGATCAAGCTGTCGGTGGTGAACCTCTCGGGCATCCCGTCGATCGTCTACGGCCTGTTCGGCTTCACCCTGTTCGTCATGCTGCTGCACTTAGGCACATCGATTCTTGCCGGCTCGTTGACCTTGGCGATCATGAGCCTTCCGGTCATCATCACGGCGTCGAAGGAGGCGCTGGAATCGGTGCCCAACACCTATCGGGAGATCAGCCTCTCGCTGGGCGCGACGAAGTGGCAAACGGTACGGTATTGCGTCCTGCCCTACGCGATCCCAGGCATCCTGACCGGGACGGTCCTGAGTCTGAGCCGGGCGGCAGGCGAAACCGCTCCGATCCTCTTCACCGTCGCGGCGTTCTACCTGCCCAGGCTGCCGCACTCGGTCTTCGACCAGGTGATGGCGCTGCCCTATCATCTATATGTCATCTCGACCCAGGTGCCCAACATCCCGCTGTCGATCAGCTTCGCAACGGCGCTGGTGCTGGTGGGCCTGGTCTTCCTGATGAACCTCGTGAGCATCTTCCTCCGCGCCCACTTCAGGAAGAAGAGACTATGGTGAGCGACGCGATCATCAAAACCACCGATCTAAACGCCTACTTCGGGGCGCTGCAGGTCCTCAAGGGCATCAATGTCGAGGTCCGCAAGAACGAGATCCTGGGTGTTATCGGCCCGTCCAATAGCGGCAAGACCACCTTTCTGCGGGCTTTGAACCGCTTGAACTATCTCGTGCGGACCTACTCGCAGACAGGCGAGATCCTCCTGGGCGGCCGGGACATCATGGAAATCCGCGACAACATCCTCCGCAAGAGAATCGGGATCATCTTCGCGCTGCCGCAGGTGCTGCCGGTGACGATCTTCGAGAACGTCGCCTACGGACCGAAAGTCCATGGCACCACCAACCGCGAGCAGGTCGACTGGATCGTCGAGGAGGCTCTGAAGAAGGCCTACCTCTGGGAGGAAGTCAAGGACCGTTTGGACCAGCCGGCAGTTCGTCTTTCCGGCGGCCAGCAGCAGCGACTCTGCATCGCGCGAACGCTGGCGGTGGGACCCGAGGTCATTCTGTACGACGAGCCCTGCTCCGGCCTGGACCCCATCTCAACCGCGAAGGTCGAGGACGCGATGCAGCAGTTGAAAGTCGATTACACGCAGATTCTCGTGACGAACAACACGAAGCAGGCGTCGCGCGTCAGCGAGCGGTGCGCGTTCTTCCTGATGGGAGAGCTGGTGGAACTCGGTCCGACCGACCAGCTCTTCACCAGACCCAGGGACAAGCGAACGGACGACTACATTACCGGACGATTCGGGTGACCGATTCACGATTTACTGTTGACGATTTGTGATTTGCCAAATGCTGCCGGAAGCCAAGATTAGGACGATCGATCTGAATCTCCACTACGGCCCGTTCCGCGCGCTGACGGACGTGAATATCGAGATTCCCGCCCGGAACGTCACCGCCATTATCGGCCCTTCCGGCTGCGGCAAGTCCACGCTCCTTCGTTGCTTCAATCGCATGAACGACCTGATCGAGCACTCCTCCATGCAGGGTCAGATCCTGATCGATAGCGAGAACATCATCGACCACCAGACCGACCTGATCGCCCTGCGGCGCAAGGTGGGCATGGTCTTCCAGCGTCCGAACGTCTTCTCGCTGTCAATCTACAACAACCTCAAGTTCGGCCTGCGAATCCACAACCTGATGAGCAGGAAGGCCGACATCATGCGGGCCATCCAGGAGAGCCTCGAAAACGTCGACCTCTGGGATGATCTGAAGGACAAGCTCAGCCGAAACGCCCAGTCGCTGACGCTCGAACAGCAGCAGCGTCTGTGCATCGCGCGGGTGCTGATGCTCCGGCCCGAGATCATCCTGCTGGACGAGCCCTGTTCGACTCTGGACCCCGGCGCAACACTGAGAATCGAGGAACTGCTCCGCGTGCTCCGCAAGGAGTACGCGCTGGTGATCGTGACGCACAATATGCAGCAGGCGGCCCGCTGCTCGGACTACACGGCGTTGATGTACCTGGGCAGGCTCGTCGAATTCGGCGAGACCCACCAGGTTTTCACGAACCCCAGGGAGAAGTTGACCGAAGATTATATCCGTGGGGCCTTTGGGTGATTGATTATTGACGATTTACTACTTACGATTTGCAGGCGGGGCCCGCGCCGAGCGCCGGCTTAAATAGTAAATCGTCAATCGTAAATAGCAGATTCCGGAGTCTTTCATGGCCAGAGAAGGGTTTCATAATCGGATCAAGGAACTCGAACGCGATGTCCTGCACATGGGCGAGATGGTGATTGAGGCGATTCACCGCTCCGTCGAGGCGCTGGGGAACCTGGACGCCAAGGCGGCCAAGAAGGTCGTCGACAACGACGCCAAGGTCAACCAATTGCGGTGGACGCTTGAAGAGAAGTGCGTCGACCTGATCGCACTGCAGCAGCCGGTGGCTTCAGACCTCCGCGAGATCATCGCGACGCTGAGCATCGTCCGCGACCTGGAGCGGATCGGCGATTACGGCGAGGGCATCGGCAAGATCGTCCTGCTGCATGGGGACCAGCAACTGGTCCGGCCGCTGATCTACCTGCCGCCTATGGCAGAGAAGGCCGTCAGCATGTTGCGACGGAGTCTGGAAGCCTTCGTCAATCGCGACGCCGACAAGGCCCAGCAGATCTGCCTGGAGGACGACGAGGTGGACCGCCTGAACGACCAAGCCTATCACGACCTCATCAATCGCATGGTCGAGAATCCCTCCGTCATCACCCGAGCCACGTACCTGATCTGGGCCGCTCATAACATCGAGCGGATCGCCGATCGCGCAACGAACATCGCCGAGAGCGTGGTCTACCTGGTCACGGGCACCCCCGGCGAGATGAATGTCTCGCGCTACTGAGCCCGTCGCCTGTCCCAACACAGTACACAGATCAGACATTCTCCCCAGACGCCCCGTTTCCGATTGAAAACGGAGCCCCCTGTGGGTACCTTAGTTCCGATCCGCCGGCGCCCGGTCGGCAGGCAGGGCACGTCCTGCGCTGCTTGTAGTGTGCCCGTGAGGGCATACCGATCTTCGATGTGAAGAGAACGCCTTTCGGCGTCACTACGAACACGTCCGGGCAACGTACTGCCGGAAGTCGGAGGTACTGTGTCATGGGAGGTCTTGTCATGCGTGCACGTTTCTTCAAAGCCAGCATCATTTGCACTGTCGCGGCCGCGATGTTCTCGTCTCTGGCGCAAGGCCAATGGAAGCCTGCAGACGGCCCCCTGATGACCCGATGGGCGAAGGAGGTCTCGCCGGAAAATGCCCTGCCGGAATACCCCAGGCCGCAGATGGTCCGGAAGGACTGGCTGAACCTCAACGGCTTGTGGGACTACGCCATCAAGGCGAAGGACGCGACCCAGCCCGACACGTTCGACGGCCAGATCCTCGTGCCCTATCCCGTCGAGTCGGCCCTTTCCGGCGTGATGAAGCGCGTGGGCCCGGACAATCGCCTGTGGTATCGTCGGACTTTCGAGATTCCCAAAGGCGAGCGATGGAACGCGGAGGGCAGACGCATTCTGCTGAATTTCGGGGCCGTCGATTGGGACGCCACCGTCTGGGTCAACGGCACGGAGGTCGGCAACCACAAGGGCGGATACGACCCCTTCACGTTCGACGTCACCGACGCGCTGAAGGAGAGCGGCCCACAGGTAGTCGTCCTGTCCGTCTGGGACCCGACCGACGCCGGCACGCAGCCTCGCGGCAAGCAGGTCCGCAACCCGAACGGCATCTGGTACACCGCGGTCACCGGCATCTGGCAGACCGTCTGGCTCGAGCCGGTCGCACCCAGGCGGATTGAGGGGCTCAAACTGACCCCCGACATCGATAACGCCAAGCTGATCGTGGAGATCGCAAGCAGGCTGACCCGCAGCGACAACGTGAAAGTCGAGGTCCTCCGCGATGGCAAGGTGGTCGCCCAGGAGAACGGGCTCAACCAAGTCGAAGTCAAGGTCCCGAATCTGCGTCTGTGGTCCCCGGACGACCCCTTCCTGTACGACGTCAGGATCACGCTCGGACATTTCAGAGAGCCGATCATCTTCGATCAGGTCACCAGCTACATCGGCATGCGAAAGATCGCCCTGCAGAAGGATGAGAACGGCATCAATCGCCTGTTCCTGAACAATAAGCCGCTGTTCCAGTATGGTCCGCTCGATCAAGGTTGGTGGCCCGACGGGCTGTATACCGCGCCGACGGACGAGGCCCTCAAGTACGATATCGAGGTCACCAGGAAGCTGGGCATGAACATGGCCCGCAAGCACGTCAAGGTCGAGCCCGACCGCTGGTACTACTGGTGTGACAAGCTGGGCCTGCTCGTCTGGCAGGACATGCCCAGCGGCGACCGCTACATCGGCGGCCGGGACCCCGACATCAGGCGGTCGGAGGAATCCTCGAAGCAGTACGACCTGGAGCTGACCCGCATGATCGACGCCTTCCGCAACCACCCGTGCATCGTGATGTGGGTGCCCTTCAATGAGGGCTGGGGCCAGTTCGACACGCCGCGAGTCGTGGACCTGGTCCGCAAGCTCGATCCGACCCGTCTGGTGAACAACGCCAGCGGTTGGACAGATCGCGGCGTCGGCGATGTGCATGATATCCACGACTATCCCGGCCCGTCGGCTCCCCGCCTGGAAGACAAGCGGGCCGGCGTCCTCGGCGAGTTCGGCGGCCTCGGCCTGCCCGTTCCCGGCCACACCTGGCAGGCCGAGAAGAACTGGGGTTATCGCAGCTTTACGAACGCCGAAGAACTGACCGACGCCTATGTCTCGCTGATCAAGAAACTCCACCCGCTGACCGGGGCCGCGGGCCTGTCCGCCGCGGTCTATACACAGACGACCGACGTGGAGATCGAGGTCAACGGCCTGATGACCTACGACCGCGAGATCATCAAGATGGACGCCGAGCGGGTTGCCGCCGCGAACAATGCCCTCTACACGCCGCCCGAGCCGCGACGGGTGCAAGGCGACAAGCTCATCCCGCCCGCCACGCCGCTGGTCGCGTGCGATCCGTACTTCAGCATCTGGTCCCCCGCGGACAACCTGACCGACGAAGACACCACGCACTGGACAGGCAAACCGCATCGTCTGACCAGCATGGTCCGCGTCGACGGCCAGGCCTACCGCGTCATGGGCGCCACGCCGGGCAAGGTCCCGCCGATGAAGCAGACCAGCCTCACGGTCCTGCCTACGCGAACCATCTACACCTTCGAGGACGCAGGCATCGCCTTGACGCTGACCTTCATGACGCCGGCCTTGCCGGACAGCATCGATGTCCTGTCCCGGCCCATCACTTACCTGACGTATGAATCCCGCTCGACTGACGGCCGGTCGCACACCGTGCAAGTCTACTTCGACGCCTCTGCGGAACTGACCGTCAACACGTCGAATCAGCAGGTGGTCTGGGCTGAGGAAGAAATGGGCGATCTCGTCGCCAGCAAGGTGGGTTCGAAGGAGCAGCCGATCCTCGCCAAACGAGGCGACGACATCCGCATCGACTGGGGATATCTCTACGTGGCCGCTCCGAAGTCCGCGGTGTCCTCCCGCGCGTTTGCGGGCCGACGAGCCGTTCAGGACGGCTTCACATCCGATGGCCTGACTTCCGTCAAGGGCGCCGCCGAGATGCCAACGGCCGCCGAGAATATCTGCGCCGCAGTGGTCCTGAAGGCGGACAAGGTCTCGAAGAAGCCCGTCACCCGCTGGCTGATGCTCGCCTACGACGATCTCTACTCGATCCAGTACATGAAGAAGAACCTCCGCCCGTACTGGCGTCGGAATGGCTGGGAGGCCGCAGATCTGCTCCAGGCGGCTGCGAAAGACTACAAGTCGCTGACGAAACGCTGCGCAGCCTTCGACAAGGAGCTGATGGCCAACCTGGCCAGAGCAGGCGGCGAGAAGTACGCCAAGTTGGCGGCGCTGGCCTATCGCCAGTGCTTTGCGGCGGGCAAGTTCGTCGCGGACACAAACGGTCAGCCCATGCAGTTCTGCAAGGAGAACCACTCCAACGGCTGCATCGGGACCTCCGACGTGTTCTACCCGATGGCCCCGCAGTTCCTGCTGTTCGGGCCTTCGGTGGCGAAGTCGTTCCTCGTACCGTTCATGAACTACGTCGCGAGCGAGCGGTGGAAGTTCCCCTTCGCCCCGCACGACCTCGGTCAGTATCCGCACGCCAACGGCCAAGTCTACGGCGGCGGCGAGCGGACCGAGGAGAACCAGATGCCCGTCGAGGAGACCGGCAACCTGCTGCTGCTCATCACGGCGGTTGCGGAAATGGAAGGCAACGCCAAGTTCGCGAGCCTCTACTGGCCGCAACTGGAGAAGTGGGCCGAGTACCTCAAGGCCAAGGGCTTCGATCCCGAGAATCAGCTCTGCACTGATGATTTCGCAGGGCACCTCGCTCACAACGTGAACCTCTCCGCCAAGGCCATCTGCGGCTTAGGCGCGTTCGCCAAGCTCTGCGAGATGAGAGGCGACAAGGCCAAGGCCGCCGAGTACGCCAAGATCGCCAAGGAGTTCGCGGCCCGCTGGGTGAAGGAAGCTGACAGCGGCGATCACTTCCGCTTGGCTTTCGACAAACCCGACACTTGGAGCCAGAAGTACAACCTCGTCTGGGACCGCATCCTCGGGCTGAACCTGTTCCCGGATGAGGTCAAGCAGAAGGAAATGGCCTACTACAAGCGAATCCAGAATAGCTACGGCCTGCCGCTCGACAATCGCTCGCTGTACACGAAGCTCGACTGGATCCTCTGGACCGCGACGCTCACGCAGAACCGCGAGGATTTCGAGACGCTGGTGAACCCGGTGTTCGCGTTCCTCAACGAGACGCCGGACCGCGCGCCGATGGGGGACTGGTATTACACAAACAACGCCCGCAAGCAAGGCTTCACCGCCCGCCCGGTCGTCGGCGGCGTCTTCCTCCGGATGCTCTACGACAAGGCCGTCTGGCACAAGTACGCCAAACGCGACAAGACCAAGGCCGCAGGCTGGGCGCCGCTGCCCAAGCCGCCCGTGCTGGTGACGGTCGCCCCCACTGCCCAGGATGAGCCCCAATTGTGGCGATACACGACGCAGCGACCCGGCGCGGACTGGTTCCAGCCCGACTTCGACGCCAGTTCGTGGAAGGAAGGCAAGAGCGGATTCGGCACTCGCGAGACACCCGGCTCGATCGTCAACACCGTCTGGGACAGCCGGGATATCTGGCTTCGACGCGAGTTCACGCTGCCCGAGGGCACGTGGGACAACATCGGCCTGAACGTCCACCACGACGAGGACGTCGAGATCTACATCAACGGCCTCCAAGCTGCCACCGCCAACGGCTATACGACCGACTACGAGCCTCTGTACGTGAACCGCGCGGCCCAGGCCGCTCTCAAGGCAGGCAAGAACATCATCGCGGTCCACTGCCGCCAGACGGGCGGCGGCCAGTATATCGACGTGGGTATCATCGAAATAAAGGAACAGCCATGACATGGGTCTGCCCGCTCTCGCGGAAGGCCGGGAGCTGGATGCGGCGCCCGGCCGGCCTGGCGCTCGTGTCGCTGCTTGTCGGCATGGGCACCGCGACGGCGATGGCGGTATCACAGGGCGAGATCGAGATTGCGAATGCGGCGTGGCGGGTAACCGTCACGCCGCAAACGTTTCGGATGGTCGCGGAGGTCAAGGGGGGGCAGTCGATTGAGTTGGCCGCCGGCCAGGACACGTTGGCCAAGGTCAGCGAGCTGACGAGAACGACCGACTCGGCGAGCTGGCGACTGCGAGACGGCGACATCACCATTGCGATCCGCCTGGACACGAATGATCTGAACGTACAGATTCAATCGGCTGGCGAGCACTCGTTCACCTGGCCCATCGTACGATTGGACAAGCAAGTCAAGGCGCTCATCTGGCCCCGCGCCGAGGGCGCGCACATCCCTCTCGACGAATCCCGATGGATCGACTACCTGGTCTCGATGGAAGAGTGGGACACCCTGGCGAGTCTCAGCATGCCGTTCTGGGGGCTCGATTGCGGCCGGTTCAGCCTGACATACGTCGCTACGTGCTCCTACAACAACGCCATCCGCTTCGTTCGCGGGCGGCGCGACCTGCGGGTGGAATTCACCCACGAGTTCACCCAGTTCCAGAAACCCAAGGAATACGGCTTCGTCATTTCGCTGGGTGAGAATCGCTCCCCCGTCGAGCCCGCGCAACGGTTCCGGCGATGGCTGGTTGAACACAATCGGTTCGTGTCGATGCGCGACAAGATGGAGCAAATCCCGAAGGTCGAGCGGCTCCTCGGCGCAGCTCACGTCTACCTCTGGGGCAACGGCGTCTCCATGGACATGCTGGAGCGATTCCAGGAGGCTGGATTCGACCGACTGCGGCTGTGCACCGATGGGTGGGAAGAAATCGAGAAGCGGCCCGAGGTCGCCAGACGCGCCGACGAAATGGGCTATCTCTTCGGCATCTACGACGGCTTCAACAGTATCCACGACCCAGCCCTCCAAGGGACAGATGGCACCTGGCCAACGGCCCAGTTCGACAAAGAGCTATTCGAGAAGGGACCGATTCTCCGGAGGAATGGAACGCCGCGAGGCGGATTCAACGGCATCGGCGCCCAACTGAGTCCGCTGGCTTCGCGATCTGCCGTGGAGCGACGCGTTCGCCGGAACATGACCAACGTGCCATACAGCTACTACTTCGTGGACTGCGACGCGTACGGAGAAGTCTATGACGATTACTCGCCTCTGCATCCGGCCGGACAGGCCGACGATGCCGCCGCCCGCATTGATCGACTGCGTTGGATCGGCCAGACCTTCGGAGTCCCCGTCGGCTCCGAAGGCGGCTGTTATCTCTTTGCGGGCGTGATCCATGTGTCGGAGGGCGTCTTCGGCGCATTGTTCGGCTGGGGCGATCCTGACTTGACCCACAAGGACTCCGAGTATTTCCTCGGCGCCTACTACCCGCCGGAAGGTCCACAAATCTTCATCCGGCAGGTCCCCATCAAGGAAAGGTACGAGTTCCTCTATTACGATCCCCGCTATCGCCTGCCCTTGTATGAGACCGTGTTTCACGACTCCCTCGTGGCGACGTCTCACTGGCGCAACGGCAGCCTCAAGTTCGAGAACCTCGTCGACACCGTCGCGCTGACCGAGGCGCTCTACATGACGCCCCCCATGTACCACATGAACCTCGTTGAGTTCGACAAGCACGGCGCGGTCATGAAGACACACTACGAGTTCTTCTCTCCACTCCATCGGGAGCTCGGCTTCGCGCGCATGACAGACTTCGCTTGGCTAAGCTCCGACCGGCTCATGCAACGGACCACTTTCGATTCCCGGGTAGAGTTGATCGCGAACTACTCGACTGAAGCCCGTCAGAACGAGGGTATGACGATTCCTGGACGAAGTGTCCTGGCAAGATGGAAGCAAACCGGCGCAAGCCGACTCTACACGCCGACCCAGACGAAATGATGGACAGAATTGGAGCCGCGATATGACACATCCATCCATGACCCGAAGGGCTTTCATGGGGACTTGCGCGGCAGGCGTGTCGGCCTTCGCCACAGTCTCTGTTGTGACGAAGAGGAGTCCGGGAAACCAGAAAGGTCGCCCGAACATCATTCTGATCGTCGCGGACGATCACGGGCGGGGCGATCTGGGCTGCTATGGCAATCCCGTCATCCAGACACCGAACCTGGACCAGCTGGCGGGCGAGGGCGTGCGATTCACGAACGCCTTCTGCACCACCGCCAGTTGCAGCGCGAGCCGGTCCGTGATTCTCAGCGGACTCTATAATCACCACAACGGTCAATACGGCCACCAGCACGCATACCACCACTTCAGCAGCTTCGATACCGTGCGGAGTTTGCCCGTGCTGTTGTCGCAGGCCGGGTACCGCACAGCGAGAATCGGCAAGTACCACGTCGCTCCGGACCACGTGTACCCGTTCGACACGGTGCTCCAGGGCAACGATCGCAACGCCGTGCAGATGGCCGACGCCTGCCGGCCGTTCCTCGCGGAGCCGGACAATAAGCCATTCTTCCTGTACTTCTGCACGAGCGATCCGCACCGCGGCGGAGGCAAGGCGACGGACCTGCTCTATCAGCCGGACCGGTTCGGCAATCGCGAGCAAGGCTACCCCGGCGTCGCAGAGGCTAAGTACGACTCGAAGGACGTCGTCGTTCCGGACTTCCTGCCCGATACGCCTGAGTGCCGGGCGGAACTGGCGCAGTATTGCCAGGCCGTCTCGCGAATCGACCAGGGGATTGGCCGACTCGTCGAGCATCTCAAGAACGCCGGCCAGTATGAGGACACCGTCGTGATCTACATCTCCGACAATGGGATCGCCTTCCCCGGCGCCAAGACGACGGTCTACGAGCCGGGCATCAATCTGCCGTGCATCGTCCGAACGCCCTGGCAGCAAAACCGCGGCATCGCGTGCGACGCGCTGGTGAACTGGGCGGATTTGGCGCCCACGATCCTGGACTTCGCGGGCGCTACGCGGGCCGACTACGAGTTTCACGGCCGTTCGTTCAGGCAAGTGCTCGAAGACGGGCACGTCGAGGGTTGGGACACAACCTATGCCTCGCACACATTCCACGAGATCACAATGTACTACCCCATGCGCGTGGTCCGCGAGCGTCGATTCAAGCTGATTTGGAATCTCGCCCACGGCCTGGACTACCCGTTCGCCAGCGATCTGTGGGACTCGGCAACCTGGCAGGCAATAATCCAGAGCGGCAGCAAGCTCTACGGAAGACGCACCGTCGATGCGTATCTCCATCGGCCGAGATTCGAGCTGTACGACCTGGAAGCCGATCCGCACGAGGTGCGGAACCTGGCCGACGAGCCCCAGTACGAGGATCGGCTCGATGCGATGAAAGCAAAGCTCAAGATATTTCAAAAGCAAACGAAAGACCCGTGGATTCTCAAGTGGGACTACGAGTAACGCAGGGCGAAGCTTGACAGAACCTCGCGGCCCATTGATACTCACAGCGGTTCCGGCGATCCTGTCATTCTGAGCCGCAGGCGAAGGATCTGGCCAACGAACGAGAGAGCACTCCTGCAAACGGCGGAGACTTCTCATTCACAGGCCGGGAGCTTCACTTCGTTCAGCATGACAGGCTGGTACGGTCCGCAATCGAACTCGCGAACGTGAAGGGGTGTATAGATGGCGCTGCTGATGGGATACGATGTCGGGAGTTCGTCGGTCAAGGCGACACTGCTGGAGGCCCAGACGGGCCGGGTGCTGGGGGCAGCGACTTCGCCCGACCGCGAGCTCGAAATGATCGCCAAGAAGCCCGGGTGGGCCGAGCAGCACCCCGACACCTGGTGGGAACACGTCAAGCTCGCCACCGCCAGGATTCGCGACAAGGCTCAGTTCGATCCGTGGGACGTCAAGGCCATCGGCATTTCCTATCAGATGCATGGTCTGGTCGCGGTCGATAAGAACAAGCAGGTCCTGCGCCCGTCGATCATCTGGTGCGACAGTCGGGCCGTGCAAATCGGTCAGCAGGCCGCCAAGGCCATCGGGCCGAAGAAGTGCCTCAAGCGACTGCTCAACCTGCCCGGCAACTTCACCGCCTCGAAGCTCGCCTGGGTCAAGCAGAATGAGCCGAAGCTCTATGCGAAGATCGACAAGATCATGCTGCCCGGCGACTTCATCGCGATGAAAATGACGGGCGAGATTCAGACGACGCCTTCCGGCCTGTCCGAGGGGATCATGTGGGACTTCGAGAAGGACGGACTCGCCGATTTCGTCCTGGCCAACTACGGCATCTCGACCGACCTGATCGCCGAGACGGTGCCGACGTTCTCCATCCAGGGCGAACTGACCGCGTCGGCGGCACAGGAGCTCGGCCTCAAGGCCGGCACGAAGATCGGCTACCGCGCGGGCGATCAGCCCAACAATGCCTTGTCGCTGGGCGTTCTGGCGCCCGGTGAGATCGCCGTGACCGCAGGCACCTCCGGCGTCGTCTACGGCGTCACCGACAAGCGCAACTGCGACCCGAAGTCCCGCGTGAACGTCTTCGTCCACGTCAATCACACCGCGAAGAGGCCCCGCTACGGCATCCTGCTCTGCGTCAACGGCACCGGCATCCTCAATAGCTGGCTCAAGCACCACGTCGGCGGCGAGTGGATGGACTATCCGCAGATGAACGAGCTGGCCGCCCAGGCGCCGGTCGGCTCCGACGACCTCGTGATCCTGCCCTACGGCAACGGCGCCGAGCGGACCCTGGAGAACCGCAACATCGGCGCTTCCGTCCACAACTGGAACTTCAACATCCACACAAAGGCCCATCTCCTGCGGGCCGCCCAGGAAGGGATCGTCTTCGCACTGAACTACGGCCTGCAGATCATGAAGGACATGGGCACGAAGCTCAAGACCGTCAAGGCGGGCAACGCCAACATGTTCCTCAGTCCGCTGTTCGCGGAGGCCTTCGCGACGATCACCGGCGCGACGGTCGAGCTGTACAGCACCGACGGCTCCCAGGGCGCCGCCCGCGGCGCGGGGATCGGCGCCGGGTTCTACTGCGGTCCCGAGGACGCCTTCGTCGGTCTCAAGCCCGTCCGCACGGTCGAGCCCAACAAGCAACGGAAGAAGGCCTATCAGGGCGCCTATGAGAACTGGGTCTCGGTTCTGAACCAGTAGTCGTGAATCGGCCTTCGCAATGCCAGAGGATTCGACAACTCGCGACTCGTTCCAAGACGGGCGCTTCGCCACGACCCGCTGGACTATGGTGGTCGCCGCGGGAGGGGAGGATTCGCCCAACGCGCGGCAAGCTCTGGAGTTTCTGTGCCGTCGGTACTGGTCTCCGCTCTACTTCTACCTCCGCAGACGAGGCTACGACAAGTCCTCCGCGGAAGACTCCGTGCAGGGGTTCTTCGCCCACCTGCTGGAGAAACATGGTCTGCAGAGCGTCAGACCGCGAGAGTTCAGATTCCGGTCGTTTCTCCTGGCTTCCCTGAAGAACTTCGTGTCGGACGAGTGGCGTCGGACCCAGACCGAGCGGCGAGGCGGCGGCAAACGCGTCCTGCCCTTGGAGTTCGAGCAGGCGGAAACCCGCTATTCGCTGGAACCCAGCGACGCTCTCTCCGCCGACAGACTGTTCGACCGATCCTGGGCGATGACCGTGATCGGCAGAGCGGTCGAGTCACTGCGAGGCGAGTACGCCAAGGCGGGCAAAGCGGAACTCTTCGACCAGTTGAAGAGCCAGATCACGATCGAGGCCGAAGCAGGTTTCTACCGACAGGCCGCGGATCGCCTGGGCATGAGCGAAGGCGCCCTGCGGGTGGCCGTGCATCGTCTCCGCCAGCGGTTGCGGGAACTGATTCGCGACGAAATCGCGGAGACGGTGACGACCCCCGAGCAGCTCGAAGAGGAAATCGGCGATCTGTTCGCCGCATTCGAGCGGTAGCAGGAATTCGCGTAACGGTCGCCCGGTTTTCCCGTATGCAGGGGCGCGTGCCCGTGAGGCACCCAGACCGGAGATGGTTATGAGCCAGGAAAAGCAGTGTCCTCAGTGCGGCGGGGTTCTCCCGGCCGGTGCGCCGGAAGGACAGTGCCCCCGATGCATTCTGAAGCTCGTCGCATACCCCGAGACCCTGGGCGGCGACACCCGTTCGGCTGCCGGCTCCATCGAGGGCACGGGCACGGTGATCGGCCCATACAAGCTCCTGGAGAAGATCGGCGAAGGGGGCATGGCGGTCGTCTACATGGCCGAGCAGGAGAGGCCGCTCCGCAGGCGGGTGGCTCTGAAAGTCATCAAGCTGGGGATGGACACCCGCCAGGTCGTCGCCCGTTTCGACGCCGAGCGACAGGCGCTGGCCATGATGGACCACCCGAACATCGCCAGGGTCTTCGACGCCGGCGCGACCGAGGCTGGCCGGCCTTACTTCGTCATGGAACTGGTGCGAGGCCTTTCCATTACCGAGTACTGCGACCGAAACCGCCTGACCATGCAGGAGCGTCTGAACCTGTTCATTCCGGTCTGCAACGCGGTCCACCATGCACACCAGAAGGGGATCATCCACCGGGACCTGAAGCCCTCGAACATCATGGTGACCCTCCACGACGGCGAACCGGTGCCCAAGGTGATCGACTTCGGGATCGCGAAGGCCACGAATCAGCGACTGACCGAGCGGACGGTGTTCACCCGGTACGCCGAGATGATCGGGACGCCGGAGTACATGAGTCCCGAACAGGCCGAGATGAGCGGGCTGGACATCGACACCCGGACGGATATCTACTCGCTCGGGGTCGTGCTATACGAACTCCTGACGGGGGCCCTGCCCTTCGATCCGGCGACGCTCCGTTCCGCCGCCCTGGGCGAGGTGCAGCGGATCATCCGCGAGGAAGAGCCGCTGCGCCCCAGCACGCGGATCTCGACCCTGGGCGAAACTGCGCAGCGGATCGCCGAAGCTCGTCGGACCGATGTCGCCGCCCTGTCCAAGTCGCTGCAGAGAGAGCTGGAATGGATTCCGCTCAAGGCCATGCGCAAGGACCGCACGCGCCGGTATCGCTCCGCCTACGAGTTCGCCGACGACATCCGCAACTACCTGAGCGGCGCCCCGTTGATAGCCGGCCCGGAATCGACCGCATACCGCCTTCGCAAGCTGCTCCGCAAGCATCGCGTCCCCATCGCCACGGCGGCCATCCTCGTCGCCACGCTGCTCGCGGGATTCACGATCAGCACCTATCTCTATGTCCGTGTCCGCCAGGCGCAGAGCGCGGTCGTGGAACTGGAGCACAGTGTCCAGATCGATCGCAAGCTCTCTCGGGCACAACAGCTCCAGGCCCAGGGCCGCTACGGGCAGGCACTGGGTGAATTGGACGGCTACCTGACCACGGAGCGGGCCGAACCCGCCACGCGGTTGTTGCACGCCAACTTGTTGTATGCCCTCGACCGATTTGACGAGGCCCAGGCGGAACTCACCCAACTGCTCGACTGCCCACCCCAGATCGCGGGTCCGGCGCACTGCCTGCTGGCCACGATCTACATGGCCAGCGATCCGGCCAAGGCTCAAAGCCACCAACAGGCCGGCGAATCCCTGCTTCCGCAGACGGCGGAAGCGTACACGCTACGAGGCATCACCGCTGACACATCGACGACATCCCACGAGTGGCTGTCGAAGGCCCTGGAGCTGGACCCGGCGTACTACCCCGCGCGTCAAGCGAGGGCCCTGGCAAGCGACGCCGTGGGGGACTACGCAGCAATGACGACCGATGCCGAAGCCATGATTGTCCTGAGACCCAAGGACGCGCTCGGATACGCCCTGCGGGCAGTGGCCCGACGGCAGACGGGACAATGTGAAGCCGCGATGGAGGACCACAATCGCGCGGTCTCCCTGTGCGAGAGTCAAGCCGAACGGTTCGAGCTCCATGACCAGCGACGCGAGACCCTCGTGCAGATGCACGATTACCAGGCCGCCTTGCGAGATGCGAAGTACTGCGCCGAACTGAGGCCGGACGACCTCCGCACCGGCTTCGAGCTGTTCGCGGCCCTGGTCCTGGCGGGCGACTACGACGGAGCCAGGGACCAGCATGTCCGCCTGACCCGGCACCCGGATTACGGTTTCTTCCGCCTGTGGATCTACCGATGCACCTTCAGGCTCCTCCTCGCGGGACATTCGCTGGAGCTGCCCGAGGCGGTCGCCCGCACGGAACCGTTCTCCCTCATGCGCAAGGCCGTCGAGCAATATCGTGTGTGCCAGACCTTCGGGAGATGTCTGGTCCCCTCGGCATTCGGCATGTCGTCATGGTCCCCCGACGGCAAAGAGCTGGCCTACGGGCGGATCGATCTGTACGGGATGCGCAGCAGTTGCGCGACCTCGGGTTCGCCCCTCGTCAACGAGTCGGGCAGGCTCGAAGCGTTGGATATCGCCAGCGGGCAGGTCCGCGTCCTGGCCTCGTCCGGCAAGGACTGCGCCTGGTCGCCGGACGGGCGGTGGATTGCGTTCGGTCGAGCGCCGAATCGCGGCCCTTCCGGCTGCGCCACGGAGCTGTGGATGGTCCCCGCTGCCGGCGGCGGACCGCGATTCCTGTCGCGCGGCGCCTGGCCCGTCTGGGCGGGCGAGGCCGGACGGGTGTTCTATCAGTCCGGCGGCGAGGCCTGGTCCCTTGACGTGGACAATCCGCTCGGCGAGCCGGAGCCGGTCCTTCCGGGCCCCTCCTACTTCGCCGTGTCGCCCGACGCCAGGCATCTGGCCTATGTGGACGGAGACAGACTCTGCATCGTGGAAATTCCCGGCGGCCGGGTGAAATCCACCTGGACGGCCCCCCCGCCGGACGGCCATTACGGCATGGGCCTCAAGTGGACGCGGAATGGAAAGGAGATCCTCGCCGGAGGATTTCACAACGGGGAATTGGGACTCTGGAGTTACGACGTCGAGCAGGGCAAGGCTTGGCAGCTCTTCCCCTCCCCCGCAATTCTGGGCTCTCCCTCGCCCGACGGATCGAAGATGGCGATCGAGATTCGCGACTGGTACGGCAGCATCTGGCTGGCCCAGCTCGACCCGGCCGATTCGATGCACGAGGCTGTCCGTTCCGCCATCACGGAAGAGCAATACCTTCGTCGCAGTTGTCGCGACTTCGCCGGCGCGATTCGACGCGGGACGTACCGCGCCGATGCGAGAACCTATCTGGCCGGTTTCATCACGCGAGTCGGCACACTGTGTGAAAACTATTACCGACAGGGACAATACGAAGATGCCCTCGACACGTTCCGCTCCCTGGAGGGACTCTGCGACGCACTCGGCCGACAGCCGGGCGGTTCCAGTCTGGCGGTGGCCGCCATGTCCCTGAAGCAACTGGGCCGGCAGCGGGAGGCCAGGGAGACACTGGCGAGGTTGCGCGGGCTCCCGGAAGACGACGCCGACGTGCTACAGCAAAGCCTGCTCTACGAGGTCCGGAAGGTCGTGGCGGGCGAAGACAGCGAGATCGGCGGGCTGTGGCGATATCTCGAAGAAGCGAGAATCGACGAAGCGTCAGAGAAGCTCTTTGCGATGGAGCCGAACGAGGAGATCGACGAGGTCCGGGATGCGACAGCCGAGGCATTCTACCAGCGAGGCCGGCAACGCAAACACCATGGCGAGGACTACCGCGATGCCGTGCAGGACTATGCGAAAGCCGTACAGCTCGATCCAAACCACGTGCAAGCGCGATGCGATCTGGCCTGGCTGCAGGCCGCGTGCCCCGTGGCTGAGGTTTGCGACAAGGAGCAGGCCATCGCGAACGCCACGAAGGCGTGTGAGCTGACGAGCTGGAAGGATCACCAGTGCCTCGCCACGCTGGCGGCAGTCTGTGCCCAGGTGGGGGATTTCACCGCGGCGGTGTCGTGGCAGGAGAAGGCTATCGAACTGCTCGCTGACGAGTCGGCTCGATGGCGAGGAGACTACGCAGCACGCTTACGTCTCTATACCTCCGGCCGGCCTTATGCACAGGGGAGTCTGTGGAGCTTCTCGACCGGCGTCTTGCTGGGCTGGTGGAAACTCGATGAGTCCTCGGGCAGTACGGCGGCCGACGCCTCCGGAAACGGCCATTCGGGCGTCGTCACAGGGACTGTGCAGTGGCAGCCGTCGGGCGGTCGGATCGGCGGCGCCCTGTTGCCGGCCGACGGCGCCGTGCGGATCGTCGAGGAAGCCCCGTTCGACATCACGGACCAGATCACCGTTTCGACATGGACACGGGTGGGCGCCTTCAACCGATGGTGGCAGGCGCTCATCACGAAGGGCGACACCTCCTGGCGGCTCCACAGGTCCGGCGACGCCCGCAGCCTGGAATTCGCCTGTAGCGGACTGCAGTCGCCCGACGGGGCATCGGCCAGCGCACAAGGGAGTCGGATCGTCGACGACAGCCGGTGGCACCACATTGTCGCGACATATGACGGCAATCGGATCGCACTGTACGTCGATGGAGACCTGGATGCGTCACGCCCGGCGTGGGGAAGGATCCGAACGAACGACTCTCCCGTGGTAATCGGCGACAACGCCGAACAGCCAGAACGATGCTGGAACGGCTGGATCGACGACGTGCGCATCTACAGCTACGCCCTCAGCGAAGACGAGATCGCGGAACTCTTCAAGGCCGGACAACAATCCGTGACATCCTCTCGTTGACGGCAGTGCAACTCGTCAACGTGTGACCCGCCAAGGTCACTTCCCCCGAACCATCTCGCTGCACACAGATTCTCGGAGAATCCCTGTGACAGTCGCACCGGGATTGCCTGGATCACGGAGAAAGAACTCGGAGGAGAAGGCCGCGATGAGAGCCATCGTCTTCCCAGCCTTCTCCCCCGAGGAACTTGTCGATTGCCACCATTCCGCGCCTGTGCACGCGAAGTGGTGTGATGCTTACAGCATTCTCCGCCTGCGCAGGCCAGCGACGACGCCGGCGCCGAGTCCGGCGAGGATCATTGCGCCGGGGACCGGAATCGTTGTGTCGAGCGATTCCACTGTCGCTGCCACAAGGAAGGGTACGCCGCTGGCGCCATCCGCTCCGGATGTGAAACGAATGGTCGTAAGCGTCTCATCGGCGAAGGCAGCGGGCAGCGGGAAGATCTGCATATCCAGGCGGGCTCGGCCATCGCCGACGTAGAAAGCGGGCACCGCATTCACGTTGTCGATGACGTTGTTGTAAGATCCATCGTAGTGGTCTCGAAGGTTGGCGCCTTGCACGAGCGTCACGACATAGTGGGTGCCGTCGGACCCAAAGAACTCCACCATGCCGTCCGCCGTGCCATAGCTGCCCCACGCCGAGTTGATGATGGTGTAGGCTGTGGTCGCGCCGTACACATTCACGGTGATGTCCAGGGATTGCGGATTGCTGGTCGACCGATGCCACGCGTTATACCCGGTCAACGGGTCTTCGACCAGATTGAACGTCACGCCATTCCATGTCTGGGTGCTGGGGAACAGCGGGTCGTAAACGCCGCCGTCCGTGTACGTGGTGATGTCCAAGTTCAGTTCCGGCAGAACCAACATGGTCTGTGCCGCCTGGGCGCCGCCACAGCAGTATAGCAACAGCGCGCTCAGGATCATCATGTTTCGCCCGTAGATCATCGTGTCTCCTCTCATGCAATCCGGTTTCAATACCGTTCTTGACGGGCCGTGCCCTGTATTCCTCTCGGCAACTCGCCCGGCACACGCTCGCTTGATGTCTTCCGATATATCGTGAACGGATGCAGGCCAGAGCCCGGCTAACATCCCTCACTAACGACCTTCTCCGTATCGTATGGGAGGCAAGGAGAGTGTGACAGTCCTCCCACGCACCGCAAGCTGAATCGAGGTGTGTATGTCCTTGCTTGCATCCGTTAGTTGAGAAGCAAAGACACTCATGATCGTACTCTTTTCGGCCGGCCCAGTCAAACAAAATCGCCTCGTTTCTCCAGTTTCGTGCGGGCATGGGTCTTGCACCACGATGCAATTCCCTTGTACGCAGCAACTTACGAATACGGCCAACGCAGCCACACAAAGAGACCATGCGTCTGACGTTGCCGGCAAGGTGCCGGATGGCGACGAGCCTGTCGTTGTGTTATGATCGCCGGCGATGACGGATCATGGATTACAGGCACTGGTTGTTCTATCATTTGACCGGGGGACGCTCCTGCTGACCGGGCCGCAACCGCAGAACCTCCTGGCGGCGCCCGAGAGCGCCGTGTGGAAGTGGGACCCGCGCGTCGGGGCCTGGCGCGGCGATGCGATGCACTACGCAACAATGCGGGTTGCGCTGAGTCGGCGGTTCGGACCTCGCTTTCACGATGCGGTGCCTGCGCCGGCACGGGTCTCGTGGCCCAAGAAGGATCTGCCCGAGCCTCGTGTTGAGCAGAGGGAGGCTCTCGTGGCCTGGGCACGGGCGAACCGGCGGGGGCAGGTCATCATGCCGACTGGGACCGGCAAAACGGAGGTGGCGTTCGCCGCAATGGCCCAGACGCAAGTGGCGACGCTCGTCGTGGCGCCCGTGCGAGACCTGATGTACCAGTGGCACCGGCGGATTCTGGCGACGTTCGGCTACGACGCCGGCATTGTGGGCGACACGACCTTCGACATCCGCCCGATAACCGTGACGACGTACGACAGCGCGTACATCCACATGGACAAGATGGGCGCGGGTTTCGGTCTGCTGATCTTCGACGAGGAGCACCACCTGCCCGGGCGGTGCCGGCGCGAGGCGGCGATCTTGTGCGCCGCGCCCATGCGGCTGGGACTGACCGCGACGCCACAGCGGTCCGACGGCCTGCACACGGATCTCGATTGGCTCATCGGCCCGGTCGTGTACGACCTGCCGTTCCAGCACGTGCGAGGCTCGACGCTCGCGGATTTTGACGTAGTCCGCATCCCGGTGGCGCTGACGGACGTCGAGCAGGCGACGTATGAGCAGTGCAGCCGGACCGTGCGGCACTTCATCATGTCCCGACGGAAGGAACTGCCCGGCTACTCCTGGCAGGACCTGTGCAAGGAGATGGGCAAGGACCCGCAGGCCCGCCACGCACAAAAAGCCTACTATCTCAAGCAGTCCATCGAGGATCGGGCGGCCGAGAAGCTCCGCGTCCTGGAGGACCTCTTCCGGCTCCACTATGGCCAGCAAACCATCGTCTTCGCAGGCTCCAACCCGATGGCGATCGAGGTCTCGAAACGGTTCCTGGTGCCGAGCATCCTGTCACACACGCCCAAGCGGGAACGATTGGCCGTGCTCGACGGATTCGCGAAGGGCCAGTTCACCGTGCTGGTTGCCAATCGCGTTCTTGATGAGGGCGTCGATGTCCCCGAGGCCAAGGTGGCCGTTGTCATCGGTGGACAGGCATCGACGCGCCAGGCGACACAGCGACTCGGGCGGGTCCTGCGCCGCTCCGGCGACGCGCGAGCGACGCTGTACGAGGTGGTCTGCGAGGACACGAAGGACGTGGAGCGGTCCCGCAAGAGACGAAGAAGCGATGCTTACGAGCGAACAGTCCATCGTCGAGTATAGGGACGGGCGGGCCGTCCCCGACCGACTCACGCAGGGGACGCATCGGCACTATCGCGAGTACGCCGAGCGGATGCTCGCGGTCTATCGCAACGGCGCGGGCCGCCAGCGCCGCTCGCTGCACAAGGAAATTGAAGCGATCTTCGCGGACGAGCCCGACTGCCCGGTCCGGCGCCTCCAGGCCTTCTGCAAGCTGCTTGACGATGCGAGCGTCTACGAAGCGGATTCCGCGGGCACCGCTTCCAAGCTCCGGCTGGAGGTCTTCTCGAAGGCCGCGAGGTTGCATCCGCTCGTGCGGACGCCGGACCGGCTCTTCGAGCACCAGGAAGACCAGGCCAAGACGCAGCTCGCTGAGGAACTCGCCAAACCCTGGGACGAGATTGAGCGGACGCTCTATGCGGATGTCATTTCGTTCCAGCAGCTCGCGAGCTTTCCAGGCTATCCTGACGCGGGCGCGTTTCTCTCTCGGTATAACGTCGCGCAGCTCCAGGCGGCGCTGTATCGCGCCGAGACGATGACTGTCACGGCGACTGCCGATCTCAAGACGATCCTCCGCTACGCAAAGCTCGCGAGGCTGCTGCATGAAATCACCGTAGCACGGGCATCCTGCCCGTGCCCTCATGGGCGGGATGCCCATGCTACGTATTGCATCACATTCTCCGGCCCGGCGTCACTGCTGCACGAGACCCGACGGTACGGGGTGAACTTCGCCCGCTTTCTGCCGGCGTTGCTGGCCTGCAAGGGCTGGGAACTGACGGCTGTCCTGCAAACGCCCTGGAAGACCAAGGCCCACCTTGCGATCTCCGATGTGGATCGCTTCACGAGCCACCTGCCTGCGCCGGAGGAGTTCGACTCCGCTCTGGAGGAATCCTTTGCGAACAAGTTTGGCCCGGCTCGCGACGGCTGGCAACTCATCCGCGAGGGTGACATCCTGCACGAGCATCAGGCGACATTCGTTCCGGATTTCACCTTCCGTCACGAGGACGGCACGGAGGTCTTCCTTGAGATCGTCGGCTTTTGGACGCCGGAATACCTGGAGCACAAGCGAGAGACGCTCCGTCGATTCCGCAAGCACAGAATCCTCTTGGTCGTGCCACAGATCTCGCTTCGCGAAGGCGCCGAGATCGCGGACAACGTCCTGGTCTACAAGACCGCTCTGAAGATCGAGCCGGTCCTGGCGGCCCTCGAGGCCGCGAGGAGCCGAGGCGTCACGTAGGGTGGCTTCTCGGTGCGTGGGATGTGGCTGCCGGTGCAGAGGGGGCGTATGGACTGTGCTTGTGTGTGTGCAAGAGCAGTCTGCGGAGCCCCGCGATTGTCATTCCCGCGCAGGCGGGAATCCACTTCCTCAGACACGTCGCATGCCACGGTTCCTGGGTTCCTGCTTGGCCCCGCGATCGGGGGTCAAGGGCAAGTGTGGCAGGAATGGCAGGGTCGATTCCCGAGGCTCGAAAGAACCCACTGCAAGCATGAATCGCACCCGGCGCGAACGATTCTCCGACGCGGGGTTGCTTTTTGTCGTCGCAAGCCTATACTGCACCAGCAAGTGATTGGGGGGTCCTGTACGGGTAGTTGTGAAAGGGCGTCGAACATGACGGCAGGGATTCTCGCGGCGGGCAGGATGGCCATCGGGACCATTGACATGGCCGTGATCATTCTGTATCTGGTGGTCATCGTGGGCATCGGCTGCTGGGTCGGCTTGCGTCGCCGCAAGGGCGAAGCGGATCGCAGCTACTTTCTCGCCGGTGGCACGTTGACCTGGCCGGTTATCGGACTGGCCCTGTTCTCGACGAACATCTCGACGATCCATCTCGTCAGTCAGGCGCAAGAAGGGTACCTGAACGGCCTGGCTTACGGCAACTTCGAGTGGATGGCTCCCTTCCTGCTGATTACGCTGTCTCTGTTCTTCGCACCCTTCTACTTCCGCTCGAAGGTTGCGACGCTGCCCGATTTCCTGGAGCAGCGATACAGCCGGGGGTGTCGCGACTGGCTGGCCGCGCTGTCCATCGTTTCGGCCATCGTGATCCATATCGGCTTCACGCTCTACACAGGGGCCGTCGTGCTGGAAGTGATGTTCGGCATCGACAAGTGGACCAGCATCATCGGCACCGCGGTTCTGACGGGCATCTATACCGTCGTCGGCGGCCTGCTGGCCGTCGTGCTGACCGAGTCGCTGCAGACGATCATCCTGCTGATCGGAGCGATCTCCATCACATTAGTTGGTCTCTACCATGTTGGGGGCTGGTCAGGCGTCGCGTCGAATGTCGATCCGGTCAAGCTGACGGTGCTGCGCAGCGCGCAGGACCCCGCCGGCCTGCCCTGGTACTCGGTGCTGCTCGGGTACCCGATCATCGGCCTGTGGTACTGGTGCGCCGACCAGACCATCGTACAGCGGGTGCTCGGCGCCAAGGATGAGAATCACGCACGGGTCGGGCCGTTGTTCGCAGGGTTCATCAAGATCCTGCCGGTGTTCATCTTCGTCTTCCCGGGGACGATCATGCTCGCCCTGCTGCACCAGCACAAGGTGACGGCGCTGCCCGTGTTGAAGGTCGAAGCGGGCCAGACGGTGCAGGTGGAACTGTCCCCCGCAGAGAAACAGGTGTATCAGGCGATCCAGGACTACGATGGTCCCGAGAAAGACGTCCGTGTGGACTACGTCGTGGAGCAGACCGGCCTCCAGAAGCAGCAGGTAAGCGAGACCATGACCTCGCTGGTCGAGCGCAAGGTGCTCAAGGCCAAGTCCGATGCGGTATACGCCCACATGATCCTGGAGCTGTTGCCCGTGGGCATGCGAGGCGTCCTGGCGGCGGCCCTGCTGGCCGCTCTGATGAGCACAGTCTCCGGTGCGTTGAACTCCATCGCGACGCTGTTCAGCTACGATCTATATCGCCGATGGCGGCCCGGAACCTCGGATCGCAAGTTGGTCGTCATCGGTCGGATCGCCACCGTCGTCGCGATGCTTCTGGCGATCGTATGGTCGCCGTTCATCGCGAAGTTCGAGAGCATCTACAAAGGCTCGAACACCGTCATCTCCTACCTGGCGCCTCCGATCACGACGGTCTTCCTCTGGGGCGTCTTCTGGCGTCGGGCCTCCAGTCGCGGCGCTCTGGCGACGCTGGCCATCGGGTCGCTGCTCGGGCTTACCGTGTTCCTGCTGGACTGGTATAAGGAATACACGCACTGGAACGTGCAGTTCATGATGGCTTCGTTCTACCTGTTCGTGATCTGCTCCGTGGTCCTTGTTGCAGCCTCGTTGATCTGGCCGCACCAGCACACGGCGCAGAGCGAGCGGCTGGTGTGGAAGAACCCGCTCCACGCATTGGCCGAGCCCGGCTGGAAGGGCATCCTCAACTACAAGGTGATGGCCGGACTGCTCTTCGTGATCATGATCTGTCTGTACATCGTCTTCTCCACGGAGGCGACGCAGCGGTTCTTCGGATTGGTGAAATGAGCGATATCTATCTGAATTCAGGAGGCTCTCAAATGCCCAGGAACGGGAAGATCGCAATCCTCGCGGCTGCAAGTCTTTGTCTGGTTTCGCTTTGTGGGTGCAAGTGCAGTCTCGAAGTGTCCGTCGCCAAACCCAAGGTCCAGCGGCACGGATCGGTGATCGCCATCCCCGAGGCGAGCATCGCGGAGTACAAGAAGCTCCATGCGGAGACCTGGCCCGGCGTGCTCAAGATGATCGACAAGGCCAACATCGACAACTACTCCATCTACCTCGGCGAAGTCACGCCGGGCGAGCACTACCTGTTCAGCTACTACGAGTACACAGGCAAGAACTTCGACGCCGACATGGCCAAGATGAAGAAGGACAAGACCACCCAGGAGTGGTGGAAGAACACAGACCCTCTCCAGAGACCCCTGCCGACCGCAAGAGAAGGCGAATGGTGGGCCAGTTGGGAGGAGGTGTTCCACCACAGCGGGCCGGCCTACAAGGCAAGCGAGGTGAAGTCCCGTCACGGCTCGATCATCGGGATGCCCCAGAAGAACATCCTCGCCTACACCCAGATGCATGCGGTGGTCTGGCCCGGCGTTCTCGCGGCCATCGAACGGGCCAATATCCGCAACTACTCCATCTACCTGGGCCAGATCAAGCCCGGCGAGTACCTCCTGTTCAGCTACTTCGAGTACGTCGGCAACGATTTCAAGGCCGACATGGCCGGCATCGCGGACGAAGTGACGAAGACCTGGTGGACATACACCGACCCGCTGCAGGTCCGCCTCCCCGGCACGCCGGAGGGTGAGCAGTGGAAGGGCATGGAAGAGGTGTTCCACACCGATTGACAGCCAGATCGGCTGCGGTTTTTTGTTTGCCGCAGCGTGAATGCAAGGTACAATATAGACGATAAGTACACGAGGGCTTTTGCATGAGGTCGTCGCGAATGCGACCCCTCACGCGTGAGGGCCCGATAAGATCGCCACACGGAGAGGTGTCGGAGTGGCTGATCGAGCTGGTTTCGAAAACCAGTGTGCCGTTTACGGTACCGCGGGTTCGAATCCCGCCCTCTCCGTTGCATTTTCCAGATACGTCGTAAGCCCGTGAAAGCCAAGGGTTTATGGCGTTTCTTCTATTGGCGACCCACCATGGTTCCGTTGCGCTGTCCCCGCGAGTGAGGGGCAATTGCGAGGTCTGTCTCATCGGCGTCATCTGTGCTGGAGGCCGGAGCGAGCCCTTTTGAGGATCTGTTCATACCTGGCCCAAAATCCCGGATCGATGGGATAAGGTATGCTCGTCGCCAAGGCGCAGGCGGCCGGGACGCGGATGCAGTACAACTGTCTGGGCAACAACCCGCCGATAAACAGGTCGAGCCAGCTCCCCTCGTTGCGCCAGATCCCTATCAGAGGCACCTTCTTACCATACTTGGCCCTCAGCAAACGCAGCCATCCGGCAACGCTTCGGGGCGCTGTGGTCTTGCTCAGGGGGATGCGCACCAGGAAGGGCTCTCCGGACTTTGCGAGCAGGTCCCGCTCGGAGATGTGGTAGAGGGTCCGGACCAAGTCCGTGCCCTCTGCGGAGAGCTCGGGCAACTGGGCCAATTGGGCCAGCGCCTCGCCGTAGGACTTGCAAGGTCCGGCTTTGGGCCGGTCCGACCGCAAACGCTCGTTGAGATGCCGTTCGAGGTCCCTCACATGGGCCATCACGTCCGCCAGGGAAGACGTCTCCACAAGGGTCTCGCCGATTCCATCCAGACAGGGCAGGACCTCGCCCAGGACCCACTCCAGAGGGGCCGCAGAGCACTGGACGCATACGATCAGGGGAAACTCACGTTTCTCGGTGCTGTCCCTGGAAGGCCAGATCCGAACTGCGATGATGTCGGACCCCAGATCCAGGATGCCCTTGTGGTCGAAACCGATCAACTGGCCATTGCTCAGCCCACTCCAGCCGTCACTGCCCGTGGTGTTCTCCTTGATGCCCTCGAAGAGCAGCTTGTAGGCCTGCACGAGGGCAGGGGTGCTGAGCCCAATCTCCTCGATATAGTCCGGCGTGGTCGGGTGTTTTCCAAAAACCACCACGCGAATCCGCTTTGTCAGGCCCTCCAGGCCCACGAGCCCCAGCAGCGAACACTTCATCGACACACCTCATTTCCTGCCCATCTATGACCCGGATCACGGAACATTTGGATCCTCCCGCCACAGATCGAAAACCAACGGAATTCTCTTCTCATTCGCTGTCACGAACTCGATCTTGAGCGGGATTTCGATGTTCCCTTCCTTGGCTTCAATCACGATGTACCAGGGTTTGTTCGGATCCTCGTCATCGCGTCGGGGCCGGGTGATCGCAAGCTTGGTGTCCCCGCCTCGTGGTTGACCGCGCAACATCCGCATGAACGCCCAGCGACCTGCGACGCGCTCCGAACGCAGAGCCTCCGGGGCGGCGGGCCTTTTGCTCGTGCCGGAGAGCCCCCTGCTGTATTCTGCCGTGAAATAGTGGATTCCATCGCTCGTTATCTTGGAGCCATCCACCATGACGGGTATCCAGCCGCCGGGTTCCCAGCCGGCAGGCGTCCATCGTCCAGGTTTGAAACCTGGATCATCAGGTCTGAGGCCGCGAACCTTCACAATGGGCAACTCGAGTGCGCTGTCAGTCTGCGTGGTTATCGTCAGTTTCGTCGCTGTGCCCGACCGGCCGGGCAGAGTCGTGATACGAACGGAGCACCCTTTTCCAAACCGGGTCAGAAACTCTTCCATCCGAGCCAATTCTGCCGTCGTGACGCTCAGATCGTTCGGCTTGGCGCGAAGGCTCGCCCAGCGATTCGGTTCCTGTTCCTGGTCGGGAAAGCACTGCTTGAGATATCCCAGCACGCGGATTGCGCGATTCGGGTCTGCGTCGGTGCAGTCGTCGCTTGCATCACGATTCATCGGAAAGCGGCTCACGTATTCCTGTCTCAGCCATTCCCATTCCTTCTCGACACACTCCCCTGCGCTCTTGACCAGAAGGTCAAACGACTTCTCACAGAGCGCGTTCACATAGAGGTTCAGCGCGTCAAGCCCGTCCCGGTCAAGACAATACTTGTCCGAGAGATCGCTGCACGCCAGCAACGTCGCTCGTGCGATCAAGGGGTCCGCACCCAGCTTGCCCCACGACTCCTTCACCTTGCCGAGCGTTGCAGGCCATGTATCCTGGCTGACATGCTGTGAGACACCTATTTCCTTCAAGGCTGCATCGACTTCGTGCTGCAGGGACTTGAGTTCTTCACAGACACGCTCCGGCTTGAAGTCCTTGCCCAACCACTCAAAACGCTCCCCCCACGAATGCTCGGCGGATGCGGGTGTAGGCAGAAGCGTCTTCGTCGCGAAGCAGTCCGCACAGTACTGCTGTCTCCAATACCAGACGTACAAATCGTTGTAGTCCTTGTAGACTCCTTCATCGGCCTGGCCTGAGATGTGTCTCCAGGTCGCCAGAACCAGCCCTGCTATCTTGGGATCAAAGCATGGGCTCGGGCTCGCCTTCGTGTCCCTTTCGCCCGCGATCAGTCCTTTCAGTGTCTCCGTGTCAAGCTTCTTCGTGAGTTCCTGCCATGCCTGCCTGGCTTTCTCTCGTGCAATCGGCCTATTGGGATCGTCGGTCTCAGGGAACAGATGTTCCGCTTGAATCCGTTTCGACAGGTCAACGATGTTCTGGGCTCGCATGATTCGGTCGGTCGCATTGCAGTCTGCAAAACAATGATCTCTATTGCTCCAAAGTGCCTTGTCGAATTCTCCGAGCCGGGCCGCCATCATTCCTTGGAATCCGTCCTTGGCGTCCTGTGTATAGGCACCCAGGGCCTGGCTCCTCTTCTCCTGCTCAGAGGCATACCGCAGCAAGGTCTCCTGCAGCGTCGTGAGCGACTGGATCAGGTCGGGGTCGTTCTTGTATCCGGCAGAATCGGCATATCGCCCCATACGCTCTTGGACCAGCTTCATCTTCTCGAAGGCATCCGAGCAAGACTTGGCGTCAACAGGGTAGTTACTTTCCTCGATTGCCTTTCGTTCCTTGTCAAACTGCCCCACGGCGTCGCGGAGTGCCAGAAACTGCTCTAATGCAAGCAGGGCCTTGCACAGCGCCGGTCCGTTTGGATCGATGCCTTTCTGCTCGACCCCCAATACGCCTCTCAACTCCTTCAACTCCTCGAAGTCTCGTTCCCCCGGCGGCACAGTTCCCGCAAGGCGATTCTCTGCAGCGCGGACAACCGGACCAAAGGTCCTGACGTACACAATCTCATAGACCTCCTTGATATCGGCTTTATCGACATCCTGGAGGTACCTCGCCAGACCTCGGAACGCGCGCCAGTTGGGGTCGATAGTCACGTCGTGGAGCTTGTTCAGATCACTCAGAATGGGCTCGATTTCATCCGCCGGTTTCCACACGTCACACGCGTCCATGACGGACCATCGTGCACGGGGCTGGTTCGCATTCCGGAGCGGCGTGATCAGCGCCTTCTGTGCGTCTCTCAGTTGCAGGCTTTTGTGGACGGTCAATCCGGCCAGGACAGGGATGCAAACGAGCAGCGCCGCTGCCACCACGATCTTCCGTCGCATCCACAGTCGACGGGCGTCCGTCGCATCGGTGACCAGTCCCTTCTCCCGGAACGCCTTCTTGAGGAACAGGTCGCGCAGGAACAGAGCTTTGTCCTGCCTCCAGATGTTCTCGGGCAACTGCTCCGCAGGGATGCCGAGGAAAGCCGCCAGGTCGCGGTCCATGGCCGCCCCTTCCTGCATGGAGGACGTGAAGTAGATGCCCCGGACGAAGAGCGGCTTGCGCCACTGCTCGTCGGCCGCAAAGATCTGCTGCAAGTAGATCGCCAGGCGGGGCACAATATCCGCAAAGCTCTGCGGAAAGGCATAGGCTGCTTCCATGCTGGGCCGATCCCCGTCGTCCGCTTCGGCGTCCTGGTTCCCGCGGAGCAGGTGCAGACGCTGCTCGATGAGCTGTCGTTGGACTTCGGAGAGATACTCCCCAGTACACTGTGGCTTGAAGGGCTCGTCCCACGGCTGGGGGTTGGACCAGCCGAGCATCTGGTTGACCTGATGATCCTGGTTCCAGCAGGAGAAGAACTCCCGGAAGCCGAAGATCTTGTCGCTCTTGGTGACCAGGATATAGACGGGGAAACGGACATCCAGGGTCTGGCGAATCGTATCGAACTGACGGGCGATGGCGGCGCCCTTCTTTTCGATCTCCTCCGGGGTCTTCATGAGCAGCATGTCCGCGGGAACGGCCAGGAAGGCGCCGTTGATCGGACACCTGGGCCTGTACCGGCGCAGCAAGCTGAGAAACTCCTTCCATTCGTTGTCCCGCATGGCCTGGGCCTGTTCGACAAGCCGCCCGGCGGTGTCCAAAAGAACCCCATGGTTGGTGAACCACCAATCCATGTTGACGGTGCCGCCGATACCCTGGTACTTGTCGTTCAGACCGGCTGGAAACGTGATCCCGCAGTGGCGGATGGCCTCGGTCTTTCCTGCCCCGGACTCGCCCAGCAACAGATACCAAGGCAGGCCGTATAGATTCTTGCCGGCCCGATGGAACGTCAGAATGCCGTCCTTGAACCGCCGGCGCAACTGATCGACCTTGGCCGCCACTTCCGGATCGCCCGGCGACACACGCGAGATCAGACTGGCCAGGACGCGCTCGTGCAGCGCTCCCGTCTTTCGGCTTCTCATCCGCTTCAGGAGGAACCAATAGAGACCCAGTACCACCAGCAGAAGGATAATGCCGGCCAGGATGCACAGACCCCACGAGGTCATCCAGCATGTTGCCGCGACTACCGCAGCAGCCGCGATACACCCCATCCGCCGTATCGGTTTCGGTAACATCGTCCGTTCACTCCTGTTTGCGGTCTTGGATTGGCATTCTCATTCCGCCCAACGCAGGCACCATGGTCAGCGACATTTGCCCCTTCATCTTGCTGCCAATTCGACGAAATTCCTACTTCTGGGCTTTGATGCTCTCCACGGTGTTGGTGATCTCCCGCGATGCGCTGCGAAAGGCCGCCTTGCTGGCCCAGAACCACACCGCCAGCCCGATGAGGAAGATCAGTCCGATCACAACCAGCTTGTGATTGGGCGGCTCCACCAGGTTCCGTTCATCCGTATGCTCGTAAGCCTGGGGACACAGGTAGTCTCCCCGACGGTCTCGCGCCGCCGGGGCCACCCTGGCGGACGTCTGCGACATGTACTTCTCGATCTGGTCAGGATTGTTGGCATGAAGGCCGCGGAATCCGAGCCCGAGGCAGGTATGGCAGACGGCCAGACGCTCGGTGGCCTGCTCGGTCCGGTCCTGAAGCTCCTGCTCCAGGAGAGCGAAGAACTTCTCGTCTCCGGCCAGCTCATGGAACATCTTGTAGGCAAGGGCCTCCCACTGCCGACTGCCGGGCAGTTCGCTGCTCGTAATCGTGTAATCAACGAAGAACACCAACGGCTTTATCACTGCTTCCCACTGGGCCTTCAACTGCGGATCCCTGCTCGCGGCTGCCTCGGCATCCTTGAGGATCGTCCGGATATCCGTCTGAATGACGAGGGGGTCTATCGCGCGTCGGCCCGCTGCGGAGCGTCGCAGCCGGCAGATGTACTGAAACAAGGGATCGCAGACGGTCAACAATTGCATGGGTTGCACCTCAGTTCTTTCCCTTCCTGCTCACTTTGATCATGTTCTGGACGAAGGACTCCGCATCGGCGGCAATCGCTTCATGGATTTGGGCTTTGATGGGCCCCGGGCCCAGACTGTCGCCCTTGCGACAGTATGCGTCCCAGCACCGCTCCTTTTTGGAATTGCCGATCAGGACCCCCAGCATTTTGAGCAGCCCGTCCTGGCCGTCGTCGATCTCGGCGCGAATCACGTCGGGCGACACGCTGTCTGCAAGTCGTTCGGCGACGCGGTCACCTGCGTGGGCAATCGCCGCCAGAAAGGCGGTGATGACCACCCGCATACCGGCCAGTTCATTGAGCACCGGCACTGCGGAAGCACGATCCGTCGTCAGGAACTGCTTGACGCGCTGGTCGAAACGCCGGGGCAGACGCACTCTCGATTTGGGATTCAGCTTCCCCCATGTGCCCGCCAGCACCGGTTCCAGACGAAGCACGAACTGCACCAGGATACGCGCCAGCTCGACGACCTGCCTATCCCGGATGAGTTCGTTGTCCGCGAGACGCAGTTCCGTGCGAAGACGCTTTGCGGCTCCGGATGCAGACTCGTGAACCGTCGTCGGCCGGCTCACCGCCTTCGCGACTGCCTGCTTTTGCTGAGGGGTGAACAACGGGGAGTACTTCGCGACCAGGCGGGTGAGTTTCGCCACCTCCTTGGGACTAACCATCAGTTCTGGGCTCATGTTCTGCTCCGGTTCACTTCTCGTTTCTGTGCCACAGTATATCATTTCCGCAACCATTTTGAACTCCTATCCAATCTTCACCCGAACAAGCGTCTTCGGCAGACCGAGCTTGCGCAAGAACAGGTGAAAAAGCAGAAGAAGGGCACAAGAAACACATTCCGGCGTTTTTCTCTGGATGTGGCGCAAGATCAGACTCTGCGCGCCGCTTCCTGGGATGAGCGGCAACCACGACTACACAGGAAACCGCTCATCCGAAGAGTACTTCCGGAGGTCCATCAGCGTCATGTTCATCTGGCCCGGGAACCGGCAAGCCGATGCAGAGGCTGTCGATGCCATCGACAATCAGGCCCTTGGCCGAGACCTCGGACGGAAGCTGCAGAAGTGCGAACAGCAGAATGAAAACGACCTGTGGGAAGTCGTGTTTCGATTCGTGTAATAGCAGGAGCCTTGATGCGGAACATTATCCGTCTGACCACCTCGACGTTGTCCCTGATATGGACAGGAGCCGCATGGCTGCATACAATCGCGACAGTCTGGTTCACCTACGTGCGCCGCACGGTTTCAATGAGAGATAGTCGCATGAGTGGTGCAAGGGATAACACATCTATCGGTGGATTCCGGTCGGAATTTCCGCCTACGGAATGGACGAGGGTGATCGAGCCGGCGCTGGGCAAAGCGATTCAAGATGAGCTCGTCCTGCGATATTGGAAACCCATCTACTGCTTCCTTCGCAGAAAGGGGTACGCCAACGAGGAGGCAAAGGACCTGACCCAGGGCTTCTTCACGGAGATCATCCTGGACAGCAACCTTTTCCGAGGCATCCACCGCTCGAAGGGCAAGTTCCGCACGATTCTCTTGACGGCGCTCGACCACTACATCATCGACGTTGCACGACACGAGAAACGCAAGAAACGCCGGCCCCAGTTGCTGACCTCTCTGGAAGAGGACTTCTACATGCCGGACGAGTCTCTCGCCAATCCGGAGGATGCCTTCGATTATGCCTGGGCTGTGGAGATCTTGCAGGATGTGCTCAAGACCCTGGAGGCCGAGTGCCGACAGGATGGCCTGTCTCAGCACTGGGAGATCTTCAAAGCCCGTGTCCTGGGTCCGTCCATGGGAAGCGATGCCGCGCCGTCGCTGCCGGAGCTGTGCGCCAGGATGGGCATCGACAGCGAAGCCAAGGCTTCGAACATGATCGTCACTGTCAAGCGGCGCTTCAAGGACCTGTTGAAATGCCGGCTCCGAAAATACGTGGATTCCGATTCCGACGTGGATCGAGAAATCAGGCGTCTGGGCGACTTGTTCGGCACGGGCCCCGCGTGAACGCACCGTGCCGAATTGGTCGCAGACAGCCCCGTTGAAGAAAGGCCGGTCCATGAAGAACGACACGAATACGTATCGACTCAATCCGAACAGCATCTCCCAGTTGTTCAAGCTTTGCGAGCAGCCGGATGAAGCTGAACCGGCCTCGCAGCCGGACTACGAGAGGATGCGGCACCTCCGCGATCTGCTCGCGGACGTTCCCCCATTGAACGGCAATGCACTGACGGGCGTCCCTGATATCCTGAGACACCTGCACCACACCCTGCCGCGCATGTTCGGTCGGTCCGTGCGCCAAATCCTGCACGATCCGCTGACCTCTGTAGCGGAGCTTCGGTCGGTGAAGGACCATGCCAAGATCCTCGTGTCGAAGGCCCAAACCGAAAGCGAGCACGAAGCAGCCGGGATCATCTACTACGCGGCTATAGCACACGCCCTCGTTCGCCATGACATCCGGATCACAAGGCATTCGTACAGGCAACTGGTTGATTCGTTCGCAGCTCTGTTGACCGGGGAATGGATCCCGCAAGACCTCAAGGACCTGTTCGGGCAGGCTCGAACCGTGTGCACACGACACGGCATCGAGGACCAGGACTCAGCGCAAGACAGCGACACCGTCTGACAGCGTGTATGAAAAGCAGCACGGGCCTCTTGCCCGTGAGTATCACCGGCGTCTCGCCCGTGGGAGAAGACCGTCTTGGCAGGGCGCGTACCGTAGATTTCGCGTGGACGAACGCTGGGAATCCGACTGTGGCAATCTCGCATGCCTCAGGGCAAATGGTCTTGGATTCCCCAGAAACGAATTGACGACTTCCCGTCTTGCGGCTATACTCTTCTTGGATCGTTGGACCACATGGTTCCGTGTGGTTCAGTGTGAGAGCCTGTTGCCATGGTAAAACGGAGCGGACGATTCGGTTCGGGACCGCCATTGGAGCGAAGAACACCAACCATCCAGCGAGGGCACGGCGCGTAGAGGGCGCGGCCGTGGGTTGACATGGCTGATTTCCCGCCCATAACTGGAAGTGACCAGGGAGTCGAGGGCTTGGAGCCATCTCCGTCCGCGCAGGGGGTCTTCCCCGACTTCGCCGGGTATAAGATCATCCAGGAAATGCCTCGGGGCGGCCAAGCCATTGTCTACAAGGCAATCCACAAAGCCACCAATACCAAAGTGGCGTTGAAGGTTCTGCCCCCCGGATTGTTGGTTTCCTCCAGGGCCCGCCGGCGATTCGAGCGAGAGGTGGACCTGATCTCGTGCCTGGACCACCCCCACATCGTTCACATCCGCGACAGCGGCATCTCCGAGGGGCAGTACTACTTCGCGATGGAGTATGTCCGAGGCCAGACGCTGGACGAGTACGTCGGTGCCAAGGGTTTCTCCACAAGGCAGATCGTGGAGCTGTTCGTCAAGATCTGCGACGCGGTGGCCCATGCCCATCAGCGGGGCGTGATCCATCGCGATCTCAAGCCATCCAACATTCTCGTGGATGATCGCGGCGATCCCCACGTTCTGGACTTCGGCCTGGCCAAGGCCGCGGGAGGAACCGGTCCCGGGGCCTCTGTCCTCTCCATGACCGGCGAGATCCGCGGCACCCTCTCCTATATGTCGCCCGAGCAGGCTGCGGGCAAAGACTACCTGGTGGATACACGATCCGATGTGTACACGCTCGGCGTGATCCTCTATCAGTTGCTCACCGGCCGGCATCCGTATGATGTGTCCAGTTCGACGAATCGAACGCTGTGCAATATCGAGACAGCGGACCCGATTCCTCCCCGGCAGGTAGTCACGAGATTCAATCCGGAGCTGGAAGCCATCGTCCTCAAGGCCCTGGCCAAGGACCCGGCACAGCGGTACCAGTCGGCAGCGGAACTCAAGCAGGATATCAACCGGTGGCAAAACGGAGAGCCCATCGTCGCCAAACCCTTCACTTCCGCGTACTGGTTCCGCAAAATCGTGCAGAAGAACGCCTATGCGTCCGCGGTTATTGGGCTGCTGGTGGTGATCGTCCTCGGTTTCTCGTGTGCGTACGGCCTGCTCGTCAGACAGTGGTACGTTCAGAAGAAGGCATATAACCGGCTCGTGCAGCAGACAGAGCTGAGCGAAGACACGACGCGACAATGGGCGTTCCTGATAACTCTGGATTTCTGGCACAAGGGCCAGAGGCAACAGGCGATGTTGGGGGAATCCACGTTGGGCCAGGGCAGCCGGGAGAGCCAGGCCGTCCGGTTCCTCATGGACCCTAATTCGCTGTCGGATAAGATGGATGCATTCCTTCGCCAGTGCGAACCTGCGGCGCCGTTCTTCGCCCACTGGGTCGTCGGCGAACACTACCTCCGGGACGACAACGTGAACGAGGCCCTCGCGATGTTCGGTGAGGCTCTCAGCTATCGCGACCCGAACGACGGCGCCCTGTATCGCGAACAGGCGAGGTGCCGGTTGGAGTCCATCAGGCAGGGGTCCACCGCCGGGAGTCGGGAGGCCGGTCAATGAACCGACGACGAGGTCATTGCGTTCGTCCGGCATCGGACTTTTCGCATGACCGCAAGGGGTTCACTCTCATCGAGCTGCTGGTCGTCGTCGCGGTAGTATCCCTTCTGATGGCGATCCTTCTTCCGGCCCTCAGCGCCGCCAGGAGGGTGGCACGACGCGTCCGCTGCCAAGCCAATCTCAAAGCGATCGGTTTGGGCTATCGTACCTACCTTGAAGGGGACAACGACGGGAGATTCTATGGCGACCCGACGGATCTCGCGGACCGTGACAAGACCCCGGTGAATCCCGTGTTCACATTTGGCGGCTGGAGCGGCGAGCAGCTCATGACGCCTCATCGCCCCATCAACGCGCACCTTGGCTTGCTGCCTGACGGAGCCACCGAGCAAGATGCCAAGAAGCTCTTCCGCTGCCCGGAGGATGTCGTCGCCAATAACGATCCGAACTACGGCCTCGCGGACTATGGCGGCACCGCCTATTCCGCTTTTGGCACCAGCTATGAAGCCAGCCGACTCGTCGTGAGCCCGATCGTTCTGCCTGTGGATAGCATCGCGGATCCGTGGCGTACGATCAACAAACGGGTCAGAGACAAGGGGGCCGACGGATTCCTGTCCATTCACGCGATCCCCCAACACGAGGGGCTCCTCTGGATTGGCGACTACTCCTGGATGTTCCAGTGGGACCCTCGCAGCGAGCTGTGTTCCGGGCGGCATGGTCGCCGGCACTACTCTTGTGTTGTGTTCCTGGACGGACATGTGTCCTTTGTCCGAATCATCCGAGGCATATATGAATACGACAGCTACAGGATGCAGATGCCGCTTGTGGAGGGCATATGGGGCCTACAGAAGCGTATTGAGTGTTCGTGTGGAGAGTATTGAGACCTCAACGGAGATGGGATCGGAGGCAAGGAGATGACCATAAGCAGAGTAGCGAAGTGGATCGTGGTTCTGTTGTCGATGGGGACATCGGGGTTACTGTGGGCCGACGATTCGCCGCCGTCCGCCGCATTGGATTGGGCCCTGGAATTCGACGGCGTCAACGATTACGTGAACCTGGGAAGCAAAAGCAGCCTCCAGTTGTCCGACGACATGGCGATCTGCGCCTGGTTCAAACTGGCCGAAGGAACCTCCGGGTGGGACATGGGCATCGCCGGGAAGCTGGCATACATGGGGAATTCCCTCTATTATGGGTTTCTCCTGTCCCGCATGACCGACAACAAATTGTATTTCCTGATCGGGTCGGCAACCGGGTACGATGCAACTCGAACACGCGAGACCTGCTCAGACTCCGAGTGGCACCACGCGACAGGCGTGATCCAGGGAGGAGGGATCTACCTCTATTTGGATGCGGTCCTGGTGGATAGCGACTGGCATCGCACCATGATCGACAGCGGTCAGTACGCCTTTGTGGGCAGGGAACTCAGCAACATCGATGGTTATTCCTTCGACGGCTTGATCGATGACGTGCGATTCTACGACCGCGCGCTGACCAGCCAGGAAGTGACGACCGTCCTGCTCGGGGGATTGAGAACCGACGGCAGTCTGGTCGGTCTGTGGGACATGGAGCAGTCCAGCGGGCAGGTCGTATACGACCAATCCGGCTGGGGCAACCACGGCACCCTCGGCAGAAGCACCTCCGTCGATACGAGCGATCCCCTGCGAGTGCACCTCACACGGGGCTCCGAGACAACATGCAGCACAGGGTGGACGTCCTCGCTGACATTCGACTCCTATGCAGAGTACACAGAACACGTAACCACGAACAACGCGGGGCACACCTACAATGATGGCAGCTCGCCTGTGCAACGGGTCGTGAATCAACAGCCCGACCCCAAGGGCATGTTGAGGATGCACAATCTCGTGGATGTCGGTCCTCAATCCAGCGAGCGCGGGTATGTGATCCAGGCAAGGGCTTCCGTCCTTCTGTCGCCTCCGAATCCCTGCGCCGGATCGTATCTCGCCAGTGTCGCATTCGCCTACAAATTCCGGTCCACGAGTGGTTGTCTGAACGTCTCCTGTGGCGGCAAGCGGAGCCGCTCGGTAATGGCGCCCGACAGCAGCGCCGCCGGCGGCGCGGGCGTTTCCACTTGGGGACAGTACTCCGAGGAGATCGCGTTTGCGACCACCAACAGCCCGCTTTCATTGGAGTTCGAACTCTCGGGGCCGGAAGGCACAGAGGTCGTAGTGAACAACCTGTTCGTAGTAGTCGGAGGGAGATGGATAACGACAATGGCCGTATCCTGCTATGTTCTTCCTGGTCCACACCCTGTTATCCGCTGCATCAGCTTCAATGGTGACATAGCAGGTCCTGAGGGATCTATCGGTCCCGAGGACTTTCTGGCTGCTGTATTGAGCTGCGGCAGTTGGATCGGGAGCGAATACGACTGCCTGGATGAAACCTTCACATGCGACACTTTTGCCAGCCCGGATGATGCCCTGTACTTCTGCTGGAAGAACTCCCTGGGGTCACTGCACGCTTCCGGCATGTACGATTCCATCGAGGAGACGGGCGAGACGGCTGTCGACGGTCTGTCTGTTGCCGGCGGATGCCAGATCGACGCCCCCCTGCTGATTGCAGGCAAGCGCTACGTGTTCGACCCCACCCCCGGCTACGGCCAACCAATGCACTACTTCCTGCAGGATGGCCTCTTCGGTCTCGATGATCGCGAATACGCGATCACCAGCGGGCCGTGTGCCTGGAGCACGGACGGCCTGTGCGGCCGTGTAGCCCAGGATACCGACGGGAAGGTCTATCAGTTGGATGTGAAGATGGGAGTGGTCGATGTCGCGACCGGTAAGTCCGTGTTGATGCCTACCCGCCTGTCTTATTCTGGGGGCTCGGTGGACGTCGGCTACAGTTCCACGACCGGCGCTCCTCCGCTCCAGGATCTGGCCGTCTACAGTTCCGGCGGCAAGAAGTATGCTTGCGTGGTCCCCGTGGTCGTCCGGACTGCGGCGGGATGGAAGTACAGGGCAGCCGCCAAGATCGAATTGGGGACCACGGCCTACTCCGGCAAAGTCATGCAAGCGTATGGGACCTTGTACGATACCGGCGCCTATGAGATCGAGCTGGACAGCGACAGAAACGTGTACATTCTGGACAAGCAGCAGTGGCACGATAGCCGCCTGTTGAAGTTCAATCCGTCGGGCATAGGGATGAACGGCCTGCCAGATGTGAAATCTGCGACATCCATTTCAGTACCCGTCGCATTCCACGTGTCGCGCGTTGACAAGTCCGTTCTGATCGCGGAGCCCTCGGCCGTTACTTTCCTCAGCAGCAGCCTGGGCTGGACCAAGAGGATCGAGGTGGAGGGAATTGGCTACATCACCAGCATTGCCCAGGAACCCAGCACCAGGGCGCTCTGGGTAACCGGTTTTGTCATCCCGGAACTGCCCCCGGACGAAAACATTCTGAACGGCGCGACCGGACTGAACAAACCGGATTACAGACCCGTCGTTGCGAGAATCCCCTGGAACACCAGCGACTGCGTCCAGGCCGTATGCGTCTGTGACTACACGTCTGGTGGAAACGACTACCTATCCTTGCCCTTGTCGATCCTGTGGATGGATCAGTAACGGTCGAGGAGGAAACAGAAAAGGGGCCGGCTGGACTTCGGGCTCGGGTGACGACTTGACATCGCGAGACAGGGCGAGAAATGGCAAATCAGCGGCCCGCTACCACCCCATCTTTGTGAATAGCGCCGGGATGGTCCGCAGGAGAATGTACAGGTTCAGCAGGAAGGATCGCCTCTGGATGTAGAGGTAGTCGTATTTGACCTTGTGGGCGGGCTTGAGGTCATAGAAACCTCGGATCTGGGCGAGTCCGGTGAGCCCCGGCTTGACCGCGAGACGCGTACCCTGCAATGCCTTGTGACGATCGACAAAGAAGGGCCTCTCCGGGCGGGGGCCAACAAGACTCATATCGCCGCGTAGAATATTATAGAGCTGGGGCAGCTCATCGATGCGTATCTTCCTGAGGATACGTCCTATCGGCGTGACGCGGTCGTCGTCGCGGGCCGCCCAGACCGGACCGATATCCTTCTCCGCGTCGTTGATCATCGTCCGAAACTTGTACAGGGTGAACACCCTCCCGCCCAGACCGACCCGCTCCTGGCGGAAGAGCACAGGTTTGCCCGAGGTGATCCGGACGAGAATCCCCGCCACCGCCATCACAGGCAACGTCAGAGTCAGGATGAACAGCGAGCCGAAGACATCCAGCAGACGGATCAGGAATTCCGCCGCCTGCGGCGTGTCGGGGAGATTGTACGTGCGCACGGTGAGATGAGGCCGGACAGGGGATGCCACAGTGGCCTGATTCGGCCGCGAATACAACTGTGAAACCCGGCCCTGCGACGTTCGCGTATCGACAGTCACGGCTGCCGATTGCCTGCACTGCACGCCTCGAACACTCGCTCCTTCGCCCATGCCTGCGCCCTATATCTCCGTACTCCAGTATTCACTCTGCACAGCGCCCACAAGCAACCATCATCACCATCCTCGTACCGCCTTCCGTTAACGCGGGCAATTATAGTCAAAGCGTCACACGCTTCAACATAAAAATCCTGTCCTCCAGGAAAATCTACCCCCCCACCGATGCCATTCTCCAACAAACCCTGCCAAGACACGCAAAAAAAACCGCCTCACCCCCATCGCGTTGCGAGAACCCTGCCAACGCGGCGACGGATCCTTGCGATTCGCCTCTAACCCTGGCACCCGGTCGCCCGGCTGGCGGATGCCTCAATGCGTCTAATAATGCCCCGGAAACGGATAGAATAAATGCGGCCATGGAAGACGCAACGTCCGTTGTGTTGTATCCATGCCCGGCTTGCGAACCCGTGGTTTGAGGGCAGGGAAACACTCCAGACCCGCGGCACAAGCCGCCCGGTAGACCCGCCGCGACACATTCCTCTTGACTTGAAGAAAACAATTGTGTATATTAAAGCCTGAGAATTCGAGGAAGGAGCCGAGTAATCACAGTTGGTGCCATACCCAACCTGGGGGGTCGGACGCATGGCAGAACATGGGGAATCGATGAAGATCGCAGGGTTTGAACTGTCTGCATCGCTGTGATATGCAGACGACAAACCCCTTGAGGTGAGGAGGACACAGATGAAAAAAACACTGTTGATGGTCGCGGTCTGTGGTGTGATCGGCGTCTTGCAGACGCAAGCCCGCGCGGACTGGACGTATGCTGCCGGTTACTACTGGGAATGCTACAACGGCAAATACTATGCCCTGACGGAAACGGGCAACGGGGCGACATGGGATGAGGTCCGCCAGGAGGCCCTGGACCTCGGGGGAGATTTGGTCACAATCGACGATGCGGCGGAGAATAGCTGGCTGGCCGCCACGATCTTCAGCTCGCCCGATTACCAGTATCTACCCGGTCCTGGCGGCATGGAACATCTGTGGATAGGGCTCTGCCAGCCCAACTCAGCCGATCCAGACATAGACCGAACCGCAGGATGGGAGTGGGTTGACGGAAGTGAATTGACTTGGTCGAACTGGGCCGCGAATCAACCCAGTGACGGCGCCGGCGAGATTACAGAGGACTGGGCGGCGATCAAAGCAGACGGGAACTGGAATGATTACAGTCCCTTCGGCTGGCTGCCGGTGTACGATGGGATCCAGGGTATCATGGAGTCTGATGAGATTCCGTCGGCTCCAGTGCCGGGTGCGGCCTTGCTAACCGCAGTGGGCTCGGTGTGCGTGGGATGGCTGCGTCGGCGACACACTCGATGAGGCAGAACAGGACCCGAGCAATCTACCTTTCACGGCATCCGTCAGGAGGCTCCCGAGGTGCTCCCACCTCCGGGGCCTCCTGTTCTCTATGTCCCTTCCTTGCAGGAAGACACAGAGGAATCGGCTTCATCCGTCGCGAGGATCATACGTACGTCCTGACAGGGACCACCCAAGGAGGGGGCCTCAACGAACGGCTTCTCTTCCAGAACTCCACGGAGGTACAGAGACTCGTACTGATGAGTCATCCTCTCGGCGGAAAAGTGAAGTTGCGCAATTCTCTGGCCCTCACGCCCCATCCGTAGCCGTTCATCGCGGTTGTGAATCAGATACTCGATTTTCCTGGTCAACTCGTCCATCTCATCCGCCGCAAAGAGAAAACCGTTTCTGTCGTTCTGCACAAGCTCTTTCACCCCTCCGACATCCGAGGCGACCACCGGCAATCCGGCAAACATCGCTTCGATGATTGTGAGCGGCAGGCCTTCAAACCTCGATGCCAAGACAAATGCATCAAATCCTGGAAGGAGATTCCTCGTCTTGGCGGGTGACTGTTCACCCAACAAGAGAGCTTTCCCGTCGAGCCCGTTATCGCGGACGTACTTCCTGCACTCGTCCTCCAAAGGCCCGCCCCCAACCAGGACGAATACGGCTTGCGGCAGGGACGCCTGTATGCGTTTCGCGGCTTGAAGAAACATGATCGGATGTTTCGGATAGGCAAGACGCCCAACCATTCCGAGAACAACCTGATCATCCGTGAAGCCAAGAGTCCGCCTCGCCTGCTCTCTGCTCGTCTGCGGCAGCCAACTGACCCCATTTCTGATCACAATGAACTTGTCCGGCTCAGCGATGCCCCATCCGATCGCATCTCGCTTGGCGCTCTCCGATACGCAGATGACCTTGTCCGAACACCTGGCGCCTATTCTCTCGCAGACTTTCATGATTCTCTTAGCCCACCCGTACTCTTGTTGGTTATAGCACCCCCATCCATGGGCCGTGAAGTAGATCCTCTTCACGCCCGCCAGTCTGGCGGCGATTCGTCCCAGCAGCCCGCCCTTGCTGCTATGGCAGTGGACAATGTCGTAGTTCCCTCGCCTCACGAGCAGATAGAGTGCCAACAGAGCGCGCAGATCATTCAGAGGCGATATCCCCCTCTTGAGAGAGCGTAATGGAAACACCGTCGCACCGGACTCCCTCATTCGCTCCCACCCATCGCCCATTCCGCAAGCCACGGAAACCGCAAATCTGCGATCGTCAAGGAACCTGGTAGCCTCGAACACAACCTGCGGGGCCCCCCCCCAAGAAGAAAGAGTGAGAACATGGAGAACCTTCATTTCGTGGAGATCCCTTCATTTGAGTGTCATGTATGAGAGTACGATACCCGTGAACACTACCACTACGAGCCACGTGCAGTACGCGACTATCCGCGCCTGGCGTCGCCGAATCGAGCAGTGTGATCCTCCGGCCATGTAGAAACCAATGCCAGGCGCAGCCAACAAATAGAACACGGCTCGGGTCCGCGTATCTGCCGTCCCCCCATACGCAAATGAGTATACCCCAAGAAAACACAGAGCGGGTCCCCACACTGTCATATTCTTGACAATCTGCGAGGCCGGGTGTCTCGCGATTAGGACCAACACTGGCAACAGAGCCCACCAGACAAGTGAACCAAGAAAAATCAGCACGTTCCCGGTGATTGCCGTCACCCGGAATGCCTGATCCGGATACAAAGCACGCACAATTCCAGGCCCAAGCAGGAACCGGGCGGGTGCCAATAGCATTTGTACTCCCGAGGAAGTCCCGACCGTGAGGTGGGAGACCTCCTGGTTATGCTCTCGGAAGATCCTATATATCTCAATCTGACCGGCGAACCAAGCATGAGACACTATACACGCGACAACCGCGACGACTCCGATCACTGCACAATCGACTCGTCGCAGACGCCCTTCAAAAGACGCGCCGAGTGTAATGGACAAAACGATAGTCACTGAGAAGAACATCCCCCACGGCCGCAGCGCCGAGATCAGGTGACCGAACAGAACTGTCAGACCCACAACGAGAAGGGGGACCACGTGTTTTGCGCTCTTGCACTTATAGATCAGTTGATAAACAACAGCCATCTCCAGAAAGCATACAGTTATGAACAGAGTATCCTTCAGATTCCTGATCGCCATCCATGTCACAATGCCATTAAAGCCCATCAGAAAGACAACGAACAGCGAAGTCCCGGGAGCGATACCCCGCTGCCTCATGAGCCAATAGAGAAGTGACAGAAGGAGAATCAGCAGGCTGACATTCGCCAACTTGACCCATACGACGGAGTGAGACGGGCTCGTCAACATCGCCAGTGCGCCGAACAGCACGTAACCACCCGAGGTGCCCGCCAAGGCCGTATGTACAGGGGTGCTGCTCTGACAGGCCCTCACCATACACTCGAAGTAGTAATCGGCGTCGGTGCCATATGTGCCCCGTCCCCTCTTCGCGGTCAATTCGGTCTGCAGGATCGGTAGCCACACGAGGCACCACTGCAGAACCAGGACCAGAACGAGCGCAAGGTGCGGGCGCTCCTCATGCCTCACAGCAAGTCCCACAAAGAGCACAACCGCCAAGGCGATGACGGCAATAATCAGCATAGGATATCGCGATATAGTGAAAGCAAACGCGACTTCATAATGTCAAGATGAAACACACGTAGATACGCTTGGCGAGCATTCGTTCCATACGTCGTATCGCCTCGTTTCTTCATTCGCTTGAGCTGTTCAATTGCATCTCGCAGTTGCCCTTTTTCCCCATAGGGAACGGCTACGCCGCACTTGTGTTCCTCTACAATCCGATCCATGTTCGTGTCCCTTGACACGATGATCGCCTTGCCGAGCATCATCGCCTCGAAGACTTTGTTCGGGCTGGAAAACCTGTGATTGGGTACGGCCGGATCATACAGGGCCACCAATGCATCGGAGGCACCCAGGATCTCCAGCGTGCTCCTGTAAGGAGAGACTTTCCCCACGAGCTTGACGTTGCTGCAACCGCTCGCCATTCTCGCCAACGTGGCTTCGTATTCAGATGACCCATATCCCCCAATAACCATACTAACCTGCGGGTCCTCCGAAACCACCTCAATCAGCAAATCAAACCCTCTCTCTGCTTGAAGCACGCCCACATAACCCAACGAGAATCCATCTCGCTTCGTGGCACCCGACAGTTCGCCATAGTAATCCGGCGGCGCATTATAGATAGTAATAAGCCTCTTCGGATGAGATCCATGAATCTGGTCTCTTCGATTATCATCGGCGATAATGAGCGCATCCGCAAACTGAATCAGAAAAAGGTCAACTCTTCGAATCAAACGTTTCAAGAAGCCCGGCACGCGGCCGACCATGTGCGCATAAAAGTCGCATATATCATAAATGATCTTCTTTCTCTTGAGCTTGGCCACAAAAAGGGCGGGCAGATATGTATCGAAATCATATGCATGAACCAGATCACAGTGATGGCGAAAAAGCCACCCCACTTGGTACACGATCCACCCAGCCAGATTGAAGATGTTCCTCATGCCCAGCCCGTAATCGCCCGGAAGATGGCAACGGTGGATCGTGTATCCGTTCCGGCTTTCCACCTTCGGCGCCTCCCTCTTCCTGTCCCAACAAAGCACGTGGATATCATACTCTTGTGCCAAAAACTGTGCGCTCTTCTCCAGCCGCGGGTATGGATTGACTGCGTTGGATCTGATCATGACAACCGTCTTCTTGCGCCCGAGAGGGTGGGCGGGCCTGTTCCCGTCCTTCTCACGATGGCAAACAACACCTGACACTGTCCCTCCTGCATCTATCCGTCCATCCGGATGCACACCCGAGGGGGACTCCAAAAGCTCACCTGGAGTTGAAGAACTGCGCGTCGCTCTTTTTGTCAACCATGTGAGATTTCGCTGAAACACCTTCCGCAGCAGGTATATGGCATCGCCGGAACACATATGGGCAGCAGCTCTCAGTGCGCGATTCGTAGACGTATAGAAGACCGCAGACAGAGTATGACCCGACCTGACATATCTACTTTTAATGATCTGCCTCTCTTCTTTTGCCACATGTTGCAGTGTGGACGTCTTCGAACTTGGATGCACACGAAAGCCGGCCAAGAATTCCCTTCGAAAGTGGAAATCCGCGCCGGCGAAGGCAAATCGTGCGAAGAGATCATTGTCCATGCAGTGTATGAAACGCCGATCGATGGGGCCCGCGCGATCGTATATCGCCTTCGTCCAAAAGGAGGCTGGTTGATATATCCCGAATCCGCCATAGACAAGACCGAACTTGGATATCGACGGAAAGTATCGCGTCAGTCTCCCTTCTCCGACAATTTCGTCGTTCTGATCGATGGAATACCTGTTCCCATAGACCACGTCTCCACCAGACCGCTCGCGGAAAGCCTCAACAACCTGCAACAGAGTCCCTGGCAAATAGATGTCATCTGAATTCAAATAGGCCAGTATGGCGCCTGTTGCTTTGTCAAATCCCTTCTCTATGGCGTGAGCTTGCCCTTCGTCCTTCTCACTGACCCAGTATGCAAGATGCTTCTCGTACTTCTTCACGATCTCACAACTACCGTCCGTCGAGCCGCCATCGATGACAATGTATTCCAAATTAGGGTAGTGTTGGTTCAGAACGCTCAGGATGGTCCTCTCCAGAAACCGGCCTTGGTTATACGAAGGGGTGACAATAGACACCTTGGGCCAAGAGGGATCTTCACGATGAGGTTCTTCTGCATCGAAGCTCGCCTGCGACACAAATTTCCGGATTGTATCACTCGTGATGGTCTTCATCACAAACAGTTCGTCAACTTGTTGTTGCTCTGCCTCTTCCCGTCGATGGCGTCCCAGCCTATCAACGGCATCAACAGGCTATCCATGGATTGTCTTTGAAGCTACCCCGTTCATGGGCATCATGTACTCATCCTGCCTGGCAACGGGCGCATTCTGGCGGGGAGGATTCGATGTCTACCCGCCGTAAGAAGACCGCGTCAGATTGAAGGACCCTGCCGTCCTCGGGATCTCTGATATTGTGCTCGCTGCCCATGAACGTAAAGCCCCAATCAGCAAGCAAGCGGTAGACCCGGTCAAAAAGCGCCTGCCCTTTATAGAGTTCCGTAAAACTCGTTTCCACAATGAGAATGGAGGTGCGCGCCAGGGTCCTCTCACCGCCGAGCAGCACCTTGTCCTCCATACCCTGCACGTCGATCTTCATCAGGATCGGCTCCATGAGAACCAGTTCATCGCCCAAATCGTCCAGTCGCCTGATCTCGATTTCCTGACGGGTAGCCATCGCGGTGAATGGAAAGGACTGGGTCAGTTGATCGCCCATCGGCAAGAGCGAGGAGCTTGGAGTATAATCATTCCGGTAAATCTGCTCCCGGCCATTCCTGTCACCTAATGCGATATTCAACGCCCGGAATCTCTCCACCCCCTTCATCGTCCTCAGAAGTTCGCTGTAGCAATCCTCGAGAGGTTCAAAGGAATAGAGGGTAGCCCCAGGGAGAAGACTGTGAATCTGCGAGGCGAATTGCCCTACGTTGGCGCCTACATCCAGCACGGTGTGAATTCCCCATTCCCGGAGCCACCCATATGGGACATAGGGTGGAATTCGTCTGATCTCCAGGCCCAAGTAGCGGAACATAGCCTTAATACACGCTTTCATATGGGGTGCCATAATCCGCGGTCTCGTCATGAATGTCCCTACACTGCTTTTGAGGCTACCACGTTAATAGCGAGGGGAAATCTCGCCGGCCGGTTTGCGTCGCGAAGGAGACTTCCGTGCGGCCCAATCAAGTGCACGCGACAACCAACGCCCTCCAGATAATCCCATATACTACAGGCGTCATAGCCAAAACCATCAGTATTGACATCTGCCATTTCCAAAAGGACCGTCGGCGCGTCCTTCCGGGACAGAAGCCTCTTGGCCCCCTGGAGCGCCAGTAACTCCGCCCCTTCGATGTCCATCTTGATGAAGTCGACGCGGTCGATCCTGTTTTCTTCCACATATTGGTCCAGCGTCATGGTTCGCACTTCTTCATATCCCATGACACTCGCCTCTTCACGGCAGTGAGTCCCGAGGGAACCGTAGACCTCGGCACCCTCTTCATAACGCGAGAGCCTGGCCACTCCGGGCACGTCGGAGACCGCGAGGCGGTTCAGCATGCACCTGTCCGACAGGTCATTCAGTCCGACGTTGAACTCCAGCTCGCGGAAGATCCTCTCACTCGGCTCAAAGCTATGGACACGCCCTTGCGGCCCTACGCACTGTGCCGCGAGCAGAGTATACTGGCCGAGGTTGGCCCCCACGTCGAGAACGATCATTCCCGGCCGAAGGAATCCTTTTACGAAATCCCAGCAGTCGGGCTCGAAGACACCATCGATGTAGATGTACTTGCCCAGCACATCCTTCGGGTAGATGCGAACTCTAAGGTCGTCCCCCAGAGGAACGATGAGGGGATCATCAGGGTGATGCTTTCGCAGGTAACGCCACATCAGAGCCTTGGGCTGCCACCGATAGCGATAACGCCAGCGGATACCACTCGGCGCCCTGCGAATCTTGGATGCGATGCGAGTGCAGATGGTCTGAGATTCCAGCTTTCCGCCTCCTTTCATTGTGGTTGTTCTGCGGTCTGTTCACGGGGCGCACGACGGAGCATGCGCCGGCCTTGCTGAATGGTGTAGGTGCTCGATACAGCCGTTCCGATCAGCACGGAGACAATCACCTCGATCAGTGAAAGTTCCTTGTCCATCCATGCGAACGCCAGTACCAGCAAGAGGTTGGTTCCGGCCAGTATCGCCTGATTCATCACGCAATGTCGCACATGGCCCAAGCCCAGGAGTATGTAGTACGCCGGGACACAAGCCAGGCTCAGGAAGCTCCCGATGAGTGCGATTTGAAAGGCCGCTGGCAGGTTCTCCGTGAACCTGCTGCCGAGCCACACTCGAAGCAGCAGCGGTGTCGCGAGGAACAACACTCCGTACATCGGCAAAGCCAAACGGATGACCAGGGTCACGCAACGATGGTTGATATCCCGTATACGCGTCCTGGCGTGCTCCGTCATATTAGAGCCAATCCGACTGACCTCGGGCATCATGGCTCGAATGCCGGCTTCCGCAAGCCGGCGAATCTGCATGCTGCCGGTGTACGCTATTTCATAAACTGGGATGGAGGCAACACCCGCGTAGCGGGAAAGCATGAGCTTGTTGAAAGGGCTCAGGAACATGGTCAAAAGCGAGCTGCCAAGCACTCCAGAGCCAAATCTGAGCAACCTTTTCATCCGCAAGACACTCAGGTTGTCAATTCGAAGAATTCGGACTGGAGCAATGCGGCGAATGCAGACGAGGCTCGTTGCGTGAATGAAAAGATAGGACGCCACATTGCCTATCAGCAGACCCTTGACTCCTGCATCGCAGGACAGAAGAATGCCAGCGACCGGCAGCGCAACAAGGTATCCACCCGTCTGGGCGTAGTTGGCCAAGTCCATGCGGCCAAGGCCCGACAACATCGCGTTTGCCGCTTGGACGATGAACACGTAGATACTCAGACCCGCCATGTACGGCAGCAGCCACGAGACGATCTGCGCGTTCTCCTCGGAGAGTCTGAATAGAACAACGATTCGTTCCCTGAAGAGAAGGATGAGCCCGAAAACTATCGCTCCGCTGGTCGCCAGAACAACTATGGCGGACGTCATGTACTGCTGCACCGCCTCCAAGTCGTTCCGGCCGTATTCCTCGGCCACGAGTTTCATCACGGCCTGACCAATGCCCAGATTCCCGAGCTGGGCGAAGGTAAGAACCGTCGAAAGCACCAGCCACACGCCGTACTGCTCGTACCCCAGAAAATGCAGGTACAGGGGGTAGGCCACCGCCAGCACCGCGATATTGACGAGCGTTACCGCCACCCCGGAAATCATGTTGATCCGGAGTTGACTGGAAAACAACCTTCTGATTGGAAAGACCAGTTGTTAACTACCGTGTGAGGTTGCCGAGCACGACCCGATTCCGTGTATGGATGAAGCAGCTCGCTGATTCGTCGGGTCCAGACTCCGTCCCCGTCGGTTGCACAAACCGACTCAGCAAACTCCGTCGCGGACGGGACCTCGCGATGGAATCCACCGTTGGGCCGCTACTCGACGGTCGATGTGGCGCCTATCATTTTATCACTTGCGACAGGCCTGACGGCGCTGGAAGGGCCCCGGCCGGAGGCAAGACGATCTCTTTCTCGCTGGCGACAGCCTCTGTAATACTCCCGGCTGAAGGCGAAGAATGCGACGCACAGGAACGCCACGATACCGCCGAGAACCGCCTTGGTGATTGTGCCTTTGGGCTTGCGCACCTCCGGCGGATGGGCCGGATCGAGCACTTGGATCGTCGGCATGCTCTTGGCCTCTTCGATCCGAGCGAGCTCGAGCTCCTGCACCAGAACACCGTACAGCCTTTCCTGGACTTGTGCCTCATAGGCCGGGATGCTCTCGATCCGACTGAGCTTCTGTTCCAACTCCTTGAGTCGAGTCTCCAGGAAGATCCGTTTGCTGGTTGCCTGCCCAACGGAAAGCTTCTTGTTCTGCTTGTCCAACTCCTCCACATAGGCGTTCGCCATGGCCGCAGCCCGGTTGGGATCGCTGTCCTCGACCGTTACGTAGACGATCCCCTCTTCGGAGGCGTCGATCTTTGTATACTTCCTCAGAGCCTTTTCCGCTGCGAATCGCGATTCGTTCACATCGTACACATGAATTAGATCGAATCGCTCGATGATCGCGTCGGCGACCGTGCGGCTTTCGAGTATCCCCACGTACAGGTCCGCTACGCTGGTCGTGTCCATCACGCTGCGCAACAGGGCTCCCTCGGTATTTCCCAGGAGACTGCTCAACCCGGTTTTGCTGCCAGCCAGCTCCATTGGCGGGACGATGGATGCCCCGGCGACGTAGGTCGCCGGCCACAGAAAGGAAATCGTGCCCGTAGTCCCCATCACAAGGACGCAAACGAGCAGCAACATGCATTTGTACCTGCCGAGAATCCGCACGTAGCTGAAAAGATCCATCTCATCTTCCGATGCACGGGTCTGAACCGGGGGCACCAAGTCCTCCTGCTGCCGATTGGCAACCATCCAAGGTCTCCTCTGCTACGTTAACAGGATCGTTGCTGCAACAGCTACGATTCCCATTCGATTCTCTCGGTCCACACCGTCTATATCGCAAACACCACGCCCGCCGCGACCGCGATCTGGAAGATGATCTGCGTGATGTCCTTCGTCAGCCGTAGCTGCAAGTACTTGTCGATCTTCCGGGGCACCACGATCGTATCGCCCGGCTCCATGCAATAGTTCATGAAGCCGCCGAAGAACCACGTATTGTGTCCGGCATCCCAGAACAGCAGCTTGCCGCGATTGCCCTGCGCCATGCTGATCACCGTGCCGTCGGTCTTGACCACACTGACCTGTTTCCTGTCGGCCTCCTTCGTCATGCCTCCGACGCGGCCAAGGTAATAGCTGACCGTGCACTCCTCATCATACAGCAGCGAGGTGGGGTTGAAGACCTCGCCGACGACATGCACCACGCCCGGGGTCTGCGGAATCATCAGCTTGTCACCATCCTCCAAGACGATGTCGTGCTTCGATCCCTTTAACTCCTCCAGGGCAGCAAGTTGCACCACGACCCGCCCGGTGATCTCGGCGGCACGGAGTCTTGCCAGGAGGGCCTTTCTGGTCTCCAGGGCCGCTTGCTCCGTCTTGGCCGTGTCGGCATCCAACGACGCGCTGATCTGCTCCTGGGCGCTTGACAGCATAGACTCCTCGATCTGGCGGACCAGATCATCCAGCCGGCGACGCTGCACAGTCTTGGCGCTTTCCCGGGCAAACACGGCGCCCCGGAGGTAGGCCTTATCCGTGAACCCACCGGCCCTCTCGATCAGCGAACTGAGCGTTTCGCCTTTCTGGATCGGGTAGGTGCCGGGAAACCGGACCTCCCCCGCAATCTCTACGCTCACACCGAACAGCAGGTCCGGGATCGGCCGGATCACGAGATGATCGTAGTCGCAGAGCAGTACGTTCTGCTCAGGATCGCCGGCCAGAGCTTCTTCCAGGTTGACCTCGATCTTCTCCGTGGTCATCCCGTCCTGGCTGATATGCCTGCGAGTGATCTCGGCGGTGCGCAAATAGGCGTTTTTGCGGAGGCCGCCCGCCGTATCGATCAGGTCTGTTACCCTCATATTGGGCGTAAGACGATACCCGTTCGGATCGAATACCATGCCGGAGACCGTCACGCTCTGCGAGATCCGCTCGTCCCAGCGAAACACACGAATCGTATCATACTGCGCCAGTTCCATATCCTGCGATTCGTCACCAGCAAGCAATCGGCCCAGGTTGAACGGAATCACAACCGGATGCAAATCGGGGGAGACAAGACGCTCAATCTCGCCGTACTCCGTATTCGGCTGAGGGAGCAGTACATCGTAGGACTGCAGCACGTCTCTCAGCCGCATGCCCCGCATCCACTCATACTTGCCCGGTCGGCACACATGCCCCTGGACTTGCACGACATTCTGCTCCTCTCCCCCGACGGCGTACACTTTCACCACATCGCCATCCTGCATCGCCGTGTCGAACGGCGTCGCCTGTTCTCCTGACGGCCGTTTCTGCGAGAGGTCGCAATCCACGACAATGCGTCGCTCATGGTTCTCCACACGTTCCACCTGCACTCGCTGGAGCCAGCCGGCGAACGTGACTCCGCCGGCCTGACCAAGCGCCTGCCCGAGGGTCGTCGGCCCCGCCATCTCGTAGATTGCCGGCCTTTTCACGTTCCCGGCGACGCCGACAACAGGCCCGATCAGCGGGATGAAGATCGTATCGCCGTCCTGCAGGCGGACGTCCTTGCTCTTGTCGCCTCCCATCAGGAAGTCATAGAGGTCGATCTCGAGCGGATCCTGACCGGCTCGCGACAGGCGGACCTTCCTCATCGTCCCGTTCCTGGACGGCCCACCGGCCGCGAACAACACATTGACGAATGTGGACAGTGAACTGACCGTGTACGTGCCGGGCCGGGAGGCCTCCCCGACGACAAACACGTGGATCGTCCGCAGCCGGTCCATAACCACGGACATCTTGAAATCAGTGTACTTGCGCGACAGTTCATGCTGGAGATAGCTCTCGAGCTCGCCGAATCGCATGCCCCAGACCCGCAAGGCCCCCACTTCCGGGAGAACGATCTGGCCGTTGCGATCCACCTGTACGGTGTTCTGGGCATCGATTCTGCCCCAGAGGGTCACGGTGAAGCTGTCACCTGGACCAATGACGTAATCCGGCCCCACGGGAACGTTGGTCACGGGGGCAAACGTGCTGGCGGGCAGGCGAAAGACGTCGTAGCCAAACTGTTTGAGATCCTGGGATACGCTCGTGGCGTCGGACAGCACCCGGCGGGAAAGGAGTTGTTCGATATCGGAAGGTTCCCTGTCGGTGGAGGCCTGCACCGGCGCGGCCTCTGGGCCCGTCGGCTCGGCGGTCTGAACGGCTTCCTGCACCGCACCGTCATTCGTCGGTTGAGCGGCCCGCGTCTTGCGGAGAGCGTCAAGCTGAAACGGTATCGTGGAGAGTGCCGAACCCGACAGATCGGTAGGAGCTTGCCTATTCGTCTGCGACGAACCATCCGTCGTCTGGGCGACTCCGCTCGTTGACATACCCGCCAGGACAATCGCGACAAGGGTCCATCTCCGGGAAGCCCGGACAATGACGGAAGCAGACGACACCGCCTTCCTCAGCGGGCGAAAGCGGCTCGGTCCCTCCCCGTCTTGCCGGGATCGAGTACCTGACGCTGCCGAAGGTATGCAGCCTCTCATTACACACTCCTTTGCGTCTCACCAGAAATTGGCCCCGGGGCGACACCGACTCTGAAGGTCCATCAAGGCGACCAGTCCCCTCACGGCTCGGCACCCCTCAGTCGTCACCACCGTCACAGTTTGCTCAAGTCAGGCTCTTCATCATATAGGGCATGAATCTCAAGTCAAGGCTTTTCCCAGTACTGATAATACCCCTTCGGTCACCTGGACATCATAATCGCTTGACCGCTGCGAGTGCATCGTTTAGTCTCTGCCGCAATGGTTTGGAGCATCATCACAGGATTGCCATGATCTGGACAATGCGACGGATTGCCGTGGTTTCGATTCTGCCGGCGGTTTTGACCCTGCCCACTTTCGCCCTGGTGTCCACGAATGTCCCGCTCGACCACTGGAGCTACGCCGCAGTGGAGAAACTGGCGGACTACGGGCTGATCGACAGTTCCATGCTCACGACCAGACCGCTTTCACGAGTGGAAATGGCCCGCCACGTCGGCCAGGCGATGCTGACCCTCGATCACATGGACGACGCCCCTCGGATCCTCGTGTCCATCCTGGACCGACTCAAGAAAGAATATGAGCCCGAACTGATCCTTATCGGCCTGCTCGACGGCAGGTACGACGAGTCCTTCATCAAGCCCTTGGAAGACCCCTATGTCCGCTACTTGTATGCAGATCGTCCCCCGGATATAGAGAACGTGCGCGGCGATGAATTCCAGCGACTGTCGAATTATCGGACTGGCTTCGCGACGCGAGGGACGCTGTGGGATACGTTCGCCTTCTACCTGCATCCGGAGTACGCTGATTCCTCGCTGATGGACGACGACATCGACCTGGTCGAGGGCTATGGCAAGGTCATGACCGGCCCGTTCGAAATCGAAGCGGGAAAGGACTCTCTCTGGTGGGGACCTGGACGCGGCGGCTCGCTCCTGATGAGCAACAACGCGGAGCCCTTCACCATGGTCAAAGTAAGCAATCCCCAGCCCCTCCTGCTTCCCTGGGTCTTCCGTATCCTGGGTCCGTTCAAGGGGCAATGGTTCCTTACGCAACTGGAGGAGGATCGGCACATTCCAAAGGCCAAGCTCTCCGGCGTCCGTCTGAACATCAAGCCCTTTCCTCTCCTGGAGTTCGGTGCATCGAGAGTGGTGATGTTCGGAGGGGAAGGCGTTCCCAACGTGGATCTGCTCGACTACGCCAAGATGTTCCTGGCGACGAACGAGCAGGCGGAGAACAACCAGATCGCGGGATTCGACGCCTCGGTCCTCCTACCCTTGAATCGCATACCGTTCGGCAGGAACCTCCCGTTGCGCTCCATCAGATTCTACGGGGATGCCGCAGGCGAGGACGAGGCAGGTGCTCTGCCGAGCCTGTGGGGATGGCTGGGGGGGGTGCAATTCAACGATCTCTTCAAGACCGGACGCACGGACCTGCGAATCGAGTATGCCGACAATCATGCTCCCCACGAGCCGGACGTCTTCTACAACCACAGCCTGTATAGGTCAGGATATACCTACGAGGACAGAATCATCGGGCACCACATGGGGACGGACTCGCGAGACGTGTTCATGCAACTGTCCCACTATCTCAGCGACAGCCTGATCCTCGATCTGATCTACAATCGCCAGACGCACGACCTGTCCGCAAAGACACACCCCGAGCTTCACATCTATGCGTGTGGCCTGACTTTCTTCGGGCCGGGCAATTGGCGGGTCGTAGGCAACTACCGATACGAGAACGGTGAGGGGGCGGACATGGAGGACAACCACGTCCTCCAAGTCCAGTTGGTGCGACGGTTCTGATGACCGATCAGCCCGTGATGGTCTTCCAGCCCTGATTCAGCTCCTCCAGCAGGGCGATCACTTCCCGGATCATCTGGGGATCCCGTTTGACGTTGGCCTGACGCAGGCGGCGATTCATGAACAGATACAGATTCCGAAGGTTCTGTGCAATATCGCCGCCGGCCTCCACATTCAGCACGCCGTTCAACTCGTTGATGATGTCGTGCGCGCGGTTGATGTACTGGCCCTTGGCCGCATAGTTCCCCGCTTCCATCTCCCTGACAGCCAGCCTGAGGAACTTGATCGCGCCGTCATACAACATGACAATCAGGCGACCCTTGCTCTGTGTCATCACGGCCACCTGCTGATAAGCCTCCGTTGCTTTCATATTCCTGTCTCCAGTAGCGAGAACATCCGTTGGAGCATCCAGCGCAACACCCTGCGCCAGAGCTCCGGCCTTCCCTGGTCCGACCGTCGGCGGCGTGCGTGAGTGAGCCCGATGGCATCCCCTGTGGGCACGACATCAACACGGAGATGACTGGCGCATTCGGCGCCAGTCAACTCCTGTGATTGCGGCTACGACGATTTCCCAGACCAGCTTACCCGCCCAACAGCGTCAGGGCCCCAGGCGG
>JAXDBU010000013.1:0-114850 GCA_034678485.1 Sedimentisphaerales bacterium | reverse complement strand
CGGTCAGTGACACCCAATACAATCTGGAGTCGCTGAATCTGACCCTGGGCCAGACCTATTGCTACCAGATCGTGGAAGTCAACGAGGCGGAAACCCCCGCACGCTGGGCCACGGATCCGATGAGCTTCACCGTGGTCAACGCCTTGGTCGTGGACGACATGGAGTCGTACAATGACCTCAACGAGGACCTGGCGGGCAGTCGACGGATCTACACCATCTGGGCCGACGGCTATGACGACGACACCAACGGCTCGCAGTTGGGACGTCCTGAGAGTCCCTTCAGTCCGCCCTTTGTTGAGCAGACCTTGGTCAAGAGCGGCAAGCAGGCCATGTCCCTGCTCTACGACAACAGTACGGCACTGAAGTCCGAGGTTACGGTCACTACGGCCGATCTGGGGGTCGCTTCCGACTGGACCCGCAACGGGATCAATAGCTTGAGTTTGTGGTTCCGCGGCGATCCGAACAACGCGCCCCAGCAACTCTATGTGACGATCAACGGCGTCAAGGTTGTCTATGACGGCGATGCCGCGGACTTGACGCATGGAAGATGGCAAAGCTGGCCGATCGATCTGTCCGGCAGGGCTGTGGACAATGTCACTAAGATGGGCATCGGCCTGGAGCGCATCAACGGCACCGGCGGCAGTGGTGTTCTGTATGTGGATGATATCCAGTTGTGTCCCGAGGTCGCGGTGCCTGCGGTCTTCTCCGAGAATTTCGACGGGATCGCGGGCGGCAATTTCAACGGCGGTCAGTCTGATTCGAACCTCGATCTCGCCTGGGGTGCGGATGTACCTGGCTGGTCAAAGACCGGAGATGGAGCCATGCATGTGGTGGATCGCGCCAATGTCACCGGCAGCATCGTCAATCCCAGGAATTTCGCACCCATGCTGTGGGGAGCCGGCTCCGGCCAGACCATCGCGAATGCCAATATCCTGACCTTGGACGACCCCATATCCGGGTCGAACATCTCGGGACAGGTGTACGAAGTCAGCTTTGTCGCCAGTCCTTCGGTTTACCAGAACGCTTCACAAGCGTCACAGGACACGGACGGCGTGCTGATCGAGGTGCTCCGAGGCGACGATACCGTGTTGGCCTCCCACACCTCGTTGCCGGGCGCATGGGCGGGCAACATGGCATTCGTGCCCGATAGTTTCCAGTATGCCGGCGATGGTTCCGGGGACATTCGTTTCCGCATCAGCCCATCGAATCCCAATGTTGGCCGCTTTGGCGCCGCGATCGACGATCTGGTGGTCACCGTCGTCGCCTCCGGTTCGTAAGCTGTTCGGATGGCTCTGCGTGCATTTGCCCTTGCGAACATCATCATGCCGCAAGTCCTCCTTTAGGCGTCCCACCGTTTGGTGTGGGACGCCTTTTGTTTTGCACTCGTTGGAGGCTTCGACTCCATCGTGGAAGATATGGAACGACCGGCTCTCGCCTGCTATGACAGGCAAGCAGCTTGCCCAGTTGGCGACGAGTGAACGGTATGGGGCGGCGGTGCGGCTGCACAAACGGTACTCGATTGTCAGCATCCCGAAGGGTCAAGGCCGGATCGTCCGGGAGCAACGGGTGGAGCACGCCTTTCCCGACACCGGCCGCGAAGCGGCTGAGCGACTCAGGAGGACAAGTCTCCACCCGTGCAGGAGGCACTCGTAATCCGTATCAGGGCGGGTCAAGAAGACGGGCCATCCGTACTTCCTGAAGCTCATCAAGGATAGAGAACCCCCCGTCCCGTGTGTGGTTGCACCTGCTGGCTGGGGCAGTCTGTGCGTTCGCGATCGTGATGACGAGGGTCGGGCGCGGACTCAGGCGTCAGGAGATTTCGCCATCGACAAAGGCGGTCGGGTTCTGGTCCGCTGTGCGGGCTACCATGTTCAGCGTCACGTTCACTGGCGGATCTGCATTGTGACGCTCCGTGGTGAAGAAGACCTGGATTCCCACACGCGCGGGCATGACCGAGTCGAATCCGTGTCGGAGAAGACGGAGGGGGTCTATTCCTCTTCTTCGTCCTCGTCGTTGGTGTCAGTGGAGAGATAGCCCTGCTGGCCCTCGGTGGCGTAGGCTTTCACGTCGGGTTCCGGCTCGGCTTCGGGCTCTTCCTCCATGCCGGGCAGTGTCATTTGAGTGCCCGCATCCATCTGCGACCGGAACTGCTCGTATTCTTCGACCGTCATCAGGACCTCGCGGGCCTGGCTGCCCTTGTAGTCGCCCAGGATGCCGGCGCCCGCCATCATCTCGATGATCCGCGACGCGCGGGCATAGCCGATACTCAAGCGGCGCTGCAGCAGGGAGACGCTGCCCCGCTTGGTTTCGAGCACGACTCGGACCGCTTCGTCGAACAGATCGTCCTTCGGCATTTCGCCGGCGTCCACCTTGCGAAGCTGGGTCAGCTCGGGATGGAATTGCGGCTCGGCCACCTCCTTGAGGTACTTGACGATCCGGCGGATCTCCGCGTCGTCGAGGAAGGTGCCCTGGGCGCGGATCAAATCGCTCGTGCCGGGTTTGAGGAACAGCATGTCGCCCTCGCCCAGCAGGGCCTCGGCGCCGTTCTGGTCGAGGATGATCCGACTGTCCATGCGGGCGGCCACGCGGAACCCGACGCGGCACGGCATGTTCGACTTGATCAGGCCGGTGACGACGGTGGCCTGCGGTCGCTGCGTCGCCAGGACGATGTGGATGCCGACCGCGCGGCTCTTCTGGGCGAGACGGACGATGTAGGACTCGATCTCTTTGGAGGCCGTCATCATCAAGTCGGCCAGCTCGTCGATGATAATCACAATATAGGGCAGCCTCTTGGGGATCTTCGCCTCCTCGTCCGGCGTGCTCGGGTCGAACCGGGCGATGATCTCCTCGGCGCCCAGCTTGTTGAACTCCGCAATGTTCTTGACGCGGGCCTCCGCCAGCAGGGCATATCGCTCGTCCATCTTCACCGTCGCCCATTCGAGGATCTGGACCGCCATCTGCGTCTCGGTCACGATCGGGCACATCAGGTGCGGCACGGCATTGAACGCAGTCATCTCCACCATCTTCGGATCGACGAGGATCATCTTCACCTCGTCGGGCCGTTTGGTCATCAGGATGCCGACGATGATGGTATTGATGCACACGCTCTTTCCAGAACCGGTGGTTCCGGCGATGAGCAGGTGCGGCATCTTCGTCAGGTCCGAGACGAGGGCCTCGCCGGAGGAGTCCTTGCCCAGGAACAGCGGGATGTGCATTTTCGACGGTGCGTCGCCCGCCAATTCCATCATACTACTCATCCGGACCTTCTCTTTTTCGCTGTTCGGGACTTCAATGCCGATCGTGTGCTTGCCCGGGATCGGCGCTACCACGCGGATCGCGCCGGCGCTCAACGCACGAGCGATGTCGTTCGAGAGACTCGATATATGGCTGACCTTGACGCCGGCCGCCAGCTCCAACTCGAACATGGTCACGACCGGCCCGGTCTCAGTCGCCACGACGCGAGCGTTAACGTTGAACTCGCCCAGCAGCTTCTCGAGGTCCTTCGATTTGGCCTTTACCACCTTCTCCTGCACCGCCTCGTAGCCGTACTCCGCCTCCGCCAGCAGGTCCAACGGCGGCAGTGTATAGCCGTCGTACAAAGGCTCCGCCGGCGCCGGCTTCTCCGCCTTGCTCGGCTGTTGCCTGGGTTTGACTTCGAGGTTCTCGCGTTGCAGCGGGACGGCTGCCGACGCGGTCTCCGGCGATTCAGCCAACACGGGTTCCGCAGGCTCCACAGGCTCCTGCTCGGCCTCCGGCGGCTCTTCGACAACCACTGCCGCGCCGGTCGAAGAGGTCGTGTTGGGCGCAGGAATCAGCGTCTTCTGCGAAGCGCTGAGTCGTTCCCAGATATCCGTGAGCGCCTCGGAATGCTCCTTGGCGACCGCCCAGGCGGGCACGATGACGCCGCCGACGCGTCGGACCACCACGCCGCAGGCCGCCAGCAACCCGACGATCAGACTATCCGCCAGCAGTGCCAGGCCGAAGCCCCACGTCGCCACCATCACGAAGAACACCCACCCGGGCGCAAGATTGCCCTTGAGGAACAGCATGGTCCAGACGCCCAGTACGCCGCCGGAACCGATGGGGAACGTGTACACCTTGTGCGGCCAGAAACTGTAAAACGTCGCGGAAGCCACCGCAGTCAACAGGACCAGGCCGATGATTCGAAAAACCGCCTGATCCACCGGCCACCGGGCCAGCTTCGCGACGCAATAGCACAACGCCGAGATCAGAACGATGAAGACGCCCGGGCCGATGTAGTAGAACAGGTAGTACGCAAGGAACGCCCCGGTCGGGCCGAACCAGTTCGCCGGCGGCTCATTCTGCGGGATCACATAAGGGCTCGGCGCGTCGGCGATATCGAAGCTCAGGCAACTGAGCAGCAGCACCACGCAGAACGCGGCCCCCGCGCACAGCGCCACGGCCCTCGCGCCGGGGCCAAAGATGATCTCTCTTGCCTTTCTGCCACGCGATCCTTTGTTTCTCTTCACCGCATCGACTCCAAGCTATTCAGGCCCCGACGCAGCACGCTGCGCCAGCGAGCCCCGTCCTATAATTCCCGCATTGTAAGTGTCGGCACCGCCTCCGTCGAGCGCCAACTGAAGTCTATATCGGCACTCCCCGCCGCTTTTCTGCATACTTCCGCGCACTTATCCGACCTTTCCTGCCGGAGGCGGCATTCACCACAGAGGCCCGGAGGACACGGACCAGGATACGCCCGTAGGGTGCCGTTATTATCTGATCACAAGTGCTCATACCAACCACCCTTACGCCCCAATCAGACGAAAGCGGTTGCCCGCCGCCCGTCTGTCCAGTGACCTCCAGGGATTATGAAGGAGAACCTCCGGCTCACCCTCGTGACATGCTCGGCATACTGCGTTGACAAGGAGCTTCTCTGAAGGGCAACTGCGGTATGTCGTATCCGGCTACCTCCAGTACTATCATCATGAGAGGATTCACCACGGGCTCGGCCGGATTGTCGCCTCTCAGCATGAACGACACCAAGGCGAGATCATCTGCATTGAACGTTCGGGCGGACTGCCGAAATCCTGCCATCGCAAGGCGGCATGAGGTTCTCCCTCATGACCACATTCGGGAGGCGGTGCGTGCCGAGGCGCATAGTGCGCATCGAATCTGCTCACGAGGAATGACTTTCAACGCCGGCCCGCCTGCTCCTCTCGCTCTTACCGCCCCGTCTTCCGTCCCGGTTTCACAGCCAACAGGCCGAAACCGCTTGGCTCACGGCCCGACGAGTTTGTGCACCTTACGAGACGCATCCACAATAGCGGGGGGAGGATTCGAACCTCCGACCTCCGGGTTATGGGCCCGACGAGCTACCAGACTGCTCTACCCCGCGGTCAATGGGAGGCATTATATGCGGCGGGATGCCGCGTATGCAACTGCCTTTGCAGGAAAAATCCGGTTTGTCCAAAGAAACCTGTGGGCCGCCGGCGTCCGTTGGGTGCGATTCGTGCTTGTAGGTAGAGTCCTCCAACCCTTGGGAATCGACCTCGTCATTCCTGCACTGCAAAGGTGCGGCAGTTTGTTCTTCTGACAAGCATTTCAGACAGGACACGCCCATCGCCCCCGATACACAGGAATCGGAACGTCCGCTCCAATCGATGGCAGGTGCGCCCGAAGCGGTCGCGCGAGGGGAGTCTTTCGCATTGCGGCCTCCGGCGTGAACGCGAGCGAAACGCTCGCTTGCAGGTTGGGCGGCAGCACGGAGGACGTTGCGGTCCCCTTCATTGCCGGTGGCCCTAACGCGTTAAACTCCCGACGGAATGGTTCCACCAGGCGGATTCTGCTGCCAACGATGATATCTACCGGCTCACCATCACGGCGATCTACCCGCCGGATGCAAAACCCGTCAATCAATGGGGTGGGAAGACGCGCCCGCACGTGTGGCGCGACGGCGCCGTGATGCCGGCCATCGTGGGCAGTTGGCCTACCGCGGACGAGCGACTCTTCCCCGGCCGGATCTACCCCATCGAGAGTTCCGTTCTGTGCGGACAGAGCCAGCCGTTCGATCTGTGCTTCGAACCGCTCACCGAGCAGCCGTGGGTCAAGTGGGATCGGCCATTTACTGGCATCCGTGACCGGCCGCTCTGCAACGACCACGCATCGTTCGGCGTCGAGGATTCCAATGGCGTCATACACATCAGCCGGCGAGTGGCCGACGACTGGCTGGGCGACGATGTGCAGCTTCCGATCATTGCGTTGGCGTGGGAGGGTTCCTATCTGGGCTATGGCTACGAGCCCTGCGAGTGTGAGCCGATGGACAAACCGCGACGGCCCGACTACTTCCAACTGTCGATCCGGATCAATGCGCCGCCCGACGACGAGATTCCCCGTGACCACCCCGGCGAACCGATCTGGCGGTATGAGGCATCTGATTACGACGAGACCAATCACGAGCATCATTTTGGCAGCACGGCGTATGGTCTGTCCGTCACCGATCAAAGTCCCGTCGTCGGCCTGCTCTACAACACGGAGAATGAGCCAATGGACATGTCCCTTACATTCTATACGACGCCGGAACCGTAAGCGACGGTGGGCAGGCCCTACACTGTGCCATGCCTCGTTCAGAGCTTGCTGAAGGGACGACAGAGGTGCACAGAGACTCTCCTAATCCGTATAGGAGGATACAACTTGGGGCCGGCAACCTTCATCAGGCGCCGGCCCCGAGCTGTTCATTGATTGCCGCTTGCGTGCTGTTCGTCCCGGTCCGGTTCAGTGCCGCCCGGGATGAGCGCGGTGTTACTTGCCTGCAAGCGCCTTGATCTCATCTGCTGACAAGGCTCCGTCGTAAATCCGGACCTCATCCAGTGCCCCGTTGAACGGATTTCCGCCGCCGTCTTGCGAGGCGCCGATCTGCATGGGGGCCGTCTTGTCCTCGCCGAAGGAGAAGTCACCCTCCAGAGCGACTTCCGCATTGATGTAGACTATCGCGGTCGTTCCGTCGAAGGTGACAGCCAGGTGCGTCCATTCGCCGACCTCGAGCGTCTTGCCGGTATTGAGTCCGCTGCTCGGTTGCACGAACCGGACGTCCCAGACGTCTCTTTCCAGCTCGAAGTACCACATCATGATCGCGGAGTCCCAATCCCCGGCATTCCGTTTGCCGATCATGCCTTGCCACTGATCGCTGGGTCCATCCCACTTGGCCCAGAGGGAGAGGGAGAGCTGGCCCGTCGCGGCCGATGGATTGTATGACCCGATCCCCACGTACTCGTGGCCGCCTGCCCCGCCGTCGAAGAGCATGGCCTGGCCGAAGCCGGTTGGGCCGTTCACGAACGTAGCGGGGTAATTCGGGTCGCCGGCCAGGACGCCATCATGGCCGTTGCCGGAACCGTCTGCGAGGGTCCCCTCGAACGAGTAGGAAGCCACCAGGCCGACCGGGGTGAAACCGATGAGGATGTCGTCAACGAAGAACAACCCCTTGGCCCCCGACGGGTTGCCCTCGCTACCGACGCCGAGGGTCATTTCCGTCACGGCGGAGGCATCCACGCCGGTGAAGTCGGCCAGCGGGATCACCCACTCGGTCCATTCTTCCTTAGTGAGGGCGGCGGTGTCGTCGCAGACCAGGGTAGCCGAAGCGCCGGCCGCGTCCGCCAGGGTGACGAAGAGCCGGTCCGCGACGTTGGTGGTCTTGCCCTGGATGTAGAGCTTCATCGCGTTGAAGCTGTTGATCGTCCAATCCTGGGGATCGGCCCAGGTCCGCGTGGCCGTCGAGACCGCTGCGTCGGCGTTGTTGTAGTCGAACGGCATGGAGTTGCCGCCGGTGCGGACGATGGTCTGCTCGGTGAACGGCTCACCGATGTAGCCGATCTGGGAGCCGTTGTCCGGGTTCTCGTAGCCGTCGATCCAGGTCTGGAAGACGGTGCCGCCGCCATCGAGGTCCGCATTGTAGGTCTCGAACCCGTCCACGAGGAGGAAGTTGGCGGTGGTGAAGCTCCAGGTTATTCCCTTCCACGGGCTGTCGGGATTCACGTCGTTGACTGCGTCGACCCGCCAGAAGTACAGCGTATCGAACTCGAGATCGCCGGGATCGAAGCTGTTCGCATCGACCGAAGCGAAGACCACGCTCGAGTCGCTGTTGCCGTCGGCAGCGGCCACGACGCCTCTGGACGTGCCCAAGTACACGTCGTGCGAGGTTGCATAAGCGCCACCCGTCCAACTGAGCAGTGTTCTGACATCGACGTCCTCGGCCCCGTTGGCCGGCTGCGGATTCAGCACGCCGCCGCCGCCGCTGAGCTTGATGTTATCGATGTAGAACCACACGGGGCCCGCGTAGTCCGGATCGTTGGCGTTGACGCCCAGGTGCAGTTCGCACCATGTGAGATTCTCAAAGTCGATCTGGCTGATGTACGGCGCGTAGTCCCAGGTGGCCACGATCGTCTTGTCGCCGTCCGTCTGGCGCCAGCTCGCCACTTTGCCCAAGAGCTGCCACATGCTCCAGCCGTTGCCGCCGGCGTTGATGAGCATCAGCATTTCGTTCCAGCCGGGAATGTCGTCGACAGGCCAGTTGGCCACCAGACGTGTCACGTCCGCAGTGATCTTGGTGTTGGCGCGGAACGCCTCCAGCACGGCGGCCTGATTCGGGTCCAGGAGGTTCAGCGTGAGGACGTCCGTATTCCATTCGCCCGTGGGGATCCAGACATCGAGGCTGTACTGGTCCAGGGTCACGCCGTTGACATCGCTGTAGAGGACGTCAGCGCTTCCCCCGGCGACCCAACCGTCCATTTGCTGCTCGAAATTCCCGATCACGACGTCGGTGCTCTTGCTCGTGTCGACCGCAGGAGTCACGATTTGGATGTTGTCGATGTAGAACTTGCTCGCCGAAGCGGCGTCCACATTCGAGATCAGCATGATCTCGAACCACGCGATGCTCTCGTCCGCTCCCGCGATCCTGTCCACGAGGGCGTCCGAGAACTCCCAGGTCAGCGTATGAGGCTGTCCATCGCGTGGGAGGTCCTGGAGGCCGAGGTCGTTCCAGCCGAGGTTGTTGTTGGCGCCGTTGCCGTCGTCGTTCTGGCAGTTGAGGACCATCCCGACCTGCATCCACGTCGTGGTCATGTCGGCTTCAAAGGCCGTCACGTCTGCGGTGATCTTCACGCCCTTCGCCGCCAGCACGGCGAGGTAGGATCTTGCGCTCACCTTCGTCAGTTGTTGCTGTCCGCCGGTGCTCTCGACCTGCATGGCCTGCGAACCCGTTGTCGCGCCGGTCGTGCTCAGCGAGATCGTGCCGGCCGTCCAACTGTCGGTGTACCAACCGTCGAAGCCCGTCTCGAAGTCGCCCACCACGATAAGGGAGGTCGTGCCACTATACGATATTTGGATGTTGTCGATGTAGAACTTGGTGGCCGATCCGCCGTCGAGGTTCGTCACGAGCGCCAGCTCGAACCACGAGATGCTGTCGTCGGCCGCCGCGATCTTGCCCACCAGTTCATCGGACAACTCCCACGTGTACGTATGGGGCTGCCCGTCGCGCATGACCTCCTGACTGCCGAGGGAGTTCCAGCCGATGTTGTTGTTGGCGCCGTTGTTATCGTTGTCCTGTGCGTTGATGACCAGCTCGACCTGCATCCAGGCGGTGGTCATGTCCTCCGCGACCGCGGTCACATCCGCCGTGATTATCACGCCTTTGTGGGCCAGCGCGGTGCGATGGGACTTCGCATCCAACAGGCCGTCGATGTGCCATCCGCCGGGCCCATCGACTTGCATCGCGTCGGCGCCGACCGTCGCGCCGGTCGCGCCGTACGAGAGCGTCATCCCCTCTCCCGCTCGCCAGCCGTCAAGACCACCTTCGAAGTCGCCTATCACAACGCTTTCGGCAAGCGTGGTCGAGGCCATCATCAAGGCCGCGCACACCACAGCCATACACATCAGTAATCTCTTGTTCATATCACATTGCTCCCAATACTGTGTTTCGTTTAGACTTGTACGACACGGATGAAATTGCTCACGCACACCTCCTTTCGCTCGAGGGTCGGCTCGTCGCGCGTAGCCCATCGTCGACGAGAACACCTGCCGGAGCGGAAGTATTCCGGCCTTTAACTGCTCCTCCTGCCTGTCCGAAGATGAAACACCCTACCACCTCGCTCCCATCGACCGGGATCGAGGCGCCGAACCGCGAAGACAAGCTCTCCGCATCGCCTTCGCGTACACTTCTTATACCAAATTGCCGTCTCGGATGCAAGCCCGATAAACACGTTCGTTCGTCCGTCCATCAGATCATCGACGGCCGCTTTTCTCGTCAACATTTGCCGATCGCGAGTCAACTTTCTTCCGACCGTCGGCCGATATACACTCCGTCAGCGGTTACTCCATGGAAGGGGCATCTCATGCAGGCGCGATCCCGCAAGTTGGCTGTTCTCACAGTTTCGTTTGCCGGCATCAACATCATGGGTCTGGTGTGGATTCACCACGACCTGACCCATTCTCCCAAGGCGACGGTCCGTGTCCTGGCGGCTTCGCTGCTGCCGAATGCGGACAGTCCGGACCGGGTCCGGCTGACGTTCGACCGGGACCTGGTTGCGCAGGATGCGGTTGGTCGGACGGAAAAGGCCGAAGTCTTCAGCCTGGCTCCGTCCTGGCCGGGCCAATGGGTCTGGTCGGCGCGGGACCGGCTCGAATACCTCCTGGACAAGCCCTTGCCCGTTGGGCGGATGATGAAACTGGCTGCGACGGACCGTCTCAAGGAGGTCACCGGCCGAATCATCGAAGGCGACGGCCAGTTCCAGCTTGCCGCGCGTCCCTTGCGGATGCTGTCTTATGATGTGACGGCCCGCGATCGGCAGGATCTCACGCTCCAGGTGTGCTTCAATCAGCCGGTCGATCCGGGGGAGTTCCTCCGGCAGACGAGTTTCTACGACGGCAAGACGTTGGCCGGGCTCGGTGATTCCGTATCCTTAGTATCTGCGCCGCAGAACGATATGATGATCCGCGTGCGCCGACCGGAGTCGGACCGGCTCAGAATGGTGATCAGCGAGCAACTGACCGGTTACGGCGGCGACGTTGGACTCGGTGAATCGGTCCAAATCGTTCAGGATGTATCGCCGAGGTTCGCCCTGGTGCGTGCGTACGTCGATATGCCCGACCTGGAGGAGAGCATTCCTGTCCTGCTGTACTTCTCACAAGGGCTCGACTCGGAGCAGCGACAGCCACAGCTTGTCTTTGAGCCGGCGGTCGACGATCTTCACGTCCGCCTTTCCGAAAACGCCCTCATTGCGTCGGGCAAGTTCAAAGCAGGCAGCCAGTACATGGTCCGCGTGCCCGCCACCGTTTTGTCGGACGACGGCGAGACACTGGGGCAGGACGCGTCCATCGCGGTGCGAATCCCCGATTATGAACCGCAGGTCGAGTTCGATTGCGGCACGGGCATTCTGTCGCCCTGGGGTCGGCTCCTGCTCGATGCCAGAGGCGTCAATCTCCAGCAAGTGGATGTGGAGGCCTGGCGCGTGCATGCCAACAACCTTGTGTCTCACCTGCACTGGACGATGGTCGATGAGACCTCGCGGTCCGTGCTGGACAAGACGGTAGCCGTGGACCTGCCGCACAATCAGCCGGGCAAGCTGGTCCTGGATCTTCGTGAGCTGCTGTCGCAACCGCTGGGGATCTACCGCGTCGATGCCAGGGCAAGGGACCACCGATGGACCCAGGATTCGACCATCGTCACGATTACGGATCTGGCGATCACGGCCAAGCGCCATCGCGATGGTTACCTCGTCTGGGTCACTTCGCTGCGAACCGCCCAGCCCGTATCGGACGTCGTGGTCGACGGCCTGACGTACAACAACCAGAAGGTGGCGACCGCGAAGACCGACGCAGAGGGCATCGCGCGCCTGCAGTTCACCGGTCGCCATCCGGATGGGGGCATCTGGGTGATTATCGCTGCGAAGGATGGCGATCTGAGCTATCTGCAACCCGAAGAGAACCAGTGGATGACCGACCACGCCGAGCAGCAGGGGCGATGCTATGCCGAGCACTATGAGACCATGCTCTACACGGATCGAGGGGTCTATCGGCCGGGAGAGACGATCCATCTGACCGGAGTCATTCGCGACGTGACCGGCGCGGTCCCTTCTCGCTTCCCGCTCAGTGTAAAGGTATCCCGGCCCGACGGGCGGCGCGTCGCCGAGCTGACGATAGACCGCCGCGAACGGGATCAGGGGATGTTCCATACGAGCTATACCCCGTCTGCGGAAGCCCAGACCGGCCTGTACCGGTTATACGTCACACTGCCCGGCTCGGAGGACCAGCTTGGCTCGACCGATGCGCTCGTGGAGGCCTTCGTGCCCGTGCGGATACAGGTGACCGCGTCGCCATCGAGGGAGCGGTTCGACCCGAACACACCTCCTGCGATTCGGATCGCCGGGCGGTACTTGTGGGACCAGCCGGCGGCGGACCTGCCTGTGCAGGTCGAAGGCGTGCTCTTGCCGATTCGCTTCGATTCGAAGAGCCACCCCGATTTCCAGTTCGGTTTGCATGGCGTCGAGGCGCCGATTTCCCTGCCGACCGCGGAGGATCAGTTGGACGAGCAGGGGAAATGCGAAACGTCGGTCCGCCTGCCGGAGAACCTCAAGGCGGGACTGTACCACATGCGTTTGTCCGCTACGGTTACCGAACCGGGCGGGCGATCCGTGTCTTCCAACACATCCGCGACTCTGGATCTGCTGAATAGGCATATCGGACTTCGTTTGCCCAAGGGACAAGTGGCCCCTGTGGGCGAGCCCGTCGCGGTGGACTGGGTGCGATTGACCGGGGAGGACCAGCCAGGGCGACCGGCGCGAATGACGGTGCAGTTGCTGCGAGTCGAGTATGACACGGTCCTCAAGCAGGTGAACGGCCGGCGCATCTGGCAATCCGTCGAGAAGACCGAGAAGGTAGATGCGGATCGGGTGATCGAACCGGACGATTCCGAAGGTTCGATTCAGATCGTCTGCCCCGATAGTGGAGCGTATCGTGTCGTGTTCACCGACCCGGCCGACGGCAGCTCCACCTGTATGAGCTTCTATGCGTCCGAGGAGAGCGGCAGCTCACAGACCCTGGCGATGAACCAGCCGGAACGCGTGGAGGTCATCACCGACAAGAGGAAGTACCTTCCGGGCGAGCAGGTGAAAGTGCTGCTCCGCAGTCCAATCCCGGGCACCGCGCTGCTGACGGCGGAGACGGACGACGTTGTCGCCCATCAGATCGCGACGATCTCCGAGAACACCTGCGAGTTCGACGTGACGCTGCCGACGGACACCCGAGGCAGCGCCTTCTTCACCGCGACGGTCGTGCGCGCGGTCGATCCCAATCAAGAGAGCTGGCTGCCTCATCGCGGGTTGGGCACTGCGCAAGTGTTGATGGAACATGGCTCGCATCGAATCCCGGTGACCATCGACGCGCCCGGCTGTGCCCAGCCCGGCGAGGCGGTGACCGTGACGGTCGATGTGGGCCGTCCGAGCGATCCGAATCAGCCGGCTTGGGTGCACGTATGGGCGGTGGATGAAGGCATCCTCCTGGCCGGCGCTTATGGGACGCCCGATCTGTACGATTACTTCCTCGGGCCGCGGAGATCAGGCGTTTCCACGGCCGATGTCTTCTACAGACTGCTGCCGGACTACAAACGACCCGCCGGGATCACTCGCATCGGCGGCGACGAATCCGACGTGGACGCGCTTCGTCGCAGCCCTGTGCCGGTTCGCGTTCGTGAGTCCGCCGTGATCTGGCAGGAGGCGGTTCCCACCGACAGGGAGGGCAAGGTGACGGTCCAGATGCGATTGCCCGACCTGACCGGACAATTGCGAATCATGGCGGTGGCCGTCGAGCAGGATCGCTACGGCGCCGCCGAGCACGCACTGACGCTCACGGCGCCGCTGCTTCTGGAGGCGAGCTGGCCGCGATTCGCAGCTCCGGGCGACCGGTTCACGGTGCCGGTCAAGTTCTTCAATTCTTCAGACCGTCCGCTCAGTCTTCAGATCAACGCGGAAGTCTCAGGACCCATCGAGCTGTCGACGGACGAAGCGCAGAAGGACCTCGTTGTCCAGCCTGGACAGCCGGTCACTCGACTGCTGTCCGCAAGGGCAACCGCCTCCGGGCCGGTTCAGGTGAGGATCGAAGCGGTCGAGCAGGGGGATGCACAACCTCTGCTCAGCGCCCACTGCATCGCGGTGCTCTCCGTCCGGCCTGCAACGGCGCTGCATTCCGTGGTCGAACTGAAGACCGTATCGGCAGGGGAGTCGCTCCAGATCGAGCCGCCCGAGGTCTTCATGAGAGAGACGATCCGGATGACTGTCTCCATCGGCGCCCGACCGAGCGTGAACTTGGAGGCCGCCCTCGAGGAGCAGATCGGCTACCCCTATGGCTGCGTGGAACAGACGAGCAGTCGTCTGTTCTCCTTACTCTATGCCTCCGATATCCTGGGGTCGATCCGCGGCGAGGCGATCGACGAAATGATCAAGGCGGGCATCGCGAGGTTGTGGTCGATGCAAACCTGTTCCGGCGGTCTGAGCTACTGGCCGGGCGGGACAGCTCCCTGTCTGTGGGGCACCGCTTATGCCGCTTCCTGCCTGCTGGAGGCCCGCAACGCCGGCTACGAGATCGACCCACGCTTCACGAGCGAATTGGCCAAGTACCTGGAGAGTCGCCTGGGAGTCACCGAGGAACAGACGCAGGACCTGGGCACGAAGGCGCTGATCTGCCGGGTGCTGGCGACGTTTGGTGATCCACCTCACGGCTGGATGGCGCGATTGGCCGAGCAGAAGAACGATCTGGACGTAGCTGCTCTGGCGCATCTGGCCGGGGCGTTCCATGCCGCTGGGAATACGGCGAAGGCTCTTTCGCTGTTGCCTGACACGCCACCGGTCGGGGCAGTTGCCACGACGACGACCGGGCGGCTGACCTCGCAAATCCGGCAGGAAGGCGTCTGGCTCAGCGTGCTGCTGGAGATCGAGCCGAACCATCCGATGGTCGCCCCCCTGGCGGCGAGCTTGGAGAAGGCCCGCTCCAACGGACAATGGGGCAGCACATTGAACAACGCCGCCGCGATTGCGGCACTGGCTCGCTACCAGGCGACCACGGGCGGCGACTTGCCGCAATTTGCAGGGACCATTCAGGCCGGTGGTGGAGAACCGGTCGCGTTCACCCAAGACGAGCCCGCGTCGCTGGAGGTCCGCGAGGCGTCGGAGCCGGTCCGGATCGCCTCCAGCGGGGAGGGCACGCTCTACGTGATCGCAACGAGCAGGGGTCTGATCCGAGACGATCTGGCGGCGCCCTACGATCGTGGGCTCCACGTCGAACGCCGTTGGCTGGATCGGGATGGCAATTCCGTGGATGTGAACAACCTTGCAGTGGGCGACCTTATCCAGGTGGAAGTCGTCGTCAACGCCGGCGTTGGAGTCGTCCACAATATCGCGGTGGTTGACACATTGCCCGGTGCCATGGAGGTGGAGAATCCCCGGCTGGCCACCTCCGCCGCGATGGGCAGGTCCGTGGAAGATCGGCCTGATCACGTGGAGTTCCTGGACGATCGTGTCGTCCTGTTCTGCACGGCAGAGCCCGAACCCAGGACGTACCGGTACGCACTGCGAGTAATCACGGCGGGCGAGTTCTCCCTGCCCGCTATCCAGGGATCGTGCATGTACGATCCGACGGTGGCCTGCTTGGGCAGGACCGGTCGCGTGACCGCGCGCAGTCGGTAAATCGGGAATCTCAAATCCGTGGGACGTCCAGTGACGTGGGCATGAGAATACCGGTCAGAATCCTGAAGCGTCTGTCCAAGGCAGCGGCTCTTTCGGTCGTTGCCCTCGTGACGGCGTTCGCCCTGGTCTGGCATCTGTGCCCGTTCCCTGCGGAGCGTCTGCGGCAGTGGTCCACGAGTCCCGCTGTGCTCGATGCAAAGGGCCGACCCATGTTCAGCATCGTCGGGTCCGACGAGCAATGGCGGCGCCCCGTCGGTCTGGCAGACGTATCGCCTTGGTTGATCCAGGCGACCGTTGCAGTGGAGGACGAGCGGTTCTACCGTCATTGCGGCGTGGACGGGGTAGCTGTTGTTCGTGCGATCGGGCAGAATGTGTCGGCCGCCCGGATCGTCTCCGGGGCCAGCACGCTCGACATGCAAATATGTCGGATGATGGACAATCGACCGCGCACCTGTCGGGCCAAGATCGTCGAAGCGTTCCGCTCGCTCCAGTTGAATCGCCTGATGAGCAAGCAGCAGATCCTGGAGCTCTATCTGAACGTTACGCCGTACGGCGGCAACTTGCGAGGTGTTGAAGCGGCCTCGCTGCGGTACTTCGGGAAACGGGCGAAGGACCTGTCCTTGGCGGAGGCGGCGCTGCTGGCCGGTTTACCTCAGTCGCCGAGTCGTTATCGGCCGGACAGCAATCCTGACGCTGCCCTGAGGCGCCGGCGAGTGGTCCTTCACAGCATGTTGAAGAAAGGCTGGATCACGGAGCAGCAATGCACGGATGCGTTGTCCTGTCCCGTCCAAGTCCATCCGTCTTCAGTTCGGCGGGCAGTCCACGCGAGTTTCCTGGCGCTGAGCCGAAGACCCACCGGCGGACAGACGACCATCGATTTGGATATTCAGGAACAGCTCGAGCGAGTGGCGAGTGAGCATCTGGCGACTCTGCCGGAGGGAACCGAATTGGCCGTGGTCGTCATCGATGTTGCGGAATCGGCCATCGTCGCCATGCTCGGGTCGGGCGATCCCACCGATCCCGTCGACGGTCAGGTGAATGGGGTCCTGGCCAGGCGCAGTCCCGGCTCGGCGCTGAAGCCCTTTCTCTATGCGACGGCCTTCGAGATGGAACGTCTCAACGGCGATTCCATCGTGTACGACATTCCCATCTCGCGTGGCCCGTGGACGCCGTCGAACTTCGACAGGACTCATGCGGATCGGATCAATGCGGCCGAGGCGCTCAGGAGATCGCTGAACGTCCCGGCAATTCTGGTCGCGGAGGGGATCGGTCTGGCCCGCTGTTGCGGGGTCCTGGAAGCCGTGGGAATCCACCTGCCGGTCGATGCACCCAAACGCGGCGGCTTGGCTTTGGCGGTTGGCGGCGTCGAAGTGAGTCTGCTGGACCTGACCAACGCCTACGCGACGCTGGCTCGTCAGGGCGTTTGCCGTCGGCCGAGGTTGTTCGTAGACGAGTCGAGTGAGACGATTCGTGCCTTGAAGCCGCAGACTTGCGCCGCGATCAGCGATATCCTCTCCTGTCGAAAACGTCCGCCCGCTGCCCTCCGCGAAGGGTCCGCCGACAACGTCCCCTGGTTCATGTGGAAGACGGGGACCAGCTCCGGCCGCAGGGACGCCTGGGCGGTCGGCCACAATTACCGCTATGCGATTGGCGTGTGGGCGGGGCGATTTCGTGGGACCGGCCGGCTGGAGTACGTCGGAGCCCAGGCGGCCGAGCCGGTCCTGGGCAGGCTGTTCAGCCTGGCATCGCTCCGACTGGATTCAGACCCGCCCAGGCCCGAAGCGATCCGCGTCCGCAAGCCGCTCGCGTTGCCGAAGGAAGTGGCCCAAGACGTGCGGATCACCACTCCGGGCAACGACGAGACGTTCATCGCCTGCGGCGAGACTGCGGTCGTCCGTGCGTCGGCCAACCGGGACGACGGGAACTCCTGGTTTCTCAACGGCAAGCTCGAGGGCACAGGCCAGGTGCAGCGACTTATCCTGCGGCCGGGCGTTTATGAACTCCGCTGCGTGGGCCGGCAAGGGGCGCCGTCCACGGTTCGGTTTTCCGTGTGCCCGAGTTCCTGATGCAAGCGGGCTTCAGTCCAGGGGGCGGTAGTTCACGCCCAGCAGTTCGAGACGTTTGACGTGCTCGGCCAGACGGGTGGTGAACTCGACATAGTCGCGGCCCTCCCGGGATGACCACAGCACCTCGGCGAGAGCAGCGGCGCGAGGATAGGTCATGTATTCGCGGTGTCCGCGGTCGGCAATATACTCGCCCCAGAGTTGTCCCTGTCCGCCGAGCACGTGCCTGGCCTGCTCGGAGTCGAGCGCCTCCGGGATCGGCTCGAACTCGTGGACCTTCTCCAGCGGGATGAAGCCGCCGATGGCCTTCGGTTCGGTTTGGGCGGGGCCCTGGTAGTAGTCGAAGTACGTGTGCGAGGTAGGCGCCATGACGACATCGTGCCCGGCCTGCGCGGCGGCGATTCCCCCGCTCGTGCCTCGCCAGCTCATCACGACAGCGCCCGGCGCGAGGCCTCCCTGGAGGATCTCATCCCATCCGACGAGCTGTCGTCCGCGACTCGTCAGGAACGTGTCCATTCGTCTGATGAACCAACTGTGCAGCTCTGTCTCGTCTTTCAGTCCCAGGCGGCGGATCATCGCCTGCGTCTCCTCGCTCTGCTTCCAGTGGGCGATGTTCGCCTCGTCGCCTCCGATGTGGATCTGCCGGCTTGGAAACAGCGCCGCCACCTCGGCCAGGACGTCCTGCATGAACGCTACGCTCTCGGGACGTGGGGCCAGGACCCTCTCGTTGGCGGTCCAGCGCTGCTCCACGGGCAGGCTGCCGAGCTTCTCCGGGTACAGGCCGAGCATGGGATATGAGACAATCGCGGCGCCGGTGTGGGCGGGCATCTCGATCTCCGGCACGATCGTGACGTGTCGGTCCGCGGCGTAACGCACCAGCCTGCGGATGTCGTCCTGGGTGTAGAATCCGCTCGGGCGACGGCCGTCGGCGGTTCCCTTGCCCTCCTGCAGGGCAGAGAAATCCATCCTGGCTCCGACCTCGACCAGCAGCGGGTACTTCTTGATCTCGATGCGCCAGCCCTGGTCGTCTGTCAGGTGGATCTGCAGACGGTTGAACTTGTGCAGAGCCATCACATCGATGTATCGCTCGACATCCGCGACGGGGATGAAATGGCGGGCGGGATCGATCAGCAGGCCGCGCCAGCGAAAGCGGGGGCGGTCCGTGATTCGCACGCATGGCACCGCCCAGTCAGTCTCCTCGACTGGCTTCGGACTGAACACGGCGGTCGGCAGAAGCTGGAGCAGCGTCTGCCCGGCGTAGAACAACCCGGCCGGCTCGCTCGCAAGGATCGTGACGGACTGGGGAGTCACATCCAGTTCGTATCCCTCGTCGCCGAGTCGCTCCTTCAACGATGGGTCGATTCTCATTCGAAGGATGTTCGTCGGCGAGGGCGACTGCCCAACAAGGGCAAGTCGATAGCCCATGGGACGGCTCAGCGAATCCATGAGCTTCGACGCCTCTCCGGCAGCCTGGCCCTCCGCTACGACCTGGGTCGTGGGTACGATGCAGAAAGACCCGTCACGACGTTCGACGGACACAGGTCGGGGGATCAGATTCGCCGTATTCGTAGCGGGCCCGGCTGTCGCCGCGAGCGCCGAGGACGTGGATGTGATTGCAGCCACTACAGAGATCCATACCATAGCGTTCATTGTCGGCTCCGAAGGACTGTCGAAAGATGTTATGGCGCCGCGGGTTCCGTCTCGGTCTCGAATGCGAACTCGCCATTCTCGACGGACCAGTCCAATCCGAAGAAACCAACGGCCACGTTTTCCGAGCTTCGGGCGTCAGTTCCGCCGGGACGAGTGACCAGGCAGTCCGGATAGCGAACAGACGACACGAAGAGCGACACGGGATAGGCGGCCCTCATGCCGGCCGGTCCGCTGCCGCCGATGACCACGACGGAAGCGACGTCACTGTCGGGTCGCGGCTGCACGAAAAGGACCGAGAGATCGTTGCCACGGAAGGCGCGGTCTCCCACCTGCACTTTGCCCCGACGGACCTGCACGGGACTGTCGCCGACCAGGGTAGTCCAGGCTCCGTTCGTCTCGGCATTGCCGTAGAGGACGACCGTCCGATCCGGATAGCGCGAGGGCGAGAAGGCCGAGTCCTGCACGATCTCCACGGACCCATTCCCGCGATACCAGAAGGTCTCGGCGTCGTATCGCGCCTTGCCGAGGGACCAGGCGTTCTCTTCAGGAGTCCCCTGAGTGCCGTAGACGAACAGGAACCGGTGTTTCAGTTCGTCCTTGGTCGCGCCGTATCGCCGGGGACCCTTGCTCCGTGCGGACGGTGTCTCGACGGTCTGCCAGCGGTCATTCCGCCGGGCGAACCACAGCGAGCCGGCGCCGGTCGGGTAGGGGATGTCGGCCAGGGTCTGGCCGTCGAGGTCCACGGTGACCGGCTCCTTCGCGAGCAGAGGCGAAACGTCCAGGCGCAGGACCGCGACGTTCTCGGTAGTCCCTTTGAATAGTCGCTTGTTCGGCCAGAGCTGGACATGCGCCTTGCTCAGGTTCAGATGGCGGATCTGGCCTTCGATTGTGAGCCAATGGCAGCGGCTCGATACGCCCGGATTGGCGGTGACGAACTCGACCTCGCGGACGGTCGATGAGGGGGCCAGCGCGTGACGTGCAAACCAGTCGAACATGAGGGGCCAATCCACGCAGGCGGTCCCGCCATCGTCATATGCGTTGCCCCACCAGTGCCCCATGTTGGGCTCCTCATGGTAGGTCCAGTCGTGATGGAATCCCTGGAGAACCTCGGTCATGGTCCGAGCCTCCTGAGCGGGGACGTTGTCGTCGCCGCCGCCGTGCAGGATGTAGACGCCCTGCTGCTTGAGATTGGCCGAGAGCGCGACGGTATCCTGCGCCTTGCGGCAACGGGCCAGCAGGAGTCCCATGGGGGAATCGTCCTCCCTGTCGCCGCGAGGTCCACCGTAGGAGGAGCGGGAGAGCCACCCGGCGCTGGGTCCTATCGCGGCGAAGCAATCCGGATAAGTGACGCCCAGGTGCCAGGTTCCATGCCCGCCCATGGAATGACCTGTCAGGTAGATGCGGGATGGATCGTGTCTGAGCGACTGCTTGGCGGTTGCGAGCACCTCCATTGCGTCCATCCGCCCGAAATCCTCCCAGTCGTACCCGTAGGGCCGACGGTTCGTCGGGGCGACGACGTGACACCATGTCTTCGGCGAGTAAGAGGCAGCCTGTCCGGCGGCATCGACGCCCGCTCCGTGGCAGGACAGCACGATGGCCGGCGCCGGGTCGTCCGGAGACGCCGGCACGGCGGGCCGGAGAGCGAAATACTGCACGCTGCCGTCGATATCGCTCACGAACGTGATCTTGCGGTGCTGATCCGGCCGGCGGATCTCCAGACTCAGCGGCATACTGTGACACAGGGCGCCGTCGGGTCCGTGCAGTTCGAGCGTTCCTTCGATTCGTCCCTCGCCGGCGGGAGCCTCCGCTTGAATGCGGAATCCCACCTTGCGAACGGTCAAGGGGATGATCGCCGGGACAGGCGTGGCCTTGCCCCCCACTCCCGGGGCTCGCAGAACGAGCGTGAACCCCGTCGCGGGCTCGGGCGTCGCATTGACGACCACCACAGCGCCCCAGGCGTCACTCTCTTCTGCGACCACCAGATCGGGCAGGGTGAGGTCCTCGCGATGCAGGAAGACCGGCGCGGGCGGCTCGTACAGCCGGACCTTCATCGCGCCCCGTCCGGTTCTGAGGAACAGGGAATTCGTCCCCTCGTGCAGGAGCACGGGCAGGTGCATATAACCGGCGTTATAGATGTCCCCTCCGCGAGGCTCTCCGTTTACGTAGGTCGTACTCTGGCCGGAGGCGTTCAGGATGAGCACTTTCTGCCTATCCGACACGATCGGTGCGTAGAGATAGGACCCGCGTCCCGCGACGGCGCCGTCGGGACCGAAGTCAACGGCCGTCCACTGCTGCGGGCGGGCTCCCTCCACGGTCTGGCCTTCCTGTGGGTGGAACTCCGCGAGGGTGCCGTCCACGAGCTCGCTGCGAAGCGGATCGTCCTGGCTGCGGGCCCCGAACGACGGCGGTCCCCCGCGTCCTCGCTCGCCTCGCGTCGTCAGCAACAGGCCGGACTTGGGTGAGAACGACGTATCTTCCGGAGAGCCCCCTGCTGCCTGCCCGAACGCGCAGGAATTCGATATCGCCAGCAGAACCGCCAGACCACAACCGATGAAGAGCCCTCTGGGCATCGTTGCCTTCTCCTTCCGGGACATACAGTTTCCAATCGATGGCCCCTGGGCTGCGGTATTCCGCTATCGCCTTTGCCTCGGGGCGCGCCGATTGTATCGCATGTCGCGTCATGGGGAAAGCGTCAAAGGGCGGCGCGTCCTTACCACCGCGGGTGGTGACGGTGATAGGGGGGATGATGGTGCCAGTAAGGTCTCGGCGGCGGGGGAGGCGCGACCTCGATCACTTCGACGACCGGGGCGGGAGGACCGTAGACGACATGACGGGGTGGTGGCGGGCCGTACTCTTCGTAGGCAACCATGCAGCCGCCCACAGAAAGGGCGGCGGTCAGGACGATGGCAATCAGCAGTGTCTTTTTCATATGCACACCTTCTCGAATCCGGCCGTTCTCTATACCGGCCTTCACAGATAAAAGGCAACGGGAGGGTGGACGGTAACGCTGATTGAGGGCCGCGACTTGAACGGGGGCAGTGCAGGTGATAGCATGACTGGCGGTCCGACGAAGGCATTTAGAAGCACCGGGGAACAAGGCCTATGAATAGACGCGACTTCCTGATTCGCTTTCTGGTATTCTGTGCGGGCGCCTGCATCGAGAGGGCGAGGGCGGCAGCGGGTCCTGGAGGCAAGCCCAATATCCTGTTTCTCTTCGCCGACGACCAGCGGGCCGACACGATCGGCGGTCTGGGGAATCCGCACATCCGGACTCCGAACCTGGACAAACTGGTGGCGTCGGGCTTTGCCTTCCGGAGCAACTACTGCTTCGGCGGCAACAGCGGCGCGGTCTGCGTGCCCAGCCGGGCCATGCTGATGAGCGGCAAAACGTGGTTCCATATCGACACGGCCTCCCTCAAAGACGCGAAGTTGTTGCCGGAACTGCTGCACGAACACGGCTATGTCACCTTCGCCACCGGCAAGTGGCACAACGGCGAGACTTCCTGGCTGCGGGCCTTTCAACAGGGGCGGAACGTCTTCTTTGGCGGCATGTCGGACCACACCAAGGTGCCGGTCAGAGACCTCGGCCCGGATGGAAAGCTGACCGCACCCCGTACGGGCGAGAAGTTCTCCAGCGAGCTGTTTGCCGACGCAGCGATCGAGTTCCTTGAGAATCACGACGCGGAGAAGCCGTTCTTCGCCTATGTGGCCTTCACCGTGCCGCACGATCCGAGGATGCCGCCGGAGGCCTTTCGGAAAATGTACTATCGGGACTTGCCCCCTGTGCCCGCGAACTTCCTGCCCCAGCATCCGTTCGACAATGGCATGATGAAAGGCGGTCGCGACGAGAATCTGGCGCCCTGGCCTCGGACCGAGGCGGTCATCCGCAATCAGCTCGCAGAATACTACGGAGCCATCACACACCTCGACGGCCAGATCGGCCGGATTCTCGAAACATTGAAACAGACGGGCCACGCGGACGACACCGTCATCATCTACGCCGCCGACCAGGGACTGGCCCTGGGCAGTCACGGCCTGTTGGGCAAGCAAAGCGTTTACGAGCACAGCATGCGCTGCCCGCTGATCTTCTCCGGCCCCGGTATCCCGCGGGGCCAATCGACTCGGGCGTTCACTTACCTGCTGGACATCTTCCCGACGCTGTGCGACGTGATCGGCATTCCGGCTCCTCGCGACCTGGAGGGCGAAAGCCTCCGGCCTCTGTGGGAGGGCAAGAGAGAGCGGGTCCGCGACTCGGTGTTCCTGCCGTTTCTCGATATCCAGCGAGCCGTGCGGGACGAGCGATGGAAACTGATCTGCTACCCGAAGATCAGCCATATGCAGTTGTTCGATCTGCAAAACGATCCAGATGAAACGACCAATCTGATCGGCCGGGCCGAATGTGCCCAGCACGTTCAACGCCTGCTCGGATTGATGCGACAGTGTCAGGCCAGAGTCGGCGACACGTTGGTGCTGCCCAGCGGGAACAGGCCTCCCGAACCGGTGGATCTCACGGGTCGAAAGCGGGTCCCGGACCAATGGCAGCCGGACTGGATTGTGAAGAAGTACTTCGATGGACCGTCGTGATCGTGCGGGCGCACCGAGTGCCCTGTCGCTCATCACCTGATGATTGTCATCCTGAGCGGCAGCGAAGGATCTGGCTACTGAATACCACTTCTCAGCCCAGATGCTTCACTTCGTTCAGCATGACAACCCATAGATCCGTTGAGAGAAAAAATGAGTTCTACCCAGCGTAATCTGTTCGTTCTTGCGATTCTGTCGGCCGGCTCTGCGGCGTGGGGAGCGGACGGGACGGCTCTGTTTGCCGATATGCAGTTCCGGCGGGGCTTTCTGCTGAGCTATCCCGATTCCTCCAGGGGACGTGCGGTGGAGGCGGTTCTGACGCTCGGGGACGCGAACAACGTCCCCGCCTGGCGGCTGTGCCAGTGGGCGACGAAATACAGTCTGGCCCAGGCTGCCTGTGTTTCAGGAGAGGCCGGCGACCGGTCCTACGAGAACCAAGGGAAGAGAGTCGTCGTCGGAGGGCCCGGCTCTCCGAATCGCGATCTGATCCTCGACATACGCGGCAAGGCGGAATATGGCGCGAGCGTCCGCAAACCGGGGGAGAGCTGGCCGCATCTGCTCGTCGAGCAGGACGCGGCGACGCTCTATCCGCTGGACGAGCTGGATGGCGTCCGACTGGCGATCACTCTGCGGCTTCTGCACTGCGTGAATCACATCCCGCCGGGGCAGTACGATCCCGGACTTCATGCAGCCCAGTTCCAGATGTTCTTCATCGTCAAGAACATCGCCCCGGCGTCGCAGGAGCGCGGCGATTACTTCTGGTTCGGCGTGCCGTTCTTCGACAGCCGGCACGACATTCCGCCCGCTTATATGGCCCGGGACGCCGGCAAGGGCGATGCGACAGGCAAGTTCATCTACACCCTCGATGCGAGATTGCTGGGGATTGCTCCGCTGAGCGACGGTCGATGGACTGCCGTGCAGGCGGACCTCCTGCCGTTCATTCGAAGCGGCCTGCAGGAGGCGGTGAAGAGGGGGTATCTGAAGGACGCATCCCTGCACGACTACGCGGTCGCGAACATGAATCTCGGGTGGGAGATCCCGGGCACGTTCGACGCCGCGATCCAGGTTCGCGATCTGGATCTCTCCGCAATTATTCGATAGTGCAAGTTGTTGAATCACCACAGGTTACGATCCTCCCGCATTTTGTCTCCCTGTTTTTAATTGACAAATTCAATTGACGAATTAAATTATACAACAGAATACGTGCTGAGAAAGGACGTACGGATGAGCAGAAAGCAGAGAAAAGACGCGCAGGAGACGCGACAGCGTCTTCTGGCGGCGGCCGTCGAGGTCTTCGCCCAGAAGGGATTCTGGGAGGCCACCCATGCGGAGATCTGCGAGAAGGCCCAGGCAAACATCGCCGCCGTGAACTACCACTTCGGCAGCAAGGAGAATCTCTACGTCGAGGCCTGGAAGCACGCCTTCGAGAAATCGATACAGGCCCACCCGCCCGACGGCGGGGTGCCGCCCGATGCCCCACCCGAAGAGCGGCTTCGCGGCCACATCCTGGCGCTCATGCATCGGACCGCGGACCCCGACAACCATGAAGTCGAGATCATGCACAGGGAGCTGGCCAACCCGACGGGCCTCCTCAACGACATCCTCCACGAGACTCTGGAGCCGATGCACCAGGAGTCCCTGGCGATCGTGCGGGAGTTGTTGGGGGATCAGGTCGGCGAACAGCAGGCTCACTTCTGCGAGATGAGCATCATCGGTCAGTGTTTCGGCCCGATGTTGCACCTGCGAAGGGTCCGGATGGGGAGCGGCGGACCGCATCCGGGCCCGCCTGTGCAGTTCGACGTCGCGGAACTGGCCGACCACGTTGCGCGATTCAGCCTGGCGGGGACTCGCGGCATTCGCGAAGAAGCCCAGAGAATTCGAGAGACCGGGCGCAAGCCGGCTCGGAAAACACGCGTTTCGAGGCATAAGCAACGATGAACATGATGAACAAGACAGTCTTGGGCGGGCGGATACTGTGGTTGTGGATGCTCCTGGCGGCGGTGGTCCTGGCGGGGTGTGCCGTGGGACCTGATTATGTCCCGCCCACGTCTTCCACATCGCCGGCCTGGCATGGCAAACTCCAAGATGGCCTGGTCGCCAAACCGACAGACCCCAACATGCTGGCATCGTGGTGGAAGACGCTCGACGACCCGCAGTTGTCCAGCCTGATGGAAAGGGCCGTCGCGGGGAACCTGGATCTAAAGAACGCCCGGGCCCGCGTGGGACAAGCCCGCGCCGCGCGGGGCGTGACCAAGGCCGGCCTGTTCCCGACTGTCAATCTCTCGGGTTCGGATACCTGGAGCCATTCCCGCGGGGAAATGGGTACCGGCCAGACCACGGAAAGCCACAATCTGGGCTTCGATGCCGGCTGGGAATTGGATCTGTTCGGCGGTTCCCGTCGATCCCTTGAGGCTGCTGATGCGGACCTCCAGGCCAGTCAGGAGGATCTGAACGACACGCTCGTGAGCCTGCTGTCCGAGGTGGCCCTGAACTACGTCGAGATCCGGACTTACCAGTCGCGATTGGCCGCAGTCCAGGCGAGCATCGAGACCCAGGAACAGACCTATCAACTGACGGAATGGCAGTATCAAGCCCAACTGAGCGACGAGCTGGCGGTGTTCCAAGCCAAGTACAACCTCGAAAGCACACGAAGCCAGATTCCAGACTTGAAGGCTGGCTTGGATGAGGCCATGAACAACCTGGCCGTGCTCCTGGGCGAACAGCCGGGCAAGCTCCATGAGGAGTTGGCTGTGCCCGCGGCCATCCCGGTCTGCACCAAGGAGGTCGCTGTCGGTGTGCCTGCCGACACCCTGCGTCAACGACCCGACGTCCGCAGAGCGGAACGCGAACTCGCGGCCCAGACCGCTCGCATCGGCCAGGCCACCGCGGACCGGTACCCCAGATTCTCGCTGACCGGGTCCGTCGGGGGACAGGCGCTGTCGCTCATTTCGGGCACCTCTGCCATGATCAGCGGCGGTCCGCAGGTCACGTGGGCCATCTTCGACGGCGGCGCGATCCGCTGGAACATCGAGCAGCAGAACGCCTTGCAGGAGCAGTACCTGATCCAGTACGAATCCGCGATTCTCAACGCTCTGGACGAGGTGGAGAACGCGATTGCCGCTTATGTGAACGAACAGGACAAACGCCGGACTCTCGAAGAAGCGGCCGATGCAGCCCAACACGCTGCAGAACTGGCTCTCTATGAATACGAGGCCGGACTGACCGACTTCAGCAATGTGCTGGACGCTCAGCGGTCCCTCCTGTCGTTCCAGAACCAACTGGCCGAGAGCAACGGGACAGTGACCTCCAATCTGATCCGTCTGTACAAAGCCCTCGGCGGCGGTTGGACCTGCCTGGATTCCTGAACGACCCCCTTTGACATGGAGAGCACCTATGAAACCGAGTAAAGACCCTGCATCCGAGATTGCCCAGACCCTGGGAATCGATTCTTCTTCGACTCGCAAGAGAGCCAGGAGAAAGCTGTGGTTCATCTTGATCCTCCTGCTGGTCGTGTGTGCTGCCGCCGGATGGGTCTGGAGGGGCGGGACACAGACCGAAGGTCCACGGTATGAAACGCAGGCCGTTCAGCAGGGGGACCTGACCGTCATCGTCACGGCCACCGGCAACCTGGAGCCCACGGTGGACGTCAACGTGGGCAGCGAGTTGTCGGGAATCCTCAAGAGCGTCGAGGTGGACTACAACCAGAAGGTTACGGTCGGCCAAGTCCTGGCTCGTCTGGACACAACTAAACTGGAGGCCGAGGTCACCCAATCCAAAGCGGCCCTGCAGGCTGCGGAAGCGAAGGTCCTGCAGGCTCAGGCTACGATTGCAGAGACCAAGAGCAAGCTCGATCAGTTGAAGCGCGTCCGGGAATTGAGCAACAACAAGGTGCCGTCCCAGGCAGACCTTGACGCGGCCGAAGCGAACTATGCCCGCGCGATGGCCGATGAAGCCAGCGCGCAGGCGGAGGTGGCTCAGGCCAAGGCCACGCTCCAGTACAAGGAGACGGATCTGGCCAAGGCAGTGATTACTTCCCCCATCAACGGCATCGTGCTGACCCGGGAAGTGGAACAGGGCCAAACCGTCGCTGCCTCTTTCCAGGCTCCCGTGCTCTTCAAGCTCGCCGAGGACCTGACCCAGATGGAACTGCACGTCGACGTGGACGAAGCGGACATCGGCCAGGTGTGCGAAGGGCAGGACGCGGAATTCACGGTGGACGCCTATCTGGATCGGACGTTCCAGGCCAAGATCATTCAGGTCCGCTACGGCTCTCAGACCGTCGACGGCGTGGTCACCTACGAGACCGTGCTGAAGGTGGACAACAAGGACCTGTCCCTGAGGCCGGGAATGACCGCCACGGCGGAGATTACGGTGAAGAGGATTCAGAACGCCGTGCTGGTCCCCAGTGCAGCTCTGCGTTTCGCGCCGCCCGCCCAGCAGCAGAAGAAATCCTCTCGCGGCCTGGTGGGCATGTTGCTGCCGCGTCCCCCTGGGAACGAATCACCCAAGGAGAGCGTGGACACCAAGAAGAAGCAGCAGACGGTGTGGGTCCTGCAGGACGGACAAGTGGTCGCAGTGCCCGTGACCATCGGGTCCACGGATGGAACCCTGACCGAGATCGTGTCCGGCGACATCAGGCCGCCGATGGCCGCGATCGTGGATACGATCAGCACAGGGAGATGAGTATGATTGCCTCTATTCAGACAGACAACGCGCCCCTGATCGAGCTGCAGGGCGTCACGAAGGTCTACGGCGAGGGCCAGGCCGCAATGCAGGCGCTGGCCGGGATCGATCTGCGGATCGAGCAAGGCGATTTCGTCGCGATCATGGGCCACAGTGGGTCCGGAAAATCCACCTGCCTGAATATCCTCGGCTGCCTGGATTCGCCTACCTCGGGATCATACTGTTTCCAGGGCGTCGAGGTCTCCGGACTGACCCGCGACCAGCGGGCGAGGCTCCGACGTTACTACCTGGGATTCGTATTTCAAGGCTACAATCTCTTGAAGCGAACCTCCGCAATCGAGAACGTGGAACTCCCGCTGATCTATCGCGGCGTGCCTGCGCGGAAGCGGCACCAGCTTGCCTGTCAAACCCTGGCGTCCGTCGGCCTCAAAGGCTGGGAATCGCACTGTCCCAACGAGCTGTCCGGCGGCCAGCAGCAGCGCGTTGCGATCGCACGGGCCATCATCACCGGCGCCTCAGTCCTCATGGCCGACGAGCCGACCGGCAACCTGGACACCGCGCGCAGTGAGGAGATCATGGACCTGCTCTGTCACCTCAACCGCGACAAGGGGATCACCATCATCATGGTTACGCACGAGTCGGACATGGCGGAATACGCCAAGCGAATCGTCCATTTCAAGGATGGCAGAATCGAGTCCGACCAGCAGAACGGGAGGACAACCTGATGTTCTGGAATACGTTCCTATTGGCCCTGCGAGAGATCCGGCGCAATGTCCTGCGGTCCTTCCTGACCATCCTGGGCATTGTCATCGGCGTCGCGTCCGTCATCACCATGGTGACGCTCGGCAACGGCGCCACCCAACAGGTGACCACTCAGATTGCCAGCCTGGGGAGCAATCTGTTGATGATCAGCCCGGGCAAACGGATGGGACCCGGTCGGGACAGCACCTCGCCTCCCTTCAAAGTCGAAGATGGCGAAGCCATCGTCCAGCAGATCGGATCGATCTCGGCGGTGGTTCCCGTGTGCAGCCAGTCCTCCACCGCCGTATATGGAAATGAGAACTGGTCCACCTCGGTTACCGGCACCACCAACGAGTTCCTTACTCTGCGCAACCGGTCCATGCAGAGCGGGCGACCCTTTACAACCAGCGAATTGAATTCCGGCGCTGCGGTCTGCATCATCGGACAAACCGTTCGCGAAAACCTCTTCGGGAGTCTGGACCCCATTGGCAACCGCATCCGCCTGGGGGCTCTGTCGTTCGAGATCATCGCGCTGCTGGAGGCCAAAGGGCAGAACAGTATGGGTCAGGATCAGGACGATGTGGTTCTGCTGCCTCTGCGGACCTTCCAGCGTCGGCTCTCGGGCAACCAGGACGTCAGCATGTTCCAGGTCTCCGTCGAGGACGGCGCCTCCACGGAAAAGGCCCAGCGCGACATCCGACTGCTTCTGCGCCAGCGTCGCCATCTCTCCGCCGGCGAGGACGACAACTTCAGCGTGATGGACACCAAGGAGATCTCCAAGATGCTCACGAGCACCACGCAGATGCTCACCGGCCTGCTGGGCGCCGTCGCGGCCGTCAGTCTGCTCGTGGGCGGAATCGGCATCATGAACATCATGCTCGTCTCGGTCACCGAACGGACGCGAGAGATCGGCACGCGCCTCGCGATCGGCGCCCTGGAGCGCGAGGTGCTGATGCAGTTCCTGGTCGAAGCCGTGGTCTTGTCTTCCTCCGGCGGCTTGTTTGGAATCCTGCTGGGTCTGGCGGGCTCCTACGGCCTCAAGAACGTCCTGCAGGTTCCCTTCGTTTTCAACACAGGGATAGCAGTCATTGCCTTCGCGTTCTCCGCGGCTGTGGGCGTCGTTTTCGGCTATTTCCCTGCCCTCAAGGCCGCCCGCCTCGACCCCATCGAAGCCCTTCGACACGAATGACCCCAGCCGGGGAAAGATGTGGCCCGGCCGCCCCCGGCCGGGCGAAGACCACCCCCGCGGGCGGGGGAGCCCCATGTGGCCCAGCCGCCCCCGGCGGGGGAAAGAACGGACCGCGCCGAGGCGGATCGCCGCGATGAAGCGATCAAACGATCCGCTCAGACGCCAGGCGGGTCTGATCCTGGAAGCCTTCGCGTCCGAGCGCCGAACGGAAGGCGCCTTCTATCTGGGTTTCTGCGCCCCGGCGCCGATGCAGATCGAAGCCCGCGCGCCACTGGAAGTTGGATCTGGACGACGACTGGCGCCTGTTCCGAAGGATCTGTCGGTTCTTCGCGCTGTGAAGGGGAATGCGTTATAATACGCAAGCGATCGGCGGGCAGGAAGATCGTTGTCTATTTTCGTGGACCCATGCGGGAAAAGGTGTTGGTAGCAGTGAGCGGCGGAGTGGATTCCGCCGTGGCGGCCGCGTTGCTCGTGCGGGCCGGATACGACGTGACCGCGGTGTTTCTCTGCCTTCAGAGGGACTCGTCTTGCGTCGCGCGGGATGCGTGGTGCGAAGGAGCCGTTCGCACGCAAGACGCACAACGCACAACGCACGACGTGTCCGACGCGTCCGACGCCCGGCAGGTTGCCTCCCGGCTTGGGATCCCGTTCAAAGTCCTGTCCGTTGCCGAGGAGTTCTCGTCGATTATCGACAGCTTCATCGAGGACTACGAGAACGGGCGGACTCCCAACCCCTGCATTCGATGCAACGAGCGGGTGAAGTTCGGACGGCTGTTCGAACTGGCTGATTTCGTGGGGGCGCGCTACGTCGCGACCGGACACTACGCCCGAGTCGGCGACTATCATGGGCAACCTGCGATCACCGGGGCACAGGCAACCGGGAAGGACCAATCCTACGCGCTCTTTCGTCTCCATAGAGACTGGTTGAGCAGGGTGCTGTTTCCCGTCGGGGACCTGGAGAGCAAGCAAGCGGTCCGCAAGATCGCCGACGGTCTGGGTCTGGAGGTCCACGACAAGCCCGACAGCCAGGACATTTGTTTCGTCCCCGACGGGGATTACACGAGTCTGCTTCAGGCTCGTGGCAGCCGAGCCCTGCAGCCCGGCGAAATCGTGGATTCGACCGGGCGGGTCCTTGGCAAGCACGACGGGTACGGCCGCTTCACCATCGGCCAGCGCCGTGGGACACGGGTGGCGATGGGCCGGCCCGCCTATGTGACCCACATCGATCCGCAAAACGCCGTCGTGACGCTCGGCCCGCGCGAGGCTCTGCGGTCAAATGGCCTGACCGCTCGCGGCGCCAACTGGCAGGTCGATGTGCCTGCGTCGTTCGATGCGACGGTCAAGATCCGCTACAATCATCAGGGCGCCCCGGCCAGGATCACTCTGACGGGCGACGACACGTTCGAGGTCCGATTCCACGAACCGATCGAGGCGGTGACTCCCGGCCAAGCCGCGGTCGCCTACGCGAACGGATGCCTTCTCGGCGGGGGGTGGATCCAGGATAGAATCAAGGAGCCATAGATTCGAATTCCGAAAGCCGAAATTCGAAACAAGCACGAATGACCCAAACTCGATGCTCAAAACACGGACGGAAATCATGGATTTGTCTCGCTACGCGAAGCAGACGAGTCTGAAGGACTTCGGCGTGGAGGGACAGGAACGACTCCTCAAGGGCCGCGTGCTGGTCGTGGGCGTGGGCGGACTGGGCTCGTGGGTATCGGAACTGCTGGTTCGCGCGGGCGTTGGTCGGATTCGGATCGTCGATGACGATTCCGTGGAGATCAGCAACATCCACAGGCAGGCGATGTACACCGAGAGCGACGCGGCCGCTGGCAGGCTCAAGATCGACGCCGCTGCGCAGCGGCTTCATGAGATTGACAGCGATGTCGAGATCGAGACGGTCCGCGCGAGGATGGACGAGCTGACCGCGGAAAGACTGATGCAGGACGTGGACGTTGTCGTCGATGGCACGGACAACTTCGAGTCTCGCTTCGTCCTCAACGACTGTGCGATCAAGCTGTCCAAGCCGTGGGTGTTCGCAGGCATCATGGGCACCAAGGCGCAGGTGATGACGATTGTGCCGGGCAAGACGCCGTGCCTGCGATGTTTGATGGACGCTCCGCCTGTGCGCCAGGACGATCGACCCCGCCCGGTTCTCGGGGTGGCAGTCGCCGTGACAGCCTCCCTCGAGGCAACGGAGGCCCTGAAGATCCTCTCAGGCCATCTGGATCGCGCCAATCCCTATCTGCTGGTGTTCGACGTCTGGGACAACACGATCAGACAGATGGACGTATCCCCTCCGCGAGCCGATTGCCCCTGTTGCGTCCAGAGGCGATTTGACTTCCTGGCGCCGAGTTCGCATCAAACGCTCTGAACGCGAAATCGCCAGGTGTCGCCTTCGGTTCGTGCCAGTGCGAAATCCCCCTTGAGCACGGTGCCATTCATCGTGAGGGTCCAGAGGTCGTCGCGACGGTCGCGAGACGAGTAGAGGCCGGAATCTACGATGCGAACCTTGCCGGTGCCCTTCTGGACAGGGCCTTCGTAGGTGAGGAATCGCGGCGGATGGTCGAAGATCTTCACGGCCTGGACCTCGTGCATCAGGACCTGCGCCGGCTCGACCTCCAGGCGAAATGTGACCAAAATGTTGTCCTGCTCGAGCATGAGATCCCAATGGACTCCCTCGACTGTCGTGTGTTCCTGGACGACGAACCTGCTGCCACTCATGAATCGCACCGCCAACATTATCCTTGCCAGAATCAGCGAACGACCCTATCATATCGTCGGTAGTTACATGAAGCCAGGGGAGCCGTCGCGCATCGCCTGTCGCGCCGGCTGAGAGATCGCGTCTCGAGCGATGACCCTAAGAACCTGATCAGGTTAGGACCTGCGAAGGGAGGCTTGGGCACGTATGCGAGCACTCCTTTTGCGGGAGTGCTTTTTTTGTTTGTGACGGAAAAAGGCAGGTCGGGCCTATATTCCTCAACGAAATGTCCTGGTTCGTGGCCCAGCCGCCCCCGGCTGGGGAAGGAACACCCCCAAGGGCGGGGGTGCCACAGGCTGGGGGAAGAACATGTGGCCCAGCCGCCCCCGGCTGGGGAAAGAACACCCCCGAGGGCGGGGGTGCCACAGGCGAACGCCTTTTTTCCGTCTCCCGGGAGGTTCTATGAAGTCGTTGAAGGTCAACGGCGTCGAGCGGCAGTTCGCCCCCGACCAGATGCCTGGCACGCTCTCGGCGCTGCTGGATACGCTGGGCATCGGAACGGACGCCGTCGTCGCAGAGGTGGACGGGCAGATTGTCCGCCGCGAGGAGTTCCATCGGACGCAGATTGCGGATGGCCAGCAAATCGAGCTGATCAAGTTGATGGGAGGTGGCTGAACCGATGGACAAGGGCAAGCTGACTATCGCCGGCAGGACGTTCGATTCGCGATTGCTCGTGGGGACCGGCAAGTTCTCCTCGCCGCAGGTCATGGCGCAGGCACTGGCCGCTTCAGGCACGGAGATTGTGACCGTGGCGCTTCGACGGGTCGACATCGACAACCCCGCTGACGACACCCTTCGCGAGATCGACCGGGATCGATTCCTGCTGCTGCCCAATACGTCGGGGGCCCGCAGCGCGGAGGAGGCGGTCCGTCTGGCCCGTCTGGCTCGCGCCGCGACAGGGATCGAATGGGTCAAGCTGGAGGTGACGCCGGATCCATACTACTTGCTGCCCTGTCCCGTCGAGACGCTCAAGGCGGCGGAGGTCCTTGTAAAGGAGGGCTTCGTGGTGCTGCCGTACATCAACGCCGACCCGATCCTCGCCAAACGACTGCAGGATGTGGGCGCCGCGACGGTGATGCCCTTGGGCAGCCCCATCGGCTCCAACCAGGGTCTCAAGACGCGAGCATCGCTCGAAATCATCATTGAGCAGAGCACCGTCCCGGTCGTTGTGGACGCAGGTCTGGGCTTGCCCTCTCACGTAGCGGAAGCAATGGAGATCGGCGCGGATGCGGTCCTTGTGAACACCGCGATTGCGACGGCAGGCGATCCCGTCGGGATGGCGGTCGCGTTCAAACTGGCCGTCGAGGCCGGGCGAAGAGCCCACGAAGCCGGACCGCGAGCGCCGCAGCGCATCGCGGAGGCATCGAGTCCGCTGACGGGGTTTCTGAGAGAACAATAGAGTCTGTGAAGTGCAATTTATGAGTCGACAATCGGCCATCAACAATCGACAATCCATCGATTCCATTCTCGCGAACCGTCATCTCGAGGGGGACCGAAGCTCCTGGAATGAGCGGCTGCGCCAAGTGACCTCGCACGACGTGGAGGCGGCGCTGGCGTCGAAGCCAGGCTCGTATGGTCTGGAGAAGCTGCTGGCGCTGATCTCGCCGGCCGCCGAGGGATACCTCGAACAGATGGCGGTGCTCTCGCAACGTCTGACGATCCAGCGATTCGGACGGGCAATGAGGCTCTATGCGCCGGTATACCTTTCGAGCTACTGCGTCAATCGCTGCCAATACTGCGGCTTCAATCACGACAACGAGTTCACGCGCGTTCGCTTATCCGTCGACGAGGCGGTGACGGAAGCGGGAATCCTCGCTGCCGAGGGATATCGGGACATCCTGCTGGTCAGCAGCGAGGATCGGACCTTCATCACCATCGACTACCTGACGGAACTGGCCCGGCGACTGCGGGACAAATTCAGCTTCATCAGCATCGAGATCTTTCAGTTGTCGGCTTCGGAGTACAAGCAGCTCGCGGAAGCCGGAATTCAAGGGTGCGCGCTCTATCAGGAGACATTCGACCGCGCGGTATACGCTCGTTACCATCTCGGCGGGCCGAAGGCGGACTATGACAGGAGACTCCGTGCATTCGACGACATGGGGCAGGCCGGCCTGCGAGAACTTGGGCTGGGCGTGCTCCTGGGCCTGGCGGATTGGCGACTGGAAACGCTGGCTTTGGCGGAACACGCGTCGTATCTCATGCGGCGGTACTGGCAATCTCGCGTCTCGTTTTCCTTCCCCCGACTGCGGCCCGCGTGTGGCGTGCCTTCCACGGAGTTTCCGCATCTTCTCAGCGACAGAGACCTCGTCCAGATGATGCTCGCGCTGCGCCTGTGTTTCGCGGACGCCGGGATCGTGCTGTCCACGCGGGAACCCGCTCGATTGAGGGACCACCTCATGGGACTGGCGGTCACGCGGATCAGCGCGGGCAGTCGAACCAGTCCCGGCGGCTATACCGACCCGGACGCCAACACCGGCCAGTTCGAGGTCAACGACAGCCGCAGTCCGAGCGAGATGGTCGCCGTGATCAGAAACAAAGGCCTCGACCCGGTCTGGAAGGACTGGGATTGTGCGTTGTGGTGATCCACCAGAGGGTCCAATCGGCTACTTCGACTTCTTTCGCGTCCTGGCGGCCAGTTGCTCCAGGCGGGCCAGCGCTTCTCTCTTGCCGAGGTGACGAATCAACGCGATCCGTGCCACCTGCTGCTTGCGTGGCCGGGAGATTCCGTGCTCCCAACTGTAGATCGACTGCCCGGTCACGCCGACGAGCTTGCCGTAGTCTGCTGCGGACAGCCCGAGCCGCTTGCGCTGGGAACGCAGGCCCTTGGCGGTGAATCGCACGCGCTCGGCATCGACCTCCTCCGTCGGGGCCGTTGCGTCCCGGCGCACCTGCTTCTCGATGGGAACGAACTGGCGTTGCAGGTCGCAGACGCGACGTTTGAGTTCGGCAATCTCCTTGCGGTACTGGGCGGATGCCTTTCTCAGGGTGTTCGTCTGTCCGCGGACCTCCTTGCGCGCCAGTCGCAGGATCTCCTGTTTGAGTACGGCAGCGATGTTGGCCATGATGGTCTCCAGGCATTGTCGTTACGTACCTGTCCCTTGCGACGTCGATCCACGGCGTCGAGGTATGCGACATCCAGCATAACAACACTATAGGGCATGGTGTGTCAACAACAAATCGGACCAGCCCGGCGACAGGTTCAATGCGTGCGTGTCGAAGCCACCTGCACTCCCCGGCGATCCGTCAGGGTGAGAGTCTCGCCGAGGTTCGCAAGCCGGCCGGTGCAATCGCCTACGACGAACAGACCCTGGCCGCCCGTCGGAGGAGACGCACGGGTGCGGAAAGCGGGCCGGCTGGCCGCCACGTAGAGAACACCGCCGGCGGGAATGACCGTGCCGCCCCGGAACACGAAGAGCGGGGTTTCCGGTTCGGCGTCTGTGTTCAGAATCCAGCCTGAGATGTCCACGGCGAACGAATTGGGATTCCGCAGTTGGATGTATTCCTCGCTCTGATCTCGGCCGGAAGAGCAGGTGTCGATGTCGCCGAAGAGGATCGCTGTGCCGGCAGGCTGCGCAGCGGGCAGCTCGCTGGCTCCGGAAGTGGAGGCCAAGCGGTTGAACAGTTGTCTCCTGCGCTCGGGCAGGTAGGAGTCCCGCATCTCCGCGACAGCCTCTGCGAACGGTTGGGGATAGTTGGGTGAAGTGGAACCATTTCCCCAGGCGTGCGAGTTCCATTTGGCTGCGTCCAGAGCGGCATCGGGACCGATCTGCTCCGCCAGTTCGTCGATTCGCGGTTCGTAGTGCAGATTCTCTCGAGCAGTCCCCGGCGGCATCAGCAACTCGTCCATGAGCGTGCGGACGCGGCGCAGATACATCTGTTGCATTTCGGAAGTCCCGAAAATGGCATTGGGCAAGGAGTTGCCTCTGCCGATGAACAGCGGCGTGTCGGCGATCAAACGCTGGTCCCAGTAGCCCAGCCCAGTGATCCACCGGCGCCCGAAACTCAGGTCCACGTCCCACGGCCACATCTGCCACTCGTCGCTCTGCCCCGTGTCACGATAAAAATAGTAGTTCTTATGGCAGCAGTCGGTGTCCCCCGTGATGGCGCGAGCGGCCAGGAAATTGACGACTTCCGCGACGTCCACGTTGTCGTACAGGTATCGACGCCGGGCCTCGCCCGTGAGGGTCACCCCGTTGAACAGCGCCAGCAGGTCCGCGTTGTCTTCACTCTTGCGGGTCTTCTTTTCTGCGCCGCTCGTGGCGTGGCTGGCGGCCGTGAAGGTGTTGTACATCTTGTACAGGGCCCCTTCGGTATTGGCGCCCATCCGGACGAGGCAGTCCTCGTCCCCGTTCTCGACCACGTGGGCGGTGCCCCAGAAGGCTCCATTCTGCTGCACGCGGACGGCGAACGCCCAGTGGCCCGGGCAGTCGGCGTCCCGATAGGTCTCGTAGGCCAGGATGTTGCGCATCTGGGCCTTGTCCGGGTAGGTCGTCAGCAGATTGATATCCCCCACTCGCGGCTGGCCCGCGGACCATCGGAAGTGGTGCCCGCGATTGAAGTCGATATCGTAGCTCTGCTTCGGGAAGCCTCGACTGGACTGGCCGTGAAGGTTCGCCCAGACGTTGTCGTAGAACTCGCCATCAAAGAAGAGCGAACAGCGAGCGCCTGTGTCCGAGCTGGCTGCCGAGGGAGTCTGGATGAACCAGTGCAGCACGGGCAGCGGATTCCTCAAGCTCGGGTTCTCTATGATCGTGCCTTCGTACTGCGGCGAGTCCAACGAATCGCGGAACGCAGGCGCGCGCGACGTGCGTCCGGCGGCATCGATGGCAACGATGTACCATCGCACCATATCGCCCGCGGTGAATGCGCCGCTGGGGAGCTTGGCAGCGAAAATCCCGTCGCCGGGTCCGTCGTCGCCGCCGGCGCCGTCGTCGAGAAGGGGGACAACGGCTTCCGCACCGAACATCACGCGATAGTGCAGTTCGGCGCTGACGACCATGTCGAAGGCAGGGGAAATCCGTGCGGTGATCCGCAGAATGTCCCGTTGGGTGGGACTTTGGGGGGAGTATTCCATATCGGTGATGATTGGCCCTACGGTTTCGACGCCCTCGTTGTTGGCCTCGCCGGGAGTCGGCTCCGGAAAGTACCGGCGCGACGGCTCGATCCCGGCGACGGTCCCCAGCAGTTCCGGAATGACCAGCAGATCCGAACTGGCGACGCCGTGGTTCAATCCCTGCACCGCCAGCAGGTTTGTCCCCACGTGGAGATAATCGATGTGACGGATCGTGAAGTCGATCGTCTCCATGACCCGCGCAGCGGGCCAGGTGGCAGGGGCGCCGGAGTTCCACGTCTCGGTATTCGCCTGCGGGGCATTGTCGCGGGCCACTTCGTGGCCGTTGAGATAAGCGATCATCCCGTCGTCAAACCGCGCACGGAGGGTCAGTGCCTTGTAGGCCGACGGGTCGGCTACGACGAACGGAACGCGAATGTAGACCGTTTCGTTGACGTAGCGCATATGGGAGACGTCCAGCCCGACGAGGCTGGGGTATCCGAAGCCGACGCCGGTGACGCCCGATGGCCAGGAGGCATCGTCGAAGTCCTCCAGCGTCCAGGGACGCGAACAATCGGACGAGCATTCTTGCTCCAGCAGATCGTCCAGAGGCACGAACGCTCTGGCGTCCGCTCCCTCGGTGAGCAGGGGCACCTGCACGATGGTCTCGACCAGGCCGTAGGAGACGTCGGGCGCCTGGGCCGGATAGGCGGGGGAGAACTCCGAAACCACGGTGACCCCATCCGGCCGGACGAGCCCGAGGTATTCGCCGGACCCGCTCAATTTGAAGTTCGTGTGCAACTCGCCGGCAGGGTCTCTGCGGTCCTTTCCGGAGGCGAAGACGACCAGATAGGCGTCGGCCGCCAGAGATACGGCGGGGAATGGCCATCTGGTCAGGTTGACAGACGAGTCGGTGAGATACCACCCCTCCAGGCTCACCTTGTCCGTCCCGGCGTTGTGGATCTCGATCCAGTCCTCTTCGTCACGGTCCTCGTCGTCCAGGCCGGTGTCATTCACTGCCATGAACTCGCTGATTTCCAGCGCATCCTGACAACGGGCCGGGATGGACAGACCCAGAGTATAAAGGAAGACGACAAGAACAACCGGATTCTGCAAGTACTTCATGCGAAGGATGATTCCCTATTCACCGAACTGGATTCTCTCCCATCGCAGATGCGGACCTCCAGGAGGCCTCCTCCGTCAGATCGATCAGAGCGAGTTGCACCAAGTCGGCATACGACGACATGCTGACGTTCGACGGATCCGCCTTCAAGCAGTAGAAATAGCCCTTTGCGGCCGCCTCGATGGCTCGCTTGTGCTCGCCTTGCCGGTAGGAATCGTCCGCCTCTTTCAGAAAACGCTCCTCTCGGCTGCCGAAACTCCGCAAAAGCCAGCGCACAACCTGTTCACGCACCTGCTGTTCGAGCTCCTCTTTGAATTTCAGTTCACTAATCATTTTCAACGGCTTCGGGGGATCTATTTTGACGCTGGGGTCCCCAACGGGTTTGATGGCATCGCTGAAGCAGAAGTCGGCGGTATCGATTCTCGGCTGCCGGAAACTGTTCGCGTCGGTAATTGTGCCCTCTGTGTTCGAGTAGATGCTCACGGAAACCGCAATCTCTCCTTCCATCTGCTCGGTGCCGACCTTGTAGGTGACCGTCTCCGTCAGCTTCTGGGTGATGGTGTGACTGGGTCGCCTGGGCCACTTGGCCATATCCTTGCCGTACCGGGTTCGGAATTCCTCTATTTCCGAATCGTAGTGCGGGTTGGTGATCGTCTTCTCGATGGGCACCCATGCCGTCTTGTCGCGCTCGTGACGATCCTTGACGAACTTCATGCTGACGCTGCCTTGGACAAGCCACGTCACCCCCACCAGTTGAAGGGCGTCGCGGACGCCCAACCCGGCCTGGACGCGTGCGTACTCGACTCTCCGACGATCATCCAGGCGAAGGCCGTAAGGCAACTGTTGGAAGAAGTCCGTCGCGAGCCGATCCGCGAATTCCTTGCCGACTGCGGCGTCGGAGGCGGGGCAATCGAACGCCGCAATACAGATCTCGGCTCGAATCGCATCGTCTATGAACCTGCCATAATCGCGGTTCAGCTCGAAAACCCGGCTGCCGTAGTTGCCGGACCTTGGAGCGTCGGTCCTGGAAACCTCCGGTCTCGTTGGATCAGGCTCGATGCCGAGGAGCTTCGCGGCCTTGACGATCGCCAGGTAGGCCTCGTAATCGTTTGCGTCTCTCTTCATCGTTTCGGCCAGAGCCTGATAGTATCTTGTGCCCTCCTTGACGATTCGTTTCATCAGATCGTCACAGTTGTCGGGTTTCTCTTCCTCGAGGAGCGTGTACGCCCGGAAATACGCTTTCCCGCCGATATCGCTCTCCCTCTCGCCTATGTCGCTCAGCACTTGTCGCCGAATCGCCTTCGTCTTCGTTCCACGGACCCTCTCCGTGAGTTCCTTGAGCAAGGTGTCCTTCTGCTCCGGCGCTTCTTCTGAGAAACGTGCGAGAGTCTCGTCTGCCTCCTTCCATTGGTCCTTTTCGCAGAGGGTCTCGATCTGATTGCGATAGTAGTTGTTTCTCTCCTTCAGAATCGTTCTCGCCAGTTCCTTCGCCGCCAGGTTGTCGGGATCTCCGGCGAGCGCCTTGTCAATCGACTCCGCCGCCTGCTTCCACTCATGCTTGTCTTTGTGTTCCACCGCGGCGCCACACCATTCGCGCACGTTCTCTTTCAGCTTCTGCAGCTCGGTTTCGTACTTTGCCATCTTCTGCGCGACACCGCGCGGAACGACCGCTTCGTCGTAAGGACGAATGTCCTGGAGGTCGCTGATGGCTCGATTGTACTGGCTGACCGTCGTTGGCGGCTCCTTGTTCCACTGGTCAAGGACCGGGTTGACGATCTTGGGTGTCAGCGCCTTGATCCGGTCGTTCAACTCGCTGCGGCGTTTGGAGTTCTTCTCCACACCACGACATTGGAGGTAGACGTCGACTGCCTCGCGAAGCTGTCCTGTCTTCGCCAACTCCGCGCCGTGCGGGCACAAGGGACGTTGACAGCCGCAGAAAACAGCGATGAACCCCAGGAACCCGATCTTGATCAACACCGTCTTGACGTTCATGGAATACTCCTTTTGTCCATAACGACTCTGAATCCGATATTCCTTGCCGGCGAATCGGGGTAGTGTCCATCTCGCCATGCAGAACGGCACTCCTGCCACCTGGAATCGTAGGCTCCTCCTCGTATGACGCGCCCTTTGCTCTCATGTCTCCCGCCGAGGGCCGGGTCGTACACGTCGCGACACCATTCCCAGACGTTGCCATGCATGTCGTACAGTCCCCACCGGTTGGGTTCGCACGTGCCGGACGGCTTGGTCTTGCTGAGCGGCTGATTGTACCAGCCGACCTTCGACAGTCCCGCCTCCCCATAGCCGCCGCAGAAATCCCGGTACGAAAGCCACTCACCTGTTGGTTTGTTCAGGGACCCATCCTGAGCCCGACAGGCGCACTCCCATTCCTGCTCGCTCGGGAGATGAACGCTCCAATCGTCAGTCCGACATTCGCGTCCATCCGGGAGGAGAAAACGAAGATCCGGCATGTGAGCCAGCCTGGTGCAGAACTCATTCGCATCGTTCCAGGACACGTTCTCCACCGGGCGACTCCAATCATCCTTGAACACGCTTGGATTCCTGTTGGCGCCCATGACTGCTTCATACTGTTTCTGCGTGACTTCATATACGCCAATGCAGAAGTCGCCCAAGAACTGCACGGGGGCCCTCTCTATGGGGTCCGGGCTCTCCGGCAGCATTCTCGATGCCGGCACACCCATTCGGAACCACAAGTCCTTTGCCGGGATCCGTCTGAGCTTCAATTCGATCCTCTCTTCGGCCTGGACGCCACGGAACTCAGCAATCACATAGTCTGCATCGCCGGGCACGATCTCCAGAAGCTCTGAGGTCACCGCAGGCGCTGGTATGCTCTTGGCGTATTCCTTCAGACTCAAGGCACTTTGCCAGGCACCCAAATCGCCCGGTTCCAAGGGCTTCGTCAGGAACGAGGCGCCTTTCTGCTCCGGCAGATAGAACTTCTCCAGATCGTAGGCGACAGGCCAATCACCCCTGCTGACAAAGCCGGCGAGGGCCTTCGTCTCGTCTTTCCAGTCCTGAAGGACGATCCGCTCCGTCGTGTCTGGGAGCCTGAGCTGAGTCACGCGCTGCAGGAATCCATCCTTCGCGTCCTTTGCTCGTATGGTTTGCAGACCTTCATAGATCAGTGCGAGCTCCTCACGGCGCAATCTGATGATTTCGATCTGCTCCTGAATGGTTCTCCTGCGATCCTCACTCAACAGACGCTCTTCGTGACACATCTTGTTCAGTCTGTTCAGCAACTGCGACCGTATGTCGTTGTCCTGCTTATACTGGTCCGGTCCCCAGGGCCACGGGTGGTCCGCGAGAGATCCAAGCCGGCGCCATGCCGCCAAGACGGCTTCCGGATGGGCTTGCGGATCGCATGCGGCATCCGCCAGTTCGGCAGGCAGTGACATCGTCTGGATCCTCGTCAGAGTCTCGACTCGCAGACCGATCTCGTTTGCGTCGTCGCCCCCGCCGGGAACAGACGTTGTCTTCCAGGTGTCGTACAGGGATTTGACGGTCATCCCCTCGAGAAGACCCGGGAGGGGCTCGTTCAACATGTAGCAGTCGTTGAGTGACTGCTCGAGTGCCTGGGCACGCTGTTGCCCTGGGTCGGGACTCCTGAGTTCGTCAGGTCCCTCGGCGACCTCGCCGTTCGTCGGCATCTGTGTCGGAGGCTGGGTATCCGCGGCCCTCGATTCTTCTTCGGCCGGAGCGTGCGCCGGCGGAGGCGAGGTCTCCGTTTCTCCTTCTTGAGGATCGGGTGGCAGGAACGCTGCTTGTGCGTTCTCATTCGACGGCCTGCCGAACCCCGGCGGCCTCAGGTGGGTCCATGCGACCAAACACAGCACCCCTATCAGGAGCACCATCCCCATCGCGACGAGGATGGGTGTTCGGGACCGACGGGTGATCCTCGCCAGATCAATGAGCAGAGCATCGACCGTGGGATAGCGGTCCCTCTGGCTGTCGGCAAGACATCCGGCCACGAGGGTGTCCCATTTCCTGGACAGCCCAGGCACGAGCGTCGAAGGGTCTTTCGCCAAACCCGCCAGGCGCTTGCCGGTCAGCATCCGGTACATCATGACGCCCAGAGAGTAAATATCACTCTGCGGGGTCGCGTCCTTGCCCTCCAACAATTCAGGCGACATGTAGTCGTATGTCCCGAACAGGCTGCGAGAGCCGCTCCCGGCGCCGGAACCATGGGCAGAGCTGTCTTCGTCCGAGAATCCGTCGCCCAGATCCTCGCGTGTGGTTCTGACCAGCTCAAAGGTATGGAGCACGCCGGGCAGGCGCAGCGCCGGCTTCCGGCACACGGATTCTCCTGCCTGCGAGACCGAGGTCTGCTGAACCGTCTTGTGGATCTGGTTGAGGAGAAACTCCTTGCCAATCGCTTTGACCAGGCCGAAGTCGGTAATCCTGACGTTCCCGTTGGGGTCGATCAGGACGTTCGCGGGCTTGATGTCACGATGGATCACCCCCCGACTGTGGGCGTACGCAAGGGCTTCCGCGATCTGGCGGATCCAGCGGATCGCCTTGGCCGGAGCAATGCGCCCGTTCGGGCTCTCCAGAAGCTCGTCGTGGATGGATCGAGGCCTGCCATTGGGCGAGCAGATGTAGTCCATGATCAGATAGTAGACGCCGTTGTCTTCGCCCGTATGATGCACGCGCACGATGTTGGGGTGATTGAGATCCGACATGACGCGGGCTTCGTCGAAGAATCGGGCTCGGAAACTGTGGTCCCGGCTCAGCTCCTCCGGCAGGATCTTCAACGCGCACCGTTTGTGATGATGGATGTTCTCCGCAAGAAAGACCTTCCCCATGCCCCCCGCACCGATCTCGTCGATGATGCGATAATCTCCGAGTACCTTACGGTCGTCTTGTTCCATAGAAATCCATTATACCTCGAAGGGCCGCTTTAAGCAATCGCTTCCGCGGCTACCCTGCCCATTTCGAAGAACATGGGGAAATGCGACTTTTTCCCTTGCAGTTTGGATTCGATGGAATAGAGTCTTATTATCGGTGCGTAGGGATACGTTGCCGGTTCATCAGCATGTTCTCAGCCAGTCGTTTGTAGTGCCCGTGTCGGATTGCAGCATTTCAGGTTTGCGAACTGGAGTGACACAAATGGGCTTGGAACGAAAGGCAGTATCGTTTGTGCCGGCCTCGAGCGTCGGTCTTCTTCTGATTGCCTCCCTTCCTCTTATTTCCTCTTTGCAGGCCGGGGAGAGCGCGACGTATGAGCGGGCGCCGGCGGAGGCGCGACGCCGCCACCCGGGGGTATCGCTGCCCAAGGATGACACGCCGAAGTACCTCGTCAAGGCAGTCGAGGTGGCCGGCAATGCGCTTCTGTCGGCGCAAGACCTGTTGAGCGGTGTCCCTGTCCTGTACGTCGTGAAGAACAAGGACCCCAGCGTGCCGCCCGAGGTGTACGACTTTCGAGTTTTGCAGGACGTGATTCGCGCTCCGGGCGAGCTGCGACAAGTGTCCACCCGGACGATCAAGGGGTTCACGGAGTTCCTTCTGTCCAGGTACAAGGACCGAGGATATGCAGGGATCTACGTCTATGTCAGCGCACGGGCCGTCCGCGCAGAAGATGCGTCAGTAGCGGACATTCGGCGGCTCCAGGATGATCTCTTGTCCCTGCGGGTCATCGAGGGGAAAGTCGCTTCGGTGGTGATGAAGCACTATGACGCCGAGGGCAACAAGAAGGAGACAGGGTTCCTGAAGGATTCTGTGGTTGAGGCGTGGTCGCCCGCGAAACCCGGCGGGGGGATCCGGGAGAAGCCGCTCGACGACTTCGTGCGATTGCTGAACGAGAACCCCGACCGATACGTCCGTCATACGGTGTCGAGCAGCAGCGAGCCGAACTCGCTCGATCTGACGTACGCCATCTACGAAGAGAGCCCATGGCACCCGTATGTCCAGCTCGACAGCTCCGGCACCGACGAACGGCAATGGAGCCCGCGAATCGGCCTGTTGAACACCAACCTGACCGGCCGGGACGACCGTGCATCGATTATGTATCAGGCCGACGTGGATGATCCCACTGAGAACTACGCTGCGTTCGGCAGCTACGGGCTTCCCATCATTACCCCAAGGCTTCGTCTCGGTGTCTTCGGCGGATACAGTGAATTCGATATCACGCCCGAGGCAACCGGGGGACTCACGAGTTTTCTCGGCGCCGGCTCTTTCTACGGCGGAAACCTCCGCTACAACGTCGTGCAGGCACATGACTGGTTCCTGGACCTCACCGGTTCCCTTTCTGCAGAGAACAGCAAGATCGACAGCGATCTGGGCGTCAGCTCCGACATCGACATGCGTCTCCTGGGATTGGGTTTCGAGATCCATCGCTCGGACACCATGTCCGATACGTCGGCGGTGCTCGATTGCATACAGTGCCTCGGCGGATCGGACTCCGAGGATTTCGAGGAGGCCAGGACGGGTGCGGAACGTGATTTCGTGAAGTACTCTCTCGTGGCCAGTCACAAGCAGTATCTGGACGAAGCCAAGCTCAATCACATCGGAGGCAGCTTCAGGTACATTCTCTCGGACGACCGTCTGGTACCGGCGAAGATGACGACCTTCGGTGGACTGTATTCGGTCAGAGGGTATCCCGAGGACGCACTCGTCGCCGACGGTGGAATTCTCGCGTCGCTGGAGTATCGTCGGTGCCTGGTCAGAGGTCTTGGCGCGGAGGAGGCCAAAAAGGGCGGCAAGATAAGCAGGATGATCCAGCCGGTAGATGTATCCGTATTGGGCTTCACGGACTACGGGCGGACGAAGGTCGAGGATCCGGTGGCGGGTGAAAAGAAAGCCCAGGACCTGTGGGGCGTCGGCCTGGGAACACTCATCACGGCGGGCGAGCATTTCGAAGCCCGGATCTACTATGGATGGGTGCTGGAGGAGATCGAGCGTCCGAGCGACGGCCGTACGCTGGCCGACGAAGGCGATGGGGCGTGGCACTTCAGCTTCCTGTATCGCTGGTAGCTGACGCAATAGAACGCACTGGGAGAAAAGAGAGATGAGAGCGCAACGGAAGGGTCTCATGCGTATCGTGATCGGTCGGATGGTCCTGCTTGTCGTGGGGCTCCATGTCTCAGGAACTGCCGCGTTGGCCGGACCCGAAGGGGCGACGGTCGTCCACGGCACCGCCACGTTCCAGCAGAGCGGCAACTACACCACGATTCAGGCTTCCGACAGGGCCATCATCAACTACAGCTCGTTCGATATCGCCCGGCCGGAGACGGTTGAGTTCATACAGCCCAGCGCCAGCGCGTCCGTCCTGAATCGCATCCTATCGGCGAACCCGACCCTGATTGACGGCACGATCCTGGCTAATGGCCGGGTGTTCTTCGTCAACCCCGCCGGGGTCATTTTTGGAGAATCGGCCCAGGTGAATGTGGCGCAGTTGGTCGCCTCGGCTCTGAACATCAGCGACGCGGATTTCATCAACGGCCACTACAACTTCCAGGGTGGCGAAGGCTCGGTGATCAACAAGGGCAGCATCTCGGCCGAACAGGCGTACCTGATCGGCAAACAGGTGGCGAACCTGGGCAACATCGACTGTCCGGGCGGCTACGTCGTCATGGTCGCGGGAGACCGGGTATTCCTGGGCGAGCCGGGAACGAATCTGCTGGTGGAGATCGATGAGTCGGCTCTCTCGGATCCGTCCGAGCCCATCGAGGGATCGGCGGTACTCAACGAGGGCACCGTGGATGCGGCGGGAGGATCGATCATCCTCGCGGCGGCGGGAGATATCTACGCGCACGCCATCTCGAACGTGGGCAGGCTCTCTGCGTCGGCGTCAAAGGGCGATGCCGGCACGGTGAAGCTCTCGGCCACAGAAGGGACCGTGGTCAACACAGGGTCCATCGAAGCGGTGAGCGAATCCGGTGAAGGCGGCCAGGTTCAGGTATTGGGGGACCGTGTCGGCCTGTTCGAGAGCAGCGAAATCGACGTCTCCGGCGCCGCCGGAGGCGGCACGGCCCTCGTGGGAGGCGACTACAAAGGCCAGGGCGATATCCCCACTGCCTCGCGGACGAGCGTCGGCGCCAACGCCACGATCCGAGCGGATGCCACCGAGGACGGCGATGGCGGCGAGATCATCATCTGGTCCGAGGAAATAACGAAGTTCTACGGTCACGCCAGTGCGACAGGCGCCGGCAGCGGCGATGGTGGTCTCGTCGAGGTCTCTGGAAAGCAGGACCTGAGTTTTGCGGGCACCGTGGCGTTGGGAGCAGCCGAGGGGTCTGGGGGAACCCTGCTGCTCGATCCGGCGACGATCACCATCGCGGACGGCGGTGAGGACGCCTCGCCCCAGGATGACCTCGGATTCAGCGACAACTACTACCAGATCACGATCAGCGAGGTGACCCTGGAAAACACGGCGGCGGGAGGCAATGCGGAGATTGTCCTGGAGGCGACGAATGACATCGTCATGAACGATCTCAGCGACGACGCTCTCACGCTTTCTCCGGGTGTGAGCCTGGTCCTTCGGACCCGCAACAACCCTGCCTTCCAGGAGCCTCCCTCAGGTGGTATTGTCACGAGCGACTCCATTATCGCCTCCGGTGGTGGCAACCTCACGTTGCAGGGTGGGCACGATGGCACAAGTTTCGTCGCCGACTCGACCGCACATATACATATCGGTTCGCTCGTGACAGACGGGGGATCTGTCACAGTGCAATCGACTGGCGAAGTCAGCCTGGTGGACGTTACGACGGTCGGAGCCGACAATGCCGCCGGCGGAGACGTGCTTCTGGAGGCCGGCCTGTTCACGGCGTCGCGCTACATGGATGTTCACGGAAGCATCAATACGAGCGGCGGCGCGGACGCCGACGCCAGCGGGGCGAACCCGGCGGGCTCCGTCCGTGTCTCCGGGGGGACGGCATACATTCACGACATCATTGCGGTGGGAGGCGACGACAACGGAAGCGACGCCCAGGGCGGAGCCGGCGGCTCGGTGTTTGTGGGGGCTCCCACACAGGTGGTCTCGCAGGGGGACATCAGAACGTCGGGAGGGTCCGGCAGCACCGAAGGCGACGGAGGCGACGTGACCTTCAACGGCGCACTGGTGCTCGCGGACGATCTGACGGTCACTGCCGGGAATGCGGACGTGGTGTTTGACGGGACAGTGAATGACGATGGGAATTCCGAAACCCGTTCGGAACTGGTCGTCAACAGCGGAGGAACCACGCAGTTCAACGCGGGGGTAGGTGGGTCTTACCCCATCGCCAGCATCACCACGGATGCGCCCGGGACCACGGAGATCAATGCGAATGTCGCCACTGCTGGAGATGAAGAACCGCCGGAGAGCCAGGTGTACAATGATCCGGTGGTTCTGGGCGGCGACCTGGCTCTGACGGACGGGGGAACAGACGGCATTCTCTTCAACGGCGCCCTGACGCTGGGTGCTGACGCAATTTTAATCTCGGGCGGGGACGTTACGTTCCAGGGAGCGGTCGATGATGACGGGGTTTCTGAAACCAGTTCTGACCTGGTGGTCAATAGTCCTGGAACCACACGATTCAGCGGGGTCGTCGGCAACACCCACCCGCTGGACAGCATCACGACCGATGAGGCGGGGACAACTGAGATCGGCGCGAATATCACCACCGATTGGTGGATGCAGTACGATGATCCGGTTGTACTGACGGGCGACGTCACGCTTACAAACTGGGGGACGCCTGGCATCTGCTTCAGCAGCGCCGTCAGTGACAATGGCGAAGGTCCCTGGGATCTGACCCTTGCCGGTCCGGGCAGCGCGGAGTTCCTGGACACCGTGACGCTCGGCGGCGGGGACCTGATCGTGACGGCGGGCTGGTACATTACCACATGTGACATCGTGACAACAGGGGTGGGCGACGTCGATGGCGGCAACGTCAGTCTGGTGGCAATAGGAGGGGACGTTTCTGTGAATGGCACAATCGACACGAGCGCCGGGGCTGACGCCGACGCGAGCGGCGGGAATTCCGCTGGGTCCGTCACCATCGAGAGTCAGAATGAGGATGGAACCGTCTCGGTCGGCGACATCACTGCGACTGGAGGAGACTCCTTAGTCACCTATACCTATGAAGAAGGATACCCGCCGGAGGATGTCACTTATGCCGTCGGCGGAGCTGGCGGATCGATCTCCTTGTCGGCAGAGAACATAGCAGCAGGGACCGATGTCTGGACTACAGCCGGGGGGGTAGGACGAACGACCTTCGTGATTGTCGATGGCGAGGGCGGACTTCTTGACTCGTATGACGTTGATGTCCTGGGTTCCGGGGGATCAGTCTACGTCAATGGTGCGGTGACCTTGGGGGGCGATCTAACTTTGAGCGGAGCGGGAGATGTGACATTCGAGGGAACAATCGACGACGATGGCAACGCGGACACAAGTTCCAATCTGGCGGTCAACAGTGCCGGGACGACACAGTTTGGCGGCGTTGTGGGCGGGACGTACCCCATTGACAGTCTGACGACGGATGCGGCGGGGACGACACGGATCAACGCGAATATCACCACCGGCGTGGCCGACGGCGGAGGGACTGCGCAGACGTACAATGACTCCGTAGTGTTGACGCCTGATGTCACGCTGACGCTGACGGACCATGGGACGACCGGGATCTTCTTCAATGGAACAGTTGCTTGGGATGTCGAGCACCTATTGTTTATTGACGTGGTGACGACCGACGCGGCGGCCCAAGTCCAGTTCGATGACGCAGTGACCTTTGCCGGCATTTTACGTATAGAGACTGCCGGCGGAGATGTGACATTCCAGGGAACTGTCGACGGCGCGGGCGAAGGGATGGGCTCCATACTGCGAATCTACAGCGCGGGAGACACGTGGTTCAATGCAGCAGTGGGTGGAATCCGTCCGATCGGCTGTGTGGATGTGTATACCTATGGGGAAGGAACAACGCGGATCGGTGCTGACATCACCACCGCTCAAATGCCGGACTGGGGTGGGACTCAGATCTACTATGGTCCGGTGGTGTTGACGAATAGCGTGACCCTGACGGACGAGGGGTACGACGGCATCTTCTTCAACAATACGGTCAGTGGAGATGGCGAGGGCGCGTGGGACCTGACCGTGGTGACCACCGACCCCTCTGCGGTCATCCAGTTCGATGGCGGGGTCGATCTGGATGGGGGGCTTTCGGCCACGGCGGCCGGGGATATCTGGGCGAATCAACAACTCACTTCGGCGACGAACAACATCAAGCTGCGGTCCACGGAGGGCAACCTGCTCCTGCAGGGCGACATCAACGCAGATCGAGACGCCGGGGGGAATGGGGGCGGTGTCTCCCTTATCGCCGAGGCGGGACGAGTGGGAACGTACATAGGAGATGGCATCGTCGGAGACCTCAACATCACGATCACAGGCTACTCCGAGCGCAGAGCGGTTTGGGGCGATGGTAACTGGATTATCGCGAATGATACGGACTCCGGCGTGGATATTCCCTACACCGACGGAAAGGCCGCAATTTGCATCCAGAGTCAAGAGCCACTCGTACTTGGCAGTGACGGGGGTCTCGTTGTGCGAGGCTCTTACAATGGCGATCCATTTGGTCCACCTCACCGTGAGGAGTTTGGCTACGAGGGCGAGCATTACACGGAAGGCTGGCTGGGCGATTACGGCTCTGACATGCCACCGTTCTATTGGGTCGTGGATGTTTCGGGAGGAGAGGATGGGTACGCAACTAATGGCCTCGACGAACGACCAGCCGTCGGTTTCAGCACGGAATGGCCATCAGTAGGGGGTGTGCCGATTGATGTCGGCATCTACCTGCAGAGTTTGAGTACTGGCACCAGTATCGACATTGACTGCCCTCTTACCTTGCCCGACCGCGCTACCGCTGTCCTGGATGGGTTCGATACGATCCGGTTCGGCGAGACATTCATGGCAGAATCTACCTTTGCTGACACCAGCAGATTGGAGGTTGTGTCCAGGATTGCCAGTGGCCTGTCTACTGAAGCGGATCGCGCCAGGTTCCCATACGATGCGTCCGCGATCTCAGGTGCCTCCACCGTGTGGCCCGAGGGAGGGGCATCGGTCATTGAGAATGCCAATCCTGAATGGTTCACCGGATATTCACTTGTGCAGAGGGGAGGCTCCTCAGCAACACTCCTCGCTACCGGTGAACATTGGTACTCCTATTATTACGTACCCTACTATGACCTCTGGATCTCAGGCACAGACTACCTTGACCATGATGGAGACGGAGTCATAGACAGCGAGGACACAGGCCTTCCAGAGATGACCATCTTCATTGACATGGATGACAGCGGCACATGGACCGATGGCGACCTAACGACCACGACGGGTATGTACGGGGAGTGGGGGTTCAACTACCGCTACTATGATGGGGGCTACTACAGCCCTGACATAGTCGGGCAGTATGTCTATGAGGTGGTGCCGGCTGGCTACGTGCAGACCCTGGGCCAGGAAGGCTACTGGATCCATGGGGATGGCTCCCAATCGGGGCTCGATTTCGCTAATTACCTGCTGTCCCTGCCCATAGAGGAGCCTCCTCTCCCTCCCCCGTTGCCGGTTGTGATTACGCCCGTTGTGGTGCCGGTGATACCTACCGAGGACCTCGAAGATCCGGATTGGATCCGCCAGGCCGAGAAGATCATTGGAACGATCGTCCCGCCGCACCCCGAGTGCATGGACGTGAAAGAGGAGGATATTGACATCCTGCGAAAGTGCCAGGTGGCCTGTGATCTGTTCTCCACGGATGTCTCGCTGAATGTCGTCGCGGAAGACCTCGTCTCCCTGCACAGCAAGCTGGTCGTTCGGGTGAAGGAGATCGTGCCTCGTCTTGACCGTCTGTCGCAGAAATGGGTCCAGCCTCGCCCGGAAGATATTCCGACCATCGAAGAAGCCCTTCGTCAGGACCAGATCACGGCGGACTGGCTGCACGACGCGGTCAAGTTCGTGACTCTGATGCGGACGAAGCTGGGCAAGACGACCCGCGAGTCGAGCACGCGGTTCGTGGAAGTGTATCTTGCGCGGGACGCAGACGCGTTCGTACGGAACTTCGTGCGGTCCTACGTGGAATCCCAGTTGGCGCTGATGGCGGGAGCGAGCGAGCCAATTGCCCAGGCCGCACGATGAGGCGCCGAGCCCGGCCCAGGTCACGGGCATTGGACCGCGACGCGAAGACCCAGGTCACAGCCGGCCGGTCTTGGCGCCGTCGTGGCTGCATCCGCCTGTATCCACGTCAACGGCGACAGACAAGAGCCGCCACATATGACCGGCCTGCCGCTGGCATCGTCCAGACACCACTCCCAAACGTTGCCCAGCAGGTCGGCCAACGCCAACTGGGACAACAGGGTCGGATCGCTCGGCATCGGGTATGCGGAGGGATATATCCCCGTCGGTATCAGCGGCGGCGGCTGGGGAAGGTCGGCCTCATGCACGACTCCCTCGGGACGCGGGTGTTGACTCCCCTCGAGATTCGCGAGAATGCCGGCCGCATCCAGGTCGGATTCCGTCCTCGATTCATCCTCCTTGCATCGCTTCACCTCATCCCAGTAGGCCCTCGCCCGGATGTGATACCGTGTCGGATCATCATATCGTGAACCCTGCGGATCCGCGCACAGCACGGCCCTCTTATGCCAGGAGGCTTTCGGCAGCTCCGCGTTCTGGGTTCTCAGCAACCATTTCGCGTATTCCGTCGCTCCCTCATATGTGACCCAGACTACCGGATGATCCTCCAGGCGCAAGTACTTCTTGTCTCCGAAATCTCGTGTTTCAGGATTGCTGCCCGATGTGTCCCTGACGTCCCCGGTGTTCGGATCGATTCCCAAACGGTAACAGGTACCCGGGATGTCGAGGAGTGATCTCGAAAGGAGCGTCCATCTTTCGTTCTGCGTGCGTTTCGGATCCTTCAGGAATCTCGAGAACTGCGCGTTCGTGATCTCCCGGATGGCCATATAAAAGGGAGGCGGATCGCTGGCACTGTCCTGCGGAACGAATCTCAAGATCACGTTGGGGTCTGTGACCGCGCGGATGTACTTCGGCCAACCGAGATTGGGACTCTCCGTGTCGTCGAGATCCCTGGTCCCGAAGTACCCTGTGTCCCCGAGCAAGTCCGGATAGGTGCTGAGGAGCTGGGAATTCCTATCCCTGAATTCGTTCAGCGTCCGGGCATGAAGCAGGACGAACGCGTCGGCCGTATAAGGGGGACCGGGCCGGCTGGGCACATGCAGGACCGGCTCGAAGACGTCCGGCCTCAAGCCGCTCCGGAACACCACTTCCCCCTTTTCCGAGATCCGCAGACGCCTGCAATACCTGGGCCTGACGTCGGACTCCACCCGCAATTCAAGGTCCGGCAGCTTCACGTTCAACAGGTCTTGCCGCTGCACGACTTTGTCCTGGTGCTTTCTGATGGAGGCCACATTCCTGACATCGTTGAAGTCCGCTCTGAGCGTATCGAGATCGGCTTTGTCGCGCTGCAGCGCCGCCTCCGTCTGATTGTCCTCTGTGGTTCTGGCTTCTTTCAGACCCTCATCGATATCACTCCGGAGCTTGTCTGCTCTCGCATCCCACTTGGCCAGTTTCTCGGCGGGGACATCCGCGATCCTGCGATAATCCGGTTCCATCGTCTCAAGCCAGTCGCGAATCACGGCCGGCGTGATGGAGGGCTCGGAGGAGAATCGCCTGCCCTCTTCTTTGTCGAATGCCGGCAGATCGTAGCCGTTCGGCCAATTGGGCTCGGTTATGAAATCAGCGAGACTCCGCACGGTATCGCGATACTCTCTGATGTACTCGGTGGTGTCGGCGACCGGCAAGGATTGATCGACGAGCCTCTTCAACAGGGGATTCTCCGCAGACCTGATGCGGATCACGTCGGCGTCTGCTCTGATCTCCGCCAGGCGAAACGTCCTCTCATGCTTCTCTCGAGTCTGCTCGAAGTCGTGCTTGAGAAAAGCGATCCGCTCTTGATCCATCGCCCCTCTCTGGGACAGACTCGCCAGCTCGGATTCCAGCTTCGTCGCAATGCTCTGCTCCTGTTGCCATTCACCGGCGTCCGACGGCCATTGGGGTTCAACGACGTCCAGTCCCAACCAGATGGCGCGGACTGCTCCAGCATCCGATGGGAGTGCAGGCGTCATCAGCCTGAGCAGACCTTTGCGGTCACGACGGTCACTTGTCGCGTTGATTGTCTCCAACGTAGCCACTCTCCCAAGGAGGGGGACCAGCGGCCCGTTCACTTCCGGTTCCTTGAGGAGATCCGTGTCTCTACAACGACCGTACACCTTTTCGATGGTGTTCGGATCCTGCACGGTCGGTCCGCCCATGGCCTCTTTGAAACCGTACCAGGTGTTCAGGCGCGCCTCGATGGCAGCAAAATCGGCTATCAGGGACTCTGCACGTGCAGGCCAATCGAGCAGTCTCCGGCACGCCTCCGGATAATCATCTGGGTGTGGAAGCAGTTCCGTGGAAGCCCAGCTTGCGGCAATACGCTCAATTAGCTCTTCCCTCTTGGTGTTTTGGTAGTATGCCCTGATCCTCTCGGCCCATGGCTTGGATGTCCACCGTGCTGCCAGCGTCTTCGGCAAGCGATCATCGAGCAGCAGCAGGTTCGTGCGCGTGGCTTCCACTCTGGCTCCCAACTGTGCGAGTTTACCCCACTGGCCCTTCCACTTCGTGATGAACTCCGCCTGGTCTGACCCGATCTCTCTGTCGGCGCCCAGACGCGTCAAGAACGCTGCTTTCAGCGCTGCAGATGAACCAATCCCGTTCGGGTCCTGCGCCCTGGCCAGCCAGATATCGAACCATTCGCCGGCGTCTCTCATCTGTAGTTCGATACCTGCGAGTGCACTCTCGCACGCACGGATTTCCCGCAGGCGCCTCCGGGTTCGCGGCTTGCCTGCGATTGCATCGATCTGACTGATTGCTCTCTCAGCCTTTTCCAGCAGGTTTGCCGCATTGGGATCGTTTGGGACCGCAACGGTGAGCCCGCCGCGGATTCCCTGGCTCTTTCTGCCGAGACGGCCGAGCATCTCGTCCAGCCGCTTGCCTTCCGCATCATCAAGGGCATAGTGCGCCCACAGACCGTCGTTTGGATCGTCACGGTTCCCGATCAGGCGGTTCAGAAAATCGTTCGAATCGTGCAACGGGCCTGCACCGCACAAGTTCGGATCGTTCATCACTGCTGCGGTGTTGACCTTCTTGATGTCGATCTCGGGCCATCTATCCTTCGCAAGATCGACCGCGCTCCAGAAAGCACGGGCCAGTCGGTTCGGGTCGCCAGGCGGCTCGGTGTCCGATATCCTGATGCGACTGAGCAACTCCGCCTCCAAATAGTCGGCCAACATGTTGCAGTTGACTTGCCTCAGTTTCCCGACATCCTCCTGCAATCTGGCCAACCACAGCCACTTTCGCTCCGGCTCGAACAACAGTCGCTCGATTCTCCCACGCGCCTCGTTCGCCGTCGTTGCGCCGATACCCTCTTTCGCGTAGTATTTTCCGCAATCCGTTATGTTTTGGACCAGTTCCGCGACCTCCTCGTCCCGGGTGGTCGTGGAAAGGTGTGTCTTGTAGTCACGCCACTTCGTCTTGTCGTGTTTCCGCAGCACGTCGAAGTGTGTATAGTCGTTCAGAACGACTCCATCCAGACACTTGATCCACGCCGCAGCCTTCACCAACTGCTCTTCGGCGATCTGTCGGCGCACTGCCCTGATCCGAACTATCGTGACAAGCGCAACGACGAGTGCGGCAAGGAGGCAGGCACATACAACGAGTTGGATGACGCGACCCCATCGGCTCGGAGCAATCTTCGGCAATTGGGCCGCCAGTTGCTCCAGCGTGATCGGTTCGGCGTCGACGTCCATCGTCAGGAGGCGGTTGCAGAGGCTTCTCCATGCGGTCGCGTGCCGTCCCAACCTTTGCCATTCCGGCGAATCCGGTGCCTGATAGCCCGCGACCAGTGGCGGGTTGCGGTGCATGACCAACTGGTGAATCATGGCCCCAAGCTGCTTGAGGTCCATCTTCGCGTGAGTTTCCACGTCGAGCTGGTTGCCCGGGCATGGATCGGTCAGAACGATCTGTTTCCTGGTGAGACCCTTGGGCTTGGCGATCAGGATGTTGGTGAATTTGAGATTGCCGTGTGGTCGTCCGCAGGCTCGTTTCAGAGCCAGCAGACCCTGGGTAACCGACCGGACGAGGTGGTAAAGGCCCGCTGTCCCGACGTTCACCCGACCATCGACCAGTTCCTGGGCGGATAGGTCGTAGTAATCTGTAACGTAGAATGCCCCCTCCGGCGACACGCCGCACTCATGGATGGGAGCCCAGTGCCTCGCGTCCTCTCGGGATGCTTTCTGCTGGGTGCCGGCGCTGTCCACAAAGGCACGCGACTGGGCGGCGGCGACTCTCTCGTTTCGCACGCGCACCGAGGGCTGATACGCTTTGATAATGCGTCGACGGGTGCCTTTCTCGCCCGGCTGCCAGAGGTAAACCGCGTTGAAGCCGGTCCGGTAGAGCGGGCGACCCGTCTCATACTGGCCGAATTTCGCCATCCGTATCCTCTTGCAGTCCGTGAAGTAGGTTGACGGTTTATCCCTTACACTTTGCTTTGGGGGCCGTCTTGGGCACTACGCCGCTCGGTTGGATGGTCACCTCGATCGTGCGTTTGGCCGCTCGGCCGCGCCAACACTTCGGTGACAAAGGCAGACACAGACGCCATGCCTGGTCGTCCGGGCACGTGTCGAACATGATCAACAAATGGGTCGCCTTTCGTCGCTTCCAGTTCTTCCAAAGAGGATCGCTCTGCTTGATCGTGATTTCACACGAGCTGCCCGGAGTGAACATGACGGCGCGATTGTAGCCCTGGTCGATGGAGTCCTTGCGACGCTGGTTGCTGTCGCTCCAGTAATCCAGCTTGGAGAGCGCCTCCCACTGCTGCTTCTCCACCCAGTTGACTCCCACGACATCCACGTGGACGTTTCGTCTGCGGACATCGCCGATGCCCATGATGTGAATGCTCCGTGCGCACCCGGCGAACAGGCTGCTGCCTGCCAGCGCCAGCGCAAGTCCCATCAATTTGACGTCTGCTCTCATGTCATTGCCCCACGCACTGTTTGTCATTGCTTCGTATTCGCACTTCCACTGTCGTCCTGCTCCGACAGGCGGTCCAGGTACTGATGGATGACGGCTGCGATCCGGATATCGGACTGTGTGTCCGGCGTCACCAGGCATCGTGTCTTCAAAACCAGGGCATCCAAGTCCGCCAGCACGCGATCGAAGACGAGATGAAGGCCTCCCGGGCGGGCGTCGCCATAGTCCCTACACACGCTGGCGGGTCCCAGGCCGGGGAACATCCGAACGACCATCGCGAGTGTGGACCACCAGAGCTCTGCCGGGACCAGGCCCATTGCTTCCTCCGGCGCGATCCCTTCCGCCGCCAGGTGATGCGGGCCGAGAGACTCCAGCCATTTCGGATCCGATCGGAAGACCCGCTCGACGCGCGTCTCCAACAGCTCCTCGCGATCCACGCCGACCTGGACTTGCCTTGCCAGACTCAGCATCTGATCGACGACGACAGGAAGACCGACGCCATGGTCCACCAGCAGAACTCTTATCGCCAGAATTGCCAGAGAGTACAGATCACACGGGCTGCTCAGGAGCGGAATCACCTCGAAGAAGACCTCAGAGATCGGGACACCCTCAGCCGCGCGCAAATCACCGATCCGATCGGCGTCCAGAGTATGCGAGACCGTACGGAATCGGTATTCATCCCCCGCCAGGGTCGAATCCGCAGCGAGATGGGCGTAGAGGCACAGATCGCCCGACTTCAGACCGAGCTGCAGAACGACCACATCGCTCGCATTCAGTTCAAGACGCTCGTGCGTAACCAGCGTGCCCTCCACGGTCACGGCGTTCTTGGTATCCGCAACGACTTCCCGGATACGGAGCGAGGCTCTTCCCTTCGGCGGTACGGACGTGGCTTCGGGTCGATACACGGACATCTCTCCGATCAGGGGAGACACGTAGTACGCAAAGCCGGCCGTCTCGACCTCCATCGCGACTGCGTCGCCGGGCTCGACGAGTCTCGTGCTCGCGTTCCACAGGAAGGGCAAGAGACTCTCGCCGCATCTCAATTCGATGCGAAAGGACTGCTCGCTCAGGTTCAAAAAGGGTCGTTGCAGACAGCGAGTCACATTGGACGCCGCCGCCGCGGCGCCGAAGAGCAGAGCCAGTTTCAGATGCAGTACTTCGACCAGACGGCCGTACTTGCCCTGCGAGTCGAGGAACAACCTGCCTGGATAACCCACACCCTGGTTGTCACGATCCATCCATTCTTGACCGGGCTCGATGCTCGCTACGGATCCGCTCGGTCGGTGGTGTTTCGTATCGCCGCTGAGCACATCGAGGAACCTGTCGAGATCCATTGGGATATGCCTTGTGACGAGCATCAATCCGGCCGCCGGGTTGAAGGGGATCAACCGGGCGCAGTTCGGACAGACCTCGGACAGAGGCTTCGTGTGCTCGTTCGTCGGCGCCTCGTCGCTCACGGGGATCAAGGGGGATTCTGCTTGCGAGCCCGGGAGATAGAGGTAGCGGTGCAACGAGCCTGCGTACGACGGCAGCTCGTTGCTCTGGAGGATTGCCTCGTCTCGACACAGCTCCCAGCGCGTCCCCGTGCGATCATCCCTCGGGTGCACCGGGGCCTGGGACGCAACGTCCAGAAACGTCGGCAGAGGGTGGGTGGTCTCCCAGCCGCACGAGATTGTGTCCGCCGTACCCATCTGCTCGAAGGCGCGGACCTGCCGCTGCCAGCGATCGTCCAGCATCGCGTTGGACAGGAACACGCGCCCGGCGAGAGAGGTATGCTTCAGCACATCGGCGCACTGGACCCGAAGTTCGAGCCCCTCGTGGACTTTGCCGGATGCATCGGCCATACAGCCGAGGAAGACCTTGCCGTCCAGGGTGCTTCGCAAGAGGACCGCCCTGCTCTGTGAGGATTCCGGCTGCATCCTGACCAGAACGCATATTCTCAAAGCAGCGTCCTTCTGGCTCTCTGCAATCGGGATCAGAACATGTCCCTTCGGAAGGCTCGACCCACCGTTATGTCTCTCGGCTCGTTCCACTTTCTTCCCACCACGACGGAATTGCACAGGTCTGGGCAGGGCCCCTGGCGTTCGACGCGCCATCCGGCCCGACCGATTCTTCGCAAATCCAGTCAAGCTCGCATTTTACAGGCTGTCCAACGCCGGTCAAGTCCTTTCTCTTTTCGCCAGGTCGATGAAGAGAAAGCCGTCATCAGTAGGGAGGGTATCCGTCACCTTCGTTTGTACACGACAAGGGCGCCGAACGTCAGGAGCAGAAGGGTCGTCGGTTCGGGATTGTGGATGGGGATGGGCATGAGCATTCTCGGACCTCCCCGTCGCAGCCGCAGCACGGTCGCACAATTCTTTAGGCGCCGCAGCGGGCTCTCAGGCGGCGTCACGACCGCGCACGAATCGCTTGGCAATCTCGTTGAAAAGGATGATCGATGCCGCGACGACCGCGACGATCGCCCAGTCGGCAATCGAGAGGGGTTCCAGGTGGAACATGTGGGCCGTTCTGGGCAACGACACGAGCAGGACCGTCGCCACGGTCGAGACACTCACCGCCGCGAGCACGTAGCGATTCTTCCAGAGCGAGCGATTGAGAACCGAGCCCTTTGGGTTGCGGCAGTTAAAGATGTTGAACATCTGGGAAATGACGATTGACACGAAGGGCAGCGTCAAAGCCTTGTCCGGCGAGCCGGCCCAGCGGTAGCCAAAGTACATCGCCACGGCGCCGATCGCGATGATCGTGCTGTTGAACCCGATGTGCAGGAGCAGGTCCTTGTCGATCAGACGATCCTGTCGTTTACGGGGTTTTCGCACCATGATGTCGGGCGCCGCCGGGTCCATGCTGAGCGACAGAGCCGGCAGCACCTCCGTGCCCAGATCGATCCACAGGATCTGGATCGCCGACAGCAGTTGTCCGACGCCCGGCAAGAGGGACAAACAGACGACGAAGAATTCCGCGGTGATCCCGGAGAAGGCGTACAGGATGAACTTCTTGATGTTGTCGTAGATGGCCCGACCCTCCATGACCGCGGTGACGATCGAGGAGAACGAGTCGTCGGCGATGACCATCTTCGACGCGTCCTTGGCGATGTCCGTGCCGCTCCTGCCCATGGCGACGCCGATGTCCGCTCGCTTCAGCGCGGGGGCGTCGTTCACGCCGTCGCCGGTCATGGCGACGATTTCGCCTTGCCTCTTGAGACTCTCGACGAGGCGCATCTTGTCCTCGGGAGAAATCTGGGCGAAGACGTTGACCCGCTCGAGCGCGCGGTCGAGTTGCGCATCGTCCATCGTGCGAAGTTCCTGGGCGAGGATCACCTTGTCCTCGTCCATCGGGACGATGCCCGTCTCTCTTGCGACGGCCAGCGCGGTCTCCTTTTGATCGCCGGTGGTCATGATGACGCGAATGCCGGCCCGCTTGCACAGGCGGATGGCCTCTTCGACGTCCGGCCGAGGCGGGTCCGCCATCCCGATGAACCCGACGAAGATCATGTCTGCTTCCACGTTGCCGCGCCGGTCCGGATCGGCGCTGGAGAGTTCCTTGTATGCGAACGCGAGCACGCGCATCGCGCCGGTCGCCATACGCGACCGGACCGCCAGCAGATTCCGGAGAACACCCTGATCGAGCGGCAGGATGCGCCGTCCATCGGAATAGCGCGAGCAGTGATCGAGGATGCGGTCGGGCGCGCCCTTCGTGGCGGAGAAGAACGTGCCCTTGTCCACGTGCTCGTGAACGGTGGTCATCATTCGTCTGTCGGAATCGAAGGGCAGCTCGTCGAGCCGGGGGAAATGCATTCGAAGCGATGCGGGATCGACGTCGGCCTTGGCCGCCGCGACCAGCAGGGCGATCTCGGTCGGATCTCCCAGTGCCGTGTGGGCAGTGTAATGGGCGTTGTTGCACAGCACTGCCACTCTGAGCAGTTGGGACAATCGCACGCCTGCGGACTCGACGATATGGTCCGCTTCATCGGTGTAGTCGCCTTGCGCCTCGTAGCCGGCGCCGGAGACGTGCAGATACTCGGCGGCTGCGTACACCGCCCGGACGGTCATCTCGTTCTTCGTCAGGGTGCCCGTCTTGTCGGTGCAGATGACCGTCGTACATCCAAGCGTCTCGACCGCGGAGAGCTTGCGAATGATCGCATTCTCTCGGGCCATCTTCCTCATGCCGAAGGCCAGACCGATGGTCACGGTCGCAGGCAGACCTTCCGGCACGATGGCCACCGCCAGCGCGATCGCGAAGAGAAACGCGTCCTTGATCGAGGTGAGAGTCAGATCGTATTGAACGGCCATGATGAGGAAGACGACCAAGCAGATCCCCGCCGCGATTCGCGCGATCCGTCGGCCGATGGCGTCGAGCTCGACCTGCAACGGGCTCTTTTCCATGCCGATGTCGGTGGTCACACGGGCGATGCTGCCGATCCGCGTGTTCATCCCGGTATGGCGAGCGAGAAAGGTCAGCCGGCCGTAACTGAGCGTTGTGCCCGCAAAGACCTTCTCCTCGTCGTGGGGCTCTGCGGCAGGGCGGAGGGCCCGCTTCGACACAGGGACCGATTCCCCGGTGAGGGAGGACTCGTTGACCATGCCGTTGATGCACTCGATGATGACACCGTCGGCGGGGATGCGGTCGCCCGCTTCGACCTGGACGATATCGCCGGGGACGATGAGCCGGGCGGGGATCCGCTTGACCGCTCCGTCGCGGACGACGTGCGTGAGGTCCGCCATCATGCTTTGGAGCGATTTGAGCGACTGCTCAGCCTTGTACTCCTGAATGAAGCTGATCGTTGCGTTGGCCAGGACGATGGAGGCGATGATCAGCGCGTCGGAACCCGCGCCGGTCAACCAGGATACGAAGCTCGCGAACAGCAGCAGGATCAGGAACATGTTCGAGAACTGCGAGAGGATCATCGTCAGCAGCTTGAACCGCGCGACGCTCTGCAACTCGTTCGGGCCGTGCTGCCGGAGACGTTCCTGGGCCTGCGATTCCGAGAAGCCGCCCGGATGGACGCCCAAGACCTTGTAGATATCGGTCGTCGAGGGAAGGTGACTCATGTCAAGTCGCATCCCGAAGATCTGACGATAGGGGTAGTCCTCCCACGGCTCATGCACGCACCGCCAGTGCGCAGGATTTCGGACGTTCTCTGCGAGCGTGCTCGTGGGCCATGCCAATGCCTCCAACCAATCCCGATTCGCCGGCGGGATCGGCGCGTCAAGCACGCCCTACCCGACCATCGGTCGCCCATGGTAGCAATTGGACCCGGACTGTCAACGCGAATTCACAGTTCACCGGACTCGGATGATCCGCGAGTCCTGGTGACGCTGGGCGTTCCCGTTCCCCAGGAGAACCCTTGGATGACGGCCAAGTCCTGAATGGCCGTTCGTGAAGCCCACAGGGGTTCGGATGGCGCCTGGGTGAGTCTATTGGAACCGCAGTTGGACCTCTGAAGGTTGACGGAGCGTGATTGTCAGCAGACGCTGTTGTGCATTGAGCTCCGTCGTGCCCTGGTTAACGCTGTCTTGTGGACGGACATTGGGTCGGGTTGGGCGGACCGTTACCGTGGGGGCCTTCTCCACGCCCGCCAGCAGGATGTAGAAGACCTTGCTGCCCCACCCGTTCACGGAGAATGTGACCGCGCCTTCTACTTCCTTCAGGTCGCGAATCGCGCAGGGGGCATGAAGGAAGAGACTGCCCGATGCCGCGTTCTGTGACGGCGTCGAAGCCCCTGTCGTGGGAGAACGCGATGAAGACCCGGGCACCGGTGAGCCGGCCTTCGACAGTCTGCGGACCTCATAGAATGCCCCCTTGTCGAAGAGTTCCGCGAGGTGGGTCTGGACGGTGCCGGGATTGATGGCGGGACCTTCGCTGCGCTGGGCCCGTAAAAGGAAGTAGTCCGGCAGCAGGCCCTGGCGTTTCGCGTCGCTGGTCGGCCAGGTCATTTGCAGGCCGGCCGCCGTGATGCCCCTGGCGATTGTCGCCCAGGGACCCTCCTGGTCGTACCCGCTGAGCAGGTGCAGAGCCGATCCATAGACCAGGCCGCACCACTGGACCGGCTGGCCGAACCAGATCGGCGCCTTCCAGTTCGTTGCCCCGAGCACCGCGATGGTCCCATAAGGTCCGACTTGGCCGTCGGTCGGGTTCGCGAGGTATATGAACGGCACGCCGGTCCACGCCCAATAGCGGGCCTGCTCCAGGTACTCGGGTTTGTCAGAGATCATATATCCGAGCGTATAAGCCCGGACGAGGTAGGCACAGGCGAGAATATCGGGCGTGTGCAACGGGACTTCCCAGACCTGGGCCCCTCGCGGCGTCGTGTTGGCGTAGAGCACGGTCTGTTTGTCGAGCAGAGCGAGTCCCTGTTCGATCAGTCGTCGGTCTGCGGAGAGGGTCGCGGCTTCGAGAATATGCACCACGTCCGAGGCGGCGTGCCCGTTCGCGTGCTGGGCGAAATGCGTGCTGCCGTAATCGACGGCGCCTGGACGGTAGAGCTTGATGCCTTCTTCGTCGAAATGCGCCAGAAGGCTCTCCGCGTCGGCCCGTCGGCGTTCGACGTAAGGAAAGACGCCGCCAAGAACCAGCGGCGGGTTCGGCGTCCGCGTGTGCGAGACGGAACTAAGATAGGGCTGGCCTTGCGGCAGCTTCTTCATGGCCAGATCCCTGGCGCTGCTGAGACGTTCGACCATGTTGGGCTCGCGGGCATGGTTCGCCAACCAGTCTATGTACGTGACCGCGTCGGCAGCAGGACCGGCCTTGAAGCTCTCGCCCCAGACGGCGTGCCGGAATACCCCCCCTTCGTTGATGGCCGAGTCGAGCCAGCCGTGTGACAACAGCCTGACGGCGGCGTCGAAACCACCCGCCACCTGCGGTAGGGCAGGCAGACCTCGGATTTCCACATACTTCTGGACTGCCGGCACGACCGTGGCGCCCAGGCCGCCGATGATCATAGCCCGCGCTGCGAGAGGCTGGCCGGCCTTGATTGGGAAGGCGCTGTGCGCCACCAGGGCGTTCTCAAATCGCTGGTCTCCGACCGCCGGTGCGGACAAGGCCATGACGTGAGCACCGCTGTTGTAGATCCGGTCGGGGGAGTCGAAAACTGCCGCCGTCAGATCCGACGGTTCCCAGATCAGGCCGATGTAGCGACCGTTGTGACTGATTGCCATCAGTGGGAATGTGATTTTTATCGGATCAGGGACCCGGCGGATGTGCTCGCGCGTGGTGATATCCGCTTCGCTGCTGCTGGGTTCGTTGTCGAGATACTCCAGGCCGGCGAAGAGACCCTGGGTCTTGCGCTCGTCGAAGGTACCCAGGCCGGGGAATAGGGTCAGCCAGGGGAAGTGGATCACGTCGCAGTCCCGGTCGGCGGCAAACGTCGTCTCGACGCAGATTGATCCTGGTTGCGGACCCGCCGCGAAACTCCGGATCACCTTCCATTGTCCCGCTCGATCATCCCTCAACGTCGCGGTGAGGATGATCTCGCCTTTCGGGCCCGTGGTGTGGGAGACATCCGCCTTCTCGAGCGGCAGCCAGCAGACCTGGTTGTCGAACAGCAGTCCGATCTGCTCCGCACGGTAGCCGCCTGCCATCTCCTTGCCGTCCACCTTGAGTGTGAAATCGCCCAGGTCCCTTCGGTAGTGTTCGAGCCGCAGCTTGTCGGAGGTGATCGTGGCGGTTCTGGCCAGTCCTTTACTGGGCTTCTTGGGGCGTTTGAACTGCGGCGGTTGCAGTGAGACGAGCGTCTCCACACGGATGGAGGCGACAACGATCTGCCCTTCGGCGCCGGTGGGGTCGAGGCGCAGGCGCGTGCCCGGCCCGAGCGGTTCTTCGATCAGCAGGATATACTCGTGCCATTGGCCGTCGTTTTGAACGGTGAATCGAACGGATCGTCCGGCCTGAAACGTCGGGCCGTAGAACAGCTCGCCGTGCGGGTCGGCATCTGATTTCATCCGCACGTGGACGCGCATCATGCCGCTGCCGGGCAGGTCCACCGCCGGACCCTCGATCCACGGATCCATGCCCGTCGATGTGAAGGCCAGGCCCTCGGATGAGACGGCAAGGTCCTTCACGTGCGGGTTGCCTTGCCAACTCTGCTGGCCCTGCGTGAAATCCCACGCGACGACGTCGGCGCCCTTCGCGACGGTCGAGAGACCTGCAGCCAGCGCGAACGCGAGAAGACCATTGATGATCCTGACCCTATCGATGTGCATCGCAGCGAACCTCCGATTCCATCAAGAGCGTTCCGTCGCAAAGCGCGCTTGGGACCTGCCGGACGAATGGGACCCACAGGATCTACCCTGCTTTGCGCCGGTCGCAGTATAATCCTTTCTATGGCTATGGAACAGGAGATTAGGGAGAAGGCCTTGGAGTTCGGCTTCGACGCGTTGGGCATAACCGACGCATCGCCCCTCGGTCGCGAGCACGTCGAGCACTTCGAGACGTGGCTGCAGTCGGGTTACGCCGGACCCATGGAGTATATGCATCGCAACGCAGAGAAACGGTTCGACCCGGCACAATTGCTCGACGGCGCCCGCTCGGTGATTGTCGCGGCGCTGAGCTACGGCTCCCCCGTGTCGGCGACAGCGGTAGGGTGGGCTCCGCCCACCATTCCCACCGGCAAGGTGGCCCAGTACGCCCAATATGAGGATTACCACGACTTCATTAGGCCGCTCCTGGGAGGGCTCGCCGATTTCGTGCAGAGTCGAGTGGGTGGAGGAGAGCGATTCAAGATCTGTGTGGACTCGGCGCCGCTGGCGGAGAAGGCCCTGGCGGTCCGCGCGGGTCTGGGGTTCATCGGCAAGAACCACCTGCTCATCCACCCGTCACTCGGCCCGCAGATCCTGCTGGGCGAGCTGATCACAACCGTTGAGCTGAAGCCCGACGAACCCGCCAGGGGCGATTGCGGTGACTGCGATCTGTGCCTGAGCGCCTGCCCGACGGGCGCGCTGCGACGCGACGGCTTCCTCGATGCGCGTCGTTGCATTAGCTGTCTGACCCAGTATGGACCTCCGCCGGCGACCGGCGACTGGCTCTTTGGGTGCGACGAGTGCCTTCTGGCGTGTCCCTATCAACAGCGAGCGCCTGCATCGAGGAACGGTGAGTTCAAATGGTACGCCGAACGGGCAAGGTTGGACTTGCAGGAATTGAGTGAGTTGACCCCGGAGGCATTCGACGCACGATTCCACGATTCGCCTATCCGGCGAGTCGGTCTGGACACACTCAAGAACAACGCGCGAGGATGTCGGAAGGACGATGTTTGAGGTTTGAAGACGGGGATCTGGCCATCCTACGGCGCCAGGAAGATGTCCAGATCGCTGGTGGGGAATTCGACGCCGCGGATCTCCATGCCGCACAGCATGTCGCGGAGGAGATAGATGTCATCGTCGAAGAGGCTCACCCGACGGGTTCTCGCGAACTCCACCGAGCCATCGTACAACATCGCGTTCTGACCGCGTCCATTGTGGTTGGCGCTGTTCGCTTTGACCATCTTTTCGCACAGTTGAAGCTTCAAGCCCTTCGAGAGATCGCAGAGCAGTCTCTCGGCCAGTGGGTTGCGATCCGCCATAAGGACTCGCTTCCTCGTCAGATCGCGGTCGTTCGACGTCGGACAGGGAACAGATGTGCTGAAGTGGATGTAGGCACTGCTTGGGAAGTCGCTGAAGTCCGGGATTCTGAAGCCGTCAAAGGCGAGCGTGCGTCCTTCGCGTCGGCCGGGACAGAGAAACCGGTGCGGGTCCACGTATCCCTGGCTGACGAGCACCCAGATTCGCCTCGTATTCGAATGGTTCTCCTTGCCCTGATCGCCTATCTTCCACCAGGGCGACCCAGGCGTCATGGCTACGGCCGGCAAGAGTCCGTCGTGATCCGACGCGTAGGTCTGAAGCCCTTCGTAAACAGCATTGAGGTTGGATCCGCATTTGCCCTGCTGGTACCGCCCGCGAATCTGGCCGACGGCCGGGAACAGGATGCCCACGAAGAGAACGACTGCCGCAGCCGCGACCGCCACCTCGCTCCAGTTGCGCCACACGGGAATTCGGATCGCCCGCCGGGGCGACCGTTCGCCGGCCGGCACCTCGCCCAGGCGGGCCTTGTCCGCACCGGCAGGCACGGCCTCATGCAAACGAGCGAAAAGCCGCTCCATCAAATCGTCCGGGCACGGCTCCAACTCGACGTTTTCCAGAGGGGCCAGAGCCTGGTGCAGGGATTCGCACAGATCGGCGGCCTCTTCACTGGACGCGATCAGGGTTTCAACTTCCTGTGTTTCTTCTTGGCAGGTCAGACCCAGAGAGTGATCAAACAGCAATTGCCTCTGACGGTCACTTAGCGTCGTCATTTGACCTCTTTACTCCCAACGGCTTCTTTCCAGTCCTTGGCGAAACGAGCCACGGCAGCGTGCAGTCTGCTTTTCACAGTCCCAATAGGTATACTGAGAACCTCGGCCATTTGTTTGTACGAAAACTGCTGGAAATAGGCCAACGTCAGGATCTCCCGCAGGTTCTCGGGCATATTCGCGATCACCTCGTTGACCAAGGACACCGTTTCGCTCCGCTCGACATCGTCATAAGGGACTGCTGTTTCGGAACTTAGGGCATTGAGCATCTCGTCGAAGCTCATTTCTTCCGATTCGGTGAGCGTCCCGATCGGCACCGCGGCGGTCCGCTGGGACTTGCGCAGCGCGTCCTTGGCTTTGTTGGCCGCGATGGTGAACAGCCACGGGCGCAACGGCCGACTTGAGTCGAAACTCTCGCGGCTCAGAAACAACTGGAGAAACGTCTCCTGGAAGACATCGTCCACGAGGTCCGACTGGTTGAGGAACTGCTTGAGAAATGCATAGAGACTGTTCTTATACCGTTTGACGATCTCCCGGAATGCGTCTTCGTCGCCTTTGGCGTGGCGCTGCAAGAGTTCTGCATCCGTCAGGTTCTCATATGGATGTGTCATAATGAGACCCATTATAAGAGCTTGCCATGAAAAGAGGAATCTCTGTTGAAAAACTGAATACGAATGACGACAGGGTCCATCCGGCCTTTGGGACCTTACACGATTGTGCGGTCCGCAGGGCAGGTAATAGTTGCAGCCCTAGTCGAAAGCTGTTATCTTTTGAACCTCGTTCGGAAGGCGGTGGCATTGTGACCGGCCGTGATCGCGCGGGTTGAAGTAGGAGAGAAGATCATGAAGAAGAACGCGGTTTGGATCATCCTGTTCGTCGTTGTTGTTGCGGTGTTCGTAGGGATCGGCCTGTATCGCAAGGGGGGTTCGGGCGCTGCGGACACCCGGCGGATCGGCGTCATCCCGAAGGAAACGGCCTCCCAGTACTGGAAAGGCGTTCGAAACGGGGCCGAGCAGGCCGCAAAGGAGGAGAACGTCACCATACTGTGGAACGGCCCGGAAGTGGAGACCGACTGCGAGCGACAGATCCAGATCGTCGAGGACATGATTGCCCAGAAGGTCGATGGCATTATCCTGGCTCCCAGCAATCGAAAGGCTCTGGTTCCCGCTGTCGAGAAGATCGCGTCTCGTGATATCCCGTGCGTCATCATCGATTCCGGCGTCGAGACCGACAAGTACCTTTCCTACATGGCGACCGACAATTTCAAGGGGGGTGTCCTGGCTGCTCAGCGGATCGGGAAGATTCTGGCGGGCAAGGGCGAGATCATCGTCGTCGCCTGGACCCCCAATTCCGCGTCCACCGACGCCCGCCTGCAGGGATTTCGCGAGACACTGACGAAGGACTTCCCCGAGATCGAGATCGTTGACACGCAGTTCCCCAACCCGCCCACGATGGAGAAGGCTCGCGACGTGACCCAGGACATGCTGACGAAGAACCCCGGCGTGGACGGTGTCTTTGCCTGCAACGCGACGACGGCCGGCGGCGCCCTGACTGCGCTGCTGAGTTTCCAGCAGAGCCAGGGCTCCAAGAAAATCCAGATGATCGGCTTTGATGCCTGGCCCATGCTGGTCGACGGGCTCAAGAAGGGCGAATTGGACAGCCTGATCATCCAGAACCCGCACAAGATGGGCTATGAAGGCGTCAAGGCGATCATTCGCAGGCTCAACGGCAACGAGGTTCCTAAAGAGGTCGATACCGGCGTCGAGCTGCTCACCCAGGACCGGCTCAGCGATCCGAAGGTTATGGAGTTGCTCGAATCGCAAATATGATCCCCAAACAACCCCAGACAACCGACGCCGGTCCGATTGCCCTGCGGATGACGGGCATCTCCAAGCGTTTCGGTCCCGTCCAGGCGCTGAGCGACGTGAGTCTGGTGGTCCGCACAGGGACAGTGCATGCCCTGGTCGGCGAAAACGGCGCGGGCAAATCCACGCTGATGAAGATCCTTTCCGGCGTCTATCAGCCCGACACAGGCGAGATCGAGATCCACGGTCGTCGCCAGGTCCTTGCTAACCCCGCCCAAGCCATTGACGCAGGGGTCTCGATGATCTACCAGGAACTGGACCTGGCGGAGCATCTCACGGTCGCCGAGAACATCTATCTCGGCGCCGAGCCCAGGGGCCCGCTGCCTTTCGCGGTGAGCCATGGGCGAATGACCGCGCAGGCCGGTGAGCTTGCCCATCGGTATGATTTCAGCATCGATCCGAGCGCCCGAGTGGAGAGCCTTGCCACGGGCGACTGCCAGGTGGTTGAGATCCTCAAATCCCTGCGCCGGAACGCGTCCATCCTCGTGATGGACGAACCCACGTCCTCTCTTTCCGAGAGCGAAGCCAAGAGACTGTTCGAAGCGGTTCGTCGCCTGCGCAGCCAGGGGCTGTCGATCATCTATATCTCGCACCGGCTCGAAGAGATCGTCGATCTGGCGGACGAGGTCAGCGTCCTCCGCGACGGACGGCTCGTGCACTCCGAGCCTGTGGCCGCGATGAATATCCCGAAAATCGTTCACCACATGGTGGGACGCGAGCTGACGGATTTCTTCCCCAGTCGAACGGCCCACATCGGCGAGGTCCTCATCCAGGCGGAGGGGCTGTCCTCCGATGCCGGGATCGACGACGTTGGTTTCCAGGTCCGTCGGGGCGAGATCGTCGGCATGGCCGGCCTGGTCGGCGCGGGCCGGACGGAGGTGGCCCGGGCCATCTTCGGAGTGGATGAGATGACCGCCGGACGTGTCATCCTGGAAGGACGAGACCTGGATATCGGCTCGCCCGCCGACGCCATTGCCGAAGGAATCGCGCTGCTCACCGAGGATCGCAAACGCACCGGATTGTGCCTGGAGCTTGCGTGCAGTTGGAACATTACGCTGCCAAATCTCGGGCAGATCGGCTTTCGACCGTTCATCAAGCCGGGCCAGGAGAATCGAATCGCCGCCGACGTGGGCTCACGGATCGCAATCAAGTGGTCGTCGCCCCGGGCGCCGGCCAACTCTCTTTCCGGCGGCAACCAGCAGAAGCTGCTCATCGCCCGCTGGCTGCTGGCCAACTCGAAATTCATGATCTTCGACGAGCCCACGCGAGGCATCGACGTGGGCGCCAAAGCGGAGATCTATCTGTTGCTGAACCGACTCGCCGAGGAGGGCAAGGCGATTCTGTTCATCTCATCGGAGCTACCCGAGCTGTTCGGCGTCGCCGATCGCATCCTTGTCATGAGACGAGGACGGCTCGTCGGCAACCTGAAGACGAAGGAGACGACGCCCGAGGAAGTGATGCACCTGGCGGCTGTAGAGGAAAAACGTGAAGGGTGAAGCATGAAGCGTGAAGCGAAGGACGCGAATCCACGCTTCACGAGGCCCGCTTCACGAGGTACATGGAACTATGAACCGATTCGTTCGACAACTGCTGCCCTTCGGCACGCTGATCCTGCTCATCGCGGCCCTCTCGGCCCTCGAGCCGGACGCGTTCCTGACGGCCGAGAACTTCTTTAACGTCCTGAGTCGCTCCAGCGTCAACGGGATCATCGCGATGGGCATGACCGCCGTCATCATCTCCGGCGGCATCGATCTGTCCGTCGGCTCGATGATGGCTGTGTCCGGCATGGTCGCCGGTCTGATCATGACCAAAGTCACCGGCGTGTCCCCCATCCTGCTGATGTGGCTTGGCACCCTGGGCGGCCTCGCCACGGGCCTGCTCTGCGGCCTGCTCAACGGCGCCCTGATCACCCGGCTCAGCCTCCCGCCTTTCATCGTCACGCTCGGCACCATGAGCGCCTTTCGCGGTGTCTCCTACCTGATGAACGACGGCATGATGTTCGATGTCCCTGCGTACACCTTCCTGGGCCAGAGCACCCTCGCGGGTATCCCTGTGAACGTGCTGATCTTCCTGGCAATCACCCTCGCGGCCTTCTTTATCCTGCGGTACATGCCGCTGGGGCGGTACACGTACGCCATCGGCTCGAACCGCCAGGCGGCCTACCATGCCGGCGTGAACGTTGACCGCACTCTGCTGGTGATCTACACGCTCACGGGGCTCTTCGTCGGTCTGGCCGCGATGATTGCGACCAGCCGAACGGTGTCGGCGCAGCCGACCGCGGGCGTGAGCCTCGAGCTCGATGTCATCGCGGCGGTCGTCATCGGCGGCGCCAGCCTCTCCGGCGGGCGCGGCACGGTCGTCGGCACGATCATCGGCACGCTCCTGATCAGCTTTCTGCGCAACGGCCTGACGATCCGGGGCATCTCGACGAACGTCCAGCTCGTCGTCATCGGTGCGATCATTATCGGCGCCGTTGCCCTCGACCAAATGGCTCGGGCAAAGGCCGTCGAAAGCCGGTAGCAGGGGCCGCACAGACTGTCTCCGGATGCGGTGGAACCGGGCGAGCCCGAGGGGCTCCTCCACAGGGCAGGGTCTGCAGCCAGGGCGACGAGACCCTGATACCGCCCGGAAGATCCATTTCACAGAATTCCTGACTTTGTGTGTTACCATTCCAGGAATCCCGACACTGTATAGACGTGAACGGTTTACGGGAACCGTCTGTGTGCCTTTCCTTGTGGCGGAGAAAGGGATTCGATGTGTTGACGAAAAGAACAGTTGGGACGGTTGCTTCAGCATTTGTTCTCGCGGGCGTGCTCCTGGGGGCCCCCGCACATGCGCAAGTGCCTGTCAATCAACAGGGTGTGGACACCGAGGGGAGCGACTACACTGTAGCGGACGTCCTCGCTGCGAACGCTGCGGATCACGACGATCCCAACGACTATCTCTGGGACAGCAACGATATCGTTGAGATCGTACTGGCCGACGGGGCAACCACGGTGAGCGGAATCGGCGCGGTTGTCTACGACGACAGGGTCTTCATCGCAGCCGCAGGGACCTATCGTCTCAGCGGTACTCTGATGGATGGGCAGGTTGTCGTCAATAGCAAGGAGGACGGTCCCGTAACGATCATCCTGAATGGGGTCGGCATCGCTTGTTCCTCGAGCGCCCCCATATACATCAAGAACGCCGGCAAGGCAATCCTTGTCCTCGCAGAAGGCAGCGGGAACTACGTCACAGATGGCGTCTCACGCACGGTCGATGAGTCGGAGGATAGCGAGCCCAATGCGGCGATCTTCAGCAAGGAGAACCTCACGATCTGCGGTGATGGCTCGCTCACGGTGGACGGAAACTATCAAGACGGCATTTCCAGTAAAGACGGACTCGTCATTGCAGGCGGAACGATCGCTGTGACCGCCGCGGACGATGGGATTCGAGGTAAGGACTACCTGGTGGTTACGGGCGGGTCGATCACGGTCAACGCGGTCAGCAATGGCCTGAAAGCCGACAACGACACGGATACGATGGAAGGATATATCCTTATCGAGGACGGCGTGCTCAATATCACCGCCACAGGGGATGCGATTGCAGCCGAGACGGATGCCCTGATCGCAGGGGGGACGATCACCTTGACCTCGGGGGGGGCAGCAGCAGAACGGTGTCAGCCAATGTCTCCGCCAAGGGGATCAAGGCTGCGACATCCGTGGTGATCGACGGCGGCACCATAACGATCAACTCCGCCGACGACGCCATCAACTCCGGCGGAAGCCTTGCGATCAACGATGGGATCCTCATCATCAGTTCCGCTGACGACGGCCTTCACGCCGACGCGGCCCTGGGAGTCAACGGCGGCCAGATCAGTATCGCCAAGTCCTACGAGGGCATAGAAAGCAACTCCGTGATCGTCATCAACGGCGGGAGCATCTATATCGTCTCGAGCGACGACGGCGTGAATATAGCCGGCGCAGGGGGTGGCGCCGGAATGGGGGGATGGATAGGCGGCGGCGGGATGGGCGGCGTCTCGACTTCGGGAAGCTACTATCTCTATATCAACGCCGGCTATATGGTCATCAACGCCGCCGGTGACGGGATTGACGTGTGCGGCTCGATTGTCGTGACCGGCGGCGAGATCCTCGTCAATGGCCCCACGGAGAACATGAACGGCGCGCTGGACTGCGACGGCTCGTTCCAGGTCACGGGCGGCTTCCTGGTCGCAGCGGGCAGTTCCGGTATGGCGGAAGCGCCCGGCACGACCTCGACGCAGTGTTCCGTTCTCGTCAAACTGAAATCCACATTTCAGGCGAGAACCCTGTTCCGCGTTCAGGCCCGCGACGGGACCGACGTCCTGACTTTTGTGCCGACGAAGAACTACCAGAGCGTGGCGTTCTCTTCCTCGGCGCTCAAGAAAGGCACCACCTATGACATTTACTACGGGGGCACCTGCACGGGCACGCTGCACGACGGCCTGTACCAGGGCGGCACCTACACGGGTGGCACGAAGTACAGCAGCTTCACCATCACCAGTGTGGTGACGAACGTGACCACCACAACCGGTGGAGGCGGCGGCGTACAGCGATAGGGCGCGAAATGCCGTCGCACCCAAAGCGGAGGGCAGGATCCCCGAGCGGTTCACCAGAGTTGTTGCTGATCGACGTGGTCCTTCACGGCCTTCTTCTTGCTCGATGATTTCATGATTTCGACGATGTCGAAAGCTGCCTGGGGACATGCGGCTCTGGGACACTGCCCGGTCCAGCAATACAGACAGAGTTTCTGTCGAGGCAGACCGATCGCGCTGACCATGTCGTCCACTGTCTGATATCGAAGCGTAGTGACCCCGAGGTCCTTGGCGATCCAATCCACCATTTGCCTGTACTTCTCCGACCGGTGGTCCACATACTCCGACACGTCGGCCACATCGTGACCTTCGAGACTGCGAATCGCCTTTCTCGCAGCCAGTTCGTCAATCGAGCGCGTGGACAGGTTGAAGACGCACGGGAACATCAGGGGAGGACACGCCGGGCGGACGTGGATCTCTTTCGCGCCGCAGCCCCAGAGTTTGTCTATCGTGAAACTCTTCAGTTGCGTTCCTCTCACGATGGAGTCCTCGCAGACCACGATCCGATTGCCGTCGATGACCTCCCGGATCGGGATGAGCTTCATGCGTGCGATCAGGTCGCGCGTCTGCTGAGATGGGGGAGTGTAACTTCGCCCGTATCCGGGGGTGTACTTGACCAGGGGCCGTCGGAAGGGAATTCGGGACTCCATCGCGTATCCCAGACCATGGGACAACCCGGAATCCGGGACCCCTGTAACGAGATCGGCGCAGATGTCGCTGTCTCGCCTTGCGAGATATCGTCCGCACCGTTCCCTCACGATCTCGACATTGATCCCCTCGTAGCTCGAAGCAGGAAAACCGGTGTAGATCCACAGGAACGCGCAGATTTGATGCGTCTTCCCCCGGCCTGGTCGTCGCTGCACGATCCCGTCTTCATTCAGCAAGATGACCTCGCCTGGCTCCATGTACTTGACGACGTCGAAACCCAGGTTCGCGAAGGCACAGGTCTCTGTGGTGATGGCCCATCCCTGAGGGCTCTTGCCTGCGATCAGCGGGAGGTATCCGAATCGATCTCTCGCGGCATAGATTCCCGCTCTGTGCAGCAGGACAAGCGAGCAGGAGCCTTCAATTATGTCGAAGGTTCGCTCGATTCCATCCACCAGGTCCGTGCCTTGCGTGATCAGCTTGGCGATCACCTCCGTAGTGTTCACACCCCTGGGACTGACCTCACTGAAGGACATTCCTTTCTTCAACATCGCCGCCGCGAGGACATCCGCGTTTTCCACGAAGCCGCTGGTGACCAGGCAGAACGGCCCAAACCGCGAATTCAGGTAGATGGGCTGTTCATCGAGGGCGCTGACGACGCCGATCCCTTTGTTGCCCTGCATCCGACCCAGATCGGCGAAGAACTTCGATTTGAACTGGCTCTGACTGAGGTCATGGATTTGGCGAGTGAATCCTTCGCCAAGGACTGCCATGCCTCCGTATTGTGTGCCGAGATGGGAGTGGTAGTCTGTCCCGTAGAACAGGATGTCCGCACAGTTCTTCTTTGATACCACGCCGAAGATGCCGCTCATGCCGTGTCCTCCTTGCCGCCGTGCCTGCACACGCCGAGTGTGGCGCCACCATGCCCACTGGTTTGTGGTCTGACCATGCACTCAGCATACCACGGGGAGTCTTCGCTTTCAAAGGGTTCTGAGCAGGCCGTCCCCTTTTCCATCAGAGCGCAGCCAGGAGAATATCGTGGAGAAGTGTGCCGGATCGGATTACACTATTCACCGGACGGTCCGTATGTCCGCAGACGAATCGGCAAATGACAAAAGGAGATACGATCCATGGGAGAGATGTCCAGACGCGAGTTTCTTGGGACGGCTGTTGCTGGTGGGGCACTATTGGCTGGGGGATTGGCCGCCCAGCCGTGGGCGGCCGCGGAGGAAGCAGGCTGGCCGAAGCTGCCCCCGGTGAGAATCCATGTTGTCTACGTCGGCACAGGCGGTGCGTGGCCCACGCCGACGTTTGACGCCCCGGCGGAAGTCGCGAAGTTCAAAAACTTCCTTGCCGGCGTCGAGACTCATCTCGGCGACGTCCGGTTCGTTGGTGGCGAACTGATCCCGAACACCGTGCCCGCGGCGACGGAGGTGGCTGCCAGGCTGAAAGACGCCGACGCCGCACTCGTGGTGCATCTGAGTTTTGGCAGCAGCGAGCCGTTGCTCAGACTGGTCGAAGCGGGATTGCCTTCCGTCATCTTCTCGCAGCCCTTCAGTGGACACGATTGGATGTACGTCTCGCGATGGCAGAAGACAGGCAAGAGGGTCCTTCTCTCGGCGTCGAGCGATTACGGCGACCTGGCGCGCGCGGCCGCACTCCTGCGCGTGCCCGTGCGGATGCGCCAGTCGCGGATCGTCGTTGTGGGGTCTGCTCGCGGGACGGCGCCGGCCTGTTTGGCCGAGCAGGTCAGGCAACGTCTCGGTCCTGAGATCGTCCCGATCAGCCAGGAACGGGTCCTGTCGGGCTACAAGGCCATCGATCCAGCAGCGGCGCAAGCGGAGGCCGAGCGCTATTGGATCAGCCAGGCGAAGCAGATCGTCGAACCCTCACGGGCGGACGTCGTCAATTCGGCACGCATGTACCTGGCGATCAAAGAGATCATGATCCGGGAGCGCGCCCAGGCGATCACGAGTTCCCACTGCATGAGTGAACCGGTGCAGGGTTGCCTGACGTTCAGCAAGCTGAACGACCTTGGGCTCGTTGGCGCCTGCGAAGGCGACATGGACTCGACGCTGACGATGCTGCTCTTTGCCCATGCGTTCGGGGTGCCCGGCTTCATCAGCGACCCGCTCTTCGACACGTCCAGGGATGCGGTCATCCATGCCCATTGCACTTCGACGACGAAGCTCGACGGCCCGTCCGGCGGGCGAGCGCCTTTCCTGATCCGCACGCAGTGCGACACCAATCGCGGCGTGGCCCTGGAGGTCCAGATGCGCGTGGGCCAGGAGATCACGTGTGCCAAGCTGGTCAATCTGGATACCATGCTGATCTCCGCCGGCAAGATCGTTGAACTGACCGATTTCCACGACCGGGGATGCCGAACGCAGATCACGACCCAGGTGGCGAATGCGAAGGAAATGCTCCGCAACTGGAGCAGTGGAGTCCTCGACAGCGACATGATGACGCTTCTCCACCGCGTGGTCTTCTACGGCAGTCGTATCGAGAGCGTGAAAGACCTGGCTCCTCTGATGGGACTGCGAATCGTTGCGGAGGCATGACCTTCATACACGCGACACGAGTGTAGCTACAAGCCCGTGCTCTTCGATGAAGGCCTCCTGCCGATCCTGTCAAAGGGTATGGGCTGGAAGCCCTGCGCGTAGGCGGGAGAATCATCCTTGAGACGGAAGTCGCCGCTGGCTGCGTCGAGAAACAGCGGGTCGATATTGACGAGATTGTCCTTGGATTCGACCGCTTCCGGCGTGGCGCCCCAGGTGATCTTCAGCAGTTCACTATGGACGCAGATGTTGCGGCTCACGACGACGTTTCCCGGCGGGAGACCCTCATCCTTCGCGTAATAAGCCTCCAGATCGGCGAGCTGCGGATACCGAGTTCGGTAGGGCGGCTCGCGCCAGTTCACGTCTTCGAGCCTCTGTTTCATGGTCTTGTAGACCATGTCGTGCCAGACGGGCGATTTGCTCATGCCCCGACCGTCCAACTCGACCGCGGGATCGCAGTCGATGAAAACGTTGTTCTCGACGGTGAAGTCTCGTCCACCGCCCAGGAAGACCGCCCGATGCAGTTTCCACAAGACGTTGCCGCAGATTTGTGTACCACTGACGCAATCGTCCATGTAAATGCCCATCGAGCCCATGCCGACGCCGCCGGTGTGGTGGATGAAGTTGTGGCGGATGATGTTGCCTCGGAACGTGTAGTCTCTGCCCGTGTAGATCGCGCCCACGTCCCCGGTCTCCAGGCAGACGTGATGGATCTCATTGAGCTCGATTACCTGCTCGTTGCCTGAGAACAGAATCGCACAGTGGGGATGATCGTGGATCAGGTTGTTCGCAGCGACGATGCCTACGCCGCTCATGGAGATGGCCGGGGCATAACAGCGCGACCAACGGGCGATGCGGTGAATGTGATTGTTCCTCGCATAGTGGCCGCAAGGGGTCAGGGTCCGGCGATCTCCGCCCGCAAGGGAGATACCGCCGTCGCCGGTCTCGGAGATGGCACAGTCTTCGACGCCATGATTGTCTCCGGCTCGGACCACGACGCCGGAATTGCCGACGTCGCGGATCGTGCAGCTCATGATCCGGTTGCTGCTGCCGCCTTCAATGAAGACCGCATTGCCCCGGGTACAGGCGAAGGTCAGGTCGCGGAATTCGACATGGGAAACATTGTTCAAGGACAGTAGCGGACTGTCCACGACGGAGACCGTTACGTCGCCTTCGTCCATCTGTTCCGGTGGCCAGAAGTACACGATTCCCTTCTTGCGGTCGAGGTACCATTCGCCCGGCATATCCAGCTCTTCGAGAATGTTGAGGAAGTGGAATCGCTGGCCCGCGCGAAAGCCGTAGTTGCCGTGGGGCGGGCTGGTCTGGATCAGGTGTCTCTGTGTGTCGAGGTTCGCGATGTGTTCGTAGGAATTGGCCCAATCGTACGCCCAGTATCCGTGGACCCAGATGTCGTCGGTGTCCGTCCATCGTGCAGGGCGATCCCCCTCGTAGTAGAAACCGGCCGGCAGTTTGCCCAAGGTCCCGCCGTGTTCGTCTCCTGTCGGCTCCGCGGGCTTGACGATCTTCAGGAAATCCGCGTTGGGCCAGCGTGACAGAATCATAGGCCGGTCTTTGAAGAACAGTTCCAGTCCCGCCGTTGCCGAACGGCCGAAGCCTCTTGACTGCAATTTGCCGAAGTCGCTGATGCCCTGTGCTTTGAGGTCCGCCTGGAGAATCTTCCCTCGACCAGCGGGTTCCAGTCTGTCCAGGATGGCTGCATCGTTCACCGCTTGCCAGCCGGTGACGGTCCTGCCTCCCAGGATTCGCACCTGTCCCGCTGTCGCTGCCCGGTAGACGATCGGTCTGCCGGGTTCGCCGGAGTCTTCACTCGTCAGCGCAACGCCTTTGTCCAAGGAGTAGGTCCCCGGCGCGATCCAGATTGTGACTCCGCCTTCAGGCAGACCTGCGGAAGCCTTCAATCGGCGAACCGTGTCTCTGGCTCCTTGCAGCGTGGCAAGGGGTCCGTCGCCGCTCCCATCGGGTGCTGCCTTCCGGCCGGACCAGTCGTCCCTGCCCGACCGCGAGACGTAGCAGTCCGTCGCGGCTGATCCCGCATTGCTCATAGACAGCAACACTCCGAGAAGAACGAGGAGACTGGATGCTTCTCTGCTGAAGCGACGCGTTGGAGACATGGTGTTCCCTTTCATGTGATCGAGCGAAGCCGGACCTCTTGCATGGGTCCCAGCGTGGCCGCATTGTAGCTCACGGAAGGTCCCCTGTTAAGCATTTCCGCCGAGGCAGTGTCTTGCCGGAGGCTCGTGTTCGTGATATCTTATTGACCATGATATCCCGAGAAACCAACAACAGACATGTAGTCCTCACCAACTGCGTCACGAAACACTCAGATCTGGCATTCTCCGTCTTCCTGATGCCGTGGCTTTGTGCCGTTGCCTTCTGCAGCCCGGGTGGTGCAGGCGGTTGGGAGGAGCGTTTCGCTCAGCCGCCGGCCGATGCTCGCATCCTGAGGATTATCCACAACTGGCCCGACCCGCCTGATGCGCAGGACCAACTCATCAGCCGGCTCACTGCGCAGGGTTTCGGAGGCGTGGTCTGCAACGTTTCTTTCGATCAGTACCTTGAAAGCGATGCCAAGTGGCAGGCATTCGTCCGAGCCGTCAAAGAAGCGAAGAGGGCCGGCTTCGCGATGTGGCTCTACGACGAGCGAGGCTATCCGTCCGGCAACGCCGGCGGCATCACACTGCGCGATCACCCCGAGTGGGAGGCCCGCGGCCTGCTCATCGCCGACGCGCAGTCGCAGGGTGGTCCCATCTCGCTGGAGTTGCCGCCGGGTGCGCTCGTCCTGGCGGGCGCGTTTGAGGTCCATGACGGCAACATCGACATCGCAAAGAAGATCGATCTGGCTGCCCAGGTCCATGAGGGAAGACTCGACTGGCAAGCTCCGGCCGGCACCTGGCGCGTGATGGCGATCACCGAGGACCGTCTCTATGAAGGCACGCACGCGGAAGGCAACCTCCACGCCAAGATCCCCTATGTCAACCTGCTCATGCCGGAACCGACCGCCCGTTTCATCGACGTGACTTATGGAGGCTATGCAGAGCACCTGGGCGACGACTTCAGCCGGTACTTCATGGCCACGTTCACCGACGAACCGTCGTTGATGAGTCTGTTCCTGAGGTCGATGCCGTATCGTCCGTTGCCCTGGGCGTCGAACCTGCCGACCGAATTCGAGAAGCGTCGTGGCTACCCAGTGGACGCAGCGATTCTCCCGGCGTTGGTGGCCGATGCAGGTCCTATTGGCGAGAAGATCCGCTATGATTTCTGGCTGACGGTCGGCGAGCTCGTGTCGGAGAACTACTTCGGCCAGATTCAAACCTATTGTCATCGGCACGGCGTTCCTTCGGGCGGGCATCTGCTGGCGGAAGAGGGGATCGTCGGGCATGTCCCGCTCTACGGAGATTTCTTCCGCTGCATCCGTCGGCTCGGCGCGCCGAGTATCGACTGCCTGACCAGCCTGCCGCCGGAGGTGCCTTGGTTTGTCGCTCGCCTGCTGAGCAGCGCCGCGGAATTGGAGGGTCGGCCCTTGGTCATGAGCGAGACCTCGGACCACAGCCAGCACTACCGACCCGCCGGCGACCAGCGACCCAGACGCGTCGTGACGGAGGCCGAAATCCGCGGCACGTGCAACCGTCTGATTGCTGGGGGAGTCAACTGCATCACGAGCTATTACAGTTTCGCGGGTTTGTCCGACGAGCAATTGCGGCGTCTCAACGAATGGGTGGGCCGCTGCTGCACGGCGCTTCGCGGCGGACACCAGGTCACAGACATCGCTGTGCTCTATCCTGCGGAAAGCCTCTGGACCCGCTTCGTTCCCTCGCGTCGTTGGGCGACCGAAGCGAGCGCTGCGGCGCGAGTTGAGAGCGTATACCGCGCCGCTGCCGAGAGCCTCTTCGCATCCCAGCGCGATTTCACGTTCGTCGACAGCCGGGCGCTGGGAGAGGCTGCGGTGGAATCGTCCACGCTGATTCACGGCCGGCTTCGTTGGCGCGTCATCGTCCTGCCCTGCGTGGACACCTTGCCGCTGTCGGCCTGGGAGAACCTCGCTGCGTTTGTTCGCCAGGGGGGTGCAGTGATTGCCCTCGGCGCAATGCCTGCCAACAGCGAGAGTGAATTCCCATCCGCCCGCGTCCAGGCACTGGCGACGGAGATCTTCGGCACAAGCAACGCGGGTTCTTCGTCCAGCCGCGAGCCGCAATCCCACGTCAACGCCCAAGCCGGTGTCGGCATCTACCTTCCGTTTGGCCTGGAAGGCCTGCTGCCACTGGTGCTCGACGGCCTGTTGGAACCGGATGTCGAAGTGGCCGAAGCCAAATCGTCGTTGCGCGTCACGCACCGTCGCCTCGACGACCGCGAAGTCTATTTCGTCATCAACGACAGCGCCAGACCGTGGACGGGCCAGGTGGAGTTCGCAGCGACCGGGAATGGGGAGCGCTGGAATCTCGGCACCGGCCGGAGGGAGGAGATCTTGACTGACGGTGTTGCCCAGTTGAGTCTGGAGCCATACGGTGCTGCTCTCCTTCGGTTTGCCTCCGCGAAGTTGCCCGACCGCCGTGCTGTCACTGCGGGCGCGCTGCCCAATCTCGTTGTGCGTGCCGTGCCGGTGGTTGAACCGAGCGTGGGACATGGTGAGTTCGTTCGCGCCGAGCTGACGCCGGATGCCGCTCACTCCCGCGCCGATTCTACCGTCTGGCAGGCGGCGGCGGTCCTGACCAAGGGGAAAGTGGATACGCATTTGTTCCTTCAGTTCCACTACGCCCGGGCGATAGACCTGAGCGACGCCGACTGTCTCGTCACGGAAACGTGGGCGCCCGAAGGTCAGTCCACGCCGAGCCAGATTCTGGTCATCCTTCATGAAGAGGGCGGCGGCGACTTCATCGCGGAGACGGGCCGGTCGATGGCCGCGCCGGGTCGGGAACGCACCTTCGTCGCGCTGAGCCGCTTCCAGCTCGCAGGCTGGTCCAAGGATGCCGACGGCGTCCTGGACCCGCAACGCATCGCCGACATCCGCATCGGCTGGGGCGGCTACTATGGAGCGCAGGACGAGAAGGTGCAATTCAGCGTTGCGATGCCCCAAGTCGGCGCCGTGATCCACAACCACAAGTGAGCGACGTCATGTTTCGAGATCGCAGTTTCTCCCGTGGGCAATCCCCGCCGTCTTACGGATTCAGCAAGGCGATTGCCTTCTCCAGAACGGTGTCACGGCCTGCGCGGATGTCTCCAATGATCGGCGTCACGAGATGATGGGGCTCGATGCCGTGAAGAGGGGAGGGCATCTTGCCGTGCAGCGGGAACGTCAGCGAGCAGTGCAGGGTCACGCCGGCCGGCAGATCGATTCCTTTCGACCAGCCGCAAGCGCCGGTCGTTGGGGTGCCGACCAGAAGAGCGCCGGCCTCGAACATGCCGGACACGAAGTGCTCGCACGCGCTGGCGCAACCTTCGTTGATAAGGACCGCCACCTTGCCGGGGTAGCACCAGGGACCTCTCGGTTCCACCACATTGATGAACTTGCTGTATGTGTCGGTGCCCGCCTGCCGCTGGAAGCTGATGCTGGCGACGATCTTGCGGGTGATGAACCTCGCGATGACGGTCTCGGCCAGTTCGTCCGCGCCGCCGCCGTTGTCACGCACGTCGATAATCAGACAGGGCCTGTCGCGCAGCGGTTCGAGGAGCCTGTCGAACTCCGAGTCCGAGAAGCCGCCCCAGCCACGAATGCAGATGTAGCCGACACGATCATCTATAACCCGACTGGAAATCACGGAATCACGAGCGGAACCGGGCATTCCGCCGCCCCCGCGAGTCAGGACCTTCTCGTAGACCTCACCGGTCACGTTGCTCAGTTTCAGCGCGATCTGCGAGTCTGGCTCGCCCTCGATGATCGTTCGGCAAGCGGACCTGGCTCTGGCATAGGGGGTCGCGCCGAACGCGTCGGGCCACTCTCGCTCAAAGCGTGCTCTTGCGTCGGCGCCGTCGATCTCCAGTACAATGTCGCCTGGGGTAATGCCGAGGTCCGGGCCGCACTGCATCACGACGATCTGGTCCTCGATCCAGCCGACGCGGACCGCCGGCGTGGAGAACCGTTGTTTGCCCTCCCAGTACAGACCGGTGTGGTAGTCGTTCAACCTCTGGACGAGCATGGCGTCCATGATGGGCAGCGCCTCGTACAGGCCGGTTGTGTCCTGGATTCGCTGTTTGCAGGCATCGTACCAGCTTTCGTCGAACGCGCCGGCGTACTCCATCATGGGGTAGTTCTCCTTGAGAGAGCGCCAGAGCAGATCGAGGAACCCCACCGGTGTTCCAGTCTCCGGCATGGCGACGTTCGGATCGGCGCCCTTGGCCAGCAACAGCTCCGCGATGTCTTTCTGCCCGCGCATCTGTGCCACCTGCAACGCCGTGAATCCATACTCATCCGTGACGTTCACCTCCACTTCGTAGGACAAGCATGTCTGCACCGCCTTCAGATCTCCGCTGCGCAGGGCCCCCAGCAGCTTGTCCCCAAGGCTCCTGCTGTCCAACAGCCGACAGGCGAAGCCCCACGACTGGCCGCCATTCTGCACTTTGAATAGAAGCTGGTTGAGACCGGCACGGAATTTCACAGGGACGAGGTCGTCATCTGCCTGCGCGGGACGGTCCGTCCAGTTCTCGTGGATCAATTCGCCATTGAGCCAGACCTTCACCGCGTCGTCGCTGCCGATGCCGAGCAGGGCAGGCGTCGCGGCGGCCATGTCGACCTGGGCCCAAGCATAGGAGATCACGTATTCCTTGTACCCGAACCGCCGGACCAGATCGACGATATCCGTCGGGCTTTCGACCTTCCGCCAGCGGTATTGCTCGCCATTTCTCTCGTGGATCATTTCCGTCGTCGGCTGGATCTGCGATTCCCCGCCGTGCTCGGTCAGGAAGTCGCGGTCGAATGCCTCGTGCGGAGCGTTCGGATCGCCGGGTTTCACAGACCCCTCGAAGACGGGAAACGGGTCGCTCACCAACCAGCGCTTCATGAACGCGCCCGGCTCCAGGCCCTGATAGAACGCTGCCGGGGCGGGGGACGCCGTTTCTTGGCCGGCTTGAACACCCACGCACAACATACACACGCTGACAAGGCCCGCCGCAACTCCCGGAGCAATCCGCATACCGGACTCCTTGAAAAGCTCTCAGCCCAGACATTCATCCCGATGGCAACTCTTCTATTAAGACGGTCATACGACGGGTTCGTTACCCGTGAATTGCCGGTCATTCTATGATCGCCGGGAGGGTGCTCTGGATTCTGCGGTCGGTCTCTCCGGATCAACCGGGTAGGGTGAAGCAACGCCGCAAACCGCGCATGCGTGCAACTCCCTCGTGCGAGGAAAGAGGGCACTGCACGGGACCCCATACATCAATCGCATGTCCCGTGTGCTCTCGCCCGTTTGGGCACAAGGGAGTCCGAATCCAGGGACGACACCCATTTTGTCCCCATTCTCCGGGGCGTCCGCGTCTGTGCGGTTAGTCCTCCTGGGGACGGGCGACTGTGCATAACAGAACCCGTTCTCAGAGGGCGACAATGTTGCCAACTTCTGTATAGGCAACAGGTTATGGCGGATTCACTTCAACGCGGTCCATGGAAATAGCGAACCAGTTTCCGGAGAGATTGGCCGGGAGCGGGGGGAAGGGGCAGCCCGCTCTGGCCGCAATGCTGCTCTTGACCGGTGGGGACATCACTTGCTATCATGCGGTTTTCTGCTTGGCGCTCAGGGTGCGTTCTCGCGGGCGCGGGCAATCCACCGCTGTCGAAAGACCTCAGCATGTTGAAGAAAACGAATAACTGCGGCGAACTTCGCCTGGCAGACTCCGGCAACAGCGTGGTGCTGGCCGGCTGGGTCCAATCTTATCGCGATCATGGCAATCTGGTATTTTTCGATCTGCGGGACCGGGAGGGGCTCACCCAACTGGTCTTCGATCCCGAGGTTCAGGCCGAGGCGCATCGCGTGGCGCGGACGGTCCGCTGCGAGTGGGTCGTCGCCGCCAGAGGCAGAGTCCGTCCCCGGGGCGAAGGGCTCGAGAACCCCAAGCTGCCCACCGGCCAGATCGAGGTGATCGTGGACGAGTTCGAGGTCCTGAACATGGCCAAGACGCCGCCGTTCGAGCTGGACGGCGCGACCAAGACCAACGAAGAGACCCGGCTGGTTTACCGGTACATCGACCTGCGCCGGCCGGAGATGCAGCGCCGGCTCAAGACTCGACATCAGGTGACGACGCTGGCCCGCAAGTACTACGACGAGCAGGGGTTCTGGGAGATCGAGACCCCCATGCTGGCCAAGAGCACGCCGGAAGGGGCCAGAGATTTCCTCGTGCCCAGCCGGCTCGTCCGAAGCGCGTTCTATGCACTGCCGCAGTCGCCTCAACTCTTCAAGCAGATGTTGATGGTCAGCGGCGTCGAGCGGTACTTCCAGATCGTCCGGTGTTTCCGCGACGAGGACCCGCGGGCCGACCGGCAGGCGGAATTCACCCAGATCGACGTCGAGATGAGCTTCATTACCGTCGATGATGTCATCGGCGTACATGAGAAATTGGTCGCGAAGATCTGGAAGGAGATCCTGAGCGTCGAGGTGAAACTGCCGATGCGCCGGATACAGTACAGCGAGGCGATGGCCGACTATGGCATCGACCGCCCGGACCTGCGGTTCGGCCTAAAGCTCAAGGACGTCTCCGACATCGCCAAGCGCAGCACGTTCAAGGTTTTCACCTCGACCATCGAGAACGGCGGCATTGTCAAAGGCCTCTGTGCCCCGGCCGGCGATACGTATTCCCGCGCGGACATCGAGAAGACGCTCACGAATCTCGTCATGGACTTCGGGGCCAAGGGCCTGTCCTGGACCAAGGTCAAGATGGATGGGCCGACTCCCACGTTCATCGGCGGCGGGATCGGCAAGTTCTTCAGCCCCGAGCAACTGAAACAACTGGTCGAGCGGTTCGGCGCCAAGGACGGCGACGTGATCCTGCTGGTGGCGGACAAGGAGGCGATCGCGAACAAGGCCCTGGCGTCGCTTCGCTGCCGCATCGGGCGGGACCTGAAGCTCTATGACCCCAGCGTGTTCGAGTTCGTCTGGGTCGTGGATTTCCCGCTGTTCGAGTGGAACGCGGACGAGAAGCGATACGATTCTGTGCACCACCCGTTCACGGCGCCGGTGCCCGAGGACCTGCCCAAGCTCGAGACCGACCCGGGGCACATTCGCTCGCAAGCATATGACATCGTCCTCAACGGCAACGAGATTGGCGGCGGCAGCATTCGTATCCACCGCCCGGAAGTTCAGCAGAAGGTCTTCGACCTGCTGAATATCACGCGCCAGCAGGCCGAGTCGCGGTTCGGGTGGTTCCTCAAGGCGCTGGACTACGGCGCCCCGCCGCACGGCGGCATCGCCCTGGGACTCGACCGGCTCACCATGCTCTTGACCGGCACGGAGAACATCCGCGACGTGATTGCGTTCCCCAAGACGCAACGCGGCCAGTGCCTCTTGACCGACGCGCCCAGCGAAGTGGACCAGAGACAGCTCGATGAGCTGAACCTGCGGGTACAAAAGCACCTGCACGCGGTTGAGAAGCCGGAGCAGACTTGAGCAGGCTCCGTCACAAGGACAAACCGGGCTCCCGGATGCATCGCGCCCGGGAGCCCGTAGCATCCTCCAAGAGATGGAATCGAGTCCATCCAAGCCGGTGTGCCTGATACGGATTCGGCACAGCTTCCCATCTACTGACGTTCGCCCAAACAGGTGGTGAGCGTGTGTTGTCGTTCCGCTCGGTGTCTCCTGCTCCTGGGCAGGAGCGTTTCAGCCATGCCGAACAGCGGATCGATCACAATCCATACAAGGAGTGTCGCTTCCAGTGTTCCCATGGCGACGGAGAACAGGAACTCTTCTCCCTCCAAGGTACCTGCCACTCTCATGGCAGACAACAGGCCGCCGAGCAGGGGAGTGGAGACGTAGAAACCCAGGTAGCAGTCGGCGCTGGTCAGCGGGTGCTCGATCTCGACGTACCCGTTCCGACCGGCGCCCCGGAAGAACACGAACAAGTATAGACTGGCTACGATGAAGATGATGACGGTGGAGTATCCGGACAGCGAGAAGACGAGCCACCACTGGAGTCCTGCCCTGTGCAACACAGTCGCGAGGAGATACGCGATGCACAGTATCAACCATACTGTCGCGACCAAGTGAATCTGCCTCAGCAGCCTTTTCGTCGTCATCGGTCAATTCCCAAGCTCTCTCGGCTCTTCTCCGCCAGCCGGCGTCATCCTTGCGGCCTGATGGCTCCAACGTCGCAGTTTTGCCGATTCTCCCCTATTATCGCATCTTGCCCGGCTCAGTTCAATGAGTATCCGACCTATTATTTTCGGACGATCCCTGCTTCTGGGGGTTCAAGTGTGCGCCGTGAAGTCGAACGGACCTTGAATGCGCCAGGGTCGGACGATACGATGAACCCCCGGCACCGCAGGGTGCCGCACAGAGCATAGCTACATTCAACAGGAGTAAGTGAATGCGGAACTCGCAAGACAGGCGATTGTCGAATGCCGATTTGCTGGAATTGAGACGATGGAACACGCCCACGATCTACAATGGCTGGGAGCAGATCACCCGCCATGACGCGGGCAGAGAGGGATTCAATTGCGAGGCGTGTCAGGACTTCATGCCGGAGACGGGGCCCATGGTCGGTTACGCCGTGACGGTTGTGATCGAGCCGAGCAGCCCGAATCATCCGAAGCAGAATCCGGATGGGTGGAGTCAGTACCGTCGCTACGTCGGCGGCGTGCCGGGACCGAAGATCGTTGTCGTCCAGGACCTGGATACGCCGAACAACGTGGGCGCGTTCTGGGGAGAAGTCAACAGCGGTATGCACAGGGCCCTCGGCTGTGTCGGCACGATCATCGACGGCTGCATTCGCGACCTCGATGAGATGCGATGCGTCGGTTTCAAGGCCCTCGCCCGACGGCTCTGCGTGGGCCATGCGTACGGTCACCCGATTCGCTGGGATTGCGAGGTGGAGGTCTTCGGGCGGACCGTTCGGCCCGGCCAGCTCATCCACGCGGACAAGCATGGGTTTCTGGTCGTACCGCCCGAGGACGAGGAGAAGCTCCTGGAGGCGGCGCGATTCATGGACTCGAACGAATGCCAGACGATGATCTCGGCGGCCCGTCACGTCGCCGGCATGTCCACGGAGCAGATGCTGGATCTCTTCGATGCGGCGTGTGAGCAATTCTCGCGGAATGCCGAGGCGCACTTCCAACGCGGGAGCGAAAAGGCGTGACGCCGCGTTGGACGAGCGGATTTCTGCCGGCTGCCGGCGGGTTCGGGACGCTGAACTACGTTGTCCTCGCAACGTATCTGACCGCTCTGTTGATCGTGGGCATTCGTTTTGCCCGACGTGAGAAATCGACCGACGATTTCTTCCTGGCAGGCCGGCGAATCCCCTGGTGGGCCGCGGGCCTGAGCATCTTCGGCACGCAGCTCAGCGCGATTACCTATTTGGCCATGCCGGCGCGGGCTTACGCGACGGACTGGAGCCTGCTGCCGCTGAATCTCGGCATCCTCCTGATCGCGCCGGTGGTCGTCTATGTGTATCTTCCGCTGTTTCGTCGGCTCGATGTCACCACGGCCTACGAGTACCTTGAGACGCGGTTTCACGTCAGTGTTCGACTGTTTGGGAGTCTCTGTTTCATCCTGTTTCAACTGGGCCGGATGGGCGTTGTCATTCTGCTGCCGGCCCTGGCTCTCTCGGCCGTCACGGGGATGAGCGTCTATCTTTGCATCGCGTTGATTGGCGTTCTGAGCACCCTCTACACAGCCCTCGGCGGGATGGAGGCGGTGGTCTGGACGGATGTGCTCCAATCGGTGGTCTTGCTTGCGGGAGCGGTCGCAGCGTTCGCGATCATCCTCAGTTCGTTGGACGGCGGCTGGCGAGAGTTCGTCTCTGTCGGTCTCGCGGACAACAAGTTCGCATTGGCGCACCTGAATTGGGATTGGACCGGCGACGCGCTCGCTGTTGTGATCCTGGGCGCCTTGTTCACCAATTCGCTGATTCCCTACACGACGGACCAGGCCGTCATCCAGCGGTACCTGACGACTCCGAGCCGGAAGCAGGCCGCCGGAGCGATCTGGATCAACGGAATTCTGGCCGTCGTGGCGTGGGTCTTGTTCTTGTGTCTCGGGACGGGACTGTACGCATTCTACCATGCGAATCCCGCTCGGCTGGGAAGCCTGGCTGCGACGGACCAGATCTTCGCGGTGTTCATCGCCCGCGAGATGCCCGCCGAGCTGGCGGGCCTGGTGATCGCGGGCGTGTTTGCGGCGGCCATGTCGAGCCTGGACAGCAGCATCCACTCGGTCTCGACGGCGGTGACCACCGATTTCCTCCGGCGGTTCAAGCCGGATCTGCCGGCCGCGACCTACCTGGCTGCCGCACGCGGTCTGACGGTGTTTTTCGGAATCACAGGTACGGCGGCTGCGGCGCTGATGGCTGCGGCGCAGGTGGAGTATCTGTGGGACTTGTTCCTGGGGATCATGGGGCTCTTCGGGGGCACCCTGGCGGGCCTGTTTCTGCTTGGGATCTTCACGAAGAAGGTACGCACGGCGCACGCGTGGGTCGGCGCCGCAGCAGGCGTCGCAGCCCTGCTCTACGTCAAGCTCGCGACGCATCTGAACGGGCTGCTCTATGGCGCCATCGGCGTAGCGGTCTGCTTTCTCGTTGCCGTGGTGGCCAGTCGAGTTCGGCCCGCCAGGTCGGGATGAACCGGGTGGGGGGAATGCCTGTTGCCGGACTGGCGCGTTGCAAAAAGCGTCGCATCATGTCAAAATAGAAACAAGCCGTCGGAAGGCGAGAGCCGCCGAGGGCGGATGAAAACAGGGTGGTCGGCCCGAGGCAGTGCGCCGTCTATCTATATACGGGCGTGAGTTGTCACCAGTCGATTCCAGGTCATGCGGATTAACCTTGGCAATATGTTCCAGCGGGTCCTGCGGGTGCTGCACCTGAGTCCCCTGTCGCTGGCGGAGAAGTGCCGAATGATGTTCGGCTCGGCAGTGCTTCTGAGCCTGGTGATTGCGCTGCTGATCCCCTATGCCTGGATGCGTCAGCTCACCCGCAAGGTGCTCCTGGACACCCACGCCGCGAGGGTCGAGGCCGTGTTGCTCCGATCTCACTTCAGATTGAAGGACTCGGACGGGATGAAGCTGCCCGAACTGAACGACCGCGGCACGGCGATGGACCCGAATGAGCCGGGGATGATGTGGGTCCGCTTCCCAAAGGAGCCGGAAAAGGGCGAGCCCTCGCAACTCACGGACCAGCAAAGGAGGCTGTTGGACGCTATCAAGGACGACGTCAGTCGGGATGAGATCATTGCCTTGAGCAAGTCCGACGGCGTCGTGCGGAGCACTTACGTCCGCGTGTTTCGCGCCACGGAGGGCTGTGTGAACTGTCATAACCCACAGGGTTCAGCCGGCCCCTTCGCACTGAACGAGAACATCGGCGCCGCGGTCCTGCAGACCCGTGGCATCGGAGGCGAACTCCGCAAGATGGTCTTCATGAATCGCATCTGGACGATCGTCGCTGCGGTGTTGGGCGCCACCGGCGCCATGGTCGCCTTCTACTGGATCACGCAACGGGTCATCCTCCGTCCCATCCGCCAGTTGCGGGCCCTGGCGAACAACGTCGCGGAGGGCAATCTGGACGTTCGCAGCGCGATCGCCACGGGCGACGAATACGAGCGGCTCGCGGATGCCTTCGACCACATGCTGGACAACCTCCAGGCGGCCCAGGAGGAGCTGCGTGAGGCGAACCGCCAACTCGACGGCAAGATCACCGAGTTGTCCGAACGGAACGTCGAGCTGTTCAAGGCCAACAAGCTCAAAAGCGAGTTCCTCGCGAACATGTCGCACGAGTTCCGCACGCCGCTTAACGCGATTCTCGGGTTTGCCCAGGTGCTGCGGGAGAAACCCACCCTGCTCAAGAAGGAGAAGGGCCAGCGCTATGCCGAGAACATCATCACCAGCGGCAACCGGCTCCTGACGATGATCAACGACCTGCTGGACTTGGCCAAGGCGCAGGCCGGCAAGATGGAGATGCACATCGAGCAAGCGTCGGTTTCGCAGATCTGCGAGTCGCTCGTCTCCTCGTTCTCTCTACTGGCGAAGAAGAAGAGGATCCGGGTCGGCATGGACGTGGGTCCGGATGTCCCGTTGATCGTGACGGATGCAGGGAAAGTGCAGCAGATTCTGTACAACTTCCTGAGCAACGCGCTGAAGTTCACGCCGGCCCGAGGGTCGATCGAGGTCCGTGCTTGCATGCTCGACGAGAGGAAAGTGCGATTCGCGGTCCGCGATACCGGCTGCGGGATCGCCGACGCGGACAAGGACAAGATCTTCGACAAGTTCCGTCAGGGGGACGGCTCGCTGACGCGGGAAACGCCGGGCACCGGGCTGGGCCTTTCCATCAGCAAGGAACTGGCGGGTATGCTTGCCGGTACTGTCGGGTTCGAAAGCGAGGTCGGTGTCGGCTCGACCTTCTGGCTCGATATCCCCGTCCACCTGGGCTCGGAAAAGAAATCGCCCGCGAAAGGTCCGAGCGCGGTAGTGACCTGAAGCGGATTTGGGCAGATGATTCAGGAAGGAGAAGCTCATGCAGTTTCAGTCGGTATGGATATCGCGTGCATGTGCCGTTGTCTGTGTCTTGATGCTGTGCGGGCTTGCCCGCGTCGGCGTTGCACAGGAGACGCACCCGTTCTCGGTCCACGACATGCTGTCGATGGACCGAATCTCCGATCCGCAGGTCTCGCCGGACGGCAGGCAGGTTGCCTTCGTGGTCCGTGAGACCGACCTGGAGGCCAACCGCGGGCGAACAGATCTCTGGCTCGTCTCCACGGACGGCGCCGGTCTGCGCCGGCTCACGTCGCATCCGGAGGCGGACTCCAATCCGAGATGGTCGCCGGACGGGCGGGTCCTGTGGTTCCTGTCGAGCCGGTCGGGATCGTCCCAGGTCTGGAGGATTGCCCCCGACGGCGGCGAAGCCCAACAAGTGACCGACGAGCCGCTGGATGTGGGCAATCTGCTGGTCTCGCCTGACGGTATGCGTATCGCCTATACGATGGAGGTCTTCCCAGGCTGCAGCGCCGCGGAAACCAAGAAGAAGCTCGACGAACGCGCCGAGAGCAAAGCCAGCGGACGGGTTTATGAGCGGGTTTTCGTCCGCCACTGGGACACCTGGAAGGACGGTCGACGGTCGCACCTGTTCGTCGCGAGAATCCCCAATCCCGAGGAATTGGTGGGCACAGCCCACCCTGCCGCTATCGCCAAGGCCTGGGGGCTCGCCGGGGTCGATGTGATGGGCAAAATGGATGCGGACACCCCCTCGAAGCCGTGGGGCGGACCGGAGGAGATCGCCTTCACGTCCGATAGTCAAGCGATTGTCTTCGCTGCCAGGGACGCCGGACGAGAGGAAGCCTGGTCGACGGACTTCGATCTCCACCTCGCGCCGCTCGATGGCTCTTCGCCGCCGCGATGTCTGACCGAGGACAACCAGGCATGGGACACCTGTCCGGCCTTCTCCCCCGATGGAAAGACGCTGGCCTATCTGGCGATGAGCCGACCGGGATATGAAGCCGATCGGTTCCGCATCGTGTTGCAGGATTGGCCCGCCGGGCAGAAACGCATACTCGCCGATGGCTGGGACCGCAGCCCCTCGGCGATTGCCTGGTCGCCCGATGGTAAGCAGATCTTCGCTGTCGCCGACAACATAGGCCAGCAGTCTCTGTTCGTTATCGACGTGAAGGACGGCAAGACCCGAACGCTCGTCAAGGAGGGGGCCGTCCATGGTCTCGACGTTGCGAATGGCCGGATTGTCTATGCTCTGAGCAACCTCCAGTGCCCGGCGGAGCTGTACCGGCTGTCAACGGACGGCAGAGGCCTCGCCCAGCTCACGAATATCAACGGCGCCAGAGTCGCGGCGGCCGCCATGGGTCAGTACGAGCAGTTCAGCTTCCTTGGCTGGAATGATGAAACGGTGTTTGTGTATGTGGTCAAGCCGGTGGGCTTCGATCCTGCGAAGAAGTACCCGGTGGCGTTCCTGATCCACGGGGGCCCGCAGGGCTCGTTCGGCAACGTCTTCCACTATCGGTGGAACCCGCAGACGTACGCAGGCGCCGGCTATGCGGCGGTTATGGTGGACTTCCACGGCTCGATCGGCTATGGCCAGGCCTTCACCGATTCCATCCGCGGCGACTGGGGCGGCAAACCCCTCGTCGATCTGCAAAAGGGCCTGACCGCGGCACTGGAGCGGTACCCCTGGATGGACGGCGACCGCGTCGGCGCCCTGGGCGCCTCCTACGGCGGCTACATGGTCAACTGGATCGCAGGGCAATGGCCCGACCGCTTCCGCTGCCTGGTCAATCACGACGGCAACCTCGACGAACGGGTCGCCTACTTCGACACGGACGAGCTGTGGTTCCCCGAGTGGGACCACATGGGGACCCCGTGGAGCAACCCTGCCGGCTACGAGGACCAGAATCCGCTGCGCTTCGTCGGGCAATGGAAGACCCCCATGCTGGTCATCCACGGGGAACAGGACTTCCGCATCCCTTCGACCCAGGGTTTGGCGACGTTCAACGCCCTCCAGCGCCGTGGCATTCCGAGCAGACTGTTGTACTTCCCCGACGAGAACCATTGGGTCCTCAAGCCGCGCAACTCGATCCAGTGGCACGAGACGGTCCTCGCCTGGCTCGACCAGTGGCTCAAACGATAGGTTTTCAGTACTGATAAGCGGCGGGTCGGAGGGGCTCGAACATCTTTTTGACGTGCCGACCTCGGGCAGGTACAATGCCCCCCTGTTTCAATTGCATCGTGGCGGGGACCTGCCCATCAGACGCGACGCAATTGCCGGACGAGTGTCGTTGGATCAGGGGCCAGTCGTGGCGGAAAAACACAGCAAGAAGGCGTCCCAATCGGCGGTGTCCGCCGCCGAAGGAGGTGTGTCTGCCTCCCCGTCGGCATCGGGGGGCAAGCCCTCCCGACCGGCTCGGGATGAAACGATGCCTCTGCGCAGCATGCCGCAGGACCTGGGAGCCGAGGCGGCCGTCCTTGGCTCGATGATCATCGATCCGAGGTGCATCGGCGAAGTGATCGAGACCCTGAATCGCAACGCCTTCTACCACAGCGAGCACCAGATGCTGTTCGACGCGGTCATCAGCCTCTACGAGAAGAACCGAGGCGAAGGAATCGACGGCCTGCTGGTGCGGAACGAGCTCGAGCGTCGCAACCAGTTGGACGCCGTCGGCGGAACGGAGTACCTCCAGCGGGTTGTCGAATCGGTCCCGTCCTCCGCAAGCGTCCAGTACTATGCGGACATCGTCCGCGAAAAGATGCTGCTGCGGGAGACGATCATCGCGGCCACGGAGATCCTCACCGACGCGTACGACGAAAGTGGGGACGCCGCCGAGAAGCTCGATGCCGCCGAGCGCCGGATCTTCACCGTGACGGATAAGCGAATCACCAGCTCCGCCGTCGCTATGAAGGACCTCGTCACGAAAGCCTACGAGCTGATCGAGAAGCGCGAGGGCACCCACGTCACAGGGCTTTCCACAGGGTATTATGAGCTGGACGACAAGACCTGCGGCCTGCAGAAGGGCGAGATGCTCATCATCGCCGGCAGACCCAGCATGGGCAAGACCAGCTTTGCCTTGAACATCGCCGAGCATATCGGGATCGTCGAGAAGATTCCGCTGGCGATCTTCTCGCTGGAAATGGGCAAACAGCAGTTGGCCGAGCGGTTCCTGTGCAGCTACAGCGGCGTAGACGCGCAGCTCGTCCGCAAAGGCATGTTGAATACCGAGCACTACCAGAAGCTCGTGGAGGCTTGCGGAGTCATCTCGGAGGCGCCCATTTACATCGACGATACGTCGGCGTTGACGCCGCTGGAGCTTCGCGCCAAGGCCCGTCGTCTGCGCAGCGCTTACGGTATCCGGTGCATCCTCGTGGACTATCTCCAATTGATGCACATCGGCTCCGGCAAGATCGAGTCCCGCCAGCAGGAGATTTCGACGATCTCGCGGTATCTCAAGTCGCTGGCGCGCGAGCTGGAGGCGCCGGTCGTCGTGCTCAGCCAGTTGAACCGCTCTCCCGAGGGGCGGGAAGACCACCGCCCTCGAATGAGCGATCTTCGCGAGAGCGGGAGCATCGAACAGGATGCCGACGTCGTGATGCTGCTGCACCGCGAGGACTACTACCATCGTGGGGAAGAGAGCTACGAGCCGGACAATACGGCCGAGGTCATCATCGCCAAGCAGCGAAACGGCCCCACGGGCACCGTGAAGCTGACGTTCCGCGAGAAGTGCACTCGGTTCGAGAACCTCGCGCAGGTCGAGCAGGAAGCCGTACCGTTCTGATTGGTGATTGACGACTGATAATGGATGATTGAGATGCAGGATGCTATTGCCATTCTCCTTATATCGTATCTGACGAGTTCCATGAGTCCGTGTGTTGCAGCGGAGGCGGGGGATCCAAATCAACGATCGACAACCAGCAATCCGCAATCCAACGGGATCATCAAGTCGATCGAGTTCGAGGGGAACGAGAAGTACAAGGACCACGTCCTGCGCGAGCGGCTGGGATTCCAACTGGGCGACCGGCTGGACCTGTTTCTGGCGGAAGGCGGCCGGCTGACCATCGCGGAGGTCTATCGCAAGGTGGGTTACTCCTCCGTCCAGGTCTCGCTGGACCGGGACCGGCTCGCCGACGGGCACCTGTTGTACCGGATCGAAGAAGGACCCAGAGTTCAGATTAGCAGCATCGATTTCGTCGGCAACGACGCTTTCAGCGCCCGGACGCTCAGGCAAGTCATCAAGATCAAGGAGAGAAAGTGGCTGCTCTGGCGATACGATTTCACGGATGAAGCGATCGAGGCGGACGTGGACCGGCTCCGCGAGTTCTACTATGGGCGGGGCTACCTGAACTACAAGATCGAATCCGAGACGGAACTGTCCGCGGACGGGGAGACGATGCGTGTGACTTTCTTGATCGAGGAAGGCCCCGTCTACCGCGTGGCGCAGATCGTCGTGACGGGCAACACGCACTTCACCAGCGGGCAATTACGGGCCGATTTCGAATCGGAGGAAGGCCGGGTGTATCTCAAGAGAGACGCTGACCGGGACGCTCGGGGGATCATGCAGCGCTATCGGGAGGTCGGGTATGTGGACGCCGAGGTCCGTCAGAGCGTGAAGTTCACGCCCGACGTGCAGGAGAATCTCGTGATCGTGGCGTTCGAGATCCGTGAGGGGAACCAGTTTCGCATCGGGCGGATCGATATTACGGGCAACGAGACGACCAAGGACAAGGTGGCCCGACGGGTCCTCGATGAGTACAACTTCACGCCCGGTGAGCTCTACGACGCGAAGAGGGCTCCAAAAGAGGGCAGCGGACGTCTTGAAAAGTACGTGCAACGAGCTTGCGGCGGCCAGCAGGTCATGATCCGGCCGGTGACGCCGGAGGACGACGATCCCAACCGCAAGGACGTGCGCGTGGACATCGAGGAGGGCATGACCGGACTCATCAGGCCGGGCGTGGGTTTCAGCAGCGACAGCGGCGTGCTGGGCCAGCTCATCTACCAGCAGCAGAATTTCGACATCACGGACACGCCGGAGAATCTCGGCGAGTGGCTCATGCCCTGGAGACCGTTCCGCGGGGCCGGGCAGCGGTTCAGCGTCCGTCTCGAACCCGGCACCAAATACAGCCAGTATTCCGTCAATTTCTCCGATCCCTACTGGCGCGACGAACCGATCACGTTCAGCGCTCTCGGGCAGAGCTGGATGCGATACCGGGAAAGCTACGACGAGTCGCGCCTCAAGGGCGGCTTCGCGTTCGAGCAGCGCCTCGACGAGAGATGGCGCAGAAGCATTGGTCTTCGTGCGGAGAACGTCGAAGTCGAGGACCTCGACTACGATGCGCCGCAGGAGATCCGGGACGTCGAGGAGAACAACCAACTGTATGGCGTTCGCTTCGGCCTCGGCTACAACGGAGTGGACGACATCTACGATCCGAGCCAAGGCAGGACGGTCAATGGGTGGTACGAGCAGGTGACCGGGGACGACGCGTTCGGGATTCTCGAAGGCAGTTACGTGCAGTATTTCACCCTGCACGAGGACGTGCTCGGCCGGCGGACGATCCTGGCGGCCAAGGTGCTCGCCGGCACGATCATCGGCGATGCGCCGCCGTTCGAGAAGTACTATGCAGGCGGTACGAGCCGCTATGGAATCCGCGGGTTCGAGTACCGTGGGGTCAGCACACGCGGCCTGCAGACGAATGTGACACCGGGTTACGCCCAGTACAAGGATCCGATCGGAAGCGAATGGGTCTTCCTGACCGGCGCGGAGATCACGATTCCGTTGGTTGGCCAGAACTTCTCTCTGCTGTTGTTCACCGACAGCGGCACGATCGACACCGGCAGCTACCGCCTGTCGGTCGGCACGGGCCTCGAGATCAAGGTCCCCCAGATTTTCGGGAATGTGCCCATCCGGTTCGAAATTGCCTCCCCGCTGCTGCGCGACGACGAGGATGAGACCCAGGTCTTCAGCTTCTCGGGCGGCGGCATGTTCTGACGACCGGCACGGGTCCAGCCTGCAAACAGCTTCAAGACAAAGACATGAGAAAGGGTTTTGTATGAATGGAAAGATAGCAGTCGGTGGCGTTGTGGTGTGCACGTTGGCGCTGTTGCTTGTGCTGGATCACGGATGGGCGGCGTCTCAGCCGGCGAGTCCGACGCCGAAAATCGGGGTCGTGAGCATGGTCGAAATGTTCGATACCTCTCAGAAGCACACGCAACACAACGCGCAGGCAATGGCTCGGCTTTCCCAAGGCAGGGCGCAACTGGAGAACCTGAAGAAGGAAGTGGACGGCGAGGAGGCCGAGCTCAAGACCCTCAAGGAAGGAACCGCCGACCATGCAATGCAATTGCAGGTCCTGATCGAGAAGCGATCCAGACTGCAGGGCCAACAGGATTTTCTCAAGCAACAGTCGATCATCGAAGAAAAGAAGTGGCGCGAGGATCTCTACCAGGCCTTTTTGAGGGCCACCAAACAGATCGCCAAGGAGAAGGGCCTGGACCTCGTCGTGGAGCGGAGCGAACCCAAGTTTCCCGTCTCCAGCGAGGAGTTGATGCTCACGCTGTATACGCACAAAGTGTTGTATGCCGAGGGGTGCATCGATCTGACCCGCGAGGTGATCGCCCGTCTCGATGCGGACGAGACCCTCAAACCGTGACACAAGCTTTGGATCGCGGGGTGCAAATGACTATCACCATCATCGAATTGGCGGAGCGGCTCGGGGCCACCGTGGCGGGCGCGTGCGCCAACCTCGATCATCGCGTGACCGGGATCAATCCGATCGAGGCCGCCGGCGAAGACGACGTGACGTTTGTCACGGACGCCAGGCATCAGGCGGCGGCCTCTGAATCGTGTGCGGCCGCCGTGATCGTCGCCAAGACCATCGACGGACTGCAAAAGCCGCAACTGCTGGTTGCGAATGTCAATGCGGCCCTCATCCAGACGTTGAGTGTATTCGCGCCAGAGCTCAAGCCTGCCGCCGAGGGGGTGGATCCGACCTCGCGAATCGGGTCCGGCGTCCAATTGGCGTCCGGCGTCGGCATCGGTCCGTTTGTCGTGATTTGCGATGATGTGCAAATCGGCCCGAACACGGTGATTGCCCCGGGTTGTTGGATCGGGCAGAACACGAAGATCGGATCGGATTGCCGTCTCGACGCCAATGTTGTGGTGCATCACCACTGCGTCTTGGGCAGCCACGTCGTTATCCAGGCCAACAGCACGATCGGATCCGTCGGGTTCGGCTACGCCTTTATCGAAGGTTCCCACCGGCTGATCCCCCACAACGGGGGGGTCATCCTGGAGGATTTCGTCGAGATCGGCGCCAACTGCTGCGTTGACAGGGCGAAATTTGGCAATACGATAGTGGGCGCTGGCACGAAGGTCGACAACCTCGTGCAGATCGCCCATAACGTGGTGATCGGCAAGTGTTGCCTGATCGCCGCTCAGGTGGGCGTGGCCGGCAGTTCCCGTCTTGGCGACGGCGTCGTCCTGGCCGGCCAGGTCGGACTGGCCGACAACATCGAGATTGGCGCCGGCACCATGATCGGTGCTCAAGCCGGGGTGGTGAGCAGCGTCGGGCCTGGAGAGCGGCTTGCGTGGACGCCCGCGATGGACGTCCGGGAGGCCGCGAGGGCGGTTGCTCACATCCTCCGACTGCCGAAACTCTCGCAAGAGCTCAAGCGCCTGACGGCGAAGGTAGATAAACTTGAAGCTGCAAAAGACGATAAAGGATGAGGTGAAGCTGACGGGCCGCGGTCTGTTCGGAGGTCAGGAGGCCACGGTGACTTTTCGTCCGGGCGCCGAGGGCGCCGGTATCGTCTTCGTGCGGACCGATGTCACCGGCGCCGTGCGAATCCCGGCGACCGCTCCCAGCATCGCCGAGCGGAGCCGTCGGACGAGCATCAAGAAGGGCGACGTCAGCATCGAAACCGTCGAGCACTGTCTGGCTGCGGTCCGTGCGCTGGAGATCGACAACATCACAATCGAGGTGGATGGGCCGGAGCTGCCCGCTCCCGATTGCAGCAGCGCCGAGTACGTCAGGAGCCTGAAGGCTGCCGGGGTCGTCGAGCAACAGAATCCCCGCAAGGAATTCGTCATCCGCAAACCGGTCAATCTCAGCGCCGCCGATGCGACGATCTATGCGTTGCCCGACTCGGACGGCGAGTTGAACATCACCTACGATCTCGATTACAGCGGCCATCCGGCGATCGGCCGGCAGGTCTTCAGCTACCGCCTGACCGCGGACAGCTTTGAAGCGGCCATGGCGCCCGCGCGGACGTTTCTGCTGGAGGCCGAAGCGCGCGAGTTTCGGGCCCGCGGGCTGGGTACGCATATCGGACCCGCCGACCTGCTCGTGATCGATTCAGATGGACCGATCAAGAATACGTATCGTTTTCCCAACGAGTGCGTCCGGCACAAGATCGTGGACCTGATTGGAGACCTCATGCTGGTCGGTCGGCCGGTGATCGGACGGATCGTTGCCTATAAGAGCGGACACGCCCTGAACCAGCAGCTCGTACGCAGGCTGTACGACGCGGTCCAGCAGCAGGAGCGAATGGACCGGTTCGGGACCGACGCGATTCTCGACATTCGACGGATCCAGAAGATCCTGCCGCACCGGTACCCCTTCCTGCTCGTGGACAAGATCATCGAAGTCGAGGGCGACACGCGGATCAAGGGCGTCAAGAACGTGACCTTCAACGAGCAGTTTTTCCAGGGGCATTTTCCCGGAACGCCGATCATGCCGGGCGTGCTGATCGTCGAGGCGATGGCCCAGGTCTCCGGCCTGTTGTTCGCCCAGCGACTGGAGCACACAGGCAAGCTCGCGATGCTCTTGAGCATGGACAATGTGAAACTGCGGAAGGCGGTCGTCCCGGGCGATCAGCTCATCCTGATCGCGGAGACGGTCCGCTTGCGACGCAGGACCGCCCATTGCCGATGTCGGGCGATGGTCGGAGATATCGTGGCCGCGGAGGCGGAGATCAAATTCATTCTGGTCGATGATGAAACAGTCTGAGATGAAAAGGCGTGAGACGCAGAGCGTGCGATGCGAAGCATCTGGTTGTAGTATGCTTCCCGTGTACTGTTTCACGAGACGCGCCTGACGGAAAGGCAGGAACCACTTTTATGGCGATTATCCATCCCACGGCGGTCGTGGACGAGAGCGCACAGTTGGCCGACGACGTGGTCGTCGGTCCGTATTGCACGGTCGGCGCCGGCGTGTCGATCGGCGCCGGGACAATCCTTGACGCCAGGGTAGTTGTCACGGGCAACACGACGATTGGCCGGGAGAATCATCTCTTTCCCAACTCCCTGATCGGCTGCGGCCCTCAGATCCTCGGGCTGGGACCAGACGCGAAGACGGGCGGACTCGTCATCGGGGACCGCAACGCGATCCGCGAGAATGTCACGATCCACGTGAGCAAGCACCCCGGCGCCGTGACCCGGATCGGCAACGACAGCCTGTTCATGGTCGGTTCTCACATTGGCCACGATGCGATTCTCGAGGACAAGATCGTCCTGAGCAACCTCGTGCAGATCGGCGGACACGTCAAGATCGAGATGGGCGCGTGGTTCAGCGGATTGGCTGCTTCGCACCAGTTCGTTACGATCGGGCGCTGGTCCTACATCGCCGGCCTGGCCGGGCTGACTCACGATATCCCGCCTTTCCTGATCGTCAGCGGTCACTATCCGCCGCGCATCCGCGGGGTCAACCGGCGCGGAATGAATCGTGCCGGACTGAACGAGGAGCAACAGGAGCGGATATTCGATGCCTACCGGTTCCTTTACCGCCACGGCGCCACGCTGCTGAACAATGCGAAGGAGCTGGCCGCGCAGGACGGGCTCGACGAGAACGTGCGGGCGATGATCGATGCGATCTTCAAGAGCAACGAGCACCGGTTCGGCCGGCACCGGGAGATTCTCAGAAATGAATAGAAGGGGTCCTCGACCTTGCAGGTCCGACGGGTCCGATACGTTTTATTCCCCAGTCTCGGGTTTCAATGGAAGACAAGAAGATTCGAACAGCCGTCATTGGCGCGGGCAAGATGGGTGCGATCCACGCCAAGGTGTACAGCCAGTTGCCCGACAGCGAACTCGCCGCAGTGGTGGATGCGGATGAGGCCAAGGCCTCGCAGCTTGCCGAGAAGTACGGCTGCGCCGCTCACACGGATTGCGCCGAGGTGTTCGACAAGGTCGACGCGGTCACGATCGCCACGCCGACGACGACCCACCTCAAGCTGGCCAGGCTGTTTCTGTGCCGGAAGATCCCGGTGCTGGTGGAGAAGCCGCTGGCCTCGAGCGTCCGGGAGGGCCGCAAGATCGTATCGCTGGCCAGGAAGTACGATACGGTCGTAGCCGTGGGCCATTCGGAGCGGTGCAACCCCGTCGCGCAGGCCATGAAGCGACTGAACATCGAGCCGAAGTTCATCGAGGCCCACCGGGTGAGCCCCTACCCTTTCCGCTCGACCGACGTCGGCGTCGTGCTCGACATCATGATCCACGATATCGATATCATCCTGTCCCTGGCGCGGAGCAAGATCAAGAAGGTGGACGCGGTCGGTGTCACCGTCATCGAGGGCGGCGAGGACATCTGCAGCGCGAGAATCGCCTTCGACAACGGGTGCATTGCGAACATCACCGCCTCGCGCCTGGCGCTCAAGACGGAGCGACGGGTCCGCGTCTTCAGTCGGCAGGCCTATCTGAGCGTCGATTACCTCAAGAAGAGCGGCATCCTCATCAAGACCGATCCGAACAAGAACGTCGTCGGTATGATCAAGGAATGGCGTCAGCGCAGCGATTTCAATCCGACCACGGTCAACTGGCCCGGCCTGTTGCACGTCGAGCAGCTCCAGATCGACGACAAAGAGCCGATTCGTCTCGAACAGGAAGCGTTTCTGCGGGCCGTCAAGGACCGGGCTTTCGCCCCCGAGGTCAGTGCCGAAGAAGGTCTGGCCGCCCTTCGCTGCGCCCAGAAGATCCTCCGCGCCGTCAAGAAACACAAGTGGGACTGACCGGCATTGATGATGGATGATGGATAATCGCCAAGCGCCTGGCTCGAATCCTCTTTCGTCCTGGATCCATCATCATTTCTTCTCCGTGGCGTTCTTGCGGGCCCGTCGTATCAGGTCGTAGACCCAGTCCTCGAAGTACAGCGGGTAGAGGTTCATCTTCTCGCTGGCCCACTGGATGCCTCGCCGGGTCAGCAGGTCCTTGAGTTGCTCGTCCTGTCCCGGGAACAGATCGGCAAGCCTCTTCTTGAACACATGGCGTAGCATCCGCTGTCGCTTCTTGCGGGTTTCGTCGTCCTTGTCCACGGCGCGGAAGAACTGGCGGATCGTGCTGACCTTCATGCTGTCCTTCTTGAAGAAGGGAGCCAGTCTCTTGGGAAGGACATCGGGGATGACGAAGTCGTCGTCGATGGTCTGCAGGAAGGTCTCGCTGGGTTCGTAGTGCAGGAAGGGATCGTAGAAGATCACGGCAGGATGGTAATCCACCCGTTGGGCCGCCAGGTGGGGGACGAACAGTTCCGAGAACGCGCCGTTGCGAAACAGGTTCAGCGGCCCGTCGCCGATACAGATACTGTAGCAGAACTTGTTGAAATCCCGGCGGTTGTACCCGACGACCGCGTTGAAGACGTGTCGGAGCCTGGGCAACGTCGCCCGACGCACGTCGAACAGAATCAGTCGGGAGGAAGCGGTCTCCGGCGCCATTCGCTCCATCTCTTCCAGCATGCCGCGAACGCTCATCCCGTGCGGGCGGATCGTCGTACAGCGACGCAGCCGTTTGTCGGCGCCGATCCTCTCGCACGCGTCCGTCGCCAGCACAGGATCGAGGGTCAGGATGTGGATGAAATCCCGTCTCCTGGGGTGGCTGAGGATGTCCTGCTTGGTATCGGTAATGGTATATTTGTCTTCGTCCACGTTCTTCCGCCTTTGGTGGCACGGACGCAAGCACTCGTCCCTATTGCATACGACGCGCCGTCATGCCTGGTTCTCCTGGTCGATTGCCTTGAGCCGCTCCTTGCGGGCCTGGACCCGCAGCCGGGCGTTTTCATAGCGTCGCTCTTCCTCCGCGGTCTGCGGCAGCAGCGGCGGCGCGGGGGTGGGTCTTTTGTTCTCGTCGAGGGCAACGAGCATCAGGTGTGCCGTAGTGGCGAGCACCTGCCGGCCGGTATAGGGGTCCTCGCGGATGACCTGGACGCCGACCTCCATCGAGGACCGACTCACATAGTTGACCGCCGCTTTGAGAATGACGTGATCGCCGATGCGGATGGGCTGACGAAAGACCAGCGAGTCGATCCCGGCGGTGACGACCTCCCGCCCGCAGTGTCGCTGGGCGGCCATGGCGGCGGTCATGTCGATCCAGCCGACGATGGCGCCGCCGAAGGCGGTCCCTTGCGGATTGGCCTGCGTCGGCATCACGAGGTAGCGGGTCTCGACCGCGCTCTGGCCGGGTGTTTTGCCCTGTGCGTTCGTCATGACGACCATCATGTCGCGGTGAGGCACGATAAGTCAACAGCCTGTCGACGGAAATCCGTTTGCAGCTTGATCGGCGGGATCCCATCGACTACCATGATGCCCAGGCTCTTGTATGACAACCTCACAACCATAGGAGGACACCAGTATGCAACGACGCGACTTCCTGAAAACCGCCGCAGTAGTCGGGACCGGATGGTCCATTGTGCCCAGCAGTGTGCTCGCGGGCGCCGGTGCGCCCAGCAACAAGCTCAACGTCGCCTTGATCGGCACCTGGGGACGGGGCGAGGCCCACTTCGACTCCCTTGCCGGCGAGAACGTGATCGCTCTGTGCGACATCAATGAGGACCACCTGGAGTTCGGCGCCAAGCGATTCCCGAACGCGGCGAAGTACGTGGACTGGCGCAAGTGCCTGGATCACAAAGGTCTCGACGCGGTCGTCTGCTGCTCGGCGGACCACACCCATGCGTTCATCGCCAACTGGTCGCTGAACCGCAACCTGCACTGCTACATGGAAAAGCCGCTGGCCATCAGTGTGGAGGAGGCGCGGATCGTCCGTGCCCACTGGGCCAAGAAGAAGAACAAGCTGGCAACACAGGTCGGCATGCAGCGCCACGCATATCCGAATTTCAACCGCATCCAGGAACTCGTCCGCGACGGCGCGATTGGGGAGTTGAAAGAAGCCTATGCCTGGGGCGACCGACAGATCCGCCGGCCGGGGTATCTGCCCGCCGAGGGCGAGCCGCCGAAGGGCTTCCATTATGACCTGTGGATCGGGCCGTCGCCGTTCCATCCGTACAATCCGGGTTACTTCTCCGGCGGCCCCGGCATGAACTGCCTCCAGTGGAACATGTACTGGGACTTCGGCACCGGCCAGATCGGTGATATGGGCAGCCACACGATGGACATCGTCTGGAACGTCGTCGGCAACGGCCTGCCGACCACGATGGAGGCCAAGGGCGAGCCGTTCAACCCGGACGTGACGCCGGTCACGATGGAGAGCCACGCCGAGTTGCCCGCCAACGACTGGCGCGGCCAGATCGGCGTCCACTGGTATCAGGGCGGCGCAATGCCGAGAACGCCGAGGGATTGGGTCGATCTGAACAAGATCGGTCACGGCGCGCTGTTCAAGGGCACCAAGGGCTACCTGATCAGCGATTTTACCTCGCGCCTGCTGATCCCCTTCGGCGACGACGCGGACCTGAGCTACTACCACCGCCGGGCGAAGGACAAGATGCTCCCGGACCTTGGACACTTCCAGAAGCAGTGGCTCGACGCCTGCAAGAACCCCAGCCTCAAGACCGCGTGCGATTTCGAGTACAGCGGCACGATGATTGAGACGATGCTCCTGGGCTTGGTGGCTTACCGCGTGGGCAAGAAGTTCGAGTATGACAGCGCCACGGGCAAGGTCACGAACTGCCCCGAAGCCAACGAGCTGCTGAGCCGCAAGTACCGTCAGGGCTGGACCCTCGACGGCTGACCGTCGCTCCTACCGGCGTGCCGTCCAGCGAACCTCCAGAAACGACAAAGGGTCTCCTCGGCATACATTGGCCGGGAGACCCTTTTCTGTTGTGTCTTTCGGCCAGAACCTGCTCAGGCGATCTGATCCAGAGCCTCCGTCGTATCCCCGGAATCCTGCCGGAAGAAGCCCAGCATCGGCTTCCGTTGGGAGGCGGGTTCTTCCATGCCCAACTCCTCGGCGATCTGCCTGGACGCAGCCCGAAGCTCTTCGAGACTGAGCACGCCGTCCTGGTTGGTGTCCGCAGAGTCGAAGACTTGGGACGAAATCGGTATCTCACCGGCGCTCAGGACGCCATCGCCGCCCTCGTCGAGGTCCTGGACCAGTTGGGCAGCCGCCTCGTCAGAGTCGGGGGGTGGAGGGGGAGGTCCTTGCGATTCCTGGGCCTGCATCTGCTCGGCGATCTGCGCCGCTGCAGCCTGGAACTCCTCCACACTGAGCGTTCCATCGCCGTCGGCATCCGCCTGCTGGAAGATCTGCTCCAGAGTTGCCGTTTCCGTGGAGTCCTCGTCGTCGGCCCCCCTGCCGAAAGGCGAAGGCGGCGGCCCTTCCGTCAGCTCCTTGCCAATGACATCCACCGAGTTCTTGAGTTCGTCCGCGCTGAGTTCGCCGTCGGCGTTGGCGTCCGCCAGTTGGAAGGCCTCGTCGGAGATCGAGATCTCCGCGGCGCTGAGCGTCCCGTTGCCATCCTTGTCCTTGTCGTGGATCAGGCGTTCGGTGGCCTCATCCAGGTCGCCGGGGCGATGCGAGGCCTTTGCTCCATATGCGCTCAAGAGCGCGTTCAATCCAATGCTGGACACATCCATGTTGCCTTGCTCCTTTCGGGTGCCTATCCGGCTACACGTCTTCCTGACTCCGCCGCCAGGGTCATGCGAGAACAGCGGTTCTTCTGTCTCAATGCCGCAACTCCTGTGCCGCGCCGGGCAAATGGGAAGGGGCATCCGTTGTGTCTGTGAAAAGAGGTGGGCATTCGCAAAAGGGGGCCTATTTGCGGCGTAGGATTGCGGAATTCCTTGGTTTGTCATTCCCGCGCAAGCGGGAATCCATTCTTTGGGTTGCACCGCATGGCGCATCGTGAACAGGCGCGAGGGCAGGTGCTTGCGGTCTCCTCAGCTCTACCAACTGCCGCCCGCACCGCGGCCGCTGAAATGGCCTCCGCGCCCGCCTCCGAAGTGCCCAATGCCCCCTCCCGCGTGGCCGCCGGGCCTGTGTCCCATTCCACCGCCGAAGCCGCCGAACCCGCCGCCGAAGGGACCGCCGCGCAACGGGCCACGCAGACCATGCCCGTACGGACCGAGATGGTGATGGCGGGTGTGGCTGCTGAATCCATTGAACATCGTCGGGAAGAACGCTCCGCTCGTTTCGCTGTAGCCTCCTGCCCCGCGACCGGCGCGGATCAGCAGGAGGATCGGGAGTGCGACAAACAGTCCCAGGCAGCATGGCAAGGCAGGCAGCCAGTTCAGACTGCCGCCGCCCACGTGCTGCACCGGAGTCGGGCGGAAGGGTTGCGGATTCGGACTGCGACCGTCCACACGCCGCGGCGGAGCCGACCGGTTGGGCTGTTGGGTTGTACGCGGATCAATCAGACTCTGCGAGGGTGCCGGCAGTCCGGACAGAGTCGCGCCCATCCGGCCGGCGATTTGTCGGACCACCGCGAGATTCACGGCGTAGATGCCTTCGCTGTACTGACCCTGCTTGAGGTAGGGAACCAGGGTCCTCTCGCCCAGGCCGGCAAGGTAGCTGTCCGTGAGGAACCCCTCCAGCCCCTTGCCCGGCGTGAACCAGTACTTGCGATCGGAGACCGCGATCACGAAGAGCATGCCGTTGTCCTTGTCTCGCTGCCCGAGTTTCCACGTGTCGCGAGCTACCTCCAGGGAGTACTGGTCGATCGGAACGCCAGCGGTGGTGGGCACGGTCAGGACGATGTACTGGGCGCCGGTCTTCTGTTCGAGCTCCTGGAGCAGGCGGTTGAGAGCCTGCTCGTGATCGGGTCGGACGACGTTGGCGTAATCCTCGACGTAGTGTTGCGGTGTCGGCAGTTGGGAGGGAGCGTAGTTGCCCACCCCAACCACCGGCGTCAGGAGGATCATCACGAAGAACCACACTACTGCGCGGTTGTGCATGGCTATGCCTCCATGTCGTCGAGGATCGCGGCGAGCCGGTCTACGACCCCGACGATGCCGACGAAGGTGTTCTCGATATCCGCATCGGACGGCCGGGACTTCTCATGGCGCCATTGCTCCGCAGCGAGGACGGGATCCAAATTGACGCGAAAGCGGTCCGCGGCCTCCCGCACTGTGGCAGCCATCGTCGTCGGCCGCGCGATGTCCGTGAGCCAGAGCATGGCGCGCAGCAGGGGCGTCAATCCCTTGGCGGTCGCTACGAGGATGTCGCAGACGAGCTTCATGTCGCCCGCGGCGGCGATCCAGCCCTGTCGCAGTCGGACGAGCATGGCCTTGAGCTCTCTCTCGCACTGGAGGCGGACGTCCGGTTTGTCGATCCTAATGCCTGCGAATGGGTCGTCACCCAGGATCGTCTCGTGCGTCAACTGGAGATCGAGGAACTCGACGCCGAACACATCGCGAGACCGCTCGATGTAGGACGTGGTCATCAGCAACGGCGCCGAGAGCCCGTGCCGTCTCATCGGCTTGGCCAACGAGGCGACGGCCTTCAAGGCCGACACGCTGGGCTCGTCCAGCACGACCACGGTGTTGATGTCGCTGACGCCCGGACGGAAGTCATCCGTCAGGGCGCTGCCGACGACGGTAACACTCCCCAGGTGGACGCCGAGTCCGGTTTGCAGGTGCTCGACGAACCGCGACAGCGGGTCGCGAATGGTCTGGCGGATCGAGTCCCAGCGTGGAGTGCCTTGCACATTGCCCATGTAATCGTCCTTCCTTTGGTGAATCCCTATCTGCAAATCCCCTGTATCCCGCAGTCGCAACGGCCTATTGGACGCCTCAGCACGCCCCAAGTGCCATTTTGACAGTCTATAGGACGCCTGGGGGGCGTCAATCTTCATTTGATTCCTCGATTTTGGGTCATTATGGCCGATCCCGCTCTGGCACGCGATTTGCATATCCCCTTTATAAGAAATGCGGATTCGAATCTGAAGAAGATCTGAAATCGTGTTTTGGCAAGAAAGGGGGTAATGCATATGGCGATTGTACCATGGGTTCGCAGGAATCGAAATGAATTGGGTTCGTTTCGCAGCCAGATGGACGACCTTTTCGACGGCTTCTTCCGAGGGCTGGACAGGCCGCTGTCCTTCTTCACCGAACGAGCCTGGCCGGCGATCGACGTCGCGGAGAAGGACGACGCAGTCGTGGTCCGTGCCGAGGTTCCCGGCTGCACGCCCGACGATATCGAGATCTCGGTTTACGGCAACACGCTGACCCTCAGCGGCGAGAAGAAGGAATCGCACGAGGACAAGCGCGACGGGTACTACCATTTGGAGAGCACTTACGGCTCGTTCCGCAGGGACATCCCGATGCCCACGGAGGTCGACCCGGCCAAGATCGAGGCCGTCGTCAAGGATGGCGTCCTGTCGGTCACGCTGCCGAAGGCCGAGAAGAGCAAGGCCGTGAAAGTGAAAGTGAAAGGATAACCGCTCTCTTCTCTCTCACCAGAGAGCCACACAGCGACGTATGCCACCTGGGTCGCACAGGCCCGGGTGGCATATGCTTTTTCGGAGAGACATCCCGCGCCCGGTCCGCCGAGGCAGGTCGTTTTCAGATAGCCTGGCCTTTGACTCTCAGGATGCCCTGAATCAGATCGCTGCGGTTGGCGATTGCGGACAGTCTGCCGTTTTCCGTCAGAGGCATGACCCGCGAGCTCGAATCGATAAGTTGGTCGCACAGATCGATCAGGCTCGCGTTCATATCCAGGCTGGGCACGTGGGTGCTCATATAGTCGGCTGCGGTCTGCTCGGCGCGGTCCGCCGTTTCATAGAGGAGTCTGAGCACGTCCTTCTCCGACAACATGCCGACAAGATTCAGCTCCGCGTCCACGATGGGCAGCGCCGTCAAGTTTCGGTTGGCCATGAGTCGAATCGCGTCATAAATCGGGGTGTCCGGGCGGATCGTAATGACCATCTTCTTGGCTACATCGCTCGCTTTGAACATCTTTCGCTCCCAAGCCTCAGAGGGCTGTTGATTAGTCTTGTTGCGCCCGGATCAGCCCTGGCCCGCGCTGTACAGCTGTTTGGACGAAGACTGCTTCTGGGCGAAGCGTCGCCGCTCGACGCGTGGGGCCGTCTCGCAGACGATCAGGGTCGCATTCTTCAATACCGTCCGGTTCGAAGAGGCAATGGCCCTGTGAGCAGCGGCGCTGTCGGGCATTTCCACGAACGCGAAACCCAGCACGCGATCGGAAATCTCATCTCGCATCACGTTGATGGCCGTGACTCGCCCGTACTGTTCGAATCTGTCCAACAGTTCGGACTCGCTCGTGTTGTCCGAGAAGTTCCCTACGAAGATGACCATTGTATGCTCCTTTCCTGTGACACTGCACGTCTCCGCACTCGTACGCTCACCGGCCTCTGTGACCGGAGTCATCGACACATGGACATACTCTCAGCGTCCGGCACATTCTCCCGCCAATCACCATCTTGCACAGGCTTTTCGCACTCTTCTCGTTCCTCCAGCGAGCGGCTGTCGAGCAGCCGCAGAAGTCTCGATTGTGAGGGGACAACCCTCGCGCGTCAATAGGTAATATCGGATGCAACCGACCGCGAGATTCAACTCATCGCGATAATTTTGTCGATTCGCCTGGCCAGGTCCGTGAGGTAGGCCTCATCGCCGCCTTGAAGCTCGGTCGTCAGGTAGCTGCAATAGCCGATTTCGGCCAGGGCTTTCCGGACCTGAGGCCAGTTCACATCCCCCTCGAGGAGGTTCGTCCACCGGTACCCTTCCCGCCTGAAGTCCTTCAGGTGGATGCGGATGATCCGCCTGCCAACCGTGCGGATCCAGTCCTGGGCGAACCCGAACAGGATCATGTTGCCCACGTCGATATAGGCTCGGAGCCAGGGACTGTCGAACTCATCGACATACCGTGCGAACTCCACCGGGCTCAGGAGGAATTTGTTCCAGACATTTTCGACCGCGATGGTCACTTGCAGTTCCGCGGCCAGCGGCAGCACCTTGCGGATGTTTGCCTGGGAACGAGAATAGGCTTCCGCGTAGCCGACCTCCTCCGTCACGACAGCGGGCACCAGCAGGACGACGTTTGCGCCCTGGTCCTTGGCGCTCCGCAGGGCGGCCTCCACGCCTGCCAGGCCCTTATCGACAACTTCCGGCCGGGGGGCTGACAGCGGGGCGCCCCAGCCGCCGTAACAGAGCGAGTGGATCGGCACGCCCGCTTGACGCGACAAGGTACCGAGCTCCCTGGCTGCCGCCGCGTCTTCCATGGGCGAGTGTTCAATCCCCTCGAAGCCGCACTTCTTGGCCAAAACGAACTTCTCCGAATCGGCCAGCTCCTTCGGCAACATGCCGAACTGGCATGCTTTCAGCGGTCGGCCCGTTGCCGACTGGCCGTAAGTTGATTCGCCCGTTTGTCCCAACTTCAGACCGGCCGCAAGCACGGCGGCAGCCTTCAGAAAATCCCGTCGCCCGGTACTCCTCTCATACATTGCTGTCTCCTGTTCACTGAAGATTCACAGTATCCACCCGCTCCGACGGGCGCGAGAAGACGCGCAATCTCGCGCCCGCGCGACCCAGCGAATGCCGGCTTCGATTCTACCGTGGTCCGGCCCGTCCGGCCAGATGATTCATGGCCTCCGTGATAGGGATCAGGCGTCTGCGGACCGCACAGGCCCTCCGGCAGAAGTGAGACGAAATTCATAGTTCACCTGTGGACATGAACGGTAGTCGTTACGAGTATTCCAAAATTCCCTTGACACGGCACGCGGGCTGCGCGAGAATAGACGATGTTCGGGAAGGAGAGGGTGATGGAGATGTGTCGAGGATGGTGTCGGTGAAGCACATCCTGACGGTGACCGTGGCGATGGTTGTTGCCGCGGTCGTCCTCGGCGAGATGGTCCCGCTGGTTGGCCTCGGTCTTTGCCTGTATATCTTCTTGAGCCTCGAACGGTGCAAGGCGGCTCCTTGGGCGAAGGGGTTGTTGCTGGGTGTTGTCACTTGGTATCACGAGGGTGGCCCATTCCAGGTCGGGTGCAGTCCTGCGATCTCCCCCGATTGCCTTCGCTTTGCGCAGATCCATTGTCTTGTCCAGCCAAACGTTCCAAGAGAAGACCCCTTGCCCCAGTACCGTGGTGAGGTGATCTCGTCTCTCCGGCGGAAGCAGCAGTCAGTACCGACGGTACTCGCCTCTCGCGCACCTCCTGGTCGACCCTGTTCCCAAGAGCTTCCCGTGTTCACCGAATGACCGGGCGAATGTCCCTGGGTGGGTCTCTGGACATTCGTCTTCCGGAGGTGGGCATGGGATGAAGTCCCCAATGGTCATCTCTGACAATCAGGAAGGAATACCCATGAAGCGGTTGGTTTTAGCAATAACGGTGGCGAGCGTGCTTCAAGTGACTGCCACAGCCACCGCGGATATCTTTCCCTTCATGCCTGAAGATACGTACGATGCCACCCTCGATGGCACGCCGACTGCCGCTGACAGGAATGGCAAGAATCCCGCGAATGACGGAATCCCGGATATTTTCGATGCCGTCAATCAGGTTGCGGGAACGACCTACGCGGACAACGAACAGATTGACGACAGGTTCGTCCAGCCCGACTACGTGTGGGAAGAGTTGAATGGGCAGATCGCGTTGATCGGCCTGACCGCCGGCAACACGAATACGGTCGGCTACTATACAGATCTGGGGACCGGATCCGTAACGAAGGCTCTCCTCAGCAACTACACGGGGTTTGGGTGGAAGGGAGACGGGACCTACGCCCTCCCGTATCCGGCCGCGACGTTCTCTCTCGGCACGAGCAACTTGTTTGGGTGGTATCTGGATTCGAACGGGGCCCTGTACTACTCTGAATCCGGGCTGAATCCCTCCGGTTGGGATCACCTCATGACCTTTGCCGTGCCGGAACTTGCGGGGGAAACGCTCTGGGTCAAGGTAGGTGCTGCCGATCCTGTGGAGTGGACATTCTCAGATCCGTACCTCCTCGCCTGGGAGGATCTGAACCTGGGTGATGTGGACTATGACGACATGATCTACCTCGTCGACAGGGTCGCCCCTGTCCCTGTCCCCGGTGCCGTTCTGCTGGGCCTGCTCGGGTTGGGCTATGGCGGCATGAAGTTGCGGAAGATCGTGTGACAAACGCCCCGTGCTTAGTCTGATTCCAAGTCCATGAATAGCCCGTTGCCGGTGAGGTCCTTTCGATCGGGCCTCACCGGCATCGTTGTCTCGTCCGGGTTTCAACAGGACGAGAGTCCTAACAGGAATCCCTAAGCTCCTGCTTGCTTTCTCGTGCGCCCATAATCATCTCCTCTCACGGGCCGTCGAAACGGCGCGGTCCGCCGAAGAAGCCATGCATCGGCATTGACATGACGGCAGCCATCAAAGCCCAGGAGATTCGGCGACGACAGGGGACGCCCCCAACGGCTGCGGAGGGTCTTGGCAGGGGGAGTTGCCCTCAGACCTGCAGGCCAATCCTCTCGGAGTCGCCTCAGAAGCCACCTTTGATTCGTGAGTGAGAAGGTCCGAGAAAGCCGTCGAGAGCTTGCCGAGACTCGGCCTCCATCGGGGGGCAATGGGAAATTTCTTTTGACAGCCGCCGTGTAATCCGCTAACAATGCAGTTTCTAAGGTTCTACTGTGAATGTGGTTAGGCTGAATGCGGTTTGGTTGGAGATCCTCACATGGAACACAAGATCCTGTTGAAAGAGACGGACATACCTCGGCAATGGTACAATCTGGCGGCGGATCTCCCCACGCCGCTGCTGCCGCCGCTGGGCCCGGACGGCAAGCCCATATCGGCGGAGATGTTGGCCCCGGTCTTCCCGATGAACCTCATCGAGCAGGAAGTCAGCACGCAGCGGTGGATCGACATTCCGCAGGACGTGCTGGATATCCTGTATCGCTGGCGACCGGCGCCGTTGCGTCGAGCGGTCTACCTGGAGAAGTATCTCAAGACGCCGGCGCGCATCTACTACAAGGATGAAAGCACCAGCCCGCCGGGCAGTCACAAGCCGAATACAGCGGTTGCCCAGGCCTACTACAACAAAGTCGCCGGCATCAAGCGTCTGACGACGGAAACCGGCGCAGGCCAGTGGGGCAGCGCCCTGGCTTTTGCCTGTGCTCTGCTGGGTCTGGAGTGCAAGGTGTATATGGTGCGGATCAGCTTCGATCAGAAGCCCTTCCGCAAGCTGATGATGCAGGTCTGGGGCGCCAAGTGCATCGCCAGTCCGAGCAGCGAGACCAACGCGGGTCGCAAGATCCTGGCCGAGATGCCGGACACGCCGGGCAGCCTGGGCATCGCCATCAGCGAAGCTATTGAGGCCGCCGTCACCGACCCGACCGGCAAAACCCGGTACTCCCTCGGCAGTGTGCTCAACCACGTCCTGCTGCACCAGACGATCATCGGCCTGGAGGCCAAGCAGCAGTTGAAGGTCGCCGGGGAGAAGCTGCCCGACGTCGTGATCGGCTGTGCCGGCGGCGGCAGCAATTTCGCCGGACTCGCCTTCCCCTTTACCG
>JAXDBU010000012.1:0-10636 GCA_034678485.1 Sedimentisphaerales bacterium | reverse complement strand
CGGTCAGTGTGCCTGGTCAGGAAGTCCTGAAGGATCTCGACCTGTTCAAGACCGTCGGGCCGCTCAAGCCGCTGGTGAAGGAGTACAAAGGCGTGTCCGTGGAGAACGGCCGGTTGGTGATCGGCTTTACACCGAACATCGAGAACCCGCAGATCTGCGGCATCGAGGTTCTCACAGAGTGAACGCGTTCCCTCATGGCCTGGTATCGTCTTCTGTGTTCATGTGATCGGCTCTTGGCCGTTGACTTCGGGTCTCCGCTGGGTACCATGGGCAGTTGGTCCAACTCCATAATAGGGGATAGTATCGATTGAGGTCGAGCCTGGAGGCAAAGGGTCGAAGAAGAGGAATGGAGTCACACCATGAAGAACAACACGCCTCTGTTCGCCGTCGTCCTGTCAGTAGTCCTGTTGGTCACCGCCTCGTGCCGGGAAGGCACTATGCGCAAGCACAGCGGCATCGCTCCGGCAGTCGAACAGATGCCGTTCATGGACCCGAAGCTATCCATCGACGACCGCGTGTCGGACTTGATTGGCCGGATGACTCTGGCTGAGAAGGTCTCTCAAATGTCCTACGACAGTCCGGCCATCGAGCGGCTGGGCATTCCCGCCTATAACTGGTGGAATGAGTGCCTGCACGGCGTCGCGCGGGCCGGGCGGGCCACGGTGTTCCCACAGGCCATCGGTATGGCCGCGACCTTCGATGAGGACCTGATCCTGCAGGTCTCCAACGCGATCTCGGACGAGGCCCGCGCCATGTATCAGGCGGCCATCGAGAAGGACCGCAGCCTCCGCTACGGCGGCCTGACCTTCTGGACCCCCAACGTCAACATCTTCCGCGATCCGCGCTGGGGCCGAGGCCAGGAGACCTATGGCGAGGACCCTTACCTGACGTCGGTCATAGGCACTGCCTTCGTTGCGGGGCTGCAAGGTGACGATCCCCGATACCTCAAGGTTGCCGCCTGCGCGAAGCACTACGCCGTCCACAGCGGGCCCGAAGCCTTGCGACATGAGTTCGACGCCCGGGTCAGCCCCAAAGACATGTATGAAACGTATCTGCCCGCCTTCAAGGCGCTGGTCGATGCCAAGGTCGAGGCGGTCATGTGCGCGTACAATCGGACCAACGGCGAGCCCTGCTGCGGCAGCAGGACCCTGCTGCACAGAATCCTCCGCGAGCAATGGGGGTTCGAAGGCCATATCCTGTCTGATTGTTGGGCCCTCGTGGACTTCTATCAAGGTCACAAGGTGGTCGGTACGCCCGCGGAGGCGGCTGCGTTGGCGGTCAACAGCGGGGTCAGTCTCAATTGCGGCAACACCTTCCCTCATCTCGTCGACGCCGTCAAGCAAGGTCTCGTCGCCGAGCAGACCATCGATGAGGCCCTGGCTATCCTGCTGCGGACCCGGTTCAAGCTCGGCATGTTCGATCCGCCCGAGATGAATCCGTATTCAAAGATATCGACGAACGTCATTCGCTCGAAGGAACACCAGCAGCTCGCGCGAAGGGCGGCCGTCGAATCCATCGTCCTGCTCAAGAATGCCAACGGCGTCCTGCCCCTGCAGAAGAACATGAGGCGACTGTACGTCACCGGTCCCTGCGCCGCGAATGTCGAGGTGCTGCTGGGCAACTACTTCGGCATCAGCGACGACGTGGTCACGATCCTGGAAGGCATCACGAGCAAGCTCGAGCCCGGCAGCTTCGCGGGGTATACCCAGGGTTTCCTGCTGGATCGCGAGAACGTCAACCCGATCGACTGGACGAGCGGCGACGCCAAGGAGGCCGACGCCATGATTGTGGTCATGGGTAACTCGCCCCAGCTCGAAGGCGAGGAAGGCGCAGCCATCGCGTCGCCGCACAAGGGAGACCGTGAGGACATCGGACTGCCGCCCAACCAGGTGAAGTTCCTGCGCCGTCTGCGTCAGGGCAACACCAAACCCATCATCGTCGTCCTGACCGGCGGCAGCCCCGTGGCGATCCCCGAGGTGCATGAATTGGCCGACGCGGTTCTCTACGTCTGGTATCCGGGCGAGCAAGGCGGTGCAGCCGTCGCGGATGTAATCTTTGGCGACGCCTCCCCGGCCGGCCGGCTCCCCCTGACCTTCCCGAAATCGACCGATCAGTTGCCGCCCTATGGCGACTACTCGATGCTCGGGCGGACCTACCGGTACATGACCGCTGAGCCGCTGTATCCCTTCGGGTTCGGCCTCAGCTATTCGCGATTCGAATACAGCGACCTGAAGCTGGACAGCACCCAGCTTCGCCAGGGCGATGCCGTCAGCGCGACGGTGACCATCAAGAACGTGGGGGACCTGGCTGGCGATGAAGTTGTGCAGCTCTATCTGACCGACATCGAGGCCTCGGTCCGGACGCCGATCAGTGCTCTGAAAGGATTCCATCGCATCCGGCTCAAACCGGGACAGCAACAAACCGTGGCGTTCACAGTCACGCCGGAGATGATGTCATTGGTCGATGAAAATGGCGACAACCGGCTTGAGCCTGGCCGGTTCCAAGTCACCATCGGCGGCTGCTCGCCCGGCGCGCGAGGCACCGATCTCGGCGCCCCGCAGCCCGTCCAGGCGACTTTCATCGTACGATAGACAACACAGTCAAGACCAGGGCAGTTGATCGCTTCTGTGTCGTTCCGACGACGGCCGCCTCCGAGAGGCCATCAAGTGCCTTTCCTGTGGCGGAGTCATCCGGGAGGCCCCGTGGTCCCGCGTAGCGAGCACCTCCTCCAGGAAGATCACCCGGTCGCTGCCCGCCGACGCGAGTCCACACCGTGTGTGCTCAGACGCGCCGTTCACGGATTCGCACCGATCTCTTCGCCAAAAGGAATCACATACCAGAGCAGACAGACCGGCATCGTCTGTCATCGCTGAAAGGGAAATGCGTCCGGAGGGACTCGAACCCCCAACCGCCGGTTCCGAAGACCGATGCTCTATCCAATTGAGCTACGGACGCCCAAACTATAGCACTGTGACCATACCGTATCAGGGACTGGCCGTCAAATCAAAATCCTGACGCGCTGTCCTTTCAACATGCATGGGCACGCGGCTGCAGGTTAGCGACCCGGGTTGGTCGAACTCGATCCTTTCTTCAGAGGGGTCGTCCATAGGTACACCCTGCGGTTGAGCATCGATGCCCCATTGCCGGGCACCTCGATCACCTGATCCGGAGTCACTCCCTCCATACCAAACTCGTGCGAGACGATTCTCGATCCCGGCTTGAGCTTCTCCAACTGCGGGATCAGCTTCACATTCAGGCTCGGCAGCAGGTACAATGTAACCACACTGGCTTCGCTGAGGTCCAGGGTGAAGATGTCCCTCAGCTCGATGGTCACCAGATTCCCGACCCCGTTTGCATCGACGTTCTCTCGCGACTGCTTGATGCGCCTGGGATCAATGTCGAAGCCGAAGGCCCGGCAGCCGTACTTCTTGGCGGCCGTAATGGGGATGCGGCCGTCGCCGCAGCCGAGGTCATAGACCACATCGGCCTTGGTTACCTTCGCCAGTTCCAGCATCTTCTCGACTACGTGTTGCGGCGTGGGCACGTAGACCACGTCCGGCCTGCGAAGCTCCGCAGGCGGCTCCTTTTTCAGCGGGCTCGTCCACAGATACACCCTGTGATTCAGAGCAGACCCCTCGTCGCCGGTTACCTCGACGACCCGATCCGGGATCACTCCCTTCATATCGAAATCGTGCGAGACGACCCGGGAGCCCGGTTTGAGCTTCTCCAGTTGCGGAATCAGCTTCACGTTCAGGTTCGGCAACAAATACAACGTGACGACACTGGCGCCGCTCAGATCCAACGTGAAGATGTCCTTCTGCTCGATGGTCACGAGCTTGCCGACGCCGTTCTTCTCGACGTTCTCCCGCGATTCCTTGACGCGTCGCGGATCGATGTCGTAGCCGACGGCCCTGCAGCCGTACTTCTTCGCAGCCATTATCGGGATGCGACCGTCGCCGCAGCCCAGATCGTACACCACGTCTTTCTTCGTCACCGTGGCGAGTTCCAGCATCTTCTCGACAACTCTGGGAGGGGTCGCCACATAGAGCACATCCGGGACACGTGGTTCCGCCAACGACTCCTTTCTCAGGGGCGTCGTCCACAGGTAGATCCTGTGCGTACGGTCCGCATCTTCGGTATCCTCCACCGTGATGACCCGGTCCGGCGTGATCCCTCTCATGTCGAAGTCGTGGGAAACGATCCTCGATCCCGGCCTGAGCTTCTCCAACTGCGGGATCAGCTTCACATTCAGGCTCGGCAGCAGGTACAACGTGACCACGTTCGCGTCGCTGAGATCCAGTGTGAAGATGTCCTTCTGCTCGATGGTCACGAGGTCGGCGACTCCGTTGGCATCGACGTTCTCTCGCGATTGCCTGACCCGGGCGGGATCGATATCGTAGCCAAAACCCCGACAGCCGTATTTCTTCGCAGCAGTCACGACGATCCGACCATCGCCGCAACCCAGGTCGTACACCGTGTCGGCCCGGCTCACTTGCGCCAGTTCCAGCATCTTCTCCACGACGTTGTGAGGGGTCGGCAGGAAGACGACATCGGGTTCGCGAGAAGGTCCGTCCGCCCGCGCCAACACAACCAGCGAAATCGCCACCGCAAGAGCACAGACAACCAACGCTCGGCTTGCCATAGTGTACTCCTCTCAAAAGAACGCCGGTCCACACCCCGCATCAACAGGGACCCTATGAATACGCAACACGCAGATCGGATATTCTACCGGAGGAGTCGTCCGAAGTGAATACCCCCGATGGAATTGGCCATGCGCCCTCAGAGAGAGTCTCGGAGGGCCAACCAGGGCGACAAGCCCGCCGCGATGTTCTCCGAGTCGGTAGGAGGACACCAAATCAGGTTGGCTCGTCGGACCCCACCCGCATCTCCACAGAGTTCGGACAGATGCGTCCGCTGCTCCGCGGACAAGTGCGGGCGGGGCAGCACGAGGTACAGCGCGATCCGTTCCTCCAGATCGCCGTGCCCCTTGGCCAATTCATCGATCCGGGTCAGCAACACATCGCCATCCATCTCCGCCTCTACCAGGCTTGCCGCGATTTGGCTGCGGACCTCGTTGAGCGTGTTGTAGAATTCGGTCGTACGTCCCACCTCGGCGAGAATCTGCTCCCCGGCGGAATCTGCGTCCGCGAACATCGCGGAGAGCGTGGTCTGCTCCGCCGGGACCGCCTGAGCCAGATGGTTGGCCTCTTCCCGAAGACGCTGCTTCGCTTCGATGGCACCCTGCGGCGCGTTTTTCAGCCAGGATGGCTGAGTCGCCTCGGTCTGACCGACGAGGAGCTTGACATCGAGGATCTGGAGGAGGCCCTTGAGCAAACGGATAAGACTGACATTCAATGGGTATTCGAGAACCTGCTGAGCGTCTCCAACAGTCATTGGACGGCCTTCACCCGTGCAATCCTTGCCACTGGAACCTCCAGCTCGCTCCAGAGCAGCAGCACGGACACGGCGGCAGACCAAGTCACCTCCCTCGTGTGTCGCGGTCGCGGCGGCAATGGCCACTGCCACAGACTCCCCAAAAGGGATGGAAGCTGTCTGTGCACGCAGGCAGCATGAATCAGGTCGGCCCCCTCGCGCCGATGATACACAGCGGAGTCTCTCCGGGGCTGCGTCCAGGAATGCAGTCCCTTCCTGTTTGCCCTTCCCGCCGGACCAGGCATCTGCTTCAGAAAAGTGACACTATGCCCTCGTCGGCATCCACTGTATAATTCATCTAGTGGACGGATTGCGGATTCAGTCGAGGTAACACACAATGGAAACGCGGACAAAGAAGCGACGGCGGATCGGTTTGACCATCCTGTTGACCCTGGGTGTCCTGGTGGGTTACTTCGCAGTTCGGATCGTGCTGCTGGTGACGGGAAAACCCACGATCTCGGTCGACTACGCGGCCCAGTACAACGAGTGCGTGAAACCGACGGACCTCGATCCCAACGACAACGCGGCTCCCGGCTATCGGGAAGCCTTCGCCCTATTGCCCGACGCGACGAACGACGTTTGGGCGGTCGGCGCCCTGTGGCGATATGACCCCAACAGCATCGTGCGGAGAACTGTGGACTCGTGGGTCGCGTCCTGCGACGAGGCGATGCAGATCCTTCGTCAAGCCAGTGAACAGCGAGCTTTCCGAGCGGATTTGTCCACGGTCAACTTCTTCGATCCCGTGTCCATGGAAGGACTGAGTCTCCGCAGTTTCCGCACGGCGGCAATCTGCCTGCGATTCAAAGCCCAATCGCTGGCCCTTCAGGAAGACGTCGCCGGGGCGATGGACTGCATCGTGACAGTATGCCGAATGGCCCGCCACCTGAACACAGGCGGCAGAATGCAGATCAACGTCGCCCAGGCGTTGAACGGATTGGCCATAGGCACTGCGTTCGACGTGCTCTCGCGGACACAGGTGGATTCCAGCTTCCTGAGCAAGGCCCAGATCCAGTTCGAGGAGACCCTCCTTGGTGGCAAGCCGCCAAGCTTCGCGGGCGACGAGATCCTGCTCCAGGACGCCATCCAACGGTGTTTCACGGACAACGGCAAGGGCAACGGGCACATGATCCCTGGGATCTTCTACGATGAGTATCGCAGAGTCGAAACCCCGCAGAATGAGCTGGTGGCCAACGGGGTCTACGTCAGGTTTCTCTACATCGCGTGGGTCCACCCCAGCCGCGTACAGACACTCCGCACGTTGAAAGACCTTGTCCAAAGAGCGAACGAACTCGCTGCGCAAACCCCCTGGGAACTGCGTGCCAAGGGAACAAACTATGAGCAGGAACTGGCAAGACTCGCCAAAGGCAACTACTTCCTTGGGATCATGGCCCTGGACACGACGTTGGCGAGGACCATCGAGTTGCCCTATAGAACGCGGGTATCCGGCGAGGCCCTGGTCACGACGATGGGCCTGCTGCGATTTCGCAGGGACAAAGGCGTCTGGCCCGGGAGCCTGGAGGAGCTTGCCGGCGCGGGGTACATCCGAGCGGTCCCCATCGACCCCTGGAGCGGCAAGCCGCTCGCATACAAACCAGGGGGCGACTCCTTCACCCTCTACAGTTGCGGGCTGGATTTCGACGACGACGGCGGGGTCCGCAGCAAGTGGGGTAGTCCGCCCGAAGGCGGCGACCAGGTCTTCTGGCCGGTTGAGGAGTACAAGAAATGAGTACACGAATCGTTCTTGCGTTGTTGACTCTCTCATCGCCCTGTTCGCCCCAGAACTCGACCGATGCCGTCGGCGATCTCATCGCGAGACTCCCGACGGCGCTTCGCGAATACAAGGTCATCGTGGAGCCCGACAAGAACGAACCCGAGTGGTGGGCCGGGGCGCCGTCCGTGGTTCGGGACAGGACCGGCACGTTCTGGCTCGCCTGTCGGATGCGGACCGCCGACGCGCCTCGCGGCCTGCGAGGCTACGAGATCCGCATCCTCCGCAGCGACGACGGCGTCCATTTCATGAAGGTCCTCAGCGTCCGCCGGGAGGATGTGCCCATCCCCGGCTTCGAGCGCCCCGTGGATTGAATCCGGACTCCATCGGGAAGGTGCGTCTGAAGCTCGGCCAGGGGTTGACCGGGCTGGCCCTCCAGGAGATGCGGGCCGTTTGCGAAGCGGACGCCAGCGACAGTGCGTACATGCGAGAGAAGGCCAACGACATCGAGGATCTCGCGGTCCGGCTTGTGAACAACCTCGTCAGCACGGCGGGAGAAAGCGACGCCCATCGCGACCACGTCATCGTCACGCGAGGGCTCTTCCCCTCGGACCTGCTGAAACTCTCTTCCGAGGGCGTCGGCGCGGTGATCCTCGTCGGCGGCGGTGTCACCTCGCACATCTCCATCCTGGCGCGATCTCTCGCGATGCCCATGGTCATCACGGACACGTTCGATCTGCTGAACGTGCCCGACGGCACCCCCCTGCTGGTCGATGCCGAGATGGGGAATATCTTCGTCGATCCCGATGACGAGGTGCTCAACAAGTTCTGGGCCCGCCAACGGGCCCGACTGACGCTCGCCGACCAGAAGAAGCTCATGAAGCCCGTCACCGCGACCGCTGACGGCACGCGCGTCTGGCTCCTGGCCAACATCAATCTGCTGACGGACCTCAAGGTAGCCGCCGAGCTGAATTGCGACGGGATCGGCCTGTATCGCACGGAGTTTCCGTTCATCATCCGGTCCACGTTCCCCTCGGAGGCCGAGCAGTACGTGATCTATCGCAAGCTGGTCGAGTCCATGCCCGGCAAGCCCGTGACGTTCCGGACCCTCGACGCCGGCGGCGACAAGATCCTCTCCTACTACCACGACGTGAAGGAGCAGAACCCCGCGATGGGCATGCGGTCCATCCGCTTCTCGCTCCAGAACAAGGCCATCTTCACCGAGCAGGTCCGTGCCATCCTGCGTGCCGGCGTCGGCGCCGACCTGCGAATCATGTTCCCGATGATCTCCTCGCTCGAAGAGTTCCAGGAGGCCCGCGAGGTCGTCCACAGCTCGATGGATTCGCTGACCAAACAGGGACTCGAACACAACGACCACCCCTCGCTTGGAATGATGGTCGAGCTGCCCGCCGTGGTCGATCTCGCCGACGAGTTCGCCCGCGAGGCCGACTTCCTCTCCATCGGGACCAACGACCTGATCCAGTTCATGCTGGCCGCCGACCGGACGAACGAGAATGTCGCGAGCTTCTACCTCCCCCACCACCCTGCGGTCCTCCGCACCCTGAATCGGATCGCGCGCGCGGCAACCGAGCACGACTGCGATGTGTCCATCTGCGGTGACATGGCCCACGAGACACAGTACATGCCGTTCCTCCTGGGGATCGGGGTCCGGGCCTTCAGTGTGGACCCAGTCTACCTTCTGCGAACCCAGCAAGCCATCGACGCCGCGTCTTTGCCCGAAGCCCAAGCCATCGCAAGGGAGATGCTCGCCAAGAGCCGACTCAGCGACATCGCCGCCCTGCTGCCGAAGCAGCCAGCGGCGTAACGGTAGCGGATCCAAAGGATCGTCGCCAAGAGATTTGGAGACGAGACACCGCTTGACTTCGTCCGTTGAATCGACCATAATCTCCGTTGGATTAGGCGGCCGGTCATCCTCGCACGCAAATCCGAGGGCGACACAGAAGGCTGATTTGAGATCAAGGGCATCATGACAATACGCCCAGTAACTCCCGTTCCTGCAACAGTCGAAGGCTTCTTGAGAAAGGCGTTCCCATGAGACGACAATTGTTCTTGTTGATGTGGCTGTGCGTCGCCGGAACCACGTTGGCAGAGCCACCCCGGTTGGAGCGTTCCGAGCCCGCGAACGGCGACACGAACGTGAAACCCGATGTCGGAGTCCTTCGCCTGATGTTCGACCGCGACATGAAACAAGGATCGTGGACTCTGTGGAACTCGGACCAGGGGCAGCTTCCGCCGCTGGAGGAAGGCAACAACACTCCCTGGCGCAGTTCGCGCGTGTTCGAGCTGCGAATCGGAGCGATGACGCCCGGAACGACCTACGCAATCCAGTTGAACTCGCCGACCAGGCAGGGATTCCAGGCTCAGGACGGCACAGCGCTGCCCGTCACGGTCGTGACGTTCGCTGTGGGCCAGGGCGACGACGCAGGCCCGGCGCTCGCAGGGACATGGCTCTTTCGGAGCGATGAAACGGAGATCGTCGCCACGTTCCTGGAGGATGGGACCTTCACCCGAGCAGTGAAGAGCAGCGAGGGAGTGGAAAAGGGCAAAGGGACCTATAAACGGGAGGGGAACCGTCTGTCCGTCCACCCGGATGACGACGACGCGATGGAATTTGTCCTTCGCTTCGTCGACGCCGACACGCTCGAACTGACCGAGCAAGACGGCAGCGGCCTGCAGTTCGTCCGGCAGAAGACCCAGGACCAGGAGAAAACCGACAACAAGGAAGAAGACACGTCCACGACCGATCCAACGACATGGAGAAACTACAAGGAACTCCTGCCCGATGGGAAGCAGATTCAGTCCGGCGGAAACGGGAACATCCTGTACGTGCGTCAGGAGATCACCCGGGTGACGGAGATGGGACTCAACGAGACGATCCCCGTCGGGAAGATCTACGTGATGACCGGAGACGGGCGCGGCCAGGTTCCCTTCATCGCACCGGGCCAGTGTGTTCAGGTCGGAACGCCGTGGTGGTCGCACGACGGACGCCGGATCGCGTTCACATGCGACTACGAGATGGCTCGCAGCGCCCTGTTCTCGGATGTCTTCGTCGCGGACCTGCAGGAGGGATATGTCCGCCGCGTGACAGGCAACGAGTGGCACCCGGGGCCCGTGAAGGGGTACGGCTCGCTCCTCGGGGTCGTCCGTGAGTGGCCAATCGGTCAGGTCCGCGGGATTCAGCAAGTCAACATCAGTCATCAAGGCGGCAACGGCGTCATCCACAAGCTCAAAGGTGTGCGAACGAACGAGGAGGGCAAGGAAATCGCGGGCGACTATTACTACACAATGGATCACGTCCCGGCCGGGAAGATCTGGGTGAAATGCTGGGTCTCGAGGCACATCGGGGCGTTGAAGATCGTCGATGTCTGGCCGGGACGAGAGACGCTCGTCGAAACGATGTACCAGTTGGAAGGCAACCCCCTGGCCGCGCAACCGAGCCACACGCCGGACGGACCGTACTGCGTGGGACTCACG
>JAXDBU010000011.1:0-13302 GCA_034678485.1 Sedimentisphaerales bacterium | reverse complement strand
AAAACGTCGCCGGATTGGCGTCCAGGCGTCTCAGCGGGCGATCTCCCGTTCGAGCCGGTCGGCAAACACCTGGTAGCTGTCTCGGCCGAACAGACAGAAAACGACGCGATCGAGACCCGTTTCGCCTTTCAGATGTTCGATGACGGCGCCGAGCATGATTTGGGCGCATCGCTGGATGGGAAAGCCGAAAACGCCGGTACTGATTGCCGGGAAGGCGAGGCTCTTCAGTCCGTGCTCGTCCGCCAGCTTGAGCGAGTTCACCGTGGCGTTGCGGAGCTTCTCGTCCTCGTTTCCCTCCCCGAGGCGAGGTCCGACCGCATGGATGACGTACCTGGCCTTGAGGTTCCCGCCCGTCGTGAGGACGGCGCCGCCGACGAAGGTGCCGCCGATCCGGTCGCACTCCGCCTGGATCTCGGGACCGCCTTTTCGCCGGATCGCGCCGGCCACGCCTCCGCCGAGGACGAGCCGCTCGTTGGCCGCGTTGACGATGGCATCCGTCTCCATCTCCGTGATGTCCCCCTCAGTCAGCTCCAGTGTCCGATCCCCTATCTGCACATCCATGTTGGAATCCTCCTTACACGTATTCACGCAGAGACTGTCTCTCGCATATGTTAGCCCTTGATGGACCGACGCGTCAAACACATCCCGGCAACCCTCCGGCCGGTCGCGTCTGTGCAGACTTCCGGGCGTCAGAGCCGTTCCCACGTGGATTCGTCTTCCGCGCAGGCGGTCCGTTTGTAGTGACGCCGTGAGGCGTTATCTCTCTCTCGCCCCAGAAGATATGCCCTGACGGGCACACTACGAGCCGCCCGTCGTCTTCTGGGTTCGCAGTGGCGTCGTAGAGCGTCATCTTCGCACTCGCCCCTCCCGCCGGCACCGAGTTTGCGCCAAACGAACCCAATTCCGGCCGCGGCGCCGGGAGTCCCGTCCTGAGATCAGCGAATTGGGTTCGTTTCGCACGATCGTTCCGGTCGGCGTCGCCGGCAGCCTGAGCGGCCCTGGCCCTTCCCGTCCCTGGGGGAATTGGCTTCGTTTTCCGAGACCGTCTGCATACCTGATTCGCCATAATCCTTTCTCTGAAAAGCACTTATCCTCGCTCCTGCCCGGTCCCGAATTGGCTTCGTTTCGCACGACAGCCTCCTCAACTAGGAGCCCCGTCGGCCCGCCAGGGGTTCCGCACTCAGGCGAAACCGCCTTCACGCTGGGCCGTCCCTATCAAGAACCGTCAGCGCTGTCCCTTGTCTTATAGAAGACGCTTCCGAGCGGTTGTATGTTCCGCAAAAACCTAAAATACTGCCGATATTCCTCACCACCGAGGCACCGAGACCCCAGCCCGGCCTCCACCCGCAACCGAAACCGCCATAGCCGAAAGAAACGAAAGAAGGCGAAAAAGGGTGAAGAGCAGAGGTAGCTCGGATGGTTGTCTTTTTTGCGTCCTTTTTCGTTTTTTGCGGCTGGGCTCTCTTCCTTCCTCCCGGTTCTTCTTGCCACGGAAACAAGGCGTTGCGGTTCTGTCGTGCGGAGAAAGCTGTTTGTAGTGTGCCCGTAAGGGCATTTCTGCGGGCCACCGGTCACGGATCACGGCCTGGGAACCGCTGATGAACGCTGATGAACGCCGATCAAAGGGCGGTGACAAGCACTTGACTCTGTTGCATGGGGTGCTCTTCTCTGTGACCTCTGTGTCTCGGTGGTGAACCCGCTTTCCGCGGCCTCCGGCCGAAGTTTACCGTTTTGGAGCATCCGGCGTGGTACGCCAAGCGGTAGGTAGCCAGGACCGCTGGCCGGTAAGCTTTCTTCCAGCAAGGACTTGCGCGAGTATGCAGAGAAGATGTACCTGACACGAATGGCATGAAGATAAGCCTGGGTGTCTTAGCGTAACAGGATTCGTCGCATCTCATTTCGGGGCCGGGTCAGCAAGGGATACGGCTTGAGTCGGCGCTTCAGGACACGCGGCTCAATGCGATTGGGGCGACGCGGCAGGACATCGGAAGCGATCCACGATAGGAGCAAGCGATACAGCGTCACGGCCTGAGGCGTGCCACGGAACAGGCACAGATAGGGCGCCATGACATGGAAACGCTCCATCGTCCCGGCGAAGCTGAGCCGATGCAACGGCCGGCCGTGCTCCTGGGCCGCCTGCCACATCACGGCCCGGATCAGGTTGTAAGCCAGGAAGTGCATCACGATCTCTTTGCGAACGATATCCTCGCCCTTGCCGCGTAGGACCTCCATCTGCAGCGTCGTCTTCACTTCCCGAATCCGCAGTTCCACCGTCCAACGCTCGCCGTAGAGTGCGGCAATCTGCTCGGCAGGATACTGCACGGCGTCCAACAAGGTGGTGACCACCAGAATCGTATGGCTGCGAAACCCTTTGACCCGCGTGCGAAAACGAAGCACCCGCACGGTTATCGTCGCTGGCAGAGAAGTGAATTCCTTCGCGGAAAGGGTACGAGGGCACGGAGTGGATCGCGACCACACAACCAGTCGGTCCTCTTTGCCCAGTCGTTTGCCCTTGCGAAGATCGAGCGTGCGTGCCCGCGCGCCCCGCAGTCGGAACAGGCCGTCGCAGCCCCGGGCGACCAGTTGGGCCAGATCGGCATAGGCCCCGTAGAAACGATCTCCTACGATCACGTCACCAGCCTGAAGTTGATCCCAGAGCCGTCGCCACAGGCTCAATTCGTTGCTGCGATAGGGCCCGACCGCCATACCCAACACCGCGCCGCTGGCCCAGCAGAACATCGCCACAAGCCGGGCCACGGGAAAGCCGCAGCCTTTCTTCTGCCCATCAGGCTGGCCGAATGCTTCTTGCAGTTCCGGCGTATCCGGCATCGAGCAACTGGAGCCATCCACCACCCAAACCCGCCGATCACACCAGCGATAGGCATCACCAACCTTCGTCTGGAAGGTCTGTCCGACCGTCCGTAACGCCTGAACGTACACGGACAGAGGCACATGCTGTCGCGCCTGGCAATAGGCCGACGGATCGGCCGACGCCTTCACCGGCATCCCGGCGGCCGCCTGTTCGGCCAGAACCTCTGCCACCGCTGCCCGGCAAGGCCAGCCTGGATGCAGCACCTGCACCAGAAAGGTCCAGATCGTTTGCACAGGCGGCCACAGTCGCTCCCGCCACGGGCATCCCGCCGTGGCCATGGCGGCATCCAGATCCTCCTGCCGTACGTATTCCCGAAGAACCCTCGCCCCTTCGAACAACTGTGTCTTGAGAACCTCGCGATAATGTGCAATACTGCCCATCGGTGGCCTCCTTTGCGTTCGGGTTGATCTTCGATCTCATAGCAACCTACCGATCAACTCAGCCAAAGGAGGCTCTCTTGTCAAGCTCCGCCCTCGTTCGATCCACGGCTTATCTTCATGCCATTCGTACCTGACACCTTTAGTTCGCCCTGATGGCCCTGTCCAGTCTCTATCACAGCGGCCTGTGGGCCACGTACTGGAAATCCACGCGTGCGGCCGCATAAAACCGCCAGGATTCCTCCTCACACACCGGGGTCTCGCGATTTGCACTTCTCGCTGGACAGGCACAGCGGGGTGTAGTATAATGACGGTTTGTGCAGGGAAAGACGCGTGGCAACGAACACCCACTTGGCTTGCCACTTGCGAGCGTGTATCCGCGTCCCACGGGCGGTGCAGCGGTGCTGTGCAATTTGGGAGCGGAGGTGAGCAATATATAAACTAGTTTGGAGGATGGTGGGATGAAGCGATTTGTGACGGTATCCTTGGGAGTATGCCTGGTCTTGAGTGCCCTGGCGGCGCCGCAGGCCCAGGCGGGTTCCTTGTACTTCAGCGAGGACTACAACGGGAACGGGCTGTACTTGCTGGACACAAACACCGGCGCGGCCACCCACGTCGGGGCATCGGGCGTTATCAGCTCGACGGTTGGCCTGACCGAAAGCGCCTCGCCCGGGCTGCTCTACGGATCACAGTACTTCAACTTGCTGCACATCAATGCCGATGGCAGCGGCTACGTCGAGGTCGGCGACGAAATGACGGAAGGTCTGGCCTTCGACCCGACGACCAGCACGCTCTACGGCGTTATCAACGGGGACTTCTTCACCATGGACACCGCAACCGGCGCCAAGCTGGCGGACCTTGCGTCGTCCCCATATTACGTCGAGGGACTGGCCTGGGCAGACGGCGTGGTCTATGGCCTGGGAAACGGGGTCGGAGCCCTCGGCGAGTTGTTCAAGTACGATATCGCAACCAACGTCTGGACCAGCTTGGGCAGCATCGGACTTGACATGGACCAGTGTGGCTTGGCCTACGATCCCCAGACGGGTCTGCTCTATGCCAAGGGAGACCAGAGTTCCTACCTGTATTCCATCGACCCCACGACGCTCGCGACGACGAGGGTCGGCGACACGGGCATCGCCAATGGCGGCGGATTGGCCTTCGTCGCTGACGGCGGCGTCGTTCCCGCCCCCGGCGCGATCCTTCTGGGCTCCATCGGTGCGGGACTGGTCGGCTGGCTGCGGAAACGCAGGACACTCTAATTCCCTCGTCAAGCGGATCGGTGGGCACCGCCCACCCTGCCTCTTGTCAGATGGCGTGGCATCCGGGGCCGTACGACTCTTCGTGCGGCCCCTTCGTATTGCGCTTTCCGTGGCCCGCGGTCCAAGACGCGTAGGGTGGACTGTGCCCACCGCAGCGGTCACGCGAACGTGCAACCGGCAGAAAACCCACAAGAATTCCGAGATGGGGTCGCACCATTCCTCCCAGTGAAGCGGATGAATGGGCTTGTCACATCCTTAATGTGTATTTTGAGAGCTGGCCCCGCCTCCCCCGGGAGACTCGCTACCGACACCAAGACGCCTTAAAGCGTAAACGAAGGGCTGACCCTCGCAGTCCCTCAGTTTCTTCCCAGACTTCAAACAGATTACATTCTGGGCTCGTTGGCTGAAGGGTACCACACCAAGACGATCTCTGATCTCAACGGGCTTCAGGATACTGGCAGGCGACGGCTTCATAGTCCTGGTTGCTCACTGCGCCAGCATTCAAGGTTCTTCCCTCACTTCATACTTGTACCCATACTTCGAAGTAATGTGATAGGTTTTCCCCGCCTCAACGTGGAACTTCACCGGGATAGTGAAATAGGCTACAGCGCCCCCCTGGGTCGCAAATACATCAAGATCAACCATGCCCGGCGGCCTGTCATAAACAACGGTGCCTCCGAATCCTATACGGCCAATGATGCACGCGTCTAACGCTGCCTCCCCATCTGTAAGGATCTCCGCGATCTCTTCCCTAGAGATGAATGGCCACTCCCATAGTGGGTCGTCTTGTTGTGCAGCCAGAACAAATAGTTCAGGATACGTCTCCCCCAGCACTTGAGTAGTTCCATCCAACTTTCTGAGGGCAATGAGAACTTCCTCCTCCGTGTTTGTGAAATGTGCTGTGGGCCTCGGTGCCCCCCTTTCTTTCGGGAGAGATTGCTGGAGAGCTTCATGATGAAATACAAATACTCCGCATTCTCGGCCCGACGTGGGGGCAGCCCTCTGTAGCTCGTATGCGATGGCTCTGCACTGCGTTTGCGCCTGGTTCGAGCGGGCTCGTCTGCTAACCCATTTTGCCCTGCTAGTATCGGCAAGAGTGGAGACGGCCTTCCATCCCGTGCTACTGCCATCATCGGCGGAAGAACCTTCTCCCTGGACAGACACTGTTATGGATCGCTGATTGTCACGGAGTATGTATTCTTCTCTCCACACATTAGTCATCGAGGCGTGCCGGCTTCTGATGAGTGGGATCTCTTGTGTCCAGATCCCTCCTATTATCCAGACACCATCTATCATATGCCCTGTGACCATGCTGCCAGCGAGCTCGCCCGACTGTGGTGGGACACTAATGTATGTGTTGGATGAATCCCCCTCTATATATAGAGCGGTATCCGCTACGAATTCTTTGAAACCGACCGTCTGGTGTGCACCCGCTCCCCAGCTCACGTTTGGCTTCCCCGAAACAGCTTGGATGCACGTTTCCTCCAAGTCACTATCAGCAGGAATCGTATAGTGCAGGACAGGAATGCGACTATACGCCTTGATGATGGCATTTCGGGGCGCTCCCTCTCCCCAGTCGATCCAGTAATAGGGATAGACGAAGCCGGCATGGGCATAGATCCTGGCAGTGTTTGGGGGCCGTTCCTCTCGCACGGCCGGGAGGAAGGACTCTGCGGTCTTGGTCGCACACCCACACAGGCCGACAAGCAAGGACAACGAGAGAATCGGCAACACTCTCCGGGATGGCAAGCCCTTCGTGCTCATGGGGACCTGGAACGGTCCCTTGACGTTGCAGGGCTCCTCCCAACACGGAACCGGATTTGCGGAAGTGTCGCAATCACAGTCGACCGTGATCAGAACGCGTCTACTGGTAGTTCCGACGGGTTTGTTGTTGGCTTCCATGTTCGCACCCTTTGTGTTGTTGGTTGTTGGTACGTCTTTATGAAGAACAGAGAACCACTATGCCGGGTGGTTGGCCACAACCACGGGAAGAACCACGGTCGCACCTACACATTTCACAAAAGCGAGAGGATGGTATAGGCAGTTGCTAATTGTCGCCGTCCTCTATCCTGTGTCGGCTGATCCTTGCGCCGGTACAACTGTCCAACTCATCTCAATCTCAGTGGGTTCGCCCGGCATGCCGGCACCGCCAACCACTTCGTCGCCGCTCCATCAAGTATCACGAGATGGGTGGAGGAAAGCAATGGTGAAAACCCGAAATTCGCAACTCGACCCCGCCAGAGCGGGAACGTCAATCCGAAACAAGCGCGAAGGATCGAAATCTGAATGTCTCAAACGGAGACCCCGGCGGGCGGGAGCGTTTGGAGTTCCGCGTTTACGCGGTTCTCTTGTCGCTGCCACCCGGAGTTGAGTTTCTGCCGCTTCTTCATGCAATTCTACAACTCCAGGACCGCGACGCCGAACCGGTCGAGCGTGAGCGATTCGCCGGTCCGCTGGCCGCTCAGAAGCTCGACTTTGCCCTGCGGCACTGCGACGGTCTTTGGCTCGTCCGTGTGGTTCAGGAGGAACAGGAGCGTCCCGGCCTGTCCCCGGCGAATCGAGACCTCGACCTGGAGGCTGTTGCCCACAAACCCCGGCTGGAAGCTCAGGGACCAGAGGTTGTCGTAGTCGTAGACGATGGCGACGTCCGAGACGACCGTCGTGCCTCGCAGGCGGCTCTCGAGCTTGCGGAATTCGTGGGCGGTCTGGGTGGCCTCGCGATAGCGTCGCAGCGGCTTGCCGTCGTGCCCGAGCAGGCCGTGCCGACGAACGTCTCGGCGCCCTGGAAGCGGACGCGATCTCCGCGGCGGAAGCCCGTGGTGTTGACCTTGTCGAGGGTCCGCCACGGTCGGGTCTGCGTCCCGAGACTGGAGTCGTCGCCGGTAGGGCTAACGCAGTAGTCCTTCGCCTGGGCGCTGCCCGCGCCGCCGACGGTCAGTCGGCTCAAGGGATACCAGCCGTCGGGAGATCGGCCTTTGATCGCGATTCGGACGACAGGGTCCGTCGAATCCTCGCCGACGATCGCGACAGCCAGGGCATAATCGCCCGCCGGCATGTCCGGCGGCAGCGTCACGCAGTCGGTCACCGGGACCACCTCGCCCGGCGGCAGGTCCGGCGGCTGTCTCATGAATTCCTCGGTGAACAGTGCGACCGAGCCGGGCATCCAGTTCTCGACCGTGACGGATCCGACCAGCGTCCTGGCATACCCGTTGTCGCCCGTGAGTCGATACGCGACGCGATAGGGTCGGTAGCAGGGGGCGGAGCCGACATTCTGCCATTTGGCTTCAATCGTCAGCGTTGCTCCGGCCCGGACTCGCTCCGGGTGTCTCAGCTCCCTGAGCACCAGCCGATAGCCCAGCCGGCGGAGGAACCGCTCGACCTCCGGCCGGACCTCGTCGTCGATGGGCAGGGGGGCCGACTTGTTGTTCAGGTACGAGCCGTGCAGGGCCAGGGCATAGTTGAAGATGTATCGCAGCGACCAGTCCTCTCGGACCCAGCGACGCATTTCCCAGCAGGTTTCCCACGCGATCGGCGCCCTCTTCCACGTGTCCTGGATTCCCGCCTCGCGCACCAGGCGAGGATAGGCGTCGCGCATGTGGTGCCAGTTCTTGGAGAACCCGCCCAGGTCGCCCAGGCAGTCAGCCCGCCAGCCCGCGCCGCGCTCGGCCGCATAGGCGAGGCACTCCGCGTCGCCGATGAGCATGAGCAGGGGGGTCTTGCGGAACGCGCCGACGTAGGTGTCGATGACCAGCCTGCGGGTCTCCATCGTCGGCATCCGAGCGGTCTTCGATCCGCTCATGTGCCACTCGCCCCACCAGCCGACGGTGCCCAGATCGACGTGGTCGAGGTCGGGATGGCCGTCGTAGCGGGCGCCAAGTCGCTGGATGAGGTGCAGGTGCCGAGCGAGAGTGTTCGGGTCGTCGAGGTCGGGGACGGTCAAACCTTCCTGACCGCTGTAATCGACCGTGAGGACTCTGCAGCCCACTCCTTGCAGCCAGTCCGGCTGATATGGACGACCCGGCGACGTGGAGCAGCACATGACTCGAAACGCCAGTCGCTGGCCTGCGGCGCGGGTCTCCTCGAGCGTCTTGTCGAGGAAGGCGTAGTCGATCTCGCCGGGACGAGGTTCCAGGGTGCCCCAGCCCCAACGGGCGTACTGAACGGTCGACGGAATCCAGTCGGGAAGGTTGTTGTCTTTGTTTGACGACCTGTGGAATGTCTCCCAACCCATGCCGGGATTGGCGAGCAGTTCGTCGGTTTCCGTTGGAACGACCGTTGCCATCCGGTCTACCCCTCGGGCCTGTCCCGGCGCGCCATAGCTGCCGATCCCAACGAGGCTCGTCACAACCAGGAAGATTGTTCTCGATCTTTTCATGCGTGCGCCTCATAGTATAGCCAGATCGTCTTTCGCGATGCCGTCATGGTAGCATGACCCCGCGACAATTCAAGACGCAAGGGCCGACCGATCGCTCTTGGGGAGTGACGATATGGACCGAATCCTGGAGCCCGAGGTGATGGACGACGAGCGGCAGGCTATCGCTTACGCCGGGGCCGATTTTTCGTCGTCGAATCAGGCGTTTGTGGATGGTCTCCTCGATGCCTGTTCGACGGGATTGCGAACCGTTCTGGATATAGGATGCGGTCCGGGCGATATCCCCATCCGTCTGGCGAGGGCGGAACCGTTCGCGCACATCACGGCTATCGATGCCTCGGATGTGATGGTCGCATTGGCCGAGAAGGCGGTCGCGGAGGCCGGCTTGGCCGGACAGATTCACTGTGTTCTGGGCCGCATCCCGGGTCTTCCGTTCCGTGGCACGCGCTTCGATGCCATCGTCTCGAAGGATCTGCTTCATCATCTGCCGGACCCCGTAGTCTTCTGGGAGGAGGCCAAATGCTTGGCGCAGGCGGAGACGGTCATCTATGCGATGGATCTGTTCCGACCTCCGACGCCGGAGGCCGCCCGGGAGATTGTGGAGGCCGTCTCCGGGAACGAGCCGGAAATCCTCAAGCGGGATTTCTACAACTCATTGCTGGCAGCGTGCTCTCCCGATGAGATTCGAGCCCAGCTTCGACGGGCGGGACTTGCCCTGGACATCGAGATCGTCAGCGAAAGGCACATGCGGATCATGGGTGTCATACGATGAATGCCGAGAGCAAGCAGCGGTCTTATGACTCGGTCCTGCCGCGGGTGAAGGAACTGATCGCGGGCGAGACCGATCCCGTCTCGGTGATGGCGACGGTGGCGTGCGAGCTGCACCATGCGTTCGATTATTTCGACTGGACGGGCTTCTATCGCGTAGTCGAGCCGGGATTGCTGAAAGTCGGCCCGTACCAGGGGACGCACGGATGCCTGACGATCCCCTTCGACAGGGGCGTGTGCGGCGCCGCAGCCCGCACGGGCACGACGCAGATCGTGCCTGATGTCCGCCGGTTTTCCGGGTACATCTCGTGCTCCTCGACGACGCGGTCGGAGATCGTGGTCCCGGTGACGACGCCCGCCGGCGTTCTGGTCGGCGTGCTCGATGTGGATTCGGATCGCCTCGGCGCGTTCGACGAGATCGACGGGGCGAACCTTGAGCAGGTTTGCATGATGGTTGGCGCAGTCCATTTGGGAGGTTAGACGATGAGAAAGCCCATGATTTGCACGGTTCTCGGTTTCTTGATCCTGGTCTCTGTCGTGTCGGGCGTGCCCGCGGCGGAGAACGCGAAGAGTACGCGACCCTGGCTGGGGGTGCACGTCATGCTGACGAACCACAGTCAGACCGAAGCGCTGACCGAGGCCGTGTCTTCATTGGCCCAGGTCGGCATCAACGCCATCGTCGCGGAGATCAACTATGGGTTCCAGTACCGGTCGTATCCGGAACTGGCGTCCGACAACGCCAGCAGCAAAGAGCAGATCGGCAAGCTGGTCGCCGAGTGCAGGAAGCATAAGATCCGCCTGATTCCCCAATTCCAGTGCCTCGGCCACCAGTCGTGGAGCAGGCACACGTTCACGCTCCTGACGAAGTACCCCCAGTTCGACGAGAGTCCCGGCCAGTATCCCGAGAACAAGGATATCTACTGTCGGAGCTGGTGCCCGCTGCACCCCGAGGTCAATCCAATCATCTTCAGTCTGATGGATGAGCTGATCGACGCCTTTCAGGCGGACGCCCTGCACGTGGGCATGGACGAGGTGTTCCTGATCGGCGAGGACTCCTGTCCCCGCTGCAAGGGCAAGGACAAAGCGGAACTGTTCGCCAAGGCGGTCAACGACTACCACAAGCACTTGGTCGAGGAGAAGAAGGTCGAAATGCTCATGTGGGGCGACCGACTGATCGACTCCGGCGCGATCAAGTATGGCACATGGGAAGCGAGCGCCAACGGTACCGCCAAGGCCATCGACCTGATCCCCAAGGACGTCATCATCTGTGACTGGCACTACGAGTTGCGAAATGCCTACGAATCGGTCCCCATGTTCCTGGAGAAGGGCTTTCGCGTGTGGCCCGCCAGTTGGAAGAGGCCCGACGCGGCCAAGGCCCTGATCGATTACTCGCGGACGCAAGCGAGTCCGCGAATGCTGGGTCATTTGAACACCACGTGGGGCGCCGTGCCGATGAAGGACCTGGCGACGTTCGAGCCGATCAGACTCGCGACGAGCAGCTTCAAGGGAAGTGGGATTGCTGATCGTTGACTGTTGACAAACCGTGCGGATTTGGAGAAGTCCTCGCTCGCAGCTTGTCATCCTGAACGGAGCGGAGCGGAGTGAAGGATCTGGCGTGGAACCGAGAGAGACCTCTTGTCCGCAGCCCAGATCCTTCGGCTTTGCCTCAGGATGACAGAGATCCTGTGGGGCGCCTGTGCCGGGTTTTCATGCTGAACGAAGTGAAGCATCTGGCACAGTAGGAGACGTGGCGTCCGGAGTCCATACGTCTCTTCCACTCCCGCGCCAGATCCTTCGCGTTGCTCAGGATGACAATTCCTGTAGCCGAAGTGCGACATATCAGCGACTGAAGTCACTTGCCCGTTTCTGGAACAGTTCCAGCCAGGCGAGGGTCAGTGCGTCGGCCAGCGTGTTCGATTCACGGCATTCTCCGGGCGTCTTGCCCCAGTAGAAGCCGATCCAGCCGGAGGCGGTGGCCCGCGATTTCTCGATGAACTCGTCAAGTTCGGCCGCGGAGCACTTCAGCGGGAAGGTCTCCTCGATGACGACCGGCTTGCCGATGTTATAGGCGGCGAGTGCGGTGATCGCCCGATCGATCTTGCCTGTCTCTGGGTAGAAATGAACGCTCGCGAAATCGAGGTTCTCCGCCACCGCCTTCGAGTAGAACAGCGGCTTGGCTTGAGGGAAGACCTGCACCCAGGGGATGACCCCGACCGTGATCAGGTGGCGGTCGTCCCGGCTTCGGATCGCCTTCACGAGCCGGTCGACCCAGGCTTTGGCCACCTGTTCACGTGTGCGTCCGGCCAGATCGAGCGAGATCCGCTGGACAAAGTAGCTGCCGGCGAATTCGCCTGCCAGCCAGTCGCTCTCCTTCTTGTCGCCGGGGAGGATGGGCTCGTTCATCAGGCCATAGCAGAAGACCGCCGGGCTCTCGGCGCAGCGACCCGCCACCGCCTCCCAGAAGCACGCCTGCACGTCCCATCGTGCCTGCTCGGACAGGCTGTCATACCAGGTGGGGACATCCACCCTGTGGTAGCAGGCCAGGCCGGTCAGATCGAGGTAAAGTCGCTCTCGCTCCGCGAGCCTGACGAGCCGGCCGAGTTGGTCAAGCGACGCAGCGTTCGGCTCCGAGGGACCCTGCATGAACTTGCCGACCTGAAGATGGATGCGGACGACATTCGCTCCGAGCTGTCTCATCTCTGCGAAGTCCGCTTCCACCTTCGGCCATTCTCTTCACCAGTAGTCTTCCATCAGTCGGCCGTTTTCGTCGTGGTCGTAGTTGAAACCCCACGGGGTGTACGGATTGCCGGTCTCTCTAACGAAACCACGTCCATCCTGGGATACCTGGATGCGTTCCATCGGGGCCAGCGCGGATTGCGGAGGTTTCGCGGTCTGCTTGTACGTATCGAACAGGGTCGAGATCCCTGCCTGTTTCGAATCGCCGCTGTGGACGATCACGCGGTAGCTCAGGGAGAGCTTCTCGCCTTTGGGCAGGTCGAGCCGGCCGCCTTCGAGCCAGTTCATCGGCGTGGGCGAGAAGAATCCGTAGTCGCGAGTGAACCACTTGGACGGATACCAGCGGTTGCTCGGGTGCTGGAAGATCGCGATGCCCTCCGTCACGCCATTGCGGGCGCCCGAGTAGTCGCACCACGGCGATGCGACGTTGAACGTGCCTTTTTCGGTCGTGTTGCCTTCCGCGTTGATCAGCGTGCCGCCCGCGCTGACCGCCAGTTCGGGCACGACGCGCGCCGAGAACAGCGAGTGATTCGTATTGAGGATGCGGATGTCGGTCAGGGGTTCCAGCGTGATCTGGAAATCGATGAATCGCAGACTCTCGCTCGGCGCGGTGATCACGATACTCCGAAGATCGCGGAGGATGGATTCCTTGTCGGGCTGCTTCCACAGGCATTCGTCCGTGAGGACCACCTTGCCGTTCGACGACTCGACGATCTTCGGGCCTTGCGAGAGAATCTGACCTCGCGCGTTGACGTCCTGCCAGTAGTTGCCGCCGTTGACGCGGTCGCAGCCGAAGAAGAGCGAATGGTGGTGCGGATAGGGCTGCGAGGTCTCGGTCGTGACGGATTGGCCGGAAACAGGTCCCATGACCGGCCAGAAGTACGGATATTTCTGCGAGTGGTCGAACTTGTAGCAGGT
>JAXDBU010000010.1:0-16451 GCA_034678485.1 Sedimentisphaerales bacterium | reverse complement strand
TCAGGACTTCCTGACCAGGCACACTGACCGAGAAGACCCTCATTCCCGACCCCGTGATGCCCTCGAAAGTCTCCGCAAAGTGCAGACGCACGGTGTACTTGCCGTTGGGAACCGTGAACTGGTACGAGCCCATGCTGTATCGCTCGGTCTCGTAGATGGACGGCATATCCGTGCCGGTAACTCCCAGGCCCAGGCGGTCCACCGTCATGCCATCGTCGGCGCCCCAGGTCTTGCCTGCGCCCAACTCCTGGTCCGCGGCCCAGACATTGCCCTGCTTGTCCTTGTACGGCTCAAAGCCGCCGCAATCGACCCGCAGCACGAACTTCCCGCCGGGCTCGGGCGCCGTCGCGGCCGCCTGAGGCTGTGCCGCAGGGCCAGTGGGCAAACTGCGAAGGCCCTCCTGGAAGAGAAGCGGAGCGAACTCACGCAGGCTGCGACGCCAGGACTGCCATTCGTGGGCGGTATTCGGAGAGACGTAGAAGACGCTGTTGATGCCGGCCTGCTGCAACGCTTCCGCATTCGCTTTGGGGTCGCCGCCAAAGCCGCGACGGCCGCCACCGAGCTCGCGGCTGCCGTAGCTGACGAACACCAGTCTGACGTTCTCTTTGAAGGCAGGCGTATTGCTGACATCGTCCGGGGAGATGCTGCCGCCGCTGAAGATGCCGATATGGGAGAACGTGTCGAGGCTGGTCAGGGTGATAGCCTTGGTCTGCATGCCGCCCATGGACAGGCCGGCCATGGCGCGATGCGGCTGATCCGCAAGTGTGCGGTAGTTGGCATCGATCATGGGGATGATGTCCTCGAGCAGGGTCTTCTTGAACGTGTCGGCCCAGCCTGCGGGGGGCCATGTCCCGCCTTGGCCTCGGGCGGGCGGGCGTCCCCCCATACTCCATGTGCCATTGTCCATGACGATAATGAAGGGCTTGGCCTTGCCCTCGGCAATCAGGTTGTCCATGATCAGATTGGTCTTGCCCTGGTTGGGCCAGCCCGTTTCATCCTCGCCGCCGCCGTGCTGGAGATACAGCACGGGATAGCGGGTCGTGGTGTCCTGGTCATAGGCCGGCGGCGTGTAGACGAAGCACCGCCGCGTGGTCTTGGTGACCTTGGAGTAATAGAGATTCTGGCGAATCTGGCCGTGGGGGACATCTCTGAGGGCATAGAAATCCTGGTCCTTGGCAGGGCATTCCACGCCGCTGCCCCAGCGGCCGGCGCCGAAGAAGTACAGGCTGCCAGGGTCCGGGACTGCGGCCCCGTCGATCCAGATCTGATAGTAATGGAACCCTTCGTCCTGGGGCTGCGATTCGCCGCCGGTCCAGACGCCGTTCTCGCCCTTGGTCAGAGGGTACTTCCTGGCTCCGATATCGAGTTCGACCTTCTGGGCCTGGGGTGCCGAGATGCTGGTGCGGACCCGGCCGTCGAAGGTGACCTGGGGATACTGCTTGCCAGGCTGATTGAGGGTCGAGGGCTTCCAGTCGTTGGCGTCCGCAGGCGCCGCCGGCTGCTGCGCCAAACACACCTGGCCCCAAAGAACCGGAACCACCATCCATGCCACGAGGTTGTGTCTCATGATCGACCTGCCTTTCCTGATTTGACTGTTTGCGCCCGGCATCGGCCAGCACCGTGAACCAAGGAACCTGCTTCGTACGGACGCGGGCCCCGCATGTTGTGGTCTTCGCAAGATTGCAGCCGACTGCCGCTATGCCGTCAGCGGTCGCCGGCCAGGTATCGGACTTCTCCTTCGGACAAGGCGCGGTTGAAAACCCGCAATTCGTCGATTGCGCCGTTGAAGTACGGATCGGCCGTGTACTGAGACCGCCCCAGCCACATCTGCCAAGGCGTGCCCGTCTGGAGGGCCATGTCTTTCGGCAGTCTGCCCGCGCTGGGGCCACCGACGAGAACGCCGTCGATGTAGAGATAGAGGACCGGATTGCCTGCGGCGCCGCCCGTGGCGTCCACGATGCCCACCAGGTGATGCCAGCCGGCGATCAATGTGCTCGATGCATTGACGCCGGTCTCAAAGAAACCCGCATTGGTCGAGGCGGAGTTGGGTACGTCGGTCTTCACGGCAAAGCGTGCGACGCCCACCGTCCCCGCTCCGGTCGTGAGGAACACGTTGACGTTCGTCCCGCAACCCAGATCGAAGACACGTTGCCAGGCGCCGCCGGTTGCGCTGTAGTTCACCCATACGGCGAAGGTGCAACTGGACAGTTTTGAGACCACCTTGGTCCAGTAGTCGGCACCCAAGTCGACATAGGAGGAGGTTCCGTTGAACTGAGCGGCCTGGCCGAGACCGGTCATGGAAGCGTCAAATGCCACGTCACTGGGTGTGCCCGCGACGCCGCTGACACTGTCGGAGACCTTTGCGTTTTCCATATCGATATGCGACACCAGATCCGCTGTGCCCGGATCAATAGGTGTAATCACGGCCGGAGCTGTCTTGTACAATCGGATGTCATCGATATAGAGTATGCCCTGGCCGACGCCGGAAATCCCAATGGTCATGGTCTTGACCGCCCTGAAATCGACGCCGCTGACGGACGCCAGATCGATGTTCCACTGCTTCCACAGCGCGATCGCCACGCTGGCCGAGCTGCCGCCGTAGTCGATCTTCGTGCCATTGATCTTCAGATAGAGTTGGGCTGCATCGTTCGTCGCGGCGCCGTGGAAGTGGAGAACCAGCGTCCGGACGTCGGCGAGGGTCCAATCCTCACTCATATTGAATGTGCGGGTCGCCTCCGACGTGGTCGCGGAGTTCTGGCCATACCGCAAAGGCATGGACTGCTTGCCGCCATGAACGATCGCGGTTTCGCCGAACGTGCCGTTTGCGGATTCCTCGTAGCCGACCCAGGCGCCGTTGGTGGTTGTGCCATAGCCGTCCTGCCATGCCTGGTAGATGGTCTGGCCTGCGGCCTCGTCGTCGCTGTAGCTCTCCATGTCATCGACGACGCGGAAATCGGACGTCGTGAAGGTCCAGACGTCGCCGGCCCAGGCGCTCGGCGTCTCGGCCGTGTTGACCTCGTCAATTCTCCAGTAGTACTGTGTTTCCAGGCTCAGATCGGCGGCGGCGAAACTGGTCGCAGTCACCGTGCCGAGCGCCGTCAGGGTGTTCGGATCGGTACCCAGGTAGACCTCATGCGAGGCCGCTTCGCGTCCGGCGCGCCAGCTCAAAGTGATCGGTGGAGTTACACCGGTGGCCGCGGCAGCAGGTTCCGGCTCGCGGGCTCGGACTGGGATCTGATAGAACCGCACCTCGCTGAGGCCGTACTGGGGGAAGAAGCCACCCCAGTTGCTCTGGATCGTAAACTTGACGTATTTCGCCACTGCGTCACTGAGATTCACCACAGAGCCGGTGTAACCGGACTCGCCGGGGGCCTGTGGGATCTCCACCTCGCCCAAGCTCACCCACGTGGCGTCGTCGGTGGAGCGCTCCAGAATGACGTTCCTGGCGCCCAGACCGAATTCAGCCTCCATTGGCTGGTTTGAATTCCACACACGGACCTTGTCCAACTTGTAGACCTTGTCGAACGCGAATTGAATCCAGGTTGGCTGGGGCCCGGTCTTGGCGCTGAGCCACATGTCGTTCGCGGTGATCGAGTGCGTGTCGTCAGTAAGGCCCGAGCCGTCGACAGCCTTCTCCTGGCCCATGTTCGCGTTGTTCTGACTGGAAGCGGTGGCGGTGACGGACTCGATCGGGTACGAGACCGGCTCCACGGTGAAACTCCAGACCGAGCCAGCGAAGATCTCGGAACCGGGCGCCGCATTGACCTCATCGACGCGCCAGTAGTATGTCTGTCCGAACTCGAATCTGCCGGAGGGATCGTAGGTACTGTCGTCAAGGGCTTGCTCGGCCAGCATACCCAGCGGCTCGGCCCGCGTAGCGTTGGCTACGTCCTCGGCGGAAGTGCCCAGGTAGATGTCGTGCGATGCGGCGTAGATTCCCGGTCTCCAATTCAGGGCGGCATCGCGCGAGACATCGGTTGCCTCGTCCGCCGGACTGGGAGCCGACGCCTGCCCCAGACCGGTGCCCGCCATCAGACCTGGGATTTCCTCGGGTGTCAGGACTCTGTTGAATACCTTGATGTCGTCAAAGACCGCCGCGGCGCCATTCGTGGCAGTCACGCCGCCGGAGGCGCCTGTCGTGTAGCCGAAGCGGGGGTTCGTGGCGAGAGTTGGAAAAGCGCCCAGACTGGTCGCGCGGGAAATCTCCGTCCCGTTGAGGTACAGAACCGCGTTCCCGCCGCCGAATTGCCAGGTGGCCGCAACGTGGTACCACGTTCCGGCGGCGATGTTGCCGGCCGCGGTGATTCGAACGTTCTGGAAATCGAAGTCGGTCGCGTCTTCGAAGAAGAAGCCGAAATAGGCGGCGGTCATGGTGTCGTGAACGGCCCCCTTGCTGACGAAGAAGTACTTGTCGCCGGCGCCGGCGTCGAAGAGCCGATAGTCGGGTGAGCTGGAGCCATCCCAGTCGGGCTTGAACCAGAATGCCAAGGTACAGGTTGTGGTCAGGACATTCGGGACCGCTACGTAGGCCTCCGTCCCATCGCAGTAGACTCCGCCGGCGTACAGGCCGGACGTAAATGCGGCGCTGCCGGCGAGCGTGGCGTCATTGCCGTTGCCGCTGGAGTCGGCCGCCACCGTCCCGGCGGCCTCGTTGAGTTGCCACCACCCGATCAGGCTCGGGTCGTCGGCCCCGAAACAGACTCCAGACCAGACCCAAAGCGCCCCCAGAAGCCACGGGACCGGGGATCTTCTTGTCATGGTCATCTTCATCTTGCCCATGGTACACCTCCAACTGTCAGAGTGATCTGTAAATCTGCCTGAAGCTCTCCTCGAATTCAACCGTCCTGCAACTCATCTCAACACATGGGCTCCGCAGGACCAACACCTGCCTGAACACCGCACGGAAACGCCGGAAGTGAGATGAAAAAAAGAACCTGGGCACGTCTTTCTTCACTTTTCTGCAATTCTCATCTCTCTTTTAGCCGTTCCTGCCGGTGATTAGAATGGTAAGGAACGTGACCGAAAGAGAGTATAGACTGGCTATGAGTCAGGACAAACGCACTCTGGACTTCCTGGGCCTGTTTGTGAGGCACCAACAGGAGATCTACGCCTACATACTGACCCTGGTGCCCCATGTCAATGATGCCGACGACCTGTTCCAGGACGGGATGACCGTGATGTGGCGGATGTTCGACCAGTTCAAGCCGGGTACGAACTTCGCGGCCTGGGGTATCCAGATCATGCGGTATCAGATCCTCGAGTACCGTCGGACCCTGGCCCGCAGCAAACGGGTCCTGATCGAGGATGCGTTGTTCGAGGCCTTGGTGGACCACATGCCCAGCATTCAGGACGAGATGGCCGTGCGGATCGAAGCCCTGCGCAAGTGCCAAGCCCGTCTGGACGACCGGGCCAAACGGATTCTGAAGATGCGCTACGAGCATAACAGCCCGGTCGAGGAGATCGCGTCCTACCTGAAGGTCTCCCGCCGGCACGTCTACCACCTTCTCGGCCAGATCAATGGAGTGCTGCTGCGGTGCATGCGCAGGACGCTCGCGGAAGGGAGCCGTTCGGCATGAGCACGCCTCCCTTCCCGAGTATGGACGAACTGTTGCAGCGTCTGCTGGACGACCAGATTGAGCCCGACGAGATGCGGCGGCTTGGGAAGGCGATACGCGAGGACCCCCAAGTGCGGGACTACTACCTCGACAGCCTGTTGGTCTCGGCCGTGATCCGCCGTTCCAGCCAGGTGACCGGGGAACTCTCCAAATCGGATTTGATCCAGGCGCTCTCCAGCGGCACAAGTCGGGGCGGGTCCAGACGTCTGGGGCGACGAATCCTTTCGGTCGCGGCGATCCTAGCGATCGGAGTCCTGGTCCTGGCGTCCTTCTGCCTGTTGCGAACCAGGTCGTCAGGCCCGGCAATCGGCGTTCTGGCCGGCGAGTATGAAACGCGGTGGCGAGGATCTCATCCGCGTCCGGGCGAGCCGGTGTGCATCGGTTCCTACGACCTGCGCGAGGGCATGGCCAGGATGGATCTGGACCCGGGGACGAGTCTGCTGCTCGAAGCTCCTTGCCAGGTCGAGTTCAAGAGCGTCGCGGAAGTGGCTCTCAAGAGCGGCAGGCTGGCCGCCATGGTCCCGACGCAGGCCAGGGGTTTCCGCGTGCGAACACATGCCGCGATCATCACGGACTTGGGCACGGAGTTCGCCGTGATCGCGCATTCCGACGGGAGCACCGAGACCCACGTTCTGAAAGGCAGTGTGACCGTGGCCCTCGATCCGAACCGATCGGGTCGGACCACCTCGCTCGCAGTGGAGGAAGGGCAGGCCGCAGCAGTGGACGCAAGCGGACGGACGATTCGAGACGGGCTGACTGCTCGAGCGGACCTCTTCGTCCTTCAGTTGCCGTCGATCAGCCGGCCCCCCAGTCCGGCGGGACGACTGAACCTCGCGGACATCGTGGGCCAAGGCAACGGCCGCGGCACCGGCACGTTGGATCGGGGCATCGACGTGGCGACTGGCCAGGCCTTCAGGGGTCCCGCCACCACGATTCGGGCGGCCCGACGAAACGAGTTCCGCCCGGCGCCGGAGTTCCCCTGCATTGACGGCGTGTTCGTGCCCAACGGGGCCCTGGGCCCGGTCGTGATCAGTTCCACGGGGTTGACCTTCTCCGAGTGTCCACGGACAATGGGGAGCTATTACGGCGGCCCGGTGAACAGTGGCAAGTTCTTTGATATTCCAAGTCAGCGGAGTCATATCGCCCGGCTCGATGGTGTCAGTTTTGGCACGCCTGCCCATCCGGCCCTGAACCTCCATCCCAACGCAGGCATCACGTTCGACCTGGACCAGATTCGACGGGAGAATCCCGGTATCCAAATCGGTCGGTTCACCGCCGTGTGCGGCGTCCCGAAGGACCTGCCGCAGGCTCAGTTCAGCGCCGCCGACGTTTGGGTTCTCCTTGATGGTGTTGTCCGCCTTCATCTGCAGTATCCTGTGGACCGGAACGTTGTCGAGAGGGTGGACATACCGATCCCCGCTCAGACCCGATTCCTGACGCTGGTCGCCACCTGCTCCGGGCGCGCGGACTATTCGTGGGTCTTCTTTGGCGATCCGTTCCTGGAGTGAGTGTTTGCTCTTCGGAGGCTTATATGTCTGTCGGCATACGTTCTACGCTCCTGATGTTGATTCTGACCCTTTCCTGTAGCACCCCCGCCCCCGGGGGTGTCCGGTCTTCCCCAGCCGGGGGCGGCTGGGCTACACAGTCGCCCGCGGAACCGCTGAGTCTGTGGTATCGCCAGCCAGCCCAGCGGTGGGTCGAAGCCCTGGCCGTCGGCAACGGGCGACTCGGGGCCATGGTCTTCGGCGGCGTGGCACAGGAGCGGATCCAACTGAACGAGGACACGCTCTGGGCGGGCGGGCCGTACGACCCCGCGAATCCCGAGGCACTGGAGGCGTGGCCCAAGGTGCGGGACCTGATCTTCGCAGGCCGATACCGGGAAGCGCACAACCTGATCGGTCAGAAGATGATGGCCAAGCCCCTGACCCAGATGCCCTATCAGTGCGTGGGGGACCTGCTGCTGACGTTCCCCGACGCCAACGGGGTGACGGACTATCGGCGCGACCTCAACCTCGATACCGCCGTGGCCACCGTCGCCTATACGATCGATGGAGTACGCTACAAGCGAGAGGTGTTCTCCAGCCCGGTGGATCAAGTCATCGTGGTTCGTCTGACGGCCGACAAGCCCGGCAAGGTCACGTTCACCGCGAGCATGAAGACACAACAGAAGGCATCGGTGACGGTGGAGTCACCCAATACTCTGCTGATGCAGGGCGTCAACGGGGGAGCGAGCGGCATTGCCGGCGGATTGAAGTATCAGGCCCGCGCGGCTGTTACGACTTTGGGGGGCCAGATCACGCCGGGCGACAGACAGATCACCATTACCGGCGCGGATTCTGCAGTCCTGCTGATCGCGGCGGCGACCAGCTACAGAAGCTTCAAGGACGTGACCGGCGACCCCGACGCATTGACCAAAGAGACAATCGCCAGGGTGAGTGGCAGGCCATTTGATGCGCTGCTCAAGGATCACGTTGCCGCTCACCAGAAGCTGTTTCGTCGCGTCACGCTGGACCTCGGCACAACGCCTGCCGCCCAACGCCCGACGGATGAGCGAATCCGCGATCTCAACAAGGAAAACGATCCTCAACTGGCGGCCCTCTACTTCCAGTTCGGCCGGTACCTGCTGATCAGCAGTTCACGGCCGGGCTGCCAGCCGGCGAATCTCCAGGGCATCTGGAACGACAGCATGAATCCACCCTGGCAGAGCAAATACACGATCAACATCAATACGGAAATGAACTATTGGCCTGCCGAGCCGACGAACCTGGGCGAGTGCGTCGAGCCGCTCGTGGCGATGGTGATGGACCTGACCGAGACCGGCGCTCGCACCGCCAAGACCATGTACAACGCCGGCGGGTGGGTCACTCACCATAATACCGACCTGTGGCGGGCCTCCGCTCCAATCGACGGTCCCCAGTGGGGCATGTGGCCGATGGGCGGCGCGTGGCTGTGCCTGCACCTGTGGGACCGCTACGATTACTCCCGCGACAAGGAATACCTGGCCAGGGTCTATCCGGCTATGAAGGGAGCGGCGCAGTTTTTCCTCGACACGCTCGTCGAGGAGCCCAAGAACAAATGGCTCGTGACATGCCCGTCGCTGTCGCCCGAGAATGGGCATCCGTTCGGCGCAAGCGTCTGTGCGGGACCCACGATGGACATGCAGATCCTCCGCGACCTGTTCACGAACTGCATCCGTGCGGCCCAGATCCTGGGCGTCGATGAGGACTTCCGAAAGCAGGCGGCCGCGACACGCGAGCGCCTGGCCCCGAACCAGATCGGCAGCGCAGGCCAGCTCCAGGAATGGCTCGATGATTGGGACATGAAGGCCCCGGAGATTCATCACCGGCACGTCTCGCACCTCTACGGCCTGTATCCGAGCGATCAGATTCACGTGCGGACCACGCCCGACCTGGCGGCCGCAGTACGCAAGAGCCTGGAGATCCGCGGCGACGAGGCCACCGGCTGGGGAATCGGCTGGCGTCTGAACCTCTGGGCCCGCCTCCACGATGGCGAGCACGCCTACAAGATCCTCACCATGCTCCTGCGGCCCGAGCGGACCTATCCGAACCTGTTCGATGCCCATCCGCCGTTCCAGATCGACGGCAACTTCGGCGGCACCTCCGGCATCGGCGAAATGCTCCTGCAAAGCTGCGCCGGCGAAATCGAATTGCTGCCGGCTCTGCCCAAGGCCTGGCCCAGCGGCTCCGTCAAAGGCCTTCGTGCCCGCGGCGGCTTCGAGCTGGATATCCAATGGAAGGACAGCAGGCTCGTGAACGTGGCCGTACGTTCTCTCGCGGGCGGATCGTGCCGACTTCGCTACGGCGCCGTCATTCGAGATTTGAACCTGGCGAAAGGCCAGAGCACGCAATGGGATGGAGTATGACATGCTACGTTTTCAACACCTTCTGAGATTCGCGAGTCTGGTCGCGCTGGCTGGCGGCATCACGACGGCCGCGACGTCGAGTCCTTCCGGGATCTCCGCTGACGCAGCAAGACACTGGACCGCCGACAACGGCAACGGCACCTATTCCAATCCCCTCTTCTACGAGGAGTTCGAGGACCCCGACATCATCCGCGTCGGCGACACGTACTACCTCGCGGGCACGACCATGCACATGAACCCGGCGGTTCAGTTGATGCAGTCCAAGGATCTCGTGAACTGGGAACTCGCCGGCTACTGCACGGACAGGCTCGACCTCGGCCCGGCCTTCCGCCTCGAAGGCGGCAGAAGCATCTACGGCCAGGGCATCTGGGCGCCCTGCATCCGCTACCACAACAGCATGTTCTACGTCTTCACCAACGTCAACGGCGCCGGCCTGCAGGTGTTCCGCTCCAAGTCGATCCAGGGCCCCTGGGATCGCAACCAACTCCCCGGCCGGCACGACATGTCGGTCCTCTTCGACGACGATGGCAAGATCTACCTCATCTGGGGCGCCAACGCACCCTATCCCATCGAGGAACTCTCTCCCGACCTCCGCTCCTTCGTCGCCGACGCCCCCAAGCGGTCGCTGCCCGAGAAAATGGGAGAAGGCCACCACCTCTACAAGGTCAACGGCAAGTACTACGACATCTCCGCCATACCCGGCGCGACGACCGACCAGATGGTCGCCCGCGCCGACTCCATCGACGGGCCCTGGACGGTCGAACGCATGGTCCAGGGCGAATCGCTCGGCGTGACCACTGTGGCGCCCGCCCGCGCTACGCCTGGCGACCGCGGCTTGACCCTGCACCAAGGCGGCATGGTCGATACTCCCTGGGGCGAATGGTGGAGCGTCATCATGTCCGACCACGGCAGCGCGGGACGCATGGTCGCCCTCGTTCCCATCACCTGGGACAACGACTTCCCGATCATCGGTCTGCCGGGCAATCTCCGCAAGGCTCCCAATACCTGGATCAAGCCCAACCATGTGGCACCCCCGCCCCCGGGGGTGTCCGATCTTCCCCAGCCGGGGGTGGTCCTTGGGATTCCACAGCCGAGGGCGGCTGTGCCACAGAATCCCAAGCCGGCGTTTATCCATGACGACAACTTCGACAGCGGCAAGCTCAACCCCGAATGGCAGTGGAACCATGTGCCCGATGACAGCAAGTGGTCTCTGACGGAGAGACCCGGCGTACTCCGGCTCCACTCGCTGCCGGCCGGGAGCTTCTACGCCGCTCGCAACAGCATCTGCCAGCGGCCGCCAGGACCCGAGTCCATTATGACCGTCGAACTGGACACGTCGGGCATGGTCGCAGGAGACAACGCAGGTCTGGCACTCCTGAGCTCGCCCTATGCCTGGATCGGCGTCGTGAAGACCGCTGAGGGCACGACGCTGCAGAGGTACACCAGCCCCAACATGGGCCGTGGCCGCCGAGGTGGCACCCCCGCCCCCGGGGGTGGTCCTCGGGATTCCACAGCCGAGGGCGGCTGGGCCACACAATCCCAAGCCCCAGCCCCGGCCAATCCGCCTTCGCGCCTGTGGCTTCGCGTCCACTGCAATTTCGACACCGACCAGGCACTCTTCAGTTGGAGCGCCGATGGCAAGGAATTCACGCCCCTGGGCGAGCCCTTCACCATGACATTCCAGTTGACGACATTTCAGGGCGTCCGTCCGTCCCTGTTCCACTACAACACGTCGGGCGGGCCCGGCGGCTACGTGGACTTCGACAACTACACCGTGCAGGAGCCCCGGGCGCGGGGCATCGAACGCCAGATCCCCCTGGGCAAGACCATCGTGCTGACCGGCGGCGCCGACGGGACTTTCCTGGCCGCCGACACGCGGGACAACGTCCTGGTCAACATCGCAGCCGATCCGAACGAGCCGGCCTCTCAGAATGCCAGGTTCCAGGTCATCGACGTGGGCCTGGGCCGCGTGGCGTTCAGAGCCGCCAACGGCAAGGTCGTGTCGATCGCAAGTCCTGATCGCGTAGTGCTCAAAGACCTGGCCGGCGCAAATTGCGGCGACGCCGAATCGTTCCAGTGGGTCAACCTGATGTTTGGCGACACCATGCTTATGTCCCTGACCAACCATCGCTACGTGGCCACCCGGCCGAATGAACCCGGCGCCGTCACCGCCACCGCGACCGGTCCCATGCCGGCTCGCAAGGGCGGCGCCTGTTTCAAATGGCGAATCACCGACTGAATGTAGTGGTGTCATTCGACAATAGCATATTCGATCGATAGGAAACCTCTATGAATTCTGTCCTCCCAAGACCTATCCGCAGGGTCGTAGTCTCATTGGTTGCGCTGGTGTTGGCCATGGTCCTTGATGTCTCTGTTTTCGCCGCCGAGCCCGGCCGAATTGTCGTCCACGCGGACAACCCCGGCGCCAGGATCGATCCCATGTTCCACGGGATCATGACCGAGGAAATCAACTTCTCCTATGAAGGCGGACTGTACGGCGAACTGATCCAGAACCGCATCTTCCGGAACCCGCAGGGCAGCGGTGGAGCCGTTCCCGCAGCCGCAGGAACCGCCGATCCGGGCCTGTTCCGGAGCGAGCATTATTCGATGAGCGCGTTCGCCATCAAGATTCCCAACGGCAAATACACGGCGAATCTTTACTTCGCGGAGACGTATTCAGGTATCGGCGGGCCGGGCCAGCGGGTCTTTTCGTTCCGCCTTCACGGCAGGGAGTTCAAGGACTTCGACATCTGGGCGAAATCCGGCGGCTTCAACCGCGCCTATATCGAGAGCGTTCCCGTGGACGTGACCGACGGGGAGTTTCGGATCGAGTTCACGCCGCAGATCGAAAATCCGTCCATCAAGGCCATCGAGATCATTCCGCAAGGCGAAGGAAAGCCCGTACGAATCAGGGCCGGGCAGTCCCAACCCTTTACGGATTCACGCAACCAGGTGTGGGAGCCGGAGCGAGGGTTCATCGGAGGCAATACCGTCAATCACGGGCCGATCGTGGAATCCGCCGGCAGCTCCATCCCCAGCGCCGCTCACTGGTTTGTGCTCACCTCGCCCGGCGCCGAAGGCGCTGCTGCCGTCGATACCAGCGATCCAATCAACACCGTGGCTCTGACCACCAGTCTGAAGCTCTCGATCACCCGCGTGCCCCATGGCGGTCGGGTGGGGGTCTACAATGACGGCTACTGGGGCATTCCCGTCAAGCCGCTCTGGACCTATCGGTGTTCCTTTTATGCCAAGGCCTCGGACGGTTTTTCGGGTCCGTTGTCGGTCTCGATCGAGTCCAACGACGGCAAGACCGTTTACGCTTCGGCCGCGGTTGCCGCCGTCGCCGGTTCCTGGAAACGCTATGAATTGACGCTGAAAGCGGGGGCTGTTGCGCAGACCGCGGACACCCGTTTCGTGATCGCCGCCGATTCCACCGGAACGGTGAACGTCAACCAGGTGTCGTTGTTCCTGCCGGTGTTCAAGGATCGCATCGGCGCGGCTCTGGGCGAGCGTCCCACCACCGGCTTCCGGGCGGACATCATGCAACTGCTCGACGAGATGGCCCCTGCTTATCTGCGGTTCCCGGGCGGCAACTACATCGAAGGGTCCAATTTCGCCAACCGTTTCAACTGGAAGACCATGATCGGGCCGTGGGAACAACGTCCCGGCCATCAGAGCCCCTGGGGCTATCGGTCCTCGGACGGTCTGGGCCTGCTGGAATTTCTGGAATGGTGCGAGGAACTGGATATGGAGCCGGTCGTGGGCGTGTACGCGGGCCTGCACCTCGACGGCGGGCGCGACATCCGCACCGGCGATTCGCTCAAGCCGTTCATCCAGGAAGCCCTGGATGAGATCGAGTACATCACCGGCGACGCGACCACCCAGTGGGGCGCCCAACGCGCCAGAGACGGCCACCCGGCTCCCTTCAAGCTCACTTATGTGGAGATCGGCAACGAGGACTGGCTCAACAACGGCACCCGCTCCTACCAGGGGCCGGAAGGTCGGTACGCCATGTTCTACAACGCCATCAAGGCGAAATACCCGCATCTCAAGGTGATCGCCACGGTCGATCCGAAGGTACCGCACGACGTGATCGACAATCACCACTACATGTCACCCTATGCCGCCATCCGCAACGCCCATCTCTACGACAAGGCGGATCGCGACGGCCCCAGGATCTTCGAGGGCGAATGGGCCTCCCAGGAACGAGGCGTGGCACGCGGCCTGACGCCTTCCTTCCTGTGCGCCCTGTCCGACGCCGCGTTCCTGACCGGCCTGGAGCGGAACGCCGACATCGTCGTGATGCACTGCTACGCCCCGTTGTTCACCCGCGTCAACCGAGGCGGCAGCCAGTGGAGCACCGATCTGATCGGCTACGATTCGCTGACCGCCTTTGGCTCCCCATCGTACTATGTGCAGAAGATGTTCTTCAACGCCAGGGGTGATCGGGTGCTCCCGGTGGCCTCCATCGTTCCTCAGAAGATCCCGGCCCCCATGACGCCGCCGGAGCCCGAACAGGGCCGCCGAGCGAGATTTGGACGTCCGGAAACGCCTCCCAGTCCGCAAGAGCCGTTGTTTGCCTGTGCCAGTAAGGAAGACGCCACGGGCGACATCATCCTGAAGGTCGTCAATATCTTCGACGAGGACCAGACCCTGACTGTCGAGCTGGCCGGCGCCGACGTCCATTCCGTGGCCGGCGGCGAAGTCATGCAGGGGGAACTCGACGACATCAACTCCGTGGAGAATCCCTTCCACACCGTGCCCAAGCGTTTCATCGTGACCGACGCGGATGCCAACTGGGCCCATACCTTCCCGCGACAATCGATTACGATACTCCGCTTCAGAACCGGAATCTGAGCTGCTTGAAAAAGGGAGACCGCGAACATGAATGCCCCCCAAACGTTCTTGACCGTGTTCGGCCTGACCGTTGTCGCCGCCTCCGTCGCGGCGGCGCAGATCCCCTCTACCGCAACTCCGACCGTCACCGTCAGTACGAGCGAGGAATCCGCAGCCGACAGGAGGTTCCAGCCCGCGTGGCAGTTTTCTCTTCCAGGGTCGTGATCCAGCGATCAACGGGCGGTACGACCGGTTGCCTTATCGACTCGCTCTCCTGAAACGGGATCGCTCCAGGAGGTAGAGCCACTGAGGATAGACCTGCTCCATCCGGACGACTGCCATGATCGGGCAGGCGGCTTGTCGGCCAACCTGAGGCGAGGCATCGTCAATCGCTGCATTGGACTTGTCGGTCTCTGACTCTGATCGCCTGGGCTATTGTGATCGGGCGTGGGACGTGGGTATCATGGACCATCGATGAGTGCCGTCTTGAGCCTGCGCGCATGGCGGGGACTGTACGGATGATCTTGGCAGAAGGAAAGCGATGATGACTTCGAAGGAGCGTGTGCACCGTGCCCTGCAGAGGGAACCTGTGGATCGTGTCCCCATCTTCATGTGGTACCATCCCCAGACCCGCCGGAGGCTGGGCAGCCTGCTGGAGATCCCTGCTGAGTGGGTGCCGTCCGTCATGGGCGATGACATCCGCCAGGCGTGGGTGAGCAACAACCACCCCATGGAGGGCATCGTGCATGAGCGTGATGGGCAGTCGCACGTGGACGATTGGGGAGTCGAATGGACTCGCATCGACGGTTTCAACCAGATTTCCAGGTATCCGCTTGCGCACGTCGACGGCGAGCAGCTTCTTGAGTACCGACTTCCCTTCGACCGAATCGATCCGCTCGTGGACCTGATGAAGCCAATCATGAGGTTTGCGGACAGCTACTTCATAGGCTGCGATGTCTCGCCTTGTGTGTTCGAGATGTGCTGGCGCCTGCGCGGCATGGAAAAGACCTTGATGGAAATCGTGCTGAATCCCGGTCTGGCTCAGGAAATGATGAGACGGTGCACCGAGTTCTCGATCGCGCTGTCCGAGGCCGCGTGTGGGCGATTCGACTTGGACTGGCTCTGGCTGGGGGATGACGCGGGCGGCCAGCAATCCATGCTGATGAGTCCCGCGACGTGGCGAGAGATGGTCAAGCCGTTGTTGAAGCAGAATGCGGACGTGGGGAAGCGACACGGGATCTGCGTCGCGTTCCACTCCTGCGGCGCCGTCCGACCCATCATCAGCGATCTGATCGAGATCGGCATCGACGTGCTGAATCCCATTCAGTGCAACTGTCCCGGTATGAATCCCCTGGATCTGAAGAAAGAGTTCGGCAGGGAACTGGCCTTCATGGGCGGCGTGGACACGCAGGGCGTTCTGCCCAACGGCACCGCCGACCAGGTGCGCAAAGCGACCGCTGAGTTGTTGGAAGGGATGACCACCGATGGCGGAGGCTACATCCTGGCCGCTTCCCACACGGTGCCGCCGGAGACGCCCGACGAGAATATCTTCGCCATGTACGGTGAAGCAGGCATCACGAGGGAAGAGATCCTCGACAGGGCGGCTGAAGTCCGCCGATCCTTGGCTGCCCCTGGTCGATCCGACCTCAGGCAGAGCTAGCCCTGGTTGATGCCTATCGTCTGCCTTCGGGTCCCGAGAGGTCGGCACGGATGGAGGGGTCGGTCGTCATTGCCGTCTTGACGGCCATTCCCATGCCTGTGCCGATGCAACCTCCTTTTGTCACGCCGTTCTTTGCCCTGCGACGGCAAGGACGAGGGCGTATACTCTTACCGCTCCGGCCTCCTTGATTGTTTTGGCGCACTCGTTGAGCGTTGCGCCGCTGGTCTTGATGTCGTCGAGAAGACAGACGGTTCTGCCTGCGAATTCGTGCCCGTTGCGGACGACGAACGCGCCGGCGACATTCCTGGCCCTCGCGGCGGCTGTGGCGGCTTGCGGTTGGGGCCGGGTCCGGCGGATGCGGACAAGGTCCGTATTCACCTTCGCATGCGGGTGATACAAGTGTCGCGCGAGCAGATGGGCTTGATTGTAGCCTCGCAGGATTCGCCGGGTCCAGTGC
>JAXDBU010000009.1:0-16147 GCA_034678485.1 Sedimentisphaerales bacterium | reverse complement strand
GCACTGGAGGATATGCCATGAGAACATCATTGCGGAGTCTGTTGACGCTCAGTTTACTCACGGCCGTCGTGGCGGCGACGCCGACTGCCGCCGGCCAAACCAGGACATTCCCCTTCGACCGCGACGCGACACTGACCGGCTGGACCCTGGCCGGCGACGCGGCCATCGACGTGACGAGGGATCGCGAGGGCGGTGGGGGCGCGCTCCGCATAGGTCCCGGCAGCAAGGCCCTCCTGGCGCTTCGCGACCGGGATGACTCGGGCACGGTTGAGCTCTGGATCTACGACGACGGCACGACGCCGCCCGATCCGAAGACCCACCGCGTCGGCCCGCGCTGGGGCCTCGTGCAGGGCGACGGCAGGCTGCTGGCCGTCGGTATTCTCTACGCGAGCTATCTGGGCGGCGCCGAGGGCTACACCGCCACCGCCTCCGACGGGCGGGACTGGCTGGACCAGTTGTTCTGGCTGGGCGTCAAGCGCCCGCCCGCCCGCTGGCACAAGTGGACGTTCGACTTCGACGCGGTCGACGGCCTCCGCGTCCTTCACGACGACAAGGAACTCACGGCAATCGATTCCGGCAAGACCGGTTTGCAGGGCTTCCGCGCCGTCGTCCTCTGGGGCGACGAAAGCGAGGGCAACGCGCAGACCGTCTGGATCGACGATGTGTCCATCACACTGGGCGGCCCGACGGAGATGGTCCCCGATGCCGGCGAGGCCGATCCCTACAACGAGAAGTCGCTCGACGCCGACCCGACGATCCACCGACCAGTGACGGTCTGGTCCCGGAACAACGCACCCGCGACGCCGAAACTCGACGACTTGCCTCTGTGCGACAGCATCTCGCAGTACGGCATCACCTGGACGTTCGAGCGGCCGGCTCGCGTCGGGCAGTTCGTCAACGGCGACTGGTACGTCGTCGGGCCCGTGACGATCACGAGGATCGATCCGGCTCCGCTCTACGGCAGCGACATCCCCAGACGCCAGTTGGACCGTATGGATAAGGACCGTCCGGAAAGCCAGCGGGTCCGCAACGGCTTCATGCTCAATCCGCCCGCTCAGATGAAAGTGGCCTACGACAGCGGCGTGCGCAACTGGTTCGATCCGTCGCTGATTGGGCGACTGCCCGTGACGATGAAGCCGGGCGATTCGCTCGTCTCGACGATCAGCATGCCCAAGGGCCTGGTCCTCAACGCCCAGTTGCGGAACAAGATCGAGCGGGGCGAAGGGGACAGCAGTCCGATCCGCACCGCCGCAGTGCTGACGTGCGTGGCTGAGCCCCAGCCGCCGGACGCCTTCCGTCCGGCCTTCTGCGACCGCACGCAGCGGGTCTACCTGGCCCGCAATCTCCATCGCGACGTGCTGCCTGCCGCCGCCGTCACCAAGAGCATCCCGCGAATCGACCGGTATGTCCGCTTCACCCAACGGCCCTGGGTGGGGACCTGCTTCTTCGGCTTCGAGGAACCGGTGGAGAACATGCCGCAATACGGGCTCGAGTATGGGCGAGTCGCGGGCATCAGTGCCTTGCTCCTGTGCACGGACCTGAAGCCCGAGCGGAAAGAGCCGCTCCTGGTGAACTTCGTCCAGATCGGCATCGACCTGGGCGGCATGATCCGCGCGGGCCATCCCGGCTGGACCGGCTGGGGCGGGCACGGCAGCGGACGCAAGCTCCCCATCGTCTTCGCGGGACTCCTGCTCGGCGACGACGAATTGGCGGGCATCGGCGGGTCCTATCCGAAGGTCAGTTTCGGCGAGGACGAGCAGACCGCCTACGGCGGTTGCTGGACCGGCGCCCAAGTCGTCTTCGCGGGCCATTCGGGGATCGACGCCGCCACCGGTGAGGGCCGCTCGCGCGGGAATATGTGGGGACCCTACGAGCACACGCCGCCCTCCCAGTGGGCCAACGGCGCCAAGACCAGCGAGAGCTACCGTCGCTGCTGCACGAGCATTGGCTGGGTCGCGCAGGCTCTGGCCCTCCGCCTGATGCACGCCGAGCGGCAGTGGGACCACGATGCGCTCTTTGACTACGTGGACCGCTGGATGTACGAGGACGACGCCGAGTTCGTGAAGACCATCAAGGAAGCCACCGGCCAGGACCACGACAAAGAGTGGGCTCGCCAAGGCCAGGCCTGGGACGCCTTCGTCAACGAGATGTGGGCGAAGCACCGCCCGACGTTGGCCTCGCCGACCGACGGCTGGAAACAGCAGCACGACGACGCCTACTACCGCGCCGCAATCGAGTCGTCCCAGTGACCGGGCGGAAGATCCCTCACCACGGAGACGCAGAGGAACCCGGAGAAATGAAGCCGCCGATGGACGCGGATTCGGTCCTGTCATTGCGAGCGATAGCGCGGCAATCCCTCCGTGTCATTCCCGCGCAAGCGGGAATCCACCCGCGTCACGAGTCACGAACCACGATGTTGAAACCGCGGATGAACGCGGATGGACGCGGATTCATCCGCAGATGTCGCCGATTCTCGCAGATTGAAGACGGACCAGACACCCTTTTGAAGAACGTTCCCATGCACGTACCCGGTGTCCCTCCGCACCTTTGCCCCTTCTGCTTGTCACTTCTGACTTGTTCTTTGGTCATCCGTCCACCATAATACTCCCAGGAAGACACCGCGGATCAGGTTGCAGTGAATGATTTGGAGCCCGAGGCGGACTGCATGGATGTGGAGAGATCGAAATGCGTGCGATGGTTGCAGGAGTGGGAGAGCCCTAAAGGCGATGGACCAAGATGACAATATGAAATGTGGAGGTCTGACCCTCGAGTTGCCGAGTTGCGCGTGATATGGCGTGTTCCGAGTCTTGACGTATGAGAACGATACGATTGCTTTTCACTGTTGGTCTGCTCCAGGGCATGCTCCTGTTATCCTCCTGCGCGACGACGCGGGGCCCATCCGCTGTCGTCCCCGGCCCTGACTTGCTCGTCGAGGCGGCGATGAACGAAGACGCCGGCTACGGAAGCCCGGCGGTCATCACCGTTCGGCTCGACGATGGTCAGGAGCTGCCTTTTCTTGTGGACACCGGTTCGCCCATGACGGTTCTATGCAAGTCCCTGGAGCCCAAGCTGGGTCAATGCCTCGGCACGGCCACGCTCGACAACTTCGGCGCTCTGTATCAGGGAAGCGTCTACGCGGCCCCCGAGCTTCATCTCGGGGACACTCGCCTGGCGACCGATGTCAACACGATCACTTCGGACATCCTTCAGAAAGTGTCTGCTGACGCCGGTCGCCCCGTCTTGGGAATCCTCGGCATGGACTGCCTGCAACACTACTGCATCCAGTTCGATTTCAAGGCCGGGAAAATGCGATTCCTGGACCCTGGCCGCATTGAACCCAAGAGGCTAGGCAAGGCCTTCCCGCTGACGTTCTCCAGCCGGGGCAATGACTACGTGGAGTGGATTCGCCCCTATGTTCATTGCAGCCACCTCGTCGGGGAAGAGGAGATCGATCTGTTGATCGACACCGGGCACGGTGACGACGGGGCGTTGGAACCGGGAATCCTCCGGCGGGAGGTCCAGGCTCGCAGACTGCGGGCGGAGCACGAAGCGAACGACGCCAACGAGCCCAAGGCCGCGTATCTGACCGAGTGCACGTGGAACGGCGAACGATACAAGAAGCTCGTCCTCGGAAATGGGCGGAGCACGAAGGAATCGGACGACGGCGAGAACTCGCTGGGCCTGCGATTCCTGGCCAGGCACCTCGTCACATTCGACTTCCCGCACAAGACGATGTACCTCAAGAAGACTCACAGCGGCCCCCTGGTGAATAAGGAATGGAACGCGGAGACGCTGGCGGCGGGACGGTCGGCGTTCAAGCTCGCCAGGAAGATGATCAAGAAGGGGCAACTCCCTGGTTGGTTGAAGGGGGACCCCGCGATGACCAGGGCCACTGTCCGCCTTCGCTGCAACCCCGACACAATGACGCTCGGTGCGAAAAAGAAAGGCGACCCATCGACCTACCACTACGAATTCACCCGCCCGTCGAAGGGCAACCCCTGGAAGTTGGAGAAGGCCTGGCGGACGGATCCAAACGACCAGACGGTAGAAGAATACCCGGTCCCGCGAACTGACGGTGGCTGTGTCATTCTTTCCGCTGCCCGCCGGACCCGGGGATCGTGTTCAAACCTACGCATTTCACAGATGTGACGAAGCGATCAAGCGGCATCGGCAATCGTCGGCTGTCGTGGGAATGCCGGCGCAGGGCTGAGGCGACACGCATCATCGTATCACCCCTGCAGACGGCAACAGGTCCTGTCACTGGTACGACAGACTGAGAGACTATCTCAAAACGGCACTCGGGCATGTCATCGCGAGCGCAGCGAAGCAATCTCCCGATCGAGAGGTTGAGATTGCTTCCTCGCTGCGCTCCTCGCAATGACATTCATCGTCTTGAGATGGTTTCTAACGGGCGATCTCCTTTCGGAGCCACTCGATGCTCTGCTCGATCTTGCCGGGGGCTGCTTCGGATTCGATAGACAGGACGCCATCCCATCGGGCCTTCTTCAACACCTCGATGCAGCCCGCGATATTCTCGGCGTTCACCCCTTCGCCGATGGCCACGACGGAGGATGCGATGCCTGTTTCCTGGCCTCTTGCCGCCCTCGCCAGCCCTTCGCTGACGTCCTTGATGTGGCAGTGCGACAGCTTGTGTCGAAACCGCTGGAGGAATCGGACGGGGTCTTGGCCGGCGATGAACGTATTGCCCGTGTCGAGGTTCATTCTCAGGTAGGGCGAGTCGAAGAAGCCGAGGATTTGCTCCATCGTGTCCGGGTTGGTCGTGTAGGGTCCGTGCGGCTCGATATTGATGACGATCTCGTACCTCTCGGCCCATTCCAGCACGACCCGGTAGTACTGCTTGATGAGCGACATGACCTCCTCATCGGTATATCCCGCGGGTTTGCGAGCGCCGTCGGTGGTGTCCACACAGGGGCATCCGACGGCCTTGGCGAACTGGATCGCGCGAAGCGTGTAGCCGATGCCGCGGTACTGGCCTTCCGGCGAAGACACCGGATACGCCGCATCGAGCTGCGACATCTTCAACCCGAGCGAGTCCAGATATCGTTTCAGTTCAAGCGGGTCCGAATGAAGCGGTATGTGCGGGCTGAACCCCAGGGCCTGGATGAAGTAGTCCCCGTCGATGGTGCCAAACTCAACGTACTCCAGGCCGTGATCCTTGGCGAACTGGCAGGGGACCTGATACGAAACATCGAAGTGCCGCCAGTTGTCCACGTGCATTCCCAGTTTCATCATGATGTGCTCCCCTTCGAGTCTGTTGTGCCGTCATTTCCGATCTGACCTCGTCCGACCGCGCGGCCGGACTGCGCTGCACCATTGTACCAGATTCCTGCGCATCACACACGAGCGAGAGTGCGGTTGACCGAATTCGACTCCGTCCGTAGAATACTCCCATGCGAAGGAGCACGACAGATCTCTGGGATGTGGCTATTCGGGTCGGCCTGAGACAGGAGAAATGACGATGGTTTCGGTGCCGCCGGAAGACGGATCGGCGATTCAGCAGGTGGTGGACCGCATCGCGACGCGATTCCGGCCGGACAAGATCATTCTGTTTGGTTCACGCGCGAGGGGCCAGGGGGGGGCAGACAGCGACGCGGACCTGTTGGTCGTCATGTCGGTGGAGGGCTCCAAACGCAAGCAGGCCGTGCAGATCGATCTGGCCCTGGGAGGCATTCCCATCCCGATCGACCTCATTGTGGTCACGCCGGAGGAAGTGGAGAAGTATCGGGACGCCGTGGGCACAATCATCCATGAGGCGGTTCGGGAAGGGAAGGTGCTGTATGAGCGAGCAGCCTGATTTGACGCGGGAGGTTGCCCGATGGGCAGAGAAGGCGGAGCATGACTTTCTGGCTGCGGAGCACGCGATGAAACTGGCCGACAAAGGGCTGACGGACATCGTGAGCTTCCACTGCCAGCAGTGCGCGGAGAAGTACCTGAAGGCGTTGTTGCTGTACCGGGGCGTTGCTTTTCCCAAGACGCATGATCTGAGATTGCTTTTGGATTTGTTCCCTGCCGGAGTTTCGCTGGGTCTGCGGCGTGAGCAGGTAATCCCGCTGAACCGGTACGTGATTGAGGGGCGCTACCCCGGTGATTGGGAGCCCATAACAGTAGCGGAAGCGCGGGACGCCCTGGAGATGGCCCAGGCGGTGCGCCAAGCCGTCCTGAAGCAACTCCCTTGAGGAGACGGCAGAAAACTTCGGAGGAATTCGACCATGCTCAGAACAGTCAGGTGTGTTGTCTTTGCCTTGTTGCTTGCCCAATCTGCAACGCTGTGCCAAGCGAAGGGGTATCCCTGTCGGTGGGTGTTCGTGTCCAATTCGCTGCGGGCCGATGAGGACGTTAACGAGGTCGAGCGCATCGTTCGGACTGCCTCGGAGCATGGGCTCAACGGGATGGTCCTGACGGCTGGGCTGGACCATATTGACCGGCAACCGCCGGAGTTTCCGGGCCGGCTGGCGAAGGTCAAAGCGATCTGCGACGAGCTGGGCGTCGAGATCATTCCCTGCATCTTCAGCATCGGCTACGGCGGAGCCGTGCTGGCGTACAACCACAACTTGGCGGCGGGGATTCCGGTTCGCGACGCTCCGTTTGCCGCGAAGGACGGGCGGGCGCTTCTCGATCCCGACCGGGCGGTGCGGATCGCCAACGGCGGATTCGAGGAGCACGACGGCGACCGACTCAAGGGATATGGGTTCCACGACAAGCCCGGCGACGTCTCGTTTGTCGACTCGACCGTCTTTCACGGCGGCAAGGCCTCCCTGCGGTTCGAGGGGTTCGGGCGATACGAGCACGGGCACGGCCGCGTCATGCAGCAAGTCGCGGTCCGGCCGGGACGGTGCTATCGTGTGAGTTGCTGGGTGAAAACGGAGGGCCTCGAACCGGCCAATTCCTTCCACGTGCTGGTCCTCCGCGAGGACGGCCGCGATCTTGCCCCCTACGTTCCCGGCGTCATACCCTCCGGCCAGTGGCGCCGGATCGTGATGGGGTTCAACAGCCTCGATCGCGACAAGGTCAATATCTACGCCGGCGTCTGGGAGGGCAAGGCGGGACGGCTCTGGATCGACGATCTCGAAGTCCAAGAGGTCGGGTTGCTGAACGTCCTGCGAAGGCCGGGGACGCCTGTGACCGTGCAAAACGAACGGACGGGCGAGGTCTACGAGGAGGGCAGGGACTACGCTCCCATCCGAGACGACGAACTCAACTTCCGATTCGACCACGAGCCGCCCGCGATCAAGCTGTTGCCGGGCGGTCGCATCCAGGAGGGCGAGCGGCTGAAGGTCAGCTACTACCACGGGATGGGCGTCCACGACGGCCAGGTCACCGCCTGCATGTCCGAGCCCGAGGTCTATGAGATCTGGACGAAGCAGGCGGAACTGCTGCACGAGCATCTGGCGCCCGCCAAGTACCTGTTGAGCATGGACGAGATCCGAGCGGGAGGGGGCTGCCAGGCGTGCAAGAGCCGCAATCTGAGCATGGCCCAGATTCTCGGCGACTGCGTCACGAAGCAGGTGGCCACCCTGCGCCGGGTGAACCCGAAGGCCGAGGTGTTCATCTGGTCGGACATGCTCGACCCGAATCACAACGCCCACGGCGACTACTACCTCGTCGAGGGCGACTTCACCGACTCGTGGAAGTACGTGCCCAAGGACTTGCGAATCGTCTGCTGGTACTTCGACATACGCGACAAGAGTCTCGGCTTCTTCTCGTCGCACGGCTTCCAGACGCTCGCGGGCGCCTACTACGACGGCGACACGCTGGACAATCCTCGCGGCTGGCTCGACGCCCTGGACAAGACCCCGAACGCCATCGGCATCATGTACACGACCTGGGAGAACAAGTACGAGCTACTGGCGCCCTTCGGCGACCTCGTGCATTGATGATGGATGATGGATGATTGGCGGGGCTCTCGCACGATCTGAGATCCGCTATGGCCGCGGAGGGGGACGAGGGGAAGAACTTGGCAACGGGTGCATGACCGTTCTTGCGCCCTCCCGCACAGTGGCGAGACGTTGCCCCGACTCTGTCATTCCTGCCACACCTGCCCTCGACCTGATCGGCGGGGCAAGCAGGAGTCCAGGAACCGCGGGGCTGGGCATGTCCCCTGATGTGGATTCCCGCATTCGCGGGAATGACAACCCGCAGTCCCGATGGACCTGGATCGCATCCGCGCGGCAACGGGCATGCACCCCCTGACAATTGCGCAAAAGAAAAGCCTGCCCAGCGATAATCCGATGGGCAGGCTTGGTTGTCCATTAGGTGATCGCTGCGTCAACGGCGGACGCGGCTGAGCTTGTAGGCTTCTTCGCCGCCGTTGAGGAGGTAGACGAGCGGCTGCGGGCGGTCCGTGCCCTCGACAAACTTCGGGCGAGCGGACCACGGCGTGACGCTCTGAACGCCCAGCAGGTCCATCCAGTGCTGCAAACGGGCCACCGGCAGGTTCCACGTCATGTGGAGGTGATTGGCCGGTGGATACTGCTTGTATTCGAGCATGGAGGCGTACTTCGGCACGACGAAGGTGTGCGGCCAAGTCGGATTGGTCAGGTTGCACATGGCCTTGCCCAGTTCCTCGGGGACCTCGGTCGTGTGGGCCTGGTCCCAGATCAGACTGAACAGGCCGCTGGCGCTGCTGTAGGCCATGCGTGCGGCGATGCCCTCGATGCCCGCGGGGGTCATGAAGGTGACGGAGTTGCCGCCGCCGGGGAAGTAGCCGGGATCGGCCAGGGGCATCAAGACCCGGTCCATGATCTGTTTGACCGATGTGCCCGGCACTGCGGCCCAGTCGAAGGCGGCGCTGCCCGAGTTGTCGCCGTCGACGAGGCCCTTGGTGTACCAGTCGGCGTTCGCGTCGAGCTTCTTGAGACCGAGCTTGTCGGCCAGGGCCTTGATCTCCCAGGCCTCCCAGACCTTGCGGAAGTCCATGAATAGCGGAGGATTGCCGCCGCTGAGGTAGGTCATGAACAGCATCGTCAAGAGGCCCTGCACGTCCGCTTCGGTCGCGTAGGGCAGGGGGGCCTTGCCGCCGGCGTGGTCGAACGTGCTGTTGAACAGCGACTCCATCACGTCGGCCACCGGCATGGGGATGCCGCGTCGGTCGCTGCCCCATTCGAGCTGGCTCATGAAGCCGCCGCCGACCGCGTTGAGGTCCGCCATCAGATCGCGGACGATCAGGTACATGGCGAGGGACATATTGAACCGCTCGTTCTCTTCGTCGTTGCGCAGTTCCAGGCGCTTGCCGACGTAGCGATTGATCCAGCCTCGCAGGTCCTTGAGAGCCTTCTCGTCGTAGGCCTTCTTGGTGAGCATGTCGGCCAGGAGTTTCATATCGAGCCGGGTGATCTCGATCCCGAAGGTGTTTCGCGTCGGGAGGACGTGCGCCAGAGCGGTTTCCATGCCCATCGAGTCGTGTCCGAAGACGACGACGCGCCGGCCCCGCAGGCTGACGGCGGTGACCGCGGCGTAGCACCAGTCGATCAGGTTCGTCGCGGTCTGGTCGGTCATCTGGGGGTTCATGCCGGTATCGGGCCAGGTTCCGACGTTCAGCGTCGCCATCCGCCCGTACTGGGCCAGGGCGCCGTTGAGCGCGTGGGCATAGACCACGCCGGGACGCGGGCCGCTGTTGCCGCAGGTGATATTGATCGGCGTGTTGGCCGGGAACTGCTGGAGCAGCGAGATGGTCGTCAGTTGCGGGAACGACCACGGGTCGGCGGCGCAGACGATGATCTCGACGCCGGCCTTGCGGAACTGCTGGGCGACGATATCGGCCTGAGGTTCGCCGTCCACGAGCACGGTCGAATAGACGACCGGTACAGGCGTCTTGTCGGGCAGCAGGACCTCGCCGCTGATCGTGTCGGCCACCATCTGGGCGACGTTGCGGCACCGTGTCCGACTGTCCTCGTCGATTCGCGGATCGCCCACGGCGAACACCCCGATCACGGGCACTTTCGGCGTCGCCTTGCGAATCGCCGGCAGTCTCGTCGCTTCAACCTTCTTGGCCATGAAACACCCTTTCGATTTATGATTTACGATTTATGATTTATGATTTGGAGCTTGCGCGAGCCCAATAGTAAATCGTAAATCTTAAATGGTAAATTCCGATGCGTTTTCCAGCGTCTTCTTCACGAGGTCCAGGAACTGGGCCGCGTAGGCGCCGTTGGCGACTTTGTGGTCCACCGACAGCGTCATGTTCATCAGCTTGCGGACCAGGATGTTCCCGTTGTCGGGGACGCAGGTATCGCTGATCCGCCCGACGCCCAGGATACTGCACTGGCCGGGCACGACGATCGGGATGAACGACTCGATGCCGAACGCGCCGAGGTTGCTCACCGTGATGCACCCGCCTTCGAGGTCGGACAGGTCCAGCTTGTCGGCACGGGTCCGCTCGATCAATGCCTGACTGTCGCGGGCGATCTGGGCGACGCTCTTGTTGTTCACGTCCTTGACCAGCGGCGCGACCAGGCCGTCCGGGACGGAGATCGCCAGGCCAACATGAATCGCATCGGCCAGCTTGATCGCGTTGCCGGCGACCTGGCCGGTCATGAGCGGGAACTTCTCCAGGCCCATCGCGACCGCTTTGAGGATGAAGTCGTTGAAGGCGACCTTCACGGCGCCGGTCTCGTTCATCTTCGCGCGAGCGGCGACGAGGTCCGTCATGTCCACTCGCACGGTCAGGTAGAAGCAGGGGATCTCCTGCTTGGATTTGAGCATCCGTTCGCCCGTGATCCGCTGGAGGCGATTGATCGGGACCGTGCTCCCAAGCTTCGCTTCCGCCGCTGCGGTGGTCGCGGCAGGCTTCGCTGCGGCCGCGGCCGGTGTGGCTTTGGCGGGCTTCGCCTCCGCGGCGGCGCGGATGTCCGCTTCGGTGATTTTGCCCGCCGGACCGGTGCCTCGGACGGTCGCCAGATCGACGCCCATCTCTTCCGCCATCTTCTTCGCTCGTGGCGAGACCATGAGTCTGCCTGCCGGCTTGGCCGGCTCGGGCGACGCCTGCGGTGCGGCCGCCTGTGCGGCAACAGGCGCGGCAGCCGTCGCCGTCGGAGCTGCGCCCCCGGTCAGGGCATTGATGAAGCTCTGCGGGACCTGCTCATCCTTGTCCCCAATCACCATCAAGGGCGCGCCGACGGGCAGCGTCTGGCCCATCTGGGCCAGGATGCACTTCACGAAGCCGTTTCCCGGCGACTCCATCTCCAGCGTCGCCTTGTCCGTCTCGATCTCGAAGATCACGTCGCCTTTCTTCACTTCGTCGCCGATCTTGACGAGACAGTTGACGACGGTGCCCTCCTCCATTGTCTGCCCGAGTTTCGGCAGGTTGATCTCTTTTGCCATGGTCATCTCCTGGATTGATTATCGATTATGGATCATGGATGATCGTCCACTGCCCATCATCTTCTTATTGTCCGCACGCCTGCTTGACCGCCTCGACGATCTGCGCGACGCTTGGGATGCTGGCCTCCTCGAGCGGTTCGCTCATCGGCGGGGGCACGTCCCTGGCCGCCAGGTTGATCGGGCGAGCGTCGAGGTAGTCGAAGCCGCGAGAGCCATCCTCGAATTCGTATTCCATGTACTGGCCTGCGATCTCGCGACCGGCGCCGCACCAGCAGAAGCCCTCGCTGAGGGTGATGAGCCGGCCGGTCCTGCGGACGGACTCGGCGACCGTCTTGATATCCAGCGGCTTGAGCGTCCGCAGGTCGATGACCTCGGCGTCGATGCCGTGCTGATCCGCGAGGACCTTCGCAGCGTCGAGGGCCCGCATCGCCATCCGGCTGTAGCTGACGATCGTCGCGTCGTTGCCGGGTCGCTTGATGTCCGCGACGCCCAGCGGGATCGTGTAATCGCCCTGCGGCACCGGGCCGACCTGACCGTAGGTGGCCTTGTGCTCGATGAAGACGACGGGATTGTCGCTGCGAATCGCGGCCTTGAGCAGACCCTTGGCGTCGTAGGGCGTCGAGGGCATGACGACGTAGAGCCCCGGCGCGTGCATGAGCCAGGCTTCGAGCGACTCGGAGTGGTGGGCTGCGATGCAACGTCCGACGCCGCCTTCGGTGCGAAGGACCATGGGGACCTTGGCCTTGCCGCCGAACATATAGCGGTTGTACGCGCCGACGTGCACAAGCTGGTCCATGGCGATGGTCACGAAGTCCACGTACATGATCTCTGCGATCGGTCGCATCCCGCGAAGAGCGGCGCCGACCGCGGCGCCTGCGATGGCTGCTTCGGAGATCGCGGTGTCGATCACGCGCTCCTTGCCGAATTCCTCGAGCAGGCCGCGAGTCGCCTGATACGCGCCGCCATAGAGGCCGACGTCCTCGCCGAAGACGAAGACCTTCGGATCGCGGCGCATCTCTTCGGCCTGTGCCGCCACCACCGCGCCACCGATGTTCACCACGTCCATCCCGAACTGGGACTTGATCTGGGCCTTGGCGATCTCGGTCGCCTCTTTCTTGGTCTTGGCGCCGCAGGTGGCGACGACCTTCTCGAAGGCAGCGGTTGCCTCCCGCACCTTCGCAGCGGTCGCATGCTCGCTCTCGATTGCCTCGGCGGGATAGCTCTCCTCGACGTACACATCCTGGTCAACATCGGTGCCCGTGGGCCAGGGACTGTTCATCGCGAACTGTGTGGCGTCTTCGATGCCGGCGAACGCCTTGTCCTTGATCTGGTCCAACTCCTGCTCGGTGCACAGGCCGTCGGAGGTGAGCCGATTCCGCAGGACAGTGATCGGGTCCCGCTCGTGCCAGGCCTTCTCCTCGGCCTTGGTGCGGTAGGCCCGCGGGTCGCTTCGGCTGTGGCCGTACCAGCGATAGGACTTGCACTCGACCATGGTCATTTGGCTCTGCTTGCGGGCCCGCTCGATGGCTTTGCGGATTGCCAGGAAGACCGCGACCGTGTCCTGGCCGTCGACGATCATGCCCGGGACGTTGTAGGCGACGGACCGCACCGCGATGTCGGTGATGCTGCTGGCACACGCCGTGCCCGGGACCTCGCTGCCGGAGAACGGGACGCTCATTCCGTACAGGTTGTTCTCGATGATGGCCACGAGCGGCACCTTCAGCGTCGCGGCCATGTTCATCGATTCGTGGAAGGTCCCGGTATTGCAGGAGCCGTCGCCGAAGAAGGACAGGACGACCTTGCCGCTGCCCTTGAATTTCTCTGCGAGGGCGGCGCCGACCGCAGGCGGTTGGTTGCCGCCCACGATGCCGGTGGAGCCCAGGTTGTTCTGCCGCTCGACCTCGGCGATGTGCATCGAGCCGCCGCGGCCCTTGCAGTAGCCGGTCTCTCTGCCCATCAGCTCGGCCATCATGGCGTTCCAGTGGGCCTGACGCTCCTGCTCGTTCTTGGCGTACTTGTTGCCGACCGCGCCGCAATGGCCGTGGCCCCGGTGGGTCGAGCCGATGACGTCGCCGTGCTCCATGGCTGCGATGGCGCCGGTGGCGACCGCCTCCTGGCCGGCGTAGAGGTGCGACGCGCCCTTGATGATGTTCTGCCCGAGCAGATCGTAGACTTTCTCCTCGAAGAACCGGATCTCATAGATGGTCCGGAGCCAGTCCTTGGCCTGGTCCAGTGTGATGACGCCGGAGCGGATCAGCTCCTTGACCGTCGGAAGGGCCTGTTTGCGGGTGTCTTCGATGGAGAGATTCATGTCAACGACTCCTCAAAAGAACAGTGTCCCGGCCGCCCGGCGGACCCCCGTCGGATCACCTCGGTGCGGGGACACTGAAAGAGCGGTAATATAGCAGATTCCAGGGTTCCGAACAAGCACCTGCACGCATTTCGCCATTTTTCGCCCTGCGCGCTTGTCGTCGTGTCCGCACGTCGCTAACATGTTGAAAATCAGGTACTTAAGTGTAGTACGACTGCGAGGATGACTATGGGCATGTTGTGGGAAGTGGTGCAAACCGGGCTGATGTACGGCCAGAAGCGACAGTCCGATTCCGTCGAGGACCGGGTCCGGGCCCTGGAGGAGCAGCTCCAGTTGACGCAGAACACGCTGCGTTCGCTGGTCAAGAAGCTCGAACAACTCCACGGCCTGGACATCGACCAGGACGGGCGGATCGGGTGAAGTCCTGCCAAGGCGTCCTCCCGACGGTGGGAGCGATGTTGCTGTGTCGCACCCTTGACAAACGCTCGCTTACGCTGTATCTTCTATGTAGATACATTGGGAGGCAATGGTATGACGATCCGGGTACAGAAATGGGGCAACAGCCTGGCGTTGCGGATTCCCAAGCCGTTGGCCATCGAGGCGGGTCTGAAGAACGATTCGCCCGTTGAGTTGTCCCTGCAGGAGGGCAGACTGGTCATTACTCCTGCGGTCCAATCGGCCGTGAGCCTGGACGAGCTGCTGGCGAAGGTGACCAGGAAGAATCTCCACGGCGAGGTGGACGCGGGTCCTGCGGCGGGAAGGGAGATCTGGTGAAACGCGCGACGTACGTGCCCGAGCGGGGCGACGTGGTTTGGATCACCTTGAACCCGCAGGCCGGACACGAGCAGATGGGGCGCCGACCCGCGGTCGTCCTCTCGCCGGCTGCATACAACGGCAAAGTAGGTCTGGCCCTGTTGTGCCCGGTCACGAACCAAGTCAAGGGATATCCGTTCGAGGTGCTTATTCCTGAGGGACTGGCCGTGAGCGGCGCCATTCTCGCGGACCAGATCAAGAGCCTGGACTGGCGGGCGAGAGAGGCGGAATTCGCGTGTTCTGTGCCTTCCGAGACAATGTGCGACGTGCTGCGAAAAGTCGTCGCACTGCTGTCCTGAACATGGGTGATGGGATCGGATGTGACCACGTTTTGCAGGAAGACGTGGGAATTCATTGTAGGGATCCTAACGTGAATGAGTCCTATCTTGAAGTGACATTTCGACGTGGGCGACCGCTGGCGGCGCATTACTACCTGCCGCGTGGTCCGAAAGACAAGAGCCATCGGACTCAGCGGATTGAACCCGGGCTTGTGATTGAGTTCCGGCGGGATGGCAAGCCCATCGGCGTTGAGATTCTGGCGCCTGAGGAGCTTATTCTGAGTGCGTTCAATCGAGTCCTTCGTGACCCTGATCTGCCGACGTTGAACCGGGCTGATCTGACTCCGCTTCGGGCGGCTTAGTCAGACCTCGTTTCTACCGCGCATATCGACAATGGGAAAGATCGCATGAGTGAGATAGGACACCGGATGGTGGATGGGGACAGCGAGCCCGATGCGGCGAACGTGCAGGGGTGGATCGGGGCTCGCAATTACAGGCGGTGGATGATGCTTCGGGCGTTCATCGACGAGAACTATCCGGGCGTCTTCACGCCGGACTGGATCTTCGGCGGCAAGAAGCATGGATGGGGTCTGCGATTCAAGAAGTCCAAGTCGTTCTGCACGCTGATCCCCAAGCACAACCGGCTTCTCATCCAGATCGTCTTCGGCGGCGAGGAACGGGAGAAAGCGGAGAAGATCCTGCCTGAACTGAGTCCGGCTGTCCGCGACGCCTATATGAATGCGACCACATATCACGACGGCAAGTGGCTCGCGCTGGTGTTGGACAGTGACGAAGTCCAGGCCGACATCGAGCGGCTGCTCGCCGTCAAACGCAAACCGAGACACGTCTGATTCCCGCCTCATCGCACAGGAGGCGGGTGCTCCGTCGGATGGGACGCGCGGTACAGCCACGACTTTGTCATCCCTGCACTGCAGTGGCGCAACATCTTGTTTTCTTGGCAAGCACTTTGGTCTGATCCGGTCGTCGTCTGCCTGGCACCGGGACCGCACCATATGACCGGGGGCGCAGCCCCCGGCCCCCCGGCATTTTTCGTTTTCCGCCAGCAGCATGATGGGCAGGCGTGTCGAGGAGCGAGTCCGCCGCTCCTGTTTCCCATGCTATTGGCCCAAGGCGTCAAATGCCGGGGGTTTGGGGGCGGCGCCCCCAAGAGACACGAGCGGACGCAAGACCCGATGAACCTGCGCTTGAGTTGCGGCCGAAGGCCGCTCCAAGGACGCAGGGATCCAGGAACCTTGGGAGTGGGCGCGACTCTGAAGAGTGGATTCCCGCTCCTCTGAAAAATACCCCGTCACGCGGCCTCGTCGGCCTGCGGTGGGATCACTTTGTATCCCAGGGATTCCAGCACCTTGCGATGATATCGCGCGACGCGAGCCGTGTTGAGCTT
>JAXDBU010000008.1:0-42377 GCA_034678485.1 Sedimentisphaerales bacterium | reverse complement strand
CGCAATCGGGCAGGACGCACCAATGAAGCCTCGGTCAGGACTGTCGGAGCTCACACACCCCATCGTACCACAAACCGTTTCTTTCACCTACCCGCCGCGAAGCGGCTTCCCGACTCGCAATGACATGATTGGCGGACGGGGAGTCGTGTCTCGGTGAATGGATCTCACACCAAGCCACGGAGCCACAGAGGGCAGACGGGGGTCGGATCGTTCTTCGTGGCTTTGCGTGAGCCGAGAAGACGGTGGGCACAGCCCCCCTACACCGTGCCCTCTGACCTTCTCTCTTCTTCGTGTCCTCCGTAGTTTCAGACAGGAGACGGGTGGACGGGGTCTGCCCTACCGCTGTCGCGGGATCTGGTCTTGCCCTGGGGCGGCGGATCGCGCCTTGTGGACCGCGGAGACGCTCCGGATGATCGTGGGCTTGTCTTTTGCCCACTGGCTTGAGCACCATCCGGGCTTGCCGTCGCCGTCGAAGTCGGCCACACAGATCGTGAGACTTTCACGCACGCTGTTTTCCTCCTGAACCATGTCGGGAGGGGATGCCTCTATAGCGTCCAGCCTTCACGGTACGCGCGGTGCAGATACTGGTTGGCCGCTTCGTCGTTCGTGATTCTCAGGTTGGGCCCGTCCCATTGGAGCTTCTTGCCGGTGCGCATGGCAATGTTCCCCAGCAGCGGCGTTTCGGTCAGCAGGCCGCTGTGGGCTACGAAGTCCGAGCCGGCCGGTGCGCCCCCGCGACAGGCGTCGATCCACTCCTGATATTGTCCCCGAGAGCGCGGCAGTACCTTCGGCGCCTCGCCGTAGGCCTTCCGTCGGGTCTCGGGAATCAGCAGGTAGTCCATCAGGGTTCCGTTGTCGCCGACATAGAGGGGAGATCCCAGGCGTCGTCCGGGTTCCAGTTCGGGAGGAACAGGCGGCGTATACCCCTCGTCGCACCAGGTCAGTGTCACCGGCGGCATGTCGCCCCGGGCGGGAAACGCGTATTCCACCTTGAAGCGGCGCGGATACACCTCGGGGCCGATCTCAGTACACTCGGCCTCGACGCTGATCGGATGGCGGAGCTGGAGCGCCTTGAACACGGTCGAGAGGATATGACAGCCCATGTCGCCCAACGGACCGGTGCCGAAGTCTTTCCAATCCCGCCAGCGCCAGGGATGGTACGCCGGGTGATAGGGACGTTCGGGAGCGGGCCCCAGCCAGAGATTCCAGTCCAGCCCTTCCGGGACCGGCGGCGTATCCGCAGGACGATGGCCCGAGGCCGGGGCATTCCAAAACCTCACCCCCAGATTGACGTAGACCTTCCGCACGGGACCGATCGCGCCGTCCATGATGATTTCCTGGGTCAGACGCGCCTGCTCGGTCGCCTGTCCCTGGTTGCCCAGTTGGGTGGCCACGCCTGCGCGGCGCGCGGCCTCGGTCAGCATCCGCGCCTCGCGGACGGTATAGGCCAGGGGCTTCTCGCAATAGACGTGCTTCCGGCGTTTCAACGCCTCCATGACGATCACCGCATGGGTATGATCCGGCGTGGCGACCACCACGGCGTCCACGTCTTCCCGGTTCAGCAAGTCGCGGTAGTCGGCATAGGCCCGGCAACTGCGGTACTGAGCTACCCCTTTGGTCCGGGTGTAGTGTTCGTCCACCAGACGGCGGGCCGGTTCGCGCCCTCCGACTTTGGCTTCCTTCCCCTCCATCCAGTCCCACGAGATGTATCCCGGCCCTTCGCGATTGGCGTCGCAGACCGACGTCACCTGCACTTCGGCGAGCTGCAAGAGGTTGAAAAGGTCCACGTGGCCCTGTCCGCCCATTCCGATGCAGGCCAGGGTGGTCTTCTCGCTGGGGGCGGTTTGGCTGTTTCCGCCGAGGACGTGTCGCGGCACGATGGTGAAGACGGCGCCGGCGGCCACTCCTCCCAGAAACGCACGCCGCGAGGTTCCCCGTTCGGCAGGATGGCACGTGTTCCGTTTGCTGCGTCTTTCCTTGTTCATAGTCTGTGATCTCCAGAAGAAGCCAGAGTACCTAATATCTGCACAGTGTACTCGCAACTGCCGCGTATGGCAAAGGACACCTCCAATCCCAAACACTGCGTCACCGGTCGCGTAGAGATATCGCTGACCGCCGTCCTGCGTCGTGCCGATCCACATGGCGACGCCTCGCATGCAGTTCGGTATATAGCGAACGATATGACGACCGCTGTCTACGACAAAATGCAAGAAAGTCCAGGCGTCATCACGTTCCATCTCATGCCGATTTCGACCCGGTTCGGTGCCCGTTGTCACGGAGGGCGGCATTCGCGCTTGAGATCCTGTGGACGATACGCTATCCTGACGCTTGAAAGGCCACACGATGCAGTCGCGTACGGATCAGGTGGGGAAATGTCAGTCTGGATAGCTTGAGGAAAGCCATGAGGGATTTGCGCACTGTCCCTGTTCGGACTCGCTCGACGGGGAGCAATACAGGCATTCTGGCACTATGCTTCATTGTGGTCGTCTGTCTTGGAGAGAGCAGTGCCGCGCTGTCCGACGACAGGGGAGATCGCAGACCCGGCCTCGCGAAGGAAGGCGATGCCGAGACGGGGAGATGTTGCTATCCCTTCCTGTATGTCAACGATGGGTACGTCTACATGAGGACCTCCGTTCCACGAGAGGTTTTCTTATCTGCGTGCTCAAGCTGTCAAAGTTGACGACGCTGAAGGGGGAGAAACCGCAGTGGTCTCCAGACAGACGCAAAGTACTGTACGAACGGCCGCTCAGCATGAACAGAAGAACGGAGGAAGGATATGTGTTGGCACGTGATATGGGGTACGGCGTATACGATCTGCATGAGCTTGTCCGTGACACGATTCTGGTGACCGACAGCGAGGACTTCCAGTGGCTGCCTCATGGGAGCAAGCTTTCATACATAGAGAAGAACTCACTGTATGTCGTCGATTCCAGCGAGCTGTCCAATAAGGACTACCGAGCGAGTGTCTACAAGCTGGCTGTTGGAGAGGGGGATGACGTGTCTTTTTGCGGACACGTTTGGATTGATGACAACTCGCTCCTCATCCGGTCCAACAAAGGACTGTCCTTGTGTCGCATCAAGGCAGATGATCCGCAGATACACAAGACCCATCTTGTTTCGTTGGGTGGCGAGAGTTCGTTCGCCTTGTCGCCGGACAGGTCGTCCGTCGCCTACCACAAGCTCGCCAAGAATGGTAAGTTGTCGTCGGAGATCGTGGAGCAGAGCCTGACGAGAGGTGCGCCGCAGACCCTCTTTCACTATCGCGCCGCCACGTGTCCACGTATTGCCTACTCGCCTGACGGCGCGAAAGTGGCGTTCCTTCTGTGCGATGTGTCGTCGATGGCCGAGAGTTTTGTCGATCAGACGTATCATAACGGAGGTCCCAGGACGGAAGTGTTCGTCTACGATCGTCGGAAGGACTTCGCTCGGAAGATAGCCTCCATAATCAATGCCTACGATGTCGATTTCTCACCGGACTCCCGGTTCCTCGCTGTAAGCTCCTACAGGAAGTACTCTTATCGCAGTGCAGACGGTTCTGACTTCCGGCTTCCGATGGAACAACTGATCCCGGAGATAATAGAGGCGATCGGCCTCGATAAAGGACTGCTCGAGAACGACCGGATCCGAGTGCTCAACGTCGAGGATGGTTCCGAGGCGGACTCTTTCAGTGGGCACGCTCTGTGCGTGTATACGGCAGGCAAATAGGAACGTCGTCCTCAGCAGGTTGTGTCAGGGACGTCCTGCCTGTCCCTGCGGAGTGATCGAACGTAGTCGTGCGTCCCGGTCTCTATCCCATTTGTATCGCTCGACCAGCGCGTCGTATTCGGACCGGGTGATGGGGATCATACAGCCATGGCGGACCTTGGCAGGCAGACTGTACTTGTCCCAGTCGCTGAAGAAGGTGTATCCGGAGATCTGGTACCATGGCCCCTTCAAATCGCCCGCGACCGACAGGCCGTAGGAGACTCCCGGGTACTGCTCGTAGTACAGGTACCACACTTTCCCGTCGGGCGACGGGATCAGCGTGGGCGCTTCGCGGAAGTTCGGACTGACCGGCGGCGACGGCTCGCTGCACGGTCCCAGCAACGACGCGGAACTGGCGATCCGAATGGTCTTGCCGGTGACCCAGAAGTTGATGTCGGGAGCCGAGTCGTTGCGATTGCCGACCAGGTAATACCGTCCGTCGTGGCCCTTGCAGATGTCCGGGCGCCCGCGATAGTCGTCGTAGACGCGCTTGCCCTGGTTCAGTTCGGTCCAGTGCAGCCCGTCCCGGCTCACGGCGTAGTACAGCCGGCTGTAGTCCTGGTGCGTCATGTGGGCGAACAGATACGCCGGGTGAATCGGCTCGGTTCCCGCCGCCTGTCCCGGCCGAACCTGCACATTCCGCGGCAGATCGATCCCAAGGGCACGGTCTTGTGGTAGAATGCAGGGATGAATCAGGATTTGAAGGATAAGACGTTCGAAGAGCTGGAACGGCTGCTCGTCGGCCTTGGGCAGAAGAAGTACCTGGCGGCCTACCTGTTCAAGTTCATCCACGCCCAGGGCGAGCGGGATCTCGCCGCGATCACCACGCTCAGCAAGGCGTTCCGCGCGCAACTCATCGAGCAGGGGCATGTCATCTCGCAATTGAAGGTCGTCGATTGTTTGAGCGACCCCGACGGCTCCGCGAAGTTCCTCTTCGAGCTGGCCGACGGCGAGCGGATCGAATCGGTCCTGCTGCCCGACGAAGACCGCACGACCCTGTGCGTCTCGACGCAGGTCGGCTGCCAGATGGGCTGCGCGTTCTGCGCGACAGCAATGATCCCGTACCGGCGGAACTTGACCGCAGGTGAGATCGTCGATCAGGTCTATGAGGCGGAGACGTCACTCGTCGCTCGTCGCTCGTCGTGCGAGACCGGCGAAACGACCGGCAGCGAGACGAGCGCCCGGATCACGAACCTCGTCTACATGGGGATGGGCGAACCTTTGCAGAACTACAACGCGGTGCTGCGGTCCATCCGGATTCTGAACCACTCGTCGGGCAGAAACATCGGCATCCGGCACATCACGATCAGCACGTGCGGCGTCGCGCCGGCGATTCGGCAACTTGCGAAGGAGGAGATCCGCCCCCGCCTGGCGATCTCGCTCAGCGCGCCGTCCGACGCCCTGCGGGACCGGCTCATGCCGATCAATCGCAAATACCCGCTCGGCGAACTGCTGAACGCCGTGCGGGCTTACCAGGCTGCGACCGGCCAGCGGGTGACGTTCGAGTACGTCCTGATCGAGAAGGTCAACGACACCCTGAACCATGCGAAGCTCTTAGTGAAGTTGCTTCGCGGCCTGATGTACAACGTGAACCTGATCGAGCACAATCCGTTCTCGGGGTGCGGATTCTCCGGCAGCGGTCGGGATCGAATCGAGCGGTTCGCGGACGCGCTGAAGGAGGCCGGTGTCGAAACCACGATTCGTTTTCGCATGGGCCGGGGGATCCAGGCCGCCTGCGGCCAGCTCCAGGCCGGCTACAGTCCCCGTAGGCAGACGGAGTAACTGCGGTTCAGTGGATGCGTGACGCGGATTCTGGGAAGTCCCGTGTGAGAGTCCGACTTTGTCATCCGGAGGCGAAGCCGAAGGATCTGGGCAGGGACCCAGAGGTTCCCCTCGGGCGCGGGCCAGGTCCTTCACTCCGCTACGCTCCGTTCAGGACGACACATGGTCGGGACCCTATACTGTTTCTGATGATGAGCGCGTTTCAGAATGGACAATGAAGCTGTACGAAATAGCGGAGTCATCACGATTGGCTTGTCGCCGGCGTGGGACATCGTCTGTCGGGGGCAGGGGCTCCAGTGGGGTCGGCACCAGAGCATCGACGAGCAGGTGGTCCGGCCGGCGGGCAAGGCCCTGAACGTCTCCTACGCGATGGCCTGGATGGGCGTCGGCAACGTCGCGGCGGGTCTATGGGGGCGCGACGACTACGCCGAGATGGAAACCGTTGTAGCCCGTCTCGGCGGGCGAATCGAAGCGCGAATGACCGCGGCGGAAGGAAAGACCCGCCGGAATGTCACGGTCGTCGATACCTGCGACCATCGGGAGATGCACCTTCGCGCCCCGAGCGATCTGGCGTCGGCCGAGAGCCTCCGCGAGCTTGCAGCGGGTCTATCCGACTTGGTGCGACCGGGTGATGCCTGCGTGTTCGCGGGCGCGATGCCCGCGGGCGAGTTCCTGCGGTCCACCGTCGATCTGGTTCGGACGTGCCGGAGCTGTGGGGCGCGAATCGCGGCCGATACGCACGGACTTGTCCTCAAGAGCATCGTGGACGCAGGATTGGCCTGGCTGATCGCCCCAAACGTGGAGGAGCTGTGCGAATTGCTCGGCTCGCAGGTCGAGGACGCCCGGGCCACGCTGGTCGAGGCGGGAAGATCGCTGCTCGACAGGGTGGACTTGGTGCTGGTCAGCCGGGGTGAGCAGGGGGCGCTGCTCGTAACGGAGACCGGCGCCTGGACAGGTCGCTCGACGGGCCGGCGGGAGGTCCTGTCCACGGTCGGCTGCGGCGATTACCTTCTCGCGGGTTTCCTGGCCGGCTGGGGTCGGACGGGCGATCCGCAGGCGGCATTGGTACAGGGTCTGAAGGCAGCAACCGCCCGCGCATGGGGCTGGACCGAAGCGAAAACTTGGCCGCAGGCCAATGAAGAAGTGGCGGTGGCTGTCGAGCCGGTGTAGAACTGTCCTATGACAGCAACTGCGACGGCTTCTCGTGAGGATTCCTGTCAAATGCACACAGGCTTGTCAAGCGCCTTGTTGTGGATTACTTCAAAAGCTACCTTGATCGCAGCGGAAATCCGCTCGTGACTTGGTATGCTCTCTTGGGGTCCCATGCGGATGACGTGTCTGCATGTATTATAATAGCACGTGAGGACCTTCGCACGTCCATCCCATTCCATGCCATATCTACCGCATTTTGGACATCTGTATGTCATGATCCTTCTCCTTGCCCCAAGCGAGGTCATTCGACCTGTCTGAAAACTCGATTGAAGACGCGAGGCTTGAATCCCTCGAATGGTTCGATCACCACGCCATTGTCTTTGAGAAAACTCACCGCTTCTTCAATCGGATATGCCTCGACATATACGACTTTCTTTATGCGAGCATTGACAATCTGCCGTGCGCACTGAAAGCATGGGAAGGTGTTGACGTAAACCGTACACCCATTGGCGGTTCTCCCGCCGAGGCTGAGAATCGCTCGTTCTTCGGCATGGATTGCTGTGCATAATTCAATCCCACGGCTCGGAAAGAACTTTCGCCGGAAATTACACCGACAGGGCAAACTCTTGTCGTTCGTACCGTCACAAACGTATGGCGGCTCAATCTTCTCGTGCTTCTTCCCGCAGTCAGGGCAATAGAAGGGCACCATTTTCTCCAGACGGCTCTCAATCACCCGATTCTTGTAGCATACCTGGTTATAGAGGGAAAAGCAAGACTCCATCCCGATGGGGTTATCGTTATAGCCGACGCTCAACGGGATCCTCTTCTCCTCATCCACAATCAGGGCTCCAACCTTCCTTTGCAGGCACTGGGAGGCGTGGGATTGGGACACCGCCGTGGCCATGAAAACCTCTGCAGGAAGCGGTCCTCGGAAATCCTTCTTCTCACCTCGCATCCCTTTGAGGGGCTCTGCCAAGCGGTCATACAGAGCCGATCTCACCTTACTCGGGGGCTCGATCGTTTCGATGTTCTTGAGTACATAGTCGGCCTCGTTCACGCAGCGTTGAACGCTTTGTCCGTACTTCTCGTCTTCCCCAGAATCCCTCCGGTCGTCGCGAAGAAACGTCTTCTCATCGTGATCGTAGTTCTTCTTCAGTCGAGACCATCGTTTCTCCTGATCGGAGAAGACCGCTACAAGCCAGAAATTCGGGTAGTGATTCCGCAACCACTCGACCTCGCCGGTGTTTCTGATTCCATCGATCACGATGTCTGTTTCTTCGGGCTTGACGTCATTCAGGAGCCGTGCGACCCAATAGGCCAGCGAGTCGTTCCCACCATTGCTATTTGGACGGAATTCGCCGCGTCTGCCTCGGTCTCCAATATCCTGGAGTTCCGCTCGCCAGTCCGGCCCGTAGTCCGCCTGAGTGGGTTCCTTTCCATCATGCAATTCCCTGAACTTGTTCTTGATCAGACTGGAAATGGAAATGCGCCTAAATCCTTTTTCCGCAAGGGCTTCGCTCAGAGTGGTACAACCGCTTCCCAGGGATCCGGTAAACCCCAAGATAAGGCTCATTGAAGACTGGCTCATGGCTCTCCCTTCAGCGAGAAACCGGTCTGATGTCAAAACCAACCTCTCTCCCGATTATATGCATCTGCCGACCTGTTGCACTGCGAAAAACAAGAAAAAAAGGTTGCAGAGCCGGTTCATATTGGCTATAGTTCACCGTTTAGGACTGCCTTGTCGCATGGGGTAGATCGGGATCGAAAGGTCCCAGGGGCCGGCAGAATCACGGCGTGGCCGGCTCAAGCCTCCGACAGGGTCCTACCAGACCATGCCCGGCGTGGTCTCCGTGACAGCAGTTGAGAATTGACGATTTATTATTGACTATCTGCTATTTCGCTGGGATCCGGCTACATGGAATGTGCCGTCAGCGGTGCAGCCCAGAACGGCAAATAGTGAATCGGAAATGTATTTACCCGGTGGTGTAATCGGCAACACAGGAGGTTTTGGTCCTCCTATTCCAGGTTCGAGTCCTGGCCGGGTAGCTGTCGTTATTGACGATTGGCTATTTGGCTTCGCATCGGCGTGGATGCTGGCTGGTAAGACCCGCCGAGGATCGCAAATGGCAGATCGTAAACTGCAAATTGCAGATGCAAGGGCGTTTCATGGCTGAGAGAGTTGCGATCTTATTGGCGGCCGGCGTGAGCAGCCGGATGAACACCAAGCTGCCCAAGGTGCTGCACGAGGTAACCGGCCGGCCCATGTTGGCCTATGTGCTCGATGCGTGCCGAAGTGTCGGCGTGAGCAGGATTTACGTCATCGTCGGGTTCGGCGCCGACCAGGTGAAAGAGCGGTTTTCCGATGCCTCGGACATCGTCTGGGTGCAGCAGGCCCAGCAGTTGGGCACCGCGCACGCGGTCATGTGCTGTCGGGAGCACTTGGAGAACTTCACGGGCGAGACGCTTGTTCTGTGCGGCGACGGGCCGCTGATCCGGGCCAAGACCCTCCAGACACTGATCGAGAAGCACGAGGCCGGGCAGTCGGCGGCGACGCTGGCCACCGCGGTGCTCGAAGATCCCACCGGGTACGGGCGGATTGTCCGCGACGCCTACGGGAATATCCAGGGCATCGTGGAGGACAGCGACTGCACGCCCGAGCAGCGGGCGGTCAAGGAGGTGAACCCGAGCTACTACCTGTTCAACAACCAGGCGTTGTTCAAGGCCCTCGCGCAGGTCCAACCGAACAATGTCAAAAAGGAATACTACCTGACGGACGCCCTGTCGGTGCTCATTGCGACGGGTCACAAGGTATTGGCGGTCACCGCGGTGCGCCCGGAAGAAGCGGTGGGCGTCAACAGCCGGACCCAGTTGTGCGTGGCCAGCAAGATCATGCAGCACCGGATTCAGCAGGAGCTGATGGAGAACGGCGTCACGATCGTGGACCCCGAGAACACCTGGATCGACGCGCGGGCGCAGATCGGCCAGGATACGGTGATCGAGCCGTTCGTGTACATCCACGGCGCCGCGAAGATCGGGCGGGATTGCCGGATCGGCCCGTTCGCCTTCCTCCGCGAGGGGACGGTGATCGGCGACGACGTGGTGCTCGGCGTGTTCACCGAGATCAAGAATGCCAAGCTGGCGGAGGGGGTCCGGGCCAGGCATCACAGCTACTTGGGCGATGCGGTGATCGGACGCCGCGTGAACGTCGGGGCCGGATCGATCACCGCGAACTTCGACGGCGAGAACATAAACGAGACGTCCGTCGGGGATGATTGCTACATCGGCTCCGGCGCCGTCCTGGTCGCGCCGCTGGTGCTCAAACCCGGCGCCAACGTCAGCGCCGGCGCGGTCGTCTCCCAGGACAACGCCGACGAGAGCTGTACGATGCGTCGGCCGTAGTTTCTTGTCCTTGGCAAATCGGAAAGGGCCCAGATGTTTCTCAATGACAATATCAAGATCTTCTCCGGCAGCAGCAATCCGGATCTGGCCATTGAGGTATGCAGGTACCTGGGGATCCCGATCGGCGGGTCCAAGATCAGCAAGTTCCCCGACGGGGAGAAGCTGATTCGCATCGAGGACGACGTGCGGGGTCGGGACTGCTTCGTCGTGCAGTCCACGTGCCGACCGGTGGATGAGCATCTGGTGGAGCTGATGATCTATCTGGATTGTCTGCGTCGGGCCAGCGCCAAGCGGATCACGGCGGTGATTCCCTATTTCGGGTATGCCCGCCAGGATCGCAAGGACGAAGGGCGCGTGCCGATCACGGCCAAGCTCGTTGCGAATGTCATCACGACGGCCGGGGCCGACCGTGTTCTGGCGATCGACCTGCACGCGCACCAGTTGCAGGGGTTCTTCGACATCCCGGTGGATCATCTGACGGGTGAGCTGGTGCTCAGTCGGTATTTTCGGGAACAACGGATCGAGGATTTGACGGTGGTGTCGCCGGACGTGGGCAACCTCAAGACGGCCGCCCGATACGCGGCCCACTTGGGCGGCGACCTGGCCATCGTCCACAAAAAGCGGATCAGCGGGTCCCAGGTCCAGGCGGGCGAGCTGATCGGTTCCGTGGAGGGCTGCAACGTCCTGATGTGCGACGACATCGTCGCCACCGCGGGCACGATCTGCACGGCGGCCGAACTGGTCAGGCAGCGCGGCGCCAAGAGCGTCCGCGTGGGCGTGACCCACGGGGTGTTCGCGCCCCCGGCGCTGGAGCGGATTGTCGCGGCGCCGATCGACGAAGTGGTCGTAACCAACACGATCCCCCTGACCGAGGAGGCGAAGAAAATCGGAAAGATTAAGGTCCTGAGCGTAGCGGGCATGCTCGGCGAGGCGATCAAGCGGATTCACCGGGATGAATCGGTAAGCAGCCTGTTCGCTCAGGACGTACTGTAAAAAGGACCATTGGCGTAAGTTTTTCGGGTGAGATGATTATGGACAAGACGTTTGCTTTACAGGCGGAATTGAGAGAGCGCACGGGCTCGAAGGCGACCACGGCGGTTCGCAAGCGAGGTCGCATTCCGGGCATCGTGTACGGCCACAAAGAGGTGCCTGTTGCGATCTCTTTGGATGCGCATGACTTTGTGGAAGGCGTCCATCACGGACATCGACTGATGGACATCACGATCCAGGGGGCCACGGAGAAGATGCTCATCAAGGACCTGCAGTACGATCATCTCGGTCGGGACATCGTTCACGTTGATTTGATGCGCGTCGATGTGACGGAGATGATCGAAGTGACCGTGCCGGTCGAGGTCAAAGGCATCGCCAAGGGCACCCAGGAAGACGGCGTCCTCGAGGTGAACACCAGCCGGCTGGAGGTCGAGTGTCTGGCGATCAGCATTCCCAGCTCGATCGTCGTGTCGGTCAAGGATCTGGGCGTCGGCGAGTCGATCAAGGCCGGGGACATCAAGCTGCCCGAGGGCGTCAGACTTGTGACGGCGCCGGATATCATCGTCGTCAGTTGCCGCATCGTGGCCGAGGCCAAGACGACCGAACAGGTAGAGGCCGAAGCGCCCGCGGCGCCCGAGGTCATCACCGAGAAGGCGCCCAAGGCCGAGGAAGGCGAAGAACAGTGATCGTCTTGCCTCGCGGCTTGCTGAGCGGAAACGGAACCCATGGCAGAAGTCAGGCTTGTCGTCGGTTTGGGGAATCCGGGTCCGGAATACGCCGAGACGCGGCACAACCTGGGCTTCAAGGTGATCGAGGCCCTGGAGGATGCATTGGGAATCGAGGTCAAACAGCGCAAGTTCAACGCCCGGATCGGCGAAGGGCTCTCCGGGGGCACGAAAGTGATCCTGATGAAGCCCTGGAAGTTGATGAACCGCAGCGGCGAATCGGTGGCTGCGGCCGCCGGGTTCTACAAGCTGGATCTTCGCGACCTGATGGTCGTCGTGGACGACAGGGCCTTGGAACCCGGAGCGGTTCGCATCCGGGCGAAGGGTTCGGCCGGTGGGCACAACGGGCTGGCGGATATCGTCGAGAAGCTCGGCTCCAACGAGTTTCCCCGCTGCCGGATCGGGATCGGTCAGTGCCCCGGCGCCGAGGCGGTTGGCTACGTGCTGGGTCGGCCCGGGCCGCAGGAGCGGCCGCTGCTGAACCAGGCGATTCTCAAGACCCGGGACGCCGTGCTGCATTGGCTGCAATTCGGCCTGGAGAAGACGATGAATGAGTTCAACAGGGTGCAGGAGCAGGAACCGTAGAGCGTCGCTGCCCTCTGTTGGTTTGAGTGTTGATGTGGGATGGTTATTCACAATCGGGAGGTCATAGGTTAGCAAATGGCTGCAAAGCGATTATACGAAGGGATGTTTCTGGTGGATTCGGCTCTCGCGACCGCCGACTGGGACGGGACGCTGGCCATGATCGAGAACATCCTCAAGCGAGCGGACGCGGAAGTGGTCGCGATCCGCAAATGGGGCGAGCGCAAGCTCGCGTACGATATCGAGCGCAAACAGCGAGGGACGTACATCCTGGCCTACTTCAAGGTCGACGGCCGTCGGATTTCCGGGATCGAGAAGGACGTGCAACTGTCCGAGAAGGTGATGCGCTGCCTGGTCCTGACGACGGAGAAACGTCCGCCGGAGATGATCGAGGCGGACATCGCGGGTCTGCCGAAAGACGATATCCCGGGCGATGGGGTACCGGATCGCGAAGATCGCGGGGATCGTGGTGATCGCGGCGACCGCGGGGATCGCGGAGATCGTGATCGCCGCCGTCGCAGCCTGAGCGACGAGCCGATCGGAATTCCCGCGTACGACGATTCAGCCGGCGGAACGGAGTGAGTGAGAACGCGTTTTCGGAGGAGCCCCCGTTGCCCCGGACAGGACGGTCCTGGTCGGCAAGAGGTCTCTCGAATTCCGTCGTGCGAGACGCACCACGCGCCGCGCACGACAAGCGATGGATGACGATATGGCAAGCTTCAACAAGATTCTGCTGATGGGCAATCTGACGCGCGATCCGCAGCTTTCCTATACGCCCAGTCAGACCGCGGTCGTGGATTTCGGCCTTGCGACGAATCGCCGGTGGACCGCTCCGGATGGGAACCAGCGCGACGAGACCTGTTTCGTGGATTGCCGTGCGTTCGGGCGGATGGCCGAGAACATCAACAAGTACTTCAAGAAGGGCCGGCCCATCTTTGTGGAGGGCCGGTTGTCCTTCGATCAGTGGACCGGCCAGGATGGCGTCAAGCGCAGCAAACACCGGGTCACGGTGGAGAATTTCACCTTCCTGCCCGGCGGCGGGGCCGGCGGCGGATCCGCCGATCAGCAGCTCGACCCCGGCCAAGGCGGTTATGACGAAGCGGGACCGCCCATGCCGGGCCGACCCGGCGGATCGATACCCAACGACGATATACCCTTTTGACCGTTGACTATGAGGTAAGATATGGCGATGCGACAAAGAACACAAAGAACAGGACAACAGAAGACCACGAGAAGAAGGAGCGGGTTTGCCGGCGCTCGCGAGCAGACCCAATGCCGCTTCTGCCGGGGTGGGATCAAGTACATCGATTACAAGGACATCGACACCCTGCAGAAGCTGCTGACCAACCGAGGCAAGATTTATTCCCGCAAGCGAAGCGGGAATTGTGCCGGCTGCCAGCGCAAGGCCAAGCTGGCGATCAAGCGGGCCCGGTTCATGGCCCTGCTGCCGTACACCGCGTGATCGAGATTTGCGATTTACAATTTACTATTTGCGATTGGGAATACCGCGATGCGAGAGCATGCTCCCGTCGGTTACGGCCAAGTAGTGAATAGCGAATGGTAAATAGTCCATTCCAAGGGGTTTTGACATGAAAGTACTGCTTTGTGAGGATATCAAGAAACTGGGGTGGCTCGGCGACGTTGTGGAGGTCAAGGTGGGCTACGCCAGGAACTACCTGCTTCCACAGGGCCTGGCGAAGGTGGCGACCGAAGGGAACATCCGCGCCATTGCCAAGGAGAAAGCCAAGCGTGCGGAACAGCGGCTGAAGGAGCGCAGGCAACTGGAGAAGGCGGTCGCAGCGGTCAACGGCGCTGAGGCGGTGCTGGCCGCGAAGGCCAACGAGCAAGGCGTGCTGTTCGGTTCCGTGACCGAGACGATGATCGCCGCCAACCTGCGGGCCCAGGGCCTCGAAGTGGCCGACGAGATCGTCAAGCTGCCCGAACACATCAAACAGCTCGGTACGCACGAGGTGAGCCTGCGCTTCGCGGAAGACCTTATCGCGACCGTCCGCGTCGTCGTGGTTGCGGAGCAGGCCGACGAGGCGCCCAAGGAGGAGACGCCGGAGCCGTCGCAGGGCCAAGACTGAGTGCTCGAAACGAGGGACAGAGGACGGAGAACCCAGAAGTCTCCGTCCTCTGCCCTGCGTTCCGGCGTGGCACGGTTTGTTGGGCATTCTTTCGATCCCGCTGGCCTTCCACGATAGCAGGGCAACCTCGCTCCCCCGATGGCTTGCGCCATCGTGATCCCCGATCTCCATTTCGCTGAATCCCCACTCTGCTGGGGCGCAATCCAGCAGCGGACCGTGTGGTTTGGAACCGATAATTCAGGAATTTCCGAACTGGCGGGCAGTCTTTGCGTACTGTAATTCTGATGAGCAGACGAATGGACCCCTGACGACGTATCGAGTCGAAGGGTCCGATGCGCCCTGTTGAAGCGGAGGACAGAGTGATGCGTTTGCGGCGTGGACACCGAGGCTCGAGCCGGGCACGCGAAAGGAGAACGACCGTGGTTGGATTCACGGCGAAACAAGAGTGTCAAACCCTACCCTTGGATTCGGCTTGCATTCCCAAATCATGCCGCTCTTTCTGAGACGGCCGCCGCAAGCCAAGTGCCTGCGGCGAGGACACAGCCATCCACAGGGCCTCCAACCAAAAGGCTGCGAGTTGCACAGGCTCGCAGCCTTTTTGCTTTGCCGATGCGGGCACCGACCCTCTCCTTCATGGACCCGAATCTCGTGCGGAATTCGGGCCGATTTTCAGGCACATCCGATCTGGGAGACTCTTCGAGGATGCGAATTTCTGCTCGCTGCGGAATTTCTGCCGTGTTGTGGGAGCGACGTGCATTACGTCTCTATGGTATGCTCTTCTCGGTGTCATCTTGCGTGTGTTACGAAATGGGGTGCGACTACAGGGAGTCCGGAACATGAAAGATAAACGGTCAGGGGCTACGAAGCGGGCCTGCATCTCCCGTCGGGAGTTTGTGGCGACTACGACTGCGGCATTCTGTGTGTCTGGCGGCTGGACTGCGCCTGGGATGGGCGAGGAACGACGAACCATCCAGCCGGAACTATCGCCCGACGTGCAGATGCAGTTCCTCAGACCGGGGCAGTTGGAGAAGGCGCTCCGCGAGTTCCCGGCGGTCTACGTGCCATTCGGGCTGATCGAATGGCACGGTCGGCACCTGCCGCTCGGCAACGACGCCCTCAAAGCCCATGCGGTCCTCGTCAAGACCGCCGAGCAGTTCGGCGGCGTTGTGTACCCGGCCGTGTACTTCCACGAGGGCTTCCCGAAGGAGTCGCTGATTCCGGTCTTGACCTCGTTGTTCCAGCGGATCAAGCAGACCGGCGCGCGGGTCATTCTTGGTGTTTCTGGCCATAACATCCAGGGCCAGATCGATATGATTGACAAGGCTCTGGCCCCGGTCGTCGCGGACGGGACGGTCGCGGGTATGGGTCTCTGGGAGGTCACCCTCAGCCAAGGCCCCGAATCCGGCACGGACCACGCGGCCAAGTGGGAGACTTCGAACATGATGTTTCTCTATCCCGGCCTCGTCGATCTGGCCACGCTTGGCAACGGCCCTCTGGCACTCAACATGAAGGCGCCCGACGGCATCGGCGGCCAAGACCCTCGCAAGTACGCTTCACCTGAGGTCGGCCGGAGGAACGTCGAACTTGCTTCCCAGGCGATCGGCAGGAAGGCGAAGGAGCTTCTCGCATCGCTCCGCCCGGAACACAGAGCGTTCAACCTGCCTGCAATCAGCCCGGGGAGTTGGTGGATGATTTGACGGCGGGCGCGCCAGGTAGGTCGAGCAGGATGTTACAGGGCCTGATCTGCGCCGCTCCCTACAAGTTAACTCGCGTTAAACGACGCAAAATGAGGCCCTGCAACAGCCTGCAAAAAGGAAGGTAATGGACAGGGTAGGATTCGAACCTACGTAGACTTACGCCAATGGGTTTACAGCCCATCCCCTTTAGCCGCTCGGGCACCTGTCCAGGTGTTCAATCGCAACCGTCGCGACCGAAACTGTATTAAACCGCAAAAGGCTTGTCCTGTCAACCGCCCAAGGTGGATTTTTCGTGCGCCCGCCGGGAATGCAGGCCCACCCGGAGTCTCCGCCAACTCCGCCCGAACGGTCATCCTGAACGAAGTGGAGGATCTGCGCCGGGTGAGCGAACGAAGTGCATTTGCGTCCCTTGCCCAGAGATGCTTCACTTCGTTCAGCAGGACAACTCCGACGTGGCTGCCGGCAGTTCCGATTGCACTCATCCGTGACCCGGCGTTGTTTTCCCTTGTCCGGTCCGAGCACCTGTGCCACAATGAGATCAGAGGCTTACGCTCGCGCCTCGCCGCAGGCCCCGGATCGACAAGGCATGGTCTGTGTTCGGAAGGTGGAAATGGGTGACAAGGCGCCGAAGGATATCGAGACGGATGCCCCCCAGGGTTTCGTCTGTTCATCGCCCGCGACGGGCGAAAGCGCCGATGCGCCCCTGTGGGACGCGGACTACCAGAACTATGTCGGGGAACACCGGGCATTCTTCGACCGGGCGGCCGCTCACTGGGATGCCTGGCGGCGCCGCAACGCCGGCTATCATCGACAGATCCTCGGGCAGTATCGGTTCCTGATCGCCCCCGGTGCTCGCGTCCTCGATGTCGGCTGCGCGACAGGCGAACTCCTGGCCGGGCTGGAGCCCGCGGAGGCCGTGGGGATCGACATCAGCACTGAGATGATCGACTTGGCCCGCCGGAAGTTCAACGACAAGAACATCGAGTTCGTCGCCTCGCCGATCGAGGAGTGGTGTCCCAACGGGCGACAGTTCGACTATATCATCCTGTCGGATGTGGTGGGACTGCTCAGGGATATCGAACTGGTGTTGCACCGACTCCGTGCCTGCTGCCACCCGAGAACGCGACTGATCCTCAACTTCCACAGCCAGGTCTGGATGCCGATCTTCGCGGCGGCGCAGAAGTTGAAGCTCAAAGCGCCGTCTCCTCGCGTCAATTGGGTGACTCGCGAGGATGTCGCCGGCCTGCTCCGCCTGGCGGGCTTCGAGCCGTTTCGCGGATTCTCTCGCATCCTGATCCCCACGCGAATTCCCGTTCTGGGGACGGTCGCCAACCGCATCTGCGCGCGGTTCGTTCCGTTCAAATGGTTCTGCATCAGCAACTTCATGGTCGCTCGTGTCCCGATGGCTCCGTTCCAGCATCCGCCGCGCGTGTCGGTCGTATGCCCGTGCAGAAACGAAGCCGGCCATATCGAGCGGATCGTATCCCGCGTGCCGCAATTGGGAGCGGGCACGGAACTGGTCTTCGTCGAGGGCGGAAGTCAGGACGACACGTACGAGCACTGTCTGGCGGCCCGGAGGGATCATCCGGAACTGGATATTCAGGTCGTCAAGCAGACCGGAAGAGGCAAAGGCGACGCCGTGCGCCTGGGCTTCTCGAAGGCTACCGGCGACGTCTTCATGATCCTCGACGCCGACATGACGGTCCCGCCGGAGGACTTGGTTCGTTTCTATCGAGTCATTACCTCCGGCATTGCCGAGTTCGTGAATGGTTCGCGGCTCGTCTACCCGATGGACAAGAAAGCCATGCGTTTTCTGAACCTGTGTGCCAACAAGTTCTTCGCGTGGGCGTTCAGCGCCATACTCGAGCAGGGGGTCAAGGACACCTTGTGCGGCACGAAGGTCCTGCTCCGCAGCGACTACGAGCGGATCGCGGCCTCTCGCGCCTATTTCGGGCACCTGGACCCGTTCGGGGATTTCGACCTGTTGTTCGGCGCCGCCAAGCTCCACCTGAAGATCCAGGATCTGCCGATCATCTACCGGGACCGAAGCTACGGGACGACGAACATCAGTCGCTTCCAGCATGGCTGGATGCTGTTGAGGATGGCCGGACGAGGTCTGTGGCGGTTGAAGTGCGGGTAGTGGGTGACATGGCGGATCGGAACGCTTCCAACGATTACTGTGAAGAACTGCTACACCAGCGTGCGGCCTGGGATCGCAAGGCCTCGCTGCGAGCGATCTACCACATCTGGTACAAACGGATCGTCGCGTCGCTGGCTCCCCTGCGTCCGACGGTTGAAATCGGCTCGGGTTGCGGCAACTTCAAAGCGTACTATCCCGACGTCGTCGCGACGGACGTGATCCGCGCCCATGAGTCCGTCGACCGCGCCGTGGACGCCCTGCACCTTCCATTCAGAGAGCGGGAGGTCGGCAATTTCGTCTTGATCGACGTGCTCCACCATTTGCCTCGCCCACGGCAGTTTCTGCTGTCCGCCCAGAAGGCGCTGGCGCCGCAGGGACGGATCGTCATTCTGGAGCCCGCGGGTACGCCATTCGCCCGGTTCATCTGGGGATGTCTCCATCACGAGTCATACGACCCTCGTCAGGACCTCTTCGCGGAAACTCGGACGACCCGACCGTCCGACGAGAGCGGGACCTTCAGCAACATGGCCTTCGCGACGATCCTGTTCCGCGACCGGCTCGAAGAGACGCTGAAACACCTGTCGGAACTGTCGCTGCTCTCGATGGAATACTCGGATTTCATCGTTTGGCCTGCGACGGGTGGGTTCAGCTACTTCGGCTTCATCCCGGCCTGTCTCGTGTCCCCGCTGCACAGACTGGAACGCCGTCTGACCTCGTGGTGCGCCCCCTGGCTGACGGGCCTCCGCGTCCTGATCGTCCTCGAGAAGCGCCCGGAAGCTCGGTGAATCATGCGGATTTGTGTAGACTCGGGTGTTGTGTTTGTCATCCTGAGCGGAGCGCAGCGGAGTGCGGGATCCGGCCTGCGACCGACAGAAACCTCCTGCCCTCTGCCCAGATCCTTCGGCCTGCGCCTCAGGATGACAGAACCGCAACCCCCGTGAGGACCTTCCCGAGTCTATATCATGCGACTACTGCACGCTGGCCTGACCTGTCTTGTACGTCTCGGTACTGTGGGTCTTCGGTGTCGCTCCGGTGAGTGAATCGACGCGGATCTGCGCAGGACCGACGATTGCCTGGACCAGCGTCTTCATATCGACGGACACGGGCCCGGCCACCAGCTCCGGCGTGTTGTACACGCAATAGCAGGAGTCGTAAAAAGACGGGGACCTCTGCGGCACGACGAACGGCTTGCCCATCCGGCCGTCTGCGCCGACGTGACTGATGAACGTTCGCGTGAACAATCCCCCCTCCCTCTTGCTGCTGAATGCGATCCACCGGCTGTTGCTCGACCAGCTATGCCACGCGTCTGCGTAGTCGCTGTTGATCGTCGCGTTGCGGTACGACCCGGTCTGGAGGTCCATGAGATAGAAGTCGCTGGTCGGCTGGTAGACGGGAAAACACCCGTACTCGGCCATGCAGAACAGCAGGAACCTGCCGTCCGGCGAAACGCGCGGCAGCAGGATGCTCAGACCGGTGTCGGCGGCTCGCAGCACCGTCTCCAACGTGCCCCAGCAATCGGTTGCGACATCGTAGCTTATACGCATCAAGTCATATTTGACCTCCCGGTATCGCGCGGGCGGGACCGTTGGTGTGCCTTCCCACAACAGCGGTGCACTGCAAAAGTACAGAGTCTTGCCGTCCGGCGTCCAGGCGGGGTAGGTCTCCAGCCGCTTCTTGTCGGCTATAGCGGGCGCCGTCTTGACCTTGGCTTGCTCGATATCGTAGTAGAAGATCGCCGAATCGAGATCGACCACATCGTGAATCTCCGGCCGGGCGGTGTGAAAGAACTGCCGGACGTCGTTGACGGAGTAGGCAACGATCTGGCCGCTGGGATGCCAGGCGGTGTAGCCGAACTTCTCGCCGATCTTGTCGACTCGGCCATCGTGCCCGTGCAGCGTGGCGCTGGCCAGGGACGTGCTGCGCATCCCGATGACGATCCGGTCGGGCTGGTTGCCCACGAAGCTGTGGCAATGGGCACATCCGTTCCCGAACGACGCGGTGTCGAGCACGTCGTTCTCTTCGAAGCTCTCGATGTCCCGCTGGCGGATGCACATGCGCTTGGGAAAATACGAGGAGGGGGTCATGTACCGGTAGACGAGATAGGGATCGATCGGCTCCTCGGCAATGGTATTGACGAGGGTCTGGTACTGGTTCCAGGTTGCGCCTTCCGTCTTTACGCGGATGTCGATATACAGCTTGTCGCCTGCATTGCGAGTCAGCAGGTTCTTCCACTTGTCCTGAGGGATCGTGATCTCGCCTGTCTTGCCGGCGATCTCGATTGTCCCGCCTGCGGCGGAGTGAATCCTGACCTGATACCTCCTGCCCGGCTCGCGGATCACGAAATGCAACGGCGCTATGTTGGGCGGGATCACGATGCCGACATAGTCCGGCACGAGGCTGGGCTGTCTGGCCAGGGGGACGACCGACTCCGGAGCGCGGTCCGTGCAGGAACTCAACGACAAGGCCGCCGCGAATGCCGTCACGGCAATGTGCATCGCCACCGACCCACTCAGTCTCATCGTCATGTCCCAAGGTCAACCGATTGATGACACGCTCTTGCCCGCGCCAAGCAGCCATTGGATTACCTGGACGGTATGCACTATGATACACCAAGCCGGGTCCGGGTGCACGGACCATCGCAGCATGTGAGAAACAGGGGATTTCAAGAGGCCGAAGCGTCTTGCAGACGGAGATCGCAGAAATGGCTCGTGAGAGCATACCGGAGCGTCACAGGCTGGAACGCTGCCTGTCGGCAGTCGTCTTCCTGGCGCTGTTTCTCTACCTGTGGAAAGGGATTGGACCTCACCTGCTGTACTACGGCTTTGGCGTGTTCGCAGCCTATCCGGCCTTGTCTCTGGAGAGTTCCTCTCTTCGCGCGGTATTCACCACTGCCGGCGGGCCGATCGGCGCGTTGGCCGCTCTTCTGGCGCAGAGCTACTCCCATGCCTGGCTCGGCGCCCTGATCATCACCGCAGTTCTGGGCGTGTTCTTTCTGGGGATACGGCGTCTGCTGCGTTCGGCCCGGGCAGAGAGGTTCAGAGACCTTGCCTGGGTCCCGCTGTTGCTCGCTCTGACGATCTACAACAACTACTACGAGAATCCGCTGCCCTCGCTGCTGGCCGTGGGACTGTCGATCTGGACTGCGGTTTTCTACGATGCCCTTCCCACGAGACCCTCGCTCGGACGGGCGGGGCTCTTTCTGGTTCTCTTTGCCGCGCTCTATTATCTGGCCGGCGCCGCGGCGTTGATCTTCGCCGGCATCGCGTGCCTGATCGAAGCCTTGCTGCGTCGAAACGTCAGGCAGGCAATCGTGCAGATCGCGCTGGCGGTCAGTGGAGCTTTTGTCCTGGGTCGCTTCGTCTTCGGCCTGGAACTCCAGGCGATCTACACTGCCGGCACACCCTGGCAGCCGGACAAGGCACTCAAGTTCTCCCCCTTGGCCAATTGGCTCGTGCTCGTTCTGCACACATTCGTTCCCAGCCTGGCCCTGGTGGCGTTCCTGGGTCAAGTCCTCATGGAAACGGAAGCGAAGAGAACTGCACGATGCGATCGGCGCAAGGGGGGTGCTCAACCCGTCCGTGAGGCCGGACACTCTCGCCGGCCGCAGGCCGACGCTCGCGTGTGGGTGATCCTGCGCACGCTCGTCGTGGCCGTCGTCGTGACCCTGTGCCTGGCGCTTTCGCGAACGCACGTACACTACGAGCGCCGACTGCACTACGATGCCCAGCAACGCGACTGGAATCGCGTGCTGGGCCTGGCCGAACGGATGCGGGGCAAACAGCGATTCACACGCTCCGGCATCTTCGACATCAATCGAGCACTGGCGCACGAGGGCCGCCTCGGCAGCGAGTTGTGCGCCTATCCCCAGTCCGGCATCGACACGCTGTTCATGACCTTCGACGATATGCCGGGACGTGTGATCCACGCCAAGTCGCTCGAACTGTACCTGGACTTGGGCTTTCTGAACGCCGCGGAGAAGAACGCATATGAGTTGCTCGCGCAGGAGGGACCTACGCCGCCCATCCTGGAGGCCCTGGTGAAAATTCACCTGGCCAAAGGTCAGTACGAGCCGGCGCGGGTCGTCTTTCAGGCCCTTCGCAAGAGCGTGGGCAGTGGCGAGTACGTACGCCGATGGGAACCCATTCTGGCCGATCCCTCGCGGGCCGGGAGCGATCCGCTCATCCGGTCCTGGCGCCGAGTGAGAAACACGCGGGACGATACGTCGATCGCGATCTCGCCTGCGGCGCTGGCGAACCTGCTGCAGGACCATCCCGGCCATCGCTTCGCGTTCGAGTATCTCATGGCGTGCCATCTGCTCAGAGACGAGCGGGCGGAACTCATCGGCCGGCTGCCGTCGCTCAAGCTGCTCGGCTACAAGGAGCTTCCGCGCCACTATGCCGAGGCCTTGCTCGTGCAGTCCCTCAGGACCGGGACGCCCGTGGATACGCAGGGCTGGACCCTCGACCCGGACCTGCAACGCCAGTTCCAGGACATCCGCAACATCGTGACGCAATCTCGCGGCGACGACCGACTGGTATATGAGATGCTTGTGCCGAAATACGGCGACACCTACATGTTCTACAGCATGTTCCGCCTGTGCGGCCTCAAGTAGATCGGGAGCCCGTCCTGCGTCTCGCGTCGTGCATCGTGCGGCCTGGCCCTACGCCTTTCACCTTCTTGCCTTTTCTCTTTGCTCTTCCGCTTCTGTCTTTGACCCCTTTCTCTCTGACTCGGCCATCCGTCTTTGCCCGCTTCGCATGCACCTGGGCCCGACGCTCGGGCGGCCACTCCTGCGGAAGGTTCAGCCTGGCATACTCTCGGAACAGCTCGATTGCCATCCGGGCATATGCGCGTGCCGCCTCGACCTCCTCCGCGAACAGTGGGGACCTGGGGCGGGCATTGCCCGATCGGATTTCCGCATACCACTTGCCGCTTCTCTTGTCGCGTGCAACGCCTTTGTAGATCGAGGCGGTGCCGACGTGTTTGCCCCTGTTGTACATGTTCTGGCGCCGCGTGGTGTTTCGTAGATTGATCCGTGTGTTGTCGAAGCCGTTGCCGTTGATATGGTCCACGATCATTCCCTTGGGTGGCTGCATGATCTGGCGGTGCATGTAGACGAGTTTGCCCTTTTCGTACCGTCCGGCGTACCCGGTGCTGTATGCCCGCCGGTGCCACCGGCTGAGCCATTCGTAGTCCATCGCATCCACGGAAGCATGGAACCCATTGGTCAGCGGGATCGATTTGACGTGGTTCCCCTCGGGCGTCGGCGGTTTGGGACGGTAGTTCCGGCAGATCCCGTGAAGAGGACACTCTTTCGTTCGCCCGGGCGAGTCGGGCTGGTTGCTGCACGTGGGCCGAGCGGGGAATCCCGACCACAACGTGCGCATCCACAGACCCGGGTCCCAGTGGGCGTAAATACACGTATGACACGTCGCTTGCCCCGCCATAAGTCCTCCGTAGCACGGGGTCAGCAATCGATTGCCGGTTCGCAGACGCCGGCAGACAGCCCGCCGGTCCCGGCGCACACACGCCGAAACCGTGTTTACTGTATACTAAACACCATATGTGTGTATGTCCATACAAAGTCCGACAATCTGCGGAGTTTCTCATGCCGTTTCAGTTGTCCACCACAGAGGCGCAGAGAACGCCCAGGAGAGGGAGGTTGGACGGTGGGAAGGTAAGAACATGAGAGCGTAAGAAGGCCCGGCCTCACGCCGAGACGCCAAGCGGCAGAGAAGAGGCTTTCGCCACGGATTCACACGGATGGACACGCATTCGACCCTGTCGTTGCGAGCGACAGCGCGGCAATCTCCCTCTTGGTCATTCCAGCCACACCTGCCCTCGACCCCGATCGGGGGGCAAGCGGGAATCCATCTTCCTCTTGACCACAGAGTACGCAGAGGGCAGAAGGGAACACGGAACTCGGCGACAGCGGTAGGGCGGGCTTCGCCCGCCGTTTGTCCAATGTGTGGAACCACGAAGAGCACCGAGGACACGAAGGCAAATCCACAGACTCTCGCAGAGACGCTGAGCCGCGGAGAAGACCCTGATCTGTCATTCCCGCGGAAGCGGGAATCCATCCGAGCGACGAGGGCCGAGCCCCGAGCGACAATCCTCACACCGCGAAGGACACGAAGGTAGCCCGAATCATCAATCGTCAATCATCAATAATCAATTCCAACGGGCCACGAATCGGCGGCAGTGGTAAGGCAGGCTGTACCCACCGGTCATTCTCAGCCCACCACTATGGTGCCAACACCGCCGTTTGTGGCACCAATATGGTGCCACGCTCACAGATGTATCCATCGCGTGCCCGGGCCGGCGCCGACACGCTTGATCTTGCGACTCTTGACTGCCTCCGTCAAGGCACGCTTCAACGTGCGAGAACTGATGCCCGTACAAGCCCGGCGGAGGTCCGCGATTGTGAACGGGTCGGGTAGCCGGTCTATCGCTCGACGCACCATCTCTCGCCTGACCCCGCGGGCTGAGGCAATCGTCCCCACGCGGGCCTCGAATTCATTGTAGGCGGCCGTGAGCATTCCGAGGAAGTACTCCCACCATGGGCGCAGATCATGCCGAGCCTGGTGCCAGCCCGCAGAACTTCTCCGTAGCGCTTCGTAGTACGTCTCCTTGCTCTCCTCGACGATACGCTCCAGGCTGATGTATCGCCCGACCTCATACCCGGCTTGGTACAACAGCAGAAGCGTCAGCAATCGCCCAATGCGTCCGTTGCCATCCATGAAAGGGTGAATGCACTCGAAGTCAAGAATGAAGCTGGCAATGAGTAAAAGGGGGTCGGTTCTGCCTTCTGCAAGGGATTGGTCGAACAGATTCACGAGGTGCTTCATGAACTCCGGCGTGGCGAGAGCCGACGCCGGACGGAAACGAATGACCTGCCGACCATTGGGCCCAACCTCCACGATGGCATTGTCCTTTGTCTTCCATTGACCCCTTTTCTCGCCTGTATACCGATACATTGTCCGATGCCACTGGAGAATGAGCTTCGCCGAGAGTCGTGAGGACGAATGGTGCAGGTGGATATCCGCGAGCACCTCCCGATAGCCGGCAACTTCCTGTTCCGGCCGATCTCGAGGCGTCGTCTTGTCGGCCACCAAGCCCGGCAGGCGGGCTGCTGGCACAGTGATTCCCTCAATGCGATTGGAGGATTCCACGCTCTGGATCATGGCGACCCGCCGGAGGGTTTCCAGGATCTCCGGCGACTGCTCCGAGTGCAGGACCTGACGACCACGAAACTCGCCCAGTCCCCGTAGCGTCATAGCCAGCGAGTGTGAAATCGCCGTCTCCAACAAATAGCCGTGTTCAAATGATCTCATGGTCTACCCACCCTTGTCCGAATAAGAAGTACCGTACCCCTTCGACTCCCCGTGCATCTACTCGCCCGGCACAACTTCGAGAAAGGCCCAGAATGGGCGGTTGATCATATACTGCACGGGTGATTGAGAACTCTCGGAGAATCTCTTCGCGAGGGCCAAGTTCTTCCGGTACTCGTTGGGATCATCTGCGAAGCGAAAGTCCGACGGATTCACCTCAACACCCAGGAACGTCAATGCACAGAGGTTCCCAATCACCTTCTCGACCTCCGCTTCTGGTATACCGGCACGGGCAATGCACGCAGCAACCTCACTATATGTGAGGTACGCGCGTGCGCCTGCAAACTCATAGATGATCCCCTCGAGACATGACGCGTTCGCTCCAGTCTCGACCAAGATACTCTCCAAGGCATTCTGGGAATACTGCCTTTCGGCGTCCAGGACATCTCTTTCCTCAACGACGGTATGCCCACGATTGATGGCGGTGCCCACAGCCGCATTGACGAAGAAAAGCAAGTCGCGTGGACGCGGAAGTGTTTGAGTCACAAAGTAGTCCCTTGTTGGGATGCCGCGGACTGTTTCACAGAAGTATCGGCGCCAGAGCTCGGAGGCGGTCGTCTGACCTTCGTGTGAAGTGATGTATCGTTCCTCAACAACTCGCAGAAGCAGTTCCTTGTCACTCCACGTGATTCGCGAGTACGGAATCTTGTCTGGTTCTCGTGCCACGTTCATGACCTCGTAGAAGATGTCAGACCGTAGAAATACAGCCAGCGTCACGTTAGCCGCTTGGCGGCGGCTATCATGGTGCTGGAAGTCTTGGCGCATTCTCCCTGCGACCCGGAGAAGCCCCAGAAAAAACTCAGCTAAGATGCTGACTTTGCCTTGCCTGCTCCACGCCTTGTCCAGGTTATCCACTAGAATCGCCACGCGCTCTTTCGCACCAAGAACTGTGCCGAGAATCATGCGCAACTCACCTAGCATACCCTCATGGAGCGCCTCGGAAATTGCCATGCGTGCAGACCCCACACTTGTGCTAGGCGATCCAAGTGAGAGTAGCTCTGATACACAGCGCTCCAGCCTAACGGCGAACTCCTCCCGTAGGGCACCACCGCTCTGATCGAGGATGGCGAGTAACCTGCTCTCATCTGCATTGGGGGTCTCAAATGGTCTTGCCTGAATTTCTGCGGCGATTGAATTGGCTACTTCGGTATAGAGGAGGAACTTCCACAGACTTTCGATTGCATATCCTTTGATATCCCGTTGTGTGTAACTATCCATCAACGCGATGATACCTTCAAGCTCATAGGCGGCGGGCTTTATCACGCAGAGGAGATTGCGTCGATCTCTCGCGAACTGAGATGCAAGCTTGAGCAGATTTGCCGTCTTTCCCGTACCCTTCCTCCCGACGAAAATGGTCTGTTTACCCTGCAGAGCCTCCCGGTAGAATGACGTCTCGACAAAGTAGTCGTGTACAAGTTGCTCCGCTTCATTCTCAGCTATGGACTCACCGAAACGTAGGCTCTTCAACTCAGCGACCAATTCCAGGTTGGCAACGTATGCGCGTTGAGACGATTGGGCTTTCTGCCACGTGGTCCTGAGCGGTTCCAGCCATTCCTGGAGATGCTTGTTAGCTTGGGTCCCAGTTTGATAGTGGTGTAGAATGTCGCGGTAATCCATAGGGCCAAGAAAGTCACCTTCAGCGAGCATAAGCAGAGGCTTGCCCATGGCAAGGGACATTCCTGCGACGAGTGCATGTCGTGCGTTGTGCAACCAGGCGCCCTCACGGGCAGGGCTAGTAAGATGGCAGATCACTCCAAGGGAGGAGTGGACCTGCACACCATACCACCCCAGAGGCTGCAATGAAGACTCGCCAGGATCATCCTCCACGCATGGGATGCCCGATTTCTCGAGTGTTCGTCCCATCTTGATACTAGCCTCGTTGTCATGGCGGCTCTTCAGATGCAGGATCGCACGTCTCGATACTGTTATCAACTGGGGCTCAATTGCATGGCGGAAGATGGTTGTGTCAAGGTCGTTGTATGGTTGCTCACGAAATAGCGTGTCTTTTATGTCTGACGAGTTGCAGTAACTCGCATACCCAACGGTCGTGAGGACGCGGAGCTGATCGAATTGCTTCTTGGAGTCCACACGGGATGTATCCAGGATAAGCCACACACGCTTGTTCTTTCCAATCGCATAGCCAAGCTCAAACATAACATTTGCATTCATGCCAGTGAGATCGGCGCAGAAGAGAGCGGCCGAATCAATCTGGCCACACAACTCATCTACAATGATCTTGCCTCCAATTCGGCAGTGTTCCCATGCCTTGAGGAAGACCTGTGTGCTCCGATTTACCTGATGCAAGGCTTCCTGTACTGCCTCACTTATGGCGGGCTCAAAGGGGTAGGCAAAAAAAGCCAGCCACCAAGGACACATTCGTCATTTTGATGTTCTCCCGCAGTGAAACAGATGGCAGATGCTTCTCCGCATAGCGGATCTCACCACAGCTTTGTCCGCCGTATGTCCACGTTCCCAGGACCGTGCAGGCAACCACGGGGACACCGGCCGCATTTCTGGCCACTGGTCGCTCGAAACTACCTACGACCCAGCCTCCCGTTCATGCCGCGATACATTCTCTCTTCGCTTGATTATGGATGGTTACGGGGGGGAAGTCAAGCGCGAAGAAACAGGGGACCGGAACGGTGTCCAGTATTCTTCCGGCAGGGAAGCCACTGACCGGCTGTCTGGCAGATCTCTGTTCTCGTCCATCGGTTCTCGGTTTCCCGTTGGTCTCTGCGTCCTCTGTGGTGAGAGATCAATGGCAATCTCGTATCTCGGCGCTCCGCCCTCGCCGTTCGCATGGTCTGCTTCGTGTGTCCTTCGTGGCCTTCGTGGTTTCAGTATCGTCGTTCGGGACTTGGCCCTAGTCGCTCGGATGGATTCCCGCTTGGCGCGGGAATGACAAATCAGAGAACCCCTGCGTCTCTGCGTCTTTGCGCGAGTGTATCTGTTTCCCTTCGCGTCCTTCGTGGTGACGAGCAGATTGCCGCGCTATCGCTCGCGATGACAGGGTCGAATCAGTGTCCATCCATGTGAATCCGTGTCGAGACCCTCTTCTCAGCGGTCTTGGCGTCTCCGCGTGATGCCCGGAATTCTCACCCTCCGGGGGACCGGGACGGTGTCAGGTACTTTTTCCGGGCAGGGAAACCCGTGGCCGGCTGTCTCGGGCCGGCTTCGTGCCCTTCGTGGTTTCAGGTTCGTCGCTCGTGACCCGTGTCTCGTGGCTCGGAGAGATTGCCGCGCAGGGCTCGCAATGACAGGATCGGCGGATGGGAAGTCGTGTCTCGATGAATGGATCTCACACCAAGCCACGGAGCCACAAAGGGTGGACGGGGATCGGATTCTTCTTCGTGCCTTTGTGCCTTTGTGTGAGGAAGACTCGGATGGATTCCCGCTTGCCCCCCGATCGGGGTCGAGGGCAGGTGTGGCTGGAATGGCCAAGAGGGAGATTGCCGCGCTGTCGCTCGCAAGGACAGGGTCGAATCCGTGTCCCTCCGTGTGAATGCGTGTCGAGACCCTCTTCGCTGCGGCTTGGCGTCTGTGCGTGAGTGTGTCCGTTGCCCTTCGTGGTGAAGAGCCCTGGATTCCCGCTTCCGCGGGAATGACAATCCAGAGGACCTTTGTGCCTTCGTGTGAGGGAGATGGTGGGCACAGCCCACCCTACACCTGACCTTCTCACGTTCTGACCTTCTTACCTTCCTACCTTCTCACCTTCTCTCTTCTCCGTGTCCTCTGTGCCTCTGTGGTTCAGAAGTCGTCGTTCGGGACTCGGCCCTCGTCGCTCGGATGGATTCCCGCCTGCGCGGGAATGACAATTGGGGTCTTCTCCGTGTCCTCTGTGTCTCCGTGGTGGCCTGGGTCTTCGTCAGTCGCATTCCATGGGGAAGTAGGCTCGGGCGTTGCGGTAGCAGATGTCCTCGACCATCTTGCCGAGCAGGGTCATGTCGTCGGGCAGGAGTCCCGCTTCGACGTCGTTGCCGAGCAGGTTGCACAGGACCCGCCGGAAGTACTCGTGACGCGGATACGACAGGAAGCTGCGCGAGTCCGTCAACATGCCGACGAATCGGGCGAGCAGGCCCATGTTGGCGAGCGTTCGCATCTGGTCCTCCATGCCGTCCTTCTGGTCGAGGAACCACCAGGCGGAGCCGTACTGGATCTTGCCGGGCACGGAGCCGTCCTGGAAGTTGCCGATCATCGTCGCCAAGAGGGCGTTGTCGCGCGGGTTGAGGTTGTAGAGGATCGTCTTGGGCAGGCGGCCCTGCTGGTCGAGGCGATCGAGGAACTTCGCGAGCGGGCGGGCGATTTCGAAGTCGCCGATGGAGTCGCAGCCGATGTCCGGTCCGAGCTTCTTGAACAGTCGCGTGCAGTTGTTCCTCAGGGCGCCGAGGTGGAGCTGCTGGACCCAGCCTCTCGCGGCGTCCATCCAGGCGAACTCGAACATCATGGCGGATTTGAATTGCAGGATTTCGTGGGCATCCAGGGTGCGGCCGGCGCGGACCTTCTCGAAGATCGCCTGGATCTCGCTGTCGCTGTAGTCCTCGGCGTAGGCGGTTTCCAGGCCGTGGTCGGCGAGCCGGCACCCGTGATTGTGGAAGTACGCATGGCGCTCGGACAGGGCTTCGACGTAGTCGTGGAAGCGGGCGATCTCCATGTCGCACAGCTCTTCGAGCTTGTCGATGAAGACGTTGACCTTGGTGAGGTCCTCGACCGCCATCGCCTGGTCGGGCCGCCAGGCGGTGTGGACTTTGATCTCGAAGCCGTCCTGCTTGATCCGACGGTGATCGTCGAGGGAATCGAGCGGGCCTTCCGTCGTGCAGACGAGCTTGACGTTCATCTTCCGCATGATGTTGCGGACGCTGAACTCGGGCGATTGCAGCATTTCGGTACACTCGTCGTAGATCTCGCGGGCGGTGTCGGGTCCGAGCAGTTTGCCCTGGATGCCGAAGGGCCGTTTGAGTTCCAGGTGCGTCCAGTGGTAGAGGGGATTGCCCAGGCAGGCGGGGACGGTGGCGGCCCAGCGGTCGAATTTCTCCCAGTCGCTGGCTTTGCCCGTGATGAATTGTTCCGGCACGCCGTGGGTCCGCATTGCCCTATGCTTGTAGTGATCACCGAGGAGCCAGGCCTGCGTGAGGTTCTCGAAGCGGTGGTCGGCGGCGATCAGGTGGGCCAGCAGGTGACAATGATAGTCGTAGATAGGCAGGTTCGCCGCGTGATCGTGGTAAAGAGTGCGAGCGGTCTTGGTCTGGAGCAGAAAACCGTCCGTGAGAAACTGGCTTGGCATAAGGTTCCCTTTCGCGGTCGAATGGCCATGTGTCTGCAAGGGGACGGACAAGCCCTATGAGATGCACAGGACCTCTTCCGCTCCTGCCTCCGGCGGCCTTTTGTCATTCGTTCGGTGGCTCGTCGTGATCGGCAGGTTTCTTCGGCGGAGCGGGACTTTTGAACTGCGCCATCTTCTTCGCCCAATCCGAGACTTCACTCTGGGTCTTCTGGAGCCGCCCTGACTTCTTTGGCGGCTCTCTCTTCTCCAACTCCTGCATCCTGCGGTCCCAGATCCAGTACGCGATCCAGCCGCCACCCACGACGATCACGCCGACGATCATGAAGTACCCGTACCAGCCCATGGCGTTCTTCCCTTCATCGACTCCAGACCCTGACAATCCACCGCGACCCGTATCCTACCCCAATCCGAGGATTGGGTCAACCCGGATCGAGCCGGCTCTTCATTCCCGCTTGAATCCTGGCGCTATCGAGGATACCATGATGCGGCCCGCGCGGTTCGGGACGATCCGCGAGCGGCGGGCGACGGAGTGCAGGTTTTTCCGGAGGTGTCTGCCATGAGTCCGAATCCGTTCATCGCGGCGATGGTGTCGCTGGCTGTGCTCTCGTCTGCGCCGGCCCAGTCTGTGCGCGTCTACCTGGGGACCTACAGCGGCTCCGGGCCGGGCGACAGCCAGGGGATCTACCGCAGCACGCTCGATCTGAAGACGGGGGCGCTCTCGGAACCCGTCCTGGCGGCCGAGGCGCGGAACCCGTCGTTTCTGGAGATTCGTCCCGACGGGAAATTCCTCTACGCGGTGAGCGAGGCCGGAGAGGGCGGACGCGTCTTCGCCTACGCCATCGACCCGGGCACGGGCGATCTGAAGCTCCTGAACGAGTGCTCTTCCGGCGGGGCGGGCCCGTGCCATGTCAACGTCGATCACACGGGCAAGCACGTCCTCGTCGCCAACTACAACAGCGGCAGCGCCTCGGTCATTCCCATCCGGCCCGACGGCGGGATCGGCGAACCGACCGGCTTCGTGCAGCACGCGGGCTCCAGCGTCAACCCCTCGCGGCAGAAGGAGCCCCACGCCCACTCGATCAATCCGAGTCCCGACGACCGCTTCGTCTTCGTCGCCGACCTTGGGCTCGACAAGATCATGATCTACAAGCTCGACGCCGGCAAAGGGACGATTGCTGCCAACGATCCTCCGTTCGCCCAGGTCAAGGCGGGCGCCGGGCCGCGTCACTTCGCGTTCCATCCGGGCGGCCTGTACGCCTACGTCATCAACGAGCTCGACTCCACGATCACCGCCTTCATGTATGACGCGGTCCGCGGTTCTCTCGGCGAGATCCAGGCAGTCTCGACGCTCCCGATCGGATTCAGCGGGCCGAGTTGGTGCGCCGAGATCCGCGTGCACCCGAGCGGCAAGTTCCTCTACGGCTCCAATCGCGGCCATGACAGCATCGCGGTCTACCGCATCGATCCGACGACCGGGCTCCTGAACCTCGTCGAGCACGAGACCGACGGGATCAAGGTCCCGCGCAACTTCAATATCGAGCCGACGGGCAAGTTCTGCCTCGTCGCCAACCAGGACGGCGACAGTGTCGTCGTGTTCCGGATCGACGAGAAGACCGGGGCGCTCGAGCCGACCGGGCACAAGATCACGGTCTCGAAACCGGTGTGCATCCGGTTCTTGTAGGCGAATCCGCCTCGTTGGGACAGATTGATACTGTGCATTGTCCTTGTCATCCTGAGCGACAGCGAAGAGCCTGCCCTGAGTCTTCCGAAGGGATCTGGCCCGGGATGAGAACCTGACATCATGTGCGTCCGTAGCCCGGATGCTTCACTTCGTTCAGCATGACAAGTCGGGGGTGCCGCTGTCCATGTCTGTTTGTGAGAGTCCGTAATCGTCTGTGTCTGTCGCCCGCCTGCGTCAGAACTCCCGGTCCTTCACAATCCCCGGCTGGGGCATCGGGTACCTGCCGTCGGCGCCGGCGTGGATGGGCGCGGGCGAGTCCGTCGTCAGCTTGTCCAGGCCCGGCGCGAACTCCTCTTCGCAGTTGAGCATCTCGTCGAATGTCACGATCTGACCCGTGTGAACGGCCCTGCGGGCCATCGCGGTCACCAGACTGGCCTCCGCGCCGCGTTTGGCCTCGTTGTGCGGCTTGTCGCTGCGAATGGCCTCGATCAGGTGGTCCCATTCGAGCTGGTACGGATTCGGCTCCGGCTGCGGGAACGACCACGCGAGGTTCTCTTTGGCGAAGTCCTGCGACTTGTAGATGCGGCACTTGGCGGGCGTGTGCATGAAGGTCGAGATCACCGCGGAGCCCTTCGTGCCGTGCGCGTAGCTGGCGAACTCCGAGTAGCAGCCCGGCATGTGGCGGTTGTTGAGGAACAGCTTCGTGCCGTCGGCGAACGTGTACTCGACATCGTAGTGGTCGAAGTTCTGGTCCACGCAGTCGCCGCGATAGCAGCGCCCACCGGAGCCCTGGGCCTTCACCGGCCAGGCGTCCTTCATCCAGCAGCATTCGTCCACGTTGTGGGCGACCACGTCCTGGAACAGTCCGCCGCTGGCCCAGAAGAAGCCCAGGTAGTTGCGGATCTGCCAGAGCAGCTCGTTGGCGTTCGGCTCTCTGGGTCCCGCGAACCCCGCCGGGCCCTGCTGGCGGTAGGTCCGCATCATGTGAATCTCGCCGATCCGGCCGGCCTTGATCCGGTCATAGAGTTCCCAGCGGGCCTTGCAGTGCCGGCACATCAGGCCGACGCCCACCTTGAGGTTCTTCTTCGCCGACTCCTCCGCGAGGGCCAGCATCTTCCGCGTGCTGGGCCCGTCCACGGTGACGGGCTTCTCCATGAACACGTTGATTCCCTTGCGGATCGCGTGGGCGAAGTGTACCCAGCGGAACGCCACCGGCGTCGTCAGGATCACGACGTCGCCCGGGCGCAGGCAGTCCATGGCCTTCTGATACGCGTCGAATCCGAGGAACCTCCGTTCCGGCGGGACATCGATCTGCGCCGCCTGGTAGCCCATCACCCAGGTGTCGGCCGAGCCGCTGGTCCGCGGCGCGCTGGCGGCCTCGATCAGGCCGTCGTAGCAGCGCTTCAGGCGGTCCTCGAAGACATCGGCCATTGCAACGAGCTTGATCGGTCCGCCCTTGGCCGCCAGGGCGTTGGCGGCTGCACCGCCTCCGCGCCCGCCGCAACCGACGAGTGCGACTCGGATGGTGTTGTCCTCGCCCGCGTAGACCCGCGGCCCAACCGCGGCTAGAAACGCCGACCCCGCAGCCACTCGACCGGTATCTCTCAAGAATTCACGACGCGACGTGCTGTGCCCGATACCTTTGCCCATAATCGACCTTCCTCAATTGATGCCCATCCATCCAGACGCGACCTTCCGCATCTGCGCCCGCCTATTATCGCCGACGCCCCGTCCTTGACAACCGAATTCCGCTCGGCAGTCAGGGCACGGGGCGCATGACCGTGCCTACCTGCGCGTGACGGAGGTCCGCGGGGAATCTCGATTGTCATTCCCGCGAAGGCGGGAATCCATGTCCAGGGACACGTCGCATACCAAGGTTTCTGGATTCCTGCGTTCCCCCCGATCAGGTCGAGGGCAACTGTGGCAGGAATGACAGAGTCGGCACAACGCCTTGTTGCGAACAGGGATGCCACCTACCACAGAGAACAGCCACACCTTGTGGCGAGATTCGAGCCGGTTCTCCGACGGACCACACCTCCATTGCGTGCGCCATCCTGTCGCGGACTCTGTCATCCTGAGCGACAGCGAAGGATCTGGGCCAAGAATGAGAACAGAGTGCATTGGTGTTCGTAGTGTGCCCGTGAGGGCATAGAAGGAAGCTTGAAGTCTCGAGAACCGAGAACGGTTCCCAACACTTCACAATTCGAACATCGAACTTCAAGAGAGAACGCCTTACGGCGTCACTACGAACAGCACGCCTACGGAGCCGGGAAGAAGGGGAACAACTCGCGGATCTCCTTCTTGGACGGTTGCCGGCCGTACTCGCAGATCTCGAAGGCCTCGGCAGAGCGGATCTTGCCCGCTTTTTCCTGGCCGTACCAGTTGACGAGCTGCTGGCGGAACTGATTGGCCGTCTGGGCAAACGAGCGCTCGAAGTAACCTCGCACTTGTTCCTCGCGGGCCTGGCGTTTCTGCGGGTCGTTCGGGTAGAGATCGGGCGAGCCCTCGCAGCCGCCTTCGAGAGTCTGGGATTCCAGGGCCAGAGCCGCCGCCAGTTTCTTCTCGATGACTTCGTCGATGCCCACCGCGATGTCCGCCGAGAACGGGTTGGGCTTCTTGAATCCGTCGTCGTAGTAGAGGAACACCGGATTGCGCGTCAGGTACGGCGTATCGGGGCAGAAGAAGGGCACCGCGACCATGTAGCCGGCGTCCTGGACCAGCAGGCCGACGTTGCGGTGATCGGGGTGATAGTCGTTGGACCGGTGGCACATCACGATGTCCGCACCCCACTGACGGATCAGGCGGACGATGGTCTTTCGGTTCTCCAGGGTGGGCAACAGCTCGCCGTCGTGGATGTCGAGGACTTCCGTCTCGATGCCGAAGATCTCGGCGCAGCGTTTGACCTCGGCAGTGCGGCGCTGAGCGAGCGCTCCGCCGGCCATGCCCCAGTGACCGATATCGCCATTGGTGCAGGAGACGAATTTCACGTGATGGCCTCGCGCCGCCCATAAGGCCGCTGTGCCGCCGGCGCTGAACTCGCAATCGTCCGGGTGCGCGCCGAAACAGATAATCCGCAGCTTGCCGTCGGTCGGACTGGGAGCGGGCGCCGGCTTGGACAAAGCCGAGGCCGACGGACCTGGGTTTCCGCGGGCGACGATGCTCCCGAAAAGCAGCAAGACGCCGATGGACAACAGGCTTGCCGAAATGCGTTGTGATCTCACCGATCTGACGTTCATTGTTCGATCCTCCTATCATTCGACACTACATGCCGTTCGCAGCAACACAGCGATTCTACCAGAGCCCCGGTACGTCGGGAAGCAGAGGCTCGCGCGGCAGCAGATCCGACAGGACCGCCTGTAGTGTGCCCGTGAGGGCATGTCTTCGCTCCCACGAGGAGAGGATAGCGCCTTACGGGGGTGCATGACCGCACTTGCGACCTCCCATGGAGTGACGAGGCACAGGCTTCGCGGGAATGACACGACGGGTGGCGCGACAGCGCCTCGGGAGTCCGGTGGACGCACTCGACACGACTCTGTCATTCCTGCGCACGCAGGAATCCAGGGACCGCGGGACCGGGCGCGACCGAGTGAGTGGATTCCCGCTGTCGCGGGAATGACAGGCGCGGGGCCCGTGCAGGTCTCACCCGTGTCATCTGTCATGTGCGTTTCTGAGCTGAAAATCAAGATGACACATGTCAGATGACAGACACACAGGACGCCGACGGGGCACTCGTCACGACGCTGTCATTCCTGCGTCAAGCAGGAATCCAGGAACCGTGGGATCGGGCACGACCACAGGAGTGGATTCCCGCTTTCGCGGGAATGACATTCGGGGGTTTTCGTGAACCTCTATCGTATACGCTGATACGGTCGCGCACCCGTCTTACGGCGTCACCACGAACGGCGCTTGAACTGGACGTGTTCGGCCGGTAGCATGGGGCATCCGGGTGGAATCCCCCGGAAACGCCCGCGCCTATTGCGGAAAACACCGGTCGGGAAAGGAGATGAGATGGGAAGGAAGGAACTCGTTGCGAGTGTTGCGGGACTCTGCCTGATGGTCGCCTTGTCGGCTGGGGCTGGTGAGAATCTCCGCGTCCTGCCGGAGACGGTGGACGGCGGACCGGCCGGCGGGATGATGTCCCGCTACCTGATGCGACAGGCGCAGCCGTGGTTCGAACAATGGAAGACGCGGTACGAGCAGCTCAAGACGCCCGAACAGGTCGCGGCCTATCAGAAGAACCTGCGCGAGCGATTCCTCGAAGCCATCGGAGGTCTGCCCGCTCGGACGCCGCTGGATGCCAGAGTGACAGGCGTGATCTCCCGCGAGGGGTACCAGGTCGAGAAGGTCATCTTCGAGAGCCAGCCGAAGCACTACGTCACGGCGTTGTTCTTCCTGCCTGCCGGCAGCGGGCACAAGCCTCCCTTCCCGGGCGTCATCGTGCCGTGCGGGCACGCCTCCGACGCCAAGGGCCACGAGGCCTATCAGACCATGGGCGCCCTGTTGGCCCTCCATGGCATGGCGGCCCTGGTCTTCGATCCCATCGACCAGGGTGAGCGCAGCCAGATGCCCTCCGCGCTGCCCAGAATCTGGGGCACCGCCGGCCACACCACGCTGGGGGTCGGCAGCATCCTGCTGGGGCGCAACACGGCTCGCTTCGAGATCTGGGACGGGATGCGGGCCATCGACTACCTCCAGTCCCGGCCCGAGATCGACTCGAAGCGCATCGGCTGCACCGGCAACAGCGGCGGGGGCACGCAGACCTCCTATCTCATGGCGCTGGACGACCGGATCGTCGCGTCGGCTCCGAGCTGTTACATCACGAGTCTCCAGGCCGTGCTCTCGACCATCGGGCCGCAGGACGCGGAGCAGAACATCTTCGGGCAACTGGCGTTCGGCATGGACCACGCGGACTACCTGATGATGCGAGCGCCGACCGCGATCCTGATCTGCGCCGCGACGAAGGACTTCTTCGACATCCAGGGGACCTGGACCTCGTTCCGATACGCCAAGCGCCTGTACACCCGTCTGGAATTCGCCGAGCGGATCGGCCTGCTGGAAAATGACGCGGAGCACAACTACAACCGGACGCAGCGCCAGGGCGTTGTGCGGTGGATGTCACGATGGCTGCTGGGCAGGGACGAGCCGATCGTCGAACCGAACATCGTCCTGCTCAGCGCCGAGGAGGTCCGCTGCACGCCCGACGGTCAGGTGATGAACCTGGAGGGAGCCCGCTCGACGTACGATTCCAATCGGGACTGCGAGAGAGAGCTGGCGGCTCGTCGAGAGCAGCTTTGGTCGACGGCGCCCCGCGCGGATTTGCTCGGTCAGGTCCGGCGGCTGGCAGGCGTGCGGACCCTCGCGGAACTGCCCGAGCCGCGGGTGGTGGAAATGCGAGAGGTCGTCGAGCGGGACGCTCTGAGCATCCAGAAGGTCGCGGTCACGCTGGAGGAAGGTCTGCACCTGCCGGCGTTGGTGTTCCGCCCGCGCGGAGGGCCTGCGGGCAACGACGTGCTGTACGTCCATGAGGGCGGCAAGGAGGCCGACGCCGGCCCGGGCGCCCCGATCGAGAAGCTCGTCGAAGCCGGACGCGTGGTCATCGCGGTGGACCTTCGCGGCCTCGGCGAGACGCAATCGAAAGCCGGCTGGGGCGGCGATCTGTTCGGACCCGACGTGAAGGACGTGCTCACTGCCTATCTGTTGGGCCGGTCGTACGTGGGGATGCGGGCCGAGGATATCATGACATGCGCGCGGCTGATCGGGCAGCGGTCCGAAAGGCCGGTCGATCTGGTCGCGGTCGGGCACGTGTGTGTGCCCGCCCTGCACGCGGCGGCGCTCGAGCCCGAGCTCTTCGACTCGGTCCGCCTGGTCCGCGGGCTTGTCTCGTGGTCGAACGTGATCGAGATGGGCCGGTCCCGCGGTCAACTGGTGAACATCGTCCATGGGGCGCTGGGCCTGTATGACCTGCCCGACCTGGCGAGACTGCTCGGGGACCGGCTCAAGATCGAGCAGCCGCTCAACGCCCTCGGGGAAGCCATGTGAGGATCTGCTACTGGAACACGGCGAGGACGGACCACGCGCCGACGACCAGGAAGGCGGCGAAGGCGGTCCACAGGAGTGCGTCCCACAGCGGGCCCGGTCGCAGGGCGGGATCGCTCCGACGGTAGCGGAAGAACAGGGCCGTCCCACCCAACAGGGGCAGCATGATCGACTGGCAGATCCCGCACGCGATGATCATCGCGGCGGGCGCTCGCACGAAGACGTACAGCAGCAGGGCGATGACCGGCCAGACCACGCTGATCCTGCGCGTCCATGTCGCTCGGGCGGCCTCGGAGCCGTCGGTCAGGCCGTACTGGCCCAGGCCGTCGGCGACCATTCGCGAGTTGCCCGCGGCCGCGACGAACAGCGTCGAGTACAGCACCGCGAACGCCCCGCACAGGAAGACCGGATATGCCCACGAGCCGAAGACTGGGACGTACATCGCGGCCAGCGTCCGCACCATGTCCCGTCCTTCGGGGTTGATCCCGATGCGTCCCAGCACCGCGGCCCCCAGCAGGTAGAACGCCAGCGTCGCGAACGTGTAAATCACCATGGAGGTCCAGGCATCGACGTGCAGGACGCGAATCCAGCCTCGCGCCCGCTCGACCCACGCGGCGGAGCCGTCGCGCGGTCCCGCGTATCGGGCATACCCTTTCTCCAGGCACCAGTAGGGATAGATGAGCAGCTCGGACGCGCCGACCCCGATGATGCCGAAGGCGCCGAGGGCGGTGCGGACGGGATTGCCGCCGGCCGGACCCGAAGGGGGCAGGTGAAAGCTCAGTCCGCCCGCCAGCTCCCTGGCTGAGACCGCCCACTCGGGTCTCATCTGGAGAGCGACCAGGGTGAGGATCGTCACGAGGGTGAAGGTGGCCACGAGAGCAGTCGAGACGAATTGAATGACCCGGTATCTTCCCACGTACAGCAGCAGCGAAGTCGCGCCGGCCAGGACCGCGGCCCAGAGGTACGTGTCGCAAGGCTCAGGCCGCTCGGCGATCTGGGCGACGAGATCCGCGATGTCCTGCCGCAGTGGGACGACACGAGAATCGTCGCTCTGCTTTGCTTCGAGCAGCTTAAGCTGGATTCGGTCCCACGTGAGCTGGTCCTGGAGGCGGTTGTACTCGGCGCCGGACGCGGTCAAGGGACAGCCGATCGCGAGGGTCTGGCCGACGCCGCCCAGGATGCCGCCTTGCTGGAAGACGATCAGGACCGTCATGACCGTCCAGTAGACCACGAGCCAGTTGGCGCCCGGGCGCAGGCGTGGGCCGGGGACCTCGTTGATCGCGTTCAGCGGGGTCTGGCCCCAGGTGATCGCGTGCCGCGCGAACTCGATCTGCGTGGAGACCTTGATGACGCACCCGATGAGGACCAGCCACAGCAGGCAGAAGCCCGCTTCGGCGCCGGTCTTCGTGGTGGCGATCAGCTCGCCCGATCCGACGATGGAGCCGGCGATGATCATGCCGGGACCGAGTCTCGCGAGCGTGCCAAGGAGGCCTCGCGGGGGCGGCTGGATGTCGCCGCTGTGCCCGACGGGCTCGAGATTGAGCCCGTCACATCCGCTGCGGTCCGCAGGCTCGTACACAGTCATCTCTCGACTGCCGGCGGAGGCCTTAGGCCTTCGCCGCCTCGGGGGCCGGCGCCGCCTTCTTCAGCACGTCGTCCCGGAAGAGGAACCAGAACGCCGCCATCAGAACCGCGCTCATGGCAATGAGGATCAGCCAGACGGGATTCCAGTCAACCCTGTGCACGCTTCCGTTCGTGTAGAGCTGGATGGCTTTGCCGTCGAACATGGCCGTTACGTGAGTGCCCGGGACCTTCCCGTTCTCGTCTATCTCACGGGGCAACATCGTCTTCTGGGCTATGGTGGTGGCGCCCGCTTTCCAGTAGAGCTTGTCTTTCTCTACGCCCAGGACCATTGCGTTGTCGCCCTCGCCAACCGCGAACAAGGTCCCCGAAACGAGCTCTTCACCCGCGGGCAGACTCACCACGGCCGAAAAGGTCATTGTGCCTTCGATTCTCTTGTCCGACAGCGAGGACGGACTTGTTTCCGCCGCCAGCAATCCGTCTTCCAGTCTCACCGACTCGGAAGCGGCATCGGTGAGTTTCTTGGCCTCCTCGGGCTTTCCGAGATCTCGCTTCGCGAGAACGCCCGCCTCAGCGGCGGAGAGCGACCGCCCATAGAGGCTGACATTGGATACGTTCGCATTCGCAATCGTGGGCACTGTGGAGGGCAGCGTCGTTGGGGCTGTGTAGCCGGCTGCCACGGGCAGGCTTGTGGTGGCGTAGCGGTCGATGAGCTTGTTGCTGACGAACGTGCCGAGGAGCATGCCGACGCCGAACAGGAGCAGCCCGACCAGCCCCTGTGCCTGGGCCTTGATCTCCGGCGGGGCCTTCTTGTCCACGTACACCTGCCCGCCGACGATGAGGAAGCCGAAAATCGCGCCGTGTACGAGAATGGGGATGTAATAGAGCCACGTCTGATCGAGCATGCCGCCGGCCAGGAACCCCAGATAACGAACCAGCAGCATTCCGAGACCCGCGGTGATCGCCCACTTGGCCCCGTAGCGCGTCAGCGCGATCGGGACCAGAAGCATGATCAGCATCTCTGCGACCTGGCCCCAGCTCATGACTGCCGTTACTTGCGTGAAGCCTTGGCTCATGAGGAATTGCGATGCGAACGAAAAGTACATCGTGAAGGGGATCATCGCGATCATGGAGATGAGCATGAAGAAAGCGAAGTTGCCGCTCTTGAGAAGGCCCATCGCCCGCAGGCCCAGCACGTCGACGACCGAGGCGGGCTTGCCCTTGGACGGCGGGGGCGTGTTGGGCAGCGTCATGTTCAGCACAGCCGCGACGAAGGCCGTGCCCGCGCCGCAGAACAGCGGGATATTCGTACCGTCGATCCTCGTGTCATTGAAGAGCTTGGCGGCTATGAGACCGAACAACCCGGCCGCCGCCCAGCCAATCGATCCGAACACCCGAATCTGGGGGAACTTCTCCGAGGGGGCGTGCGCCATAGCCACTGCGCTGGTCAGGCTCCAGGTGGGCATGTAGCAGATCATCGCCAGCAGCAGGAATATGAATAGCGCGACCGGGCTGCCTACCATCGCCGCAAGGAAGAGCAGGACTGCGCAGGCGAAGTTCATCGCCATCAACACCTTTTGACTGGCGAAGTGGCGATCCGCGATCATGCAGAAGATCGGCGAGACCAGGCTGCCCAGGGGCATGCTGCCAAGGATCAGAGCTTTCAGAGTGCCTGTGACGCCGATCTTGTCGAGGTAGCCGGCCAGTTGCACGAACCAGACGGCGAACATCATGTACTGCAGGAACATCATGACGCTCAGGCGGATTCGAACGTTCAAAGGCATGGCACTCATTTGCATCTCCTTGAAATAGAACCGGCCGCGGACCCGACGCTGTAGCGCACCGTCGCGAGTTCGGGCCGGACGCGGGCAATCATACCGGGGGTCGGGGGCTTTTGCCAGCAAGAAACTGCCCGGTTCCGTTGACGCGGGTGCATGACCGTAGTTGCACGCGTGCGATGGAGGTCCACGGGGACCAGGGATTGTCATTCCCGCGAAGCCGTTCATGGGCCTTTGGCCCACCCGAAGGGGATGAAAAGGGGCTTGCGTCGGGGTATAGTGGAGGGGGTTTTGGGCGGCGGTGGATGCAGGTCGGTCCGCATTGATGCTT
>JAXDBU010000007.1:0-4701 GCA_034678485.1 Sedimentisphaerales bacterium | reverse complement strand
TCGCGACGTTCTGGTGCAAGCGACACGGCAGGGATTTCCGCCTGGAGGAGCGGGCCGCCAGGTACAAGAAGCGCCGGGAGGCGGAGGAGAATCGCATCGCAAGAGGCCAAGCGGCGATGCGGGCCGGGATGATGGGGTTGCGTTTCGAGAAGCGGGATGTTCCCAAGGTGTCTATTGCCGTCCGTCATTCCGGTGTGCGGGCGCGTTTGGCGTGTCCCTTTCGCAACGGCGTGTTCCTTACCGCTTTCCACCGGGGAAGTCTGCGCCGAGCGTACCTCCTCATGCAGGAATCGTTCACGGATCCGAATGGCGACGGACGTCCTACGTCGCAATACGATGACTTCGTCCACCGGGGATACGGCTTCGATCCGACGGAACGGAACATCCGCAAGATGAAACTGGGGGAGGACTCTTACACGCAGGGATACTACTTCGACCCGGCGGACGGCAAGCTCCATAGGATTTGCGTGCCGGAAGTCAACGAGGTGTATGCGGCGGTCGTGGCCGGGGACAGGGCGTGGTTCGCCGGCTTGGCCGATGGCAAGCTCGTCGCCGCAGGCGTCGGCAACCAGGATCGCCTCACGGTGCCCTTGCCGCAGGACGATGAGATGCCCGATCTGGGCATAGACGGCCCGTCCTTGTTGGCCGTGTATACCAAGACGATCTATCGCCTCGCGGATCGCACCTGGACGGTCGTTCGTTCCGGAGGCATCCTCCTGCCACGGTCCGGACTACCGCCGCGGTTATACGGCGATACCCTCTTCTTTCGAGAGGAAGACGACCGTTCCAGTAGCAGCCGCAATCGCCTGTGGTGGTTGACCATGAGCGAGCCGCTGCATCTGAGTGTCCTCGATCGTGACGTTGGGGCGCTTGCCGCCGATGGACCGCACTGGCACGAGGTAGTCTCTTATTGTGTGACGAGCGACGGCGATCTGTGGGGGTGTGTCGGCGAACACTACCTGTCGAATTGCCTGTTTCGTCGATCCAGGGACGGGAACTACTCGATTGCCATCCTGCGAAGTTCCGCTCGTTTTCTCGAAGAGGGCTGGCCCAAGAGCCGGCACGCGTATCAAGGCGCGGCTGTCTCGGCGATTGCGTCCCTGCCCGATGGCGCGCTTCTTCTCGCCGGTCGCACCGGGCTCTATCGCCTCCAGGGCGACGAATTGGTTCAAGAACTGGCCTTCGACCTCGACAGGCCGTTGGTGGAGGTGAGGGAGCGTGACAGGGTGGTTCCTCGCGTGACCTGGCGCCGGCAGGGCGACAAGATGGTCAAGGAGGTCACCGAGGTCGTACAGAAGGCCCCGGAAAAGGGGCGCCAAGTCGCCAGTTCTGTGCCCTGGCTCCCGAACAACGTTCTCCTGCTCGATGATGGGTCTTATCTCATCACGACGGACACGTGGGAGGGCGCCTACTGGCTCCGCCGGAGCGAGGACGGCCAGTGGAGTTGTCTGTCCCTGGAAGAGGGCGATCCCGTTGTCTGGTGAGCAGACGCGGAACGCGGAAGCAAACATTCGGAAGGTGCATATGGCCCCTTTGGTTGTGCTCAGACAAGATGAGATGTCGTTTGGAGGGAGAAAAATGATGCGAATCGTTTCGATCCTGTTGGTCTTGCTGTTGGTTTCGCTGGTTTCCGCACAGGAGGGAGGAACCGCGAAGCCTCCGACACTGTCGGAGGAACACCTTGCTCGTATCCGCGCGGAGACGGAGAGGCTGAAAAAAGAGCAAGAGAATGCTCCGACGACCCTGGCAGAGGCCCATGCGCGGCTGGAGCAGATGTTATCCGCCGAGGAACTGGCGAAGATCGATGCCATGCCGTCCGAAGACGATATGATCCAGTATCATTTCAGTCTGGGGCTGAATATCCGCAATGGCTGGGGACTGTGGAAGGGCGGGCCACTGGCGCAGCATATGCGGGAACTGGGATTCACCCACCCCGACGACATGTCGGGCGTGATTCTCGATACGTTCTGGTGCAAACGACACGGCAAAGACTTCCGCCTGGAGGAGCGCGTCGCCAAATACAAGGAATACTGGGACGCCACGAAGAAAGCTGAAGAAGAGAAGGAAAAGCGTGTTGAGGAATCCAAGGCCGCGATACGGAACATGATGATGGGGCTGCGATTCGAGAAGCGGGACGTCCCTGTCGTGCCGATACCGATCAGTCGCGGCATGAACGTGCGCTTCATGTGTCCCTTTCGTGATGGTGTCTTCCTTTGCGGCTACTGCCAGGGGAGTATGTCCGAAGGTCCCGACATCACGGGAGGGCAATACTTCGATCCGGCGGATAAGAGTGTTCATATTGAGCCGCAATACGACGATGGCGTCAGACGAGGGTTCTGCTACGATCGGGCGGAACGCCGACGCCGCAAGATGAAACCGGGTGAGGATTTCTATATTCAGGGATGGTACTTCGATCCGGCAGACGGCAAGCTTCACTGGATTCGCCTGCCGGAAGTCAACGATGTCTACGCGGCAGTGGTTGTTGGCGGCAGGGCTTGGTTCGCCGGCATGACCGATGGAAAGGCCGTCCTCGTAGGGATCGGCAACGCGGACCGCATCGTGGTGCCTCTGCCACAGGAAGATGAGATCCCCGACCTGGGCTTCGATGGCCAATCCCTTCTGGCCGTCTACTTCAAGACGATTCATCGGCTTGACAACGCGGCATGGACGCTGGTCCATTCGGGAGACATCGTATTGCCACGGTCGGGATTGCCCCCACAACGGTTTGGCAACCTGATCTTCTTTCGAGACGAAGGACAGCGCGAGATGCGCAAGCGTTTGTGGTGGTTGAGCATGGGAGAGAAGTTGCATCTCCATCTGCTCGATCGCAACACAGGGTTGTTCAAGCCTATTGTCTCGAACGATCCGGGCGGGCAGGTGGCTCACCTGATTGGCCCGGCCGGTTGGGAAGAAACGTCGTCTTACTGCGTGACGAGCAAAGGGGATCTCTGGGCATGTGTCGGCGGCGGTTCATATCTGCTTCGTCGCTCGATAAGAGGGGAGTATTCGTTTGCCGTTGCGGGAGGTTCCATCCGGGTCGCCGATGACCAGGCTGATCCCAATGAGACGAATCAGAGCCTATACATCTCGGGCGTGACCGCATTGCCCGACAACACGCTGCTCTTGGTGGGCTACACAGGGCTCTATCGCCTCAAGGGCAATGACCTGATTCAAGAACTCGCTTTCGCCCCCCGCGGTCGCAACGGCAAGCCCGTTGGCCGTGGGAACTGGAGCCCGAACACGGTCATCGCGCTCGATGACGGGTTGTATTGCATCGGCTCCGGCTCCTGGGATGGCATCTACCTGCTTCGCCAGGGCGACGATGGCCAGTGGACTGTCCAGTCCCCGGGCCGAGGCGATCCCGTCGTTTGGTGAGGAGATACGTGACGTGAAAGGCATGACCCAAAAAGGAGTCCTGGCCGCTCTAACTCTGCTGGCCTGCCGTGTGTCGGGTGAGTCCGGCGTGGCGGGGGAGGTTCGGGCGGGGGCGTTCGAGGCGGTGTTCGGCGAGCGGTGGCCTGCGTCGAGCGTGCGAAGCGTTCACGAGCGGATGCAGCAGGGGTCGAGGATGAGGTTCCCGGCCGGCGTCGACTACCGGATCAGCGAGGAGAAGTATGCGGCCTACGTTCCGCCCGACTACAACGGCGAGGCGGCCTACGGGCTTCTGGTCTGGGTCAGTTCCGGCGAGAAGGGGGACATGCCCGAAGGGTGGTCCGCCTTGATGGACAAGCACAAGCTCATCTGGATCGGCGCGCACCGGTCCGGCAACGAGCACAACCTGACGGGACGCAGGATGCCCCTGGCGCTCGATGCCGTCTTCAACATGACGAAGAAGTACAACATTGACCCGAACCGCGTCTACGTTTCCGGCGATTCCGGCGGCGGACGCGTCGCCAGCATCCTAGCCATGCACTATTCGGAGGTCTTCAGCGGCGGGATCTTCGTCGTCGGCGTGGAGTACTGGGACCCGCTCCCGATGAGCGGCCGGCCGGGACAATTCTGGAGGCCCATGCCCAAGCCGCAATTGGCCTACCTGGCCCTCGCCAGAAAACGCGGACGCTATGTCCTGCTGACAGGAGACCATGACACCAACCGCGCGCAAACCCACGACTACTACGAATACGGCTACAGGAAGAAGCTGCGCCACGTGCTCTACATACAGGTCCCCGGCATGGGGCACGAGATGCCGCCGTTGGAGTGGTATGAGAAAGCTATCGTTTTCCTCGACACCGCGCCGGCGGCGATGGAAAATGCCATGCCTCGGGGCAAATCGGACTGAGTCGCTCAGGATGCTGCCTCGTCGTCGCCTGCAAACGGATGCTTGAAAAAGAATACAAGGAGACAGGATGAGGTTTCCGCCTGATGTGCGTGGGACGCTGCGAAGGCTGGGCCGGTCGAAGGCGGTCCTGGCTCTTCTGTTTGCTGCGCTGCTGGCGCAGCAGGCCCCCAACGTTGTGCGGCTGGCCCAAAAGGCGTTGTCCGATGAGCCGGCCCCGCGCCGGCCCGATGTGTCCTACGTGCCCACGCCGCAGAAGGTGGTGGACCGTATGCTCGAGCTGGCGCAGGTGACGCGAGACGATGTGGTTTACGATCTCGGTTGCGGCGATGGACGGATCGTGATCACCGCCGCAAGGCAGTACGGATGCCGGGCCATCGGCTACGACATCGTGGACTGGGTGATCGATATGGCACGCGAGAACG
>JAXDBU010000006.1:0-6493 GCA_034678485.1 Sedimentisphaerales bacterium | reverse complement strand
GATCAAAACCATTACGCCGGCGATGGTCGAGCAATGGGGTGACATTCGCGGCCCGTATGAGAGACTCAACCCCGAGCCAGACTGGAACCGCTTCGTGAGCAAGGTGAAGGAGCTTTGGCAGAGCGAGACGGATCTGGCGGAAGAGGACCTGAAGGCCATCCGCTGCCCCGTTTTGATCTGCCACGGAGACAGGGACACCTTCGTCCGCCTCGTGGATATCGTGTGGATGTACGAGCAGATTCCCAACGCGAATCTGTACATCGCCCCGGACGGCGGGCATGGCCACCACACCGATCAGATCGAGGCCTTCGGTCCCATCCTCCTGCGATTCCTGAACCGGGTCCATAACACTCGACAGCTCATTGGGAGATAACGATGGAAAAGCCGTGCTTGAATGACAAGAACGTGCCTCCGGATGATGAGGTCCTCAGTCGCTGTCTGGGGAAAGCCAAGGCGACGTGGGATTCGTTTCTCGTTCTTCTGGCCGAATGCGATCCGGCCATCTCGGGGGAATGGCGCTACTACACGGACGGTAAGAGCTGGCTCTACAAGGTCACGAAGAAGAAAAAGACGATCTGCTGGGTCTCCGTCTGGGCTGGTGCGTTCAAGGCGACGTTCTACTTCGCGGACAAGGCGGAAGACCTGATCGTCGGCAGCAAGCTGAAGACCGAATACGTTGACCAGTTCGTGCAGGGCAAGCGGTACGGCAAGATCCGGGGCGTGACGGTCGTCGCCAGGAAACCGACGGACCTGAAGGCGATCCGAACGCTGATCGACATCAAGCAACAACTGAAATGAGCGTGCGTGGCAGCCTCAAGCGCAGCTTGGGGATGGCAGAACTCTCTGCTTTGTGGATCGCAGAGGACCGCCGTTCGAAGAACCATCCCCAAGTCCTTCGGACTTGAGGCTGCCACCCGCCGAATCGTACGCCTCCCATGACCGACAGCATGAAACAGCAGCGACAGGCCGGATTCCTGATGGCGAAGATTCGCCAGGTTGGCGAGCGCATCTTCTTCCGCCGGCTCAAGGAATCGGGCGTCGAGATCAACCCCGCCCAGGGGCGGATCATGTTCGCCCTCTGGCAGAAGGACGGCGTCTCGATCCAGGAACTGGTCAGGAAGACGCAGTTGGGTAAGTCCACGCTGACCAGCATGCTCGACCGGCTCGAAGCGATGGGCTACCTCCGGCGGCAACGCTGCGACGAGGACCGACGCCAAGTCCTGATCTACCGAACCGAGAAGGACCGGGCCACCGAGAAACAGTACGTACAGCTTTCCGAACAGATGACGGACATCTGGTACCAGGGCTTCACCGAAGCCGAAGCCGACCAGTTCGAGGCGTATCTGGAGCGAATCCTCGACAACCTCACACAGTATGAGAACAACATGGACTGACATGCATCGCACCGGGACCACGAATGTCATCCTGAATGGAGCGAAGCCCAATGAAGGATCTGGGCAAGGAACAACAGATGCCCTTCGCCCGCAAGGCCTTGGAGGACCACGGAACCACGACTCTGTCATTCCGAGCGTCGTCGAGGAATCCGGCTGCAAATCTGACGCGCACCTGGTCCCTGGCCAGATCCTTCGACTCCGCTGCGCTCCGCTCAGGATGACATGCGAAACAGGCAGCACGGCACGAGAGCGTCGCGGCGCAGATGGACGCAACAGCTCTCCTCCGCCCGTGACGTACGACATGAATGGGCGGCGCAGCACGAGGACCTTTCAGTGACTTGGTAACCGAAAGCGATCTGACGATGACAGATGGGCAGCCGCGACAATTCGAGGGCTTTGGCCCGAAGGCGTTTCGATTCCTCAAGGACATCCGGACGCACAACGACAAGGCCTGGTTCCAGGCGCATCGCGCCGATTACGAGCAGTACCTGCTCGGGCCTTTGCGCGACCTGGTGACGGACCTGGGCGACTTCATGCTCGACATCGATCTGTCGATGGAGGTCTCGCCGACGGTGGGCCAGACCATCTCGCGCATCTATCGTGACACGCGGTTCAGCAAGGACAAGTCGCCCCTGCGGGACTGCATGTGGATCACCTTCAAGCGCAGCCGCAAGGACTGGGCCAACTGGAGCGTAGGGTACTTCCTCGAGATCAACGCGACGTGGTACCGCTACGGACTGGGGTTCTACGATGCAGCGCCCGACGTCATGGCGCAGTTCCGCGCCCAGCTCGACGACGACCCGAAGGCGTTCCTGGCGGCCATCGGCTGGTTCGACAAACAGGACGTCTTCACGCTCGAAGGCGAGACCTACAAGCGGCCCAAAGGCGCCGACAGGCCCGAGCCGGTCCGCACGTGGTACAACTACAAGAGCTTCTATCTGTGCTGCAACCGCAAGAACGACAAGGCCATCCGCAGCCCGCAATTAGTGGACGACCTGAAGGCCGGCTTCGGCATGACGGCGCCGCTCTACCACTACCTGCTCGACACCCTCGCCCGCGTCAAGCCGCCAAGATAGTGTGCTGTTTGTAGTGGCGTCGTAAGACGCTCCCTCAGCCGCATGCCTGTAGGGGCGAATAATCATTCGCCCCTACGAGCGAGCATACTACAAACGCAGAGCGGCTATCGCTCGATCTCGATACCGAGCTCCTTGAGCCGGGGGGGACCTATCACGTACTCCACATGCCCGTCGACGAACGCGATGACGGCCTGGTCGGACGCGAGCCGGCTGTAGGCTATGGGCTTGCTGGACGGCTCCCGTACGTTGGCCGGATTGAGGCCCTTCCCTGTGTACTCCACGTTCTCGCGTACCCACACCCAAAGGCCCTCTTCACGCGCGAGATAAGGTTCAAGCATCTCCAATGCATCGGGAAAAACGCCATCGTTGTCGCTGGCGTACAGATGGGCGGCCAAGGCCACTTGCTTGAGATGGTTCAGTACGGTCACGCGCGCCTGTATCTCGGCCTCCTGTCGAACCTCTTCGGCCGATTTCGGCTTCGGCTCGTACCGAATGCCGAGCTCTTCCAGCCGCGATGGGTTCTCAAAGACAACGCGAGAATCAAGGTACAGGACGTTGGTTCCGGCGCCGCTCTGGATCAGGGTCTTGTCGTACGCGATGGGGCGTCCCGGCCTGTCTCGCACCGTCATGCCTTTTCCCAGATAAGTAACGTTGTCATACAACCAGGAGAATCCGACGCCATATTCCCGGCGCACGTCCGTCAACTCGTCCGGTAGCTTGTCGTCGTGGTCGTTGGCATAGATCAGCAGGGTCTTGCCCAAATCCGACAGGCGCGTCGCGGATTTCACTCGCGCCTCCGCTGAGACATTTGGGGCCGCAGAAGCGACGATGGACTGCTCGGCGATTTGGCCGTCGCGGATGACGATGCGGAGCGTGGCGCGGTTGTTGGTTTCGTCGGGTTCCGCAACCAGGTTGCCGGGGTCGAGGACGACGTGGACTTCGTTGGCGCCTTCGCGGAGGGCGAACTGCGAGGAGCTCTCATTCCAGGTCTGGTCCGGCTCCAGGGGCCCGGCGCCGTGCATCATCGGCGTGGCGATCTCGGGGTCGCCTCGATAGAAACGGACGGCGATCTTTGGGCAGGCGGCGACACCCCGGTTTCGGATCGACACGACCGCGCGGAAGGTGCCCAGGTCCGGGTCGGCCTCCACCTTGAAATCCTCGATGGCGACGTCGCATCCGGTGACGGTGCTTCGCGCGATGTTCTTCGACTCGGCCAGCCGCTTCGACTGGACAATCAGCCGCTTGAGCTGGTCACTGTCGGACGCCGCCAGAAGGATCACGTGCAGTCCTCGTGCTTCCTTGGCCATCTCAACGGTCTGCCCTTGGCGAAGCGTCTGCTCGATCCGGTCCCAGGGCATCGGCAGCAGGTCCTCGTAGCCGGCGGGAATGCGGTCCTCGCTATCGAGCGTGAAGACCAATACGAGGATGTCGTGCGAGGTGCGATGGTCCGTTTCGTAGAAGACCTTGGCGTAGGCCTCCTTGTCGTGATAGCGTCCGGTCTTGTTCCAGGTCCAGTCCTGCGTCTGCGACAGGACGGCATCGAAGACGTTGAACCCGACCCGCGACGGACTCAGGATGAAGATGTCGGGCAGGGATTCGGCCGCCTTTGCAGGCACAAGTTCCTTGAACCGCTCGGGGGTGACGAAGTCGACGGTGGCATCGACATAGAGAACGTTGGTGCCCTTGCCTTCGGACAGGAGCGTCTTGTCGTAGGCGAGCACGCCAGCCGGATCATCGTTGGCCTTGACTCCCTTGCCGAGGTACTGCACGTGCTCGCAACACCACGCCAATTGCGACGCGCTCATCTCCCATTCAGAGCCCGTTCGCCCCGCATGGCGCGGCCCGTATACCGCCATGAGCTCTTGCATGATGCGGTCTCGCGCATCGTCCGGCGTTCTGCCGGACGGCAAGACTTCAAGGGCGTCCGGAAACGTGTCATCGTGGTCTTTGGCATAGATGACCAGGCTCCGACCGAGGGCGCGCAGCCGCCGGGCAGAATCACGAAGGGCGGCCGGCGAGGGTTTGTCCGGCGCGATGCCGAGTTCCTCCAGGCGTTCGGGACTTTCAAAGGCCACAGACGTATCGAGGTGCAGCACGTTGGTGCCGGTGCCGCGTTCGTAGAGCGTCTTGTCGTAAGCCACCGGTTCGTTCGGCTCATGGCTCACCGTCATGCCCCGGCCCAGATAGGCGACGTTCTCCTGCACCCAGGAGAAGGACAGATCGCCCACCTGATCGATCTCGTCCTGCACATCAGCCAGCGTTTCAGGCAACTTGTCATCGTGGTCGTTGGCGTAGATCAACAGCGCCCGGCCCAAGGCCGATAGCCGCTCGTGCGAATCCGCCACCACGCCCTCATCGGGCTTGTCCTCTTCCGCCGCCGCTGCCGACGGTTCACCCTGGGCGGATTCTCTCGCGAGGATGACAATCTGTTTGATCTTGTCGCCTTCAAACCAGAACAGCAGACCGGGCTGGCGGTAGAAGATCTTGCTGTCGCGCAATCTGCCGAGCAGATCCGCCTGCCGGTAGAGAATCTGATTGTCGAAGTGCTTCTTCAGGTCCATGACCGTTCGGACGTCGCGGGGTTGCCCGTACGTCTGGAAGACTTCCTGCTGCGTGGAGGCCAGAGACATGCCCGAACGCAGGCGGCCCTCGAATCCCTTGTTCAGGCGAATCTCCGCCAGCACGCCCGTCTGTCGCTTCAGCCAGAAGTCCAGGCCGTAGCGCGTGCGGTAGTCCAGCCACCAGCCGGTCTTTTGACTGTTGCGCTCCTCGTAGGGTTCTCCGAGTTTGGATTTGATGGATTCGCTCGTGGTCTGCCCTACGACAATGCCGTCGAAGCCGACGCCTTCCTCGACTACGGCATGAGCATGCGAATTCGCTGCCGCGTCCCCATCTGGCTTGTCCTCTTCCGCCGGTTCTGCCGACGGCTCGGTCGCGGCCGGCGGCGCTGCCTGCGGCAACCGCACCGTGACCAGCATGGGGCCACGATTCTCCAGCGGCGGACCCGTTATGACCAGTTGCTCAAAGCCATCAGACGTCTGAGGATTCGCCGTGACGCTTCCGACGCGCCAGGGACCCATACTTGCCGGCTTGTCAATGTGAACGATGATCGCCACGGGCAGGTCGTCATACGAATCGAGCAGAATGGTCCGCTCCCGACCGTCGCGGGACCATAGGTCAGCTTCGGGCGCGAGGTGGCGTTTCAGGATAAGCCCGACGCGTTCGCCATCGGCCACCCGGCGTCCAATCTTGACTCGGATGTTCTTCATCCCGCCCCCGCGCTCATACCAGCGTGATCGAAGGGGCGTCCCATCCGGCAAATAGTACATCCCTGTGGCATTCACCAACTGGCTCGACCCCCAACCGACTTCGTCATCCGCGCAGTCCTTGTCTCGACGCCACAGCTCCTGATACAACCAGACGGTGACCTGTCCCTCCGAATCGACGTGATACAGGGCCGGCCCGGCCGGCCAATGCGTCGCCTGTTGCGGGTAATTCTTTTCCACCTGGTTGACCAGTGCGAGCACCTGTTGGATCAGTTCGCGATCGGAATCCAGCAGTGCAGGCGCAGACACTTGATGATCGCGATGCGACGGATCAACCTGTCCCTGTGTCAATGCGACTGTGCGAGCGTCCCGTGTGTCTCGGGAGCGTTCGCCTCGGGCCATGGGCAGCAGCACGGCGGCGACCAGCGCGAGGGCCAGCAGGCCGCACAGGCCTAACCTCGCGGTTCTTGGTTTCGGTCTGGTGATCATGTGTCTAATCCGCCCTTCTAACGCCTTTCTGGACTCCGCAATCCCGATTAGACGCAGGCCGAGCGCCGGCCTGTGGAAAGTCATCTCCGCCAGGTCGATCAGGGTGGTGCCGTAGCTCTCGGCCTCCGCGTCGAGAGCCACGAGCACCGTCTCATCGACCGCCTGCTCGCGCAGCCGCCGCACGATGGCGTTGGCCAGCCACAGCAGTGGATGATAGAAATACACGACCAGCAGCAGCGTCTGGGCGAAATTGACCCACAGGTCCGCC
>JAXDBU010000005.1:0-19600 GCA_034678485.1 Sedimentisphaerales bacterium | reverse complement strand
GAGCGGCATCGAGCAGTTCAAGCTGGAAATCAACAGCGAGTATCGTGGCCAGGAGAAGGTCGCAGAAGCAGTCAGAGACAAGCAACCTGCCAAGACGCCCGAACAGGCCGGCAGGATCGCCCAGGTCTTGCGGCCCGGGTATCGGTACATGATGGACGATGAGAACTATAAAGTGGTTAGAACCGCGCAGGTCCGGCTTTTCGGGTGATGCTCGGCGTCGACGCCGGGGGACGCTGCATGGCTGGGTAGTATACAGGAGAGACACATGAGCAACATCGTCGGCATAGATCTCGGGACAACGTTTTCGTCCTTGGCCATGCTCAACGCCATCGGCAAGCCGGAAATCGTTCCCAATGCAGATGGGGATCGTCTGACACCGTCGGCCATCTTCTTCGACGAGGACGACGGGGGCGTCATCCGCGTGGGCGCGGAGGCTCTCAATTCGCGGCACCTCAACGCCGCGCGTTCCGTCCGCTGGGTCAAGCGTCACATGGGCGACCCCGACTTCAAGGTGTCCATCGACGGCAAGGACTGGACCGCGACGGAGCTCTCCGCGCTGATCCTCAGGAAACTCAGGCAGGACGGCTCCGCCCAGGCCGGCGAAATGACCGATGCCGTGATCTCGGTGCCCGCGCACTTCGACGAGATTCGTCGCAAGGCGACGATGGACGCCGGCACGGCCGCCGGGCTCAACGTAATCGGCATCGTAAACGAGCCGGTCGCGGCCGCCTTGTGCTATGCGACGACACGGAACGTCACCGGGCGCGTCCTGGTGTACGATCTCGGCGGCGGCACCTTCGACGTCACGCTCATGGACGTCAAGGGCCTGGACATGGAGATCCTCTGCTCCCAGGGCGACCACGCGCTGGGCGGCATCGATTTCGACAAGACCGTCCTCGATGTTCTGCTGAAGATGTACCGCGACAAGTTCAACGCGGACCTGATCACGACCGAAGAGGAACGGGCCAAGTACGAGGATGAAGCAGAAGACATCAAGAAGACGCTCTCCCGTCGGCCGGTCGCCAAAACGATGCTCTACGGCCCCGCCGGCAGCATGCGTGCGGAGGTCAGTCGCGAGGTGTTCGAGCAGGGAATCACCCCGCTCGTGGCGAGAGCCGACATGCTCGTGGAAGTCGTCCTGGAGGAAGCCGGGGTCAAACCGTCGGAAGTGACCACCGTCCTGCTGGTCGGCGGCAGTACGCGTACGCCCCTGATTCGCACGCACCTGGAAGGGATCTTCGGTTTCCCGCCGGAGTGTTCGATCAACGTGGATGAGTGCGTCGCCCTCGGCGCCGCGCTGCACGCGGGCATCACGAAGCTCCGCCAGAACCCCGACGACGTGGCGACCGGAATCCGCGAAGGTCTCAAGGACATCAGCCTGACTGACGTGTGCAACCACAGCTATGGAACGATCTGCGCTCCGATCGACAGGGAGACCGGCCGGCGCGTGGTGCAGAACCGCATCATTCTAAAGAAGAACACGCCGCTGCCGTGCGAGATCTCGCAGACGTTCTACACCGTCTCCGAGGGCCAGAAGCGGGTGGAGGTGACGATCACACAGGGCGAGGACACCGATCCGGCGTATGTCAATCGGATCGCCACGCACAGTCTGGAGCTGCCTCCCGACCGCCCGGCGGAGCGTCCGATCCAGGTAACGTACAGCTACGATTTGAACCAGCGAATGCACTGTGCATTCAAGGATGTCGAGTCCGGACGGTTGCTGGAGCTCGACTTCTCGCTGGACGAGAACGGCGGTGCTGGAGACGGTGCCGCGGAGAAGGCACATGCGGAATTGGAGCCGTTCAAGGTGCAATAAGGCCGCCTTCGTGACGGCTGGGTTCTCGGAGCACAGACCAGGCATATGCCAACAGGATTGAGCCAAATCATCGTGGCAGTCAAAGGCGCCTGCTCGGGTGTCCTGAAGCGATTGCGTTCGGGCAAGACCCCGCAGTTGCCAGCCGCCGCATCCGCCCGGATAGGCAAGGCGTGGGGCCACGTCAGCAAACTCGCGGCCGGCCGCAGCGGGTCCCAAGTACCTGCCCAGTTGTGTCGGCCTCTGGACCTCAACGTGTTCAACTGCCGCGCGAGGATCGGCCGTCAGCCGGAAGGCGAGTCCTGGAAATCGGTCATCGTGATCGACGTCTGCGGCACCATCCAGGCCCCTGCCGACGGGCATGAGGTGGAACTGCGCGTGACGCTTCAAGACGTCACGGACGCCGAAAGCGAGTCGCTGCCGGTCCTGAATCGACCCAAGCACGGGCCGCTGAATCCGTCTTCTCACTTCAGCTACCGCTGCGACATGGGGAGGCTGTGCCACCAGACGACGTTGCTGGAGGATTGGACTGCGGTGGGCCAGATGTCGCCGGAGTGGTTCGTCCTGTCACGCTGCGGCCAACGCCAGCTCAAGTGCGCTACGTCGGTCGCGTCCCGCTCGACCGGCGAACAGCTCGCGAGTTCCGACTGCGTCATCACCTACGAGAACACGGAGCCCGGATACCTCGACATCGAGGACAGTATCCAACGGGCCAAGACCCTGGCGGTCGGGCTGGCCTTCAGCGTCGGAGCCGCCAACGGTCATCTGCTCGATCCGGAAGTCAATGTGATCTACGCCTGGGCAAAGACCAACTTCGGATCGGCGGACGCCTCCACCGGCGCGAGACTGGAGCTGGAACGGGCCCTGCAGAAGACCGCCAGTTTCTTCCGGCATGGCGGAACTCTCAACGTGGAACAGATCTGCGGCGAAATCGTGGAGATCGCCCCGGTCATCGGCCGGATCGACATCCTCGACCTGTGCCTTCGCGTCGCAGCCGCCAAGGGGCAGGTCTCCACCGCGGAACTGCAACTGCTCAAGAACCTCTCCGATTGGCTTCAGGTCGATCGCGCCAGGCTCAGAACCATGGTCGAGAAGATCCTGCCTGTGGAGATGCATCAGGGCCACGATGCGGAGATGGTCCTGGGGGTCACCGCAGAAATGAGCCAGGATGAGGCCCGGGTCCAGTTGAACCGCGAGTACGCGAAATGGAGTTCACGGGTCATCAGCACGGACCCCTCGATCCGTCGCCAGGCCGACCAGATGCTCAAGCTCCTCGGCGAGGCCCGGACGCAATACGTCGGCGTCAAGACCGCCCGGTAGAATCATCCTCCCTGAGCACGGCTCGCCAAGATCCGCAACCGCCACATACAGGGACAAGCACAAGTGACATGCGACGTGTGCCTTCTCCATCTCCTAACGAACACGGTTGGCCAGAAGCCGCTGGACGAACTCATGAAATGCAGCGACGTCCGCCCTCGTGTACTCCGCGAAGCGCCCGTGGGCGGCAGCGTTGCCAACCTCCTTCTTCGTCTCGATCTCCTTGAACTGCAAGCTCGTGATGACGCTTTTGCGCACGAGTCCTGCCCACGATCCCGGCTCATTTCCCAGACGAGATGGGGAACAGCTTCTTCAACTCATCGAGTGAAGGCCGACGGCCGTATTCGCATAACTCGAACGCTTCGGCGTGCTGAACCTGCCTGCCCTTCTCGTCGCCGTAGATCTCGACCAGCTTGGCGCGGTGTTTCTGGGCGCTGTTCTTGTCCCGCTGCGCGATCCGCTCGTTAACCTGCTTGCGGCGCTCTTCGCGACCCTGCGGATCCTGCGGGATCGGGATGATCCTCTCGAAGTTGCCGGTCGCCCAGGATGACTCGATCTGGGATTCGAGCTTCCAGATGGCATCCAACTTCTTGGAGATCACCGCGTCAGTCGCCACGACCACATCCGGCGTGAAGGGATTGGGCTTCTGGAAGTTGTCGGCCAGGTACAGGAAGACGGGGTTCTTCGCCAACTGGGGCACGTCCGGACAGAAGAACCGCACCGTCACCATGTAGGCGGCGTCCTGCATCAGGACCCCCACGTACCGATGGTCGGGGTGGTAGTCGTTGGGCCGGTGGCCCATCACAATATCCGCCTTCCATTCGCGGATCAGACGGACGATCTCTTTGCGATTCTCGAGGGTGGGCAGCAGTTCGCCGTCATGGATGTCGAGGACCTCCGTCTCGATCCCGAGGACCTTGGCGGCCTCCCGGACCTCGGCGGTGCGGCGCTGGGCGAGCTCGCCGCCGGCCATTTCCGCGTGCCCGATATCCCCATTCGTGACCGAGACGAACTTCACATGGTGGCCCTGGGCGGCCCACAGGGCGGCGGTCCCTCCGGCCTTCAGCTCGCAGTCGTCCGGGTGAGCCCCGAACACGATGATGCGCAGCTTGCCGTCTCCGGGGTCGTCCGCAGCCAAACCACGGGCTGCCGTGAACGGGCAGACCAGGATTCCCGCAGCTATCATAAGGAATGTCATCGCTTTGTCGGCCGGACACTTCAAGGATTTCATCGTCGGTCTCCTTTGTCGCTGTGGAATCCCTAAGATTCCTCGTTCCGCAAAAAACCGCAACATCTGTCGTGGCAAAGCAGGTATTATCCGAGAACAACACCCATTGTGCAACCACCCGGCCGGTCGCCGGTGATGATTCCATCTGCTCCGGCGGCGACGACCAGGTCCGAAATAATCGCCAAAGTCTTGACGCAAACCGGCCGATATGCTATAGAAGGTGGTAGCTGGAGTGAAGGAAGGACTGTGCCTCGCCGGGGGTGATGTGGGCCCGGTTTGAATGGAACAGTAGGACTCCTCGACAAGGAGAAAGGACCAACCTACGATGGAGGCTCTACACGAAGAGAAGCTGTTCGGCCATTCCGCATGGGACCAAGAGAACGGCAGTGACAGGAAGGAGGTGACGCACTCCGGGGAATCTCCCACAATCGAAGTCTGAAGGAAACGGCTGTTTCCTCTGCGGCGTTCACGTGACGCCGCGAGATCACCGTGTGCCCCCTGGTCTGTCGGATCCAGGGCAGGAATTCCGCGTGTCCGGTGTGTGGCCGGCACGCACATATTCATTTCCTCAGAAGGAGGAGCATCATGAGTGGAAGGTTGTCTTACCTCGTTATTGCACTTGCGATCGCAGGGTTGGCAGGTCCGGTCCTGGCCGCCGATGTGGGCAAGGGCAGCATCTTGTTCGAAGAGTGGTTTGACAGTTCGATTACGTCTCTCGCCACCTTGCAGTCCTACCAGGACTACCCGGACAATCCCCACAAAAGCTACTGGGCGACGTCGTGGGACCGTCCGGACGGCAGCGAAGACTACTGGGGCTGTCGCAGTCGTGGGTATCTCTACCCGCCCCAAACAGGAGACTACACGTTCTGGGTCGCCAGCGATGACAACAGCATCGTCTGGCTGAGCACGGACGACACCCCCGCCAACAGGGTGGAGATCTGCGCCGTCGACGGCTGGATGGACTACCAGAACTTCACAGGCACGACGGGCTCGCCGGGCACCCGATTCAAGTCCGCGGCGATCCCGCTGACCGCCGGCAAACGGTATTACGTCGAAACCATCATGTTCGACGGCACCAGCGGCGGGACCATCAGCGTCGCCTGGGGCGGTCCCGGCATCGGCACGGGCCCCGTTGTCGTCGCGGGCAAGTATCTGGCTCCCTGGATTCGGGACCCGGAGCCCATGCTCAGCGCCCGGAACCCTGTCCCGGCCGATGGAGCGGTCGACGTGACTGCGCCGATGGTTCAGTGGACAGCGGGCGTCACCGCCGTGTGGCACGACGTCTACTTCGGGACCGACCCGAACCCGCCGTTCGTCACTCGTCAGCGGTACAACGCGTATTTCATTATGAGCTTCGAGGACGGCGTGACCTATTATTGGAAGGTCGATGAGGTCGAGGCCGACGGCGTGACCATCCGGCCCGGCCAGGTTTGGAGCTTCACGTCGCAGGCGTTGACTGCCTCCGTACCGGTTCCGGCGAATGGCGCCACGAACCAGATGCCCGGTTTGATTCTCACCTGGCTGAAGGGTAAGGACGCGACCGGCCAGCATGTGTTCTTCGGCGCCGATGAAGCCGCAGTGGCAGCGGGCGACGCTTCAGTAGATCAAGGCACCTTAGAGCATGCAGAATTCGGCACCGGCGCCCTCCGTGCCTCGACGACGTACTACTGGCGCGTGGATACCGTCACGAAAGCCGGGGAGCTGGAAGGCGATGTCTGGAGCTTCACGACACAAGACGCCGGCCCCGCCAACAAGATCATGTATGAATACTGGTTGAACATCGGCGGCACCGCGGTCAGCAACCTGACCAGCAACTCCCGATATCCGGCCAGCCCGGACCACAGCGAGTACGTCAACTCGGTTGACAGTGCGGTGGACTGGGCCGACAACTACGGCCAGCGGTTCTGGGGTTGGTTGAAGCCGCCGGGGACCGGGAACTACACCTTCTGGGTGGCCGGCGACGACTACCAGGAGTTCTGGCTGAGCCCTGATATCAATCCCGCAAATGCCGTGGTCATCGCCAGGGTAGACGGCTACTCCGCCGCGCACGACTTCGACAACGCCGGCGGCACTGCCACCGCCGCTCAGATGTCCGCTGAGATTGCGCTGACGGCCGGAGAGAACTACTTCTTCATGGTTATCGGCAAAGAAGGCACCGGTGGCGACAGCACATCGGCCGCCTGGCAGGGCCCGGGAATTGAGACCCGCGAGATCATCACGAGCGACTATGTGGACTCGTTCGCCCTCAAGCCGCTCGTAGCCTTCGGTCCGAGCCCGGCCGATGGCGCCGTTGATGTCGTACAGGACGGGATGCTGAGCTGGGAGGCCGGCGAGCTGGCCGGCGAGCATCAAGTCTACTTCGGCGAGGACGCCAACGCGGTAGCGCAAGCCGATACGTCGAGTCCGTTGTTCATGGGCACCGAGGACGAGACCGCGTTCGACGCCGGCGATGTCGAGTGGAACAAGACCTATTACTGGCGCGTGGATGAAGTCGGCGATTCCGAGACATGGAAAGGCAGGGTCTGGTCTTTCACCACCGCCGATTTCCTCCTCATCGACGACTTCGAGAACTACAACGACAGTGACAAGTGCGTCTTCGACACCTGGCTCGATGGTTACGTGCCCGGCAGCGACGGTCCGCACGTAGGGAAGCTGGACTCCGCTTACGGAACGTTCAACGAAACGACCATCGTTCACGGCGGCAAACAGTCGATGCCCATGTTCTATAACAACACGACGTCTCCCTATTACTCGGAGGCAACCAGGACGTACAGTTCGCCCCAGGATTTGTCCACGCACGGGACGGAGGCCCTGTCGCTGTACTTCCGCGGCATCTCCCCGTCCTTCGCCCAGAGTCCCGACGGCGAGATCCTCATGAACGGCATCGGCGCCGACATCTGGGACGTCTCCGACGCCTTCCGCTTCGCCTACAAGACGCTCAACGGCAACGGTTCGATCGTGGCACGCGTCAACAGCCTGTACCAGAGCAACACGTGGGCCAAGGCCGGCGTCATGATCCGCCAGAGCACGGCGGTCAGTGCTGTGCATGCCATGGTGGTCAAGACCGCCTTGGACGGCAACGGCGCCAGCTTCCAGTGGCGACCTACGGCGGCAGCCGTATCGAGCAGTGCGGATGCCGGGAGTGTCGGTATGACCGCGACGTTCCCCTACTGGGTGAAGGTCGAGCGGATCGGCAACAGCTTCTCCGGGTACATTTCACCGGACGGGACCACCTGGACCCAGTTGGGCACAGCCCAGACGATTACTATGACCGATCCGGTTCTGATCGGTCTGGCGCTAACCAGCCATGACGCGGCCATCGTGACCGGCGCCTCGTTCTCCGACATCACCACGACCGGCAACGTCACGGGCAACTGGGAGGTCGCGGAGATCGGCGCCACGCAGTTGGAGGGCAACTCGGCCGAACAGATCTACCTGACGATCCGGGACAACTCCACGAGCGCGACGTTCCTGAAAGGGGACGCACTCGCAACCGGACGGCAGGATTGGCAGCCGTGGCTGCTCCCGTTGAGCGATCTGACCGCGGCCGGCCTGAAGGTCAACGCGATCAAGTCGATCACGATCGGCGTGGGCAACAGGACCAGCCCCTCCGTCGGCGGGACCGGCACGGTCTTCTTCGACGACTTCCGGGTAGTCCGACCTTGAGGATTCGTGATCTGCGACTGAGAACCTGCGATTTGTTCATCGCATGACTTCGGGGCCTGTATCCTTGGGATACGGGCCCCGATTCTTTGGTCGCATCAAGTCCAGAACGATCCGCACCATTTGGCGGACGCGCGTGCTCAGAACACATATGAAGAGTACCCCGGGCATCTCGCCCGCTGGATAAGACCGTCTGGGCAGAACCAGGATAGCCCTGTGACTCATGGGCAAGATGCCCATGCCACGACGACTTGCCTCTTCATGCACGTTCTCAGCGGCTTATCCTCCTGTTCCCGCCGGCCCAGGCCAAGCCCTCCCGAGCCGGTCGGCAGCCAGGATCGCGCCTCAGGGCTTCACGGAACCGGGCAGCGGCCTGGTCTGGCAGGCCGGCCTGACCCAGTGCCTGGCCCAGGAGGACGTGAAACGCAGCGACGTCGGGAAGGGCTTGCACCACCTGATCGAAGCAGACGGCCGCCTCCTGGAATTGCCTGAGCTGGTGCAGGAACGTGCCCAGGTTGTACCGCAGGGTCCAGTCCCCGGGCCGGATCGCAATCGCCTCCCGGTAGGCGTGGATCACATCCTCGACGAATCGCTCATCGACACGAGCCATCGCAGTCGTGATGGCCTCTTCGGCCCGGGCCTGTCGTTGGGCATGTTCCAGTTGCCCGGTGAAAGGCGGGTTCGCCGTGAGCTTTGCCATGGCTGCGGCGGTATTCACCTCGTCCCAGGGCGTGAAGGCCAACTCCTTGGCACACTGCTCGCTCGTGAGGACCTCGACCGATCCGCTCGGCGTGACATCTCGCTGTCGCAGGCATTCGACAACCGCGGGCAGTATCGCGCGGGCGACCTCGTAATCCCCCGGGAAACGCAGATGCACATGCTCGTAGAAGAACTCGCGGCCGGGAATTCCATCACGGCATGGCTCGCTCTCCGCCAGCGCCTTGTCAACCTCCACCAGCCGGGTCCTGTTCGCGGAAACCTCGCGGATGATCTCATTGATCCGACCGTCCGCTCGAAACTGCAGGGCATCCCAATCCCGTGCGAGAGCGAATGCCCGTCGGGCCGCTTCGAGATCGCCGACCGCAAGTCGGCACCTGGCCACCCGGAAATGAAGCTCGGCATAGCAATCGTCGATGGCCATCGCCTCCTGATAGCGCGAAAGGGCCTGCTGGGGGTCCCCTGCTGTTTCGAGCCGGATGCCCTCGAGGTACGACCGCTCCCAGTGTTCCTGTTGGGGCACATCCCAATCCCTCCTGTGCAACGAACCCAGTGGAGGGCAATCCCGCAGATTGGCGCCCATCGTCGAGACGATCACACCGGCTCCGGCTTTCAGCCCATACCGACAGATTCGTTCGAGATTCACACGGAAGTTACGGTAGACAGAATCCCTCTGCGGATCGTCGAACGCGGTGCGGTGATCCTCGAAGAAATCGCGATCCCGATTCAATCTGCGGTTCTGACGCGCCTCCGGATTGGCGCCAAACACCCTGCGCAGCAACTGACCCGTGCGGGTCTGTTTGGCGAAATGAAAAATGGGGATCAGGGTCGGATGCTCGCCCAGGAAGCTCACCGGCGTCTTGGGCCCGTAGAGCCCATTGAGTTCGTTGTTCCCAACGTATACGACAAACAGGTCGGGTTCGAGTTCGGCGCACTCCTTCGCGATCTGCGTGATGACGTGCGAGTTGATACCTCGCATGGCAGCATTGACAACCTCAATGGACCGGTCAGGGAAACAGTGTCGCAGCATGACCTCCAGGATCCGCGCGAAACCGAAGGACGGATCGGGCGTGCCCATCGCAGCCGATTCACCCAGAACGAAGAGGCGGATACCGCCGGGAGGCTTCTGGGCCGGGATCAGACAAGGTTGCGGCTCGGCAAGCGCTTCCTGCTGATAATGCCAGCCGAAGCGGCTGTTTGTCGTAAGGAAGTCCCGCCGCTCACTTCGGACGAAAAACGAGGTTGGATACCCCCTGCCCAATAGCGTCAACGCACCTTCCAGGAACAGGAGGAACACCGCCGGAGCGGCAGATGCCACGATGAGCCGTGCCAGCCACAGCCGCCGGCCGGTCAGCATTCGCGGCGCACGGCCCCCCTCTTCGGCGAGCAGACAGGCTCCTGCAGTCGCCGACTTGTTGCCCGACCCGTGCTTGTGCTTCTTGTGTCGTCCCGATCTGGCCACAGGGATTCCCCTATGACGAAACCATCGATCCCATGAAATGCAACACTTCATACATACCACAGTCCAATCGCCTGTGCAAGACAAAACCCGTCCATAAGCACCGGATCATGGCATCACGAGGGTCGTTTGACACGGAGGGGGCAATGCGGTCACGTTTGGGCCCGAGAATCTCGGGTTTGAGCCTTGACGACGAGACAACGATATGTTATATGAAATGATGGTCTGGTGTTTTGCGATTTGTCCGTTATAGTCCACTCGTAGAACCGTCGCATGGGTGCGCCAGCAGGGTTGTGCGGTGTGCGGACGAAGGACCCTGCAGTGTGTATTCGAGACTGACAGAAGCAATCCGGCCGCACCCCGCGTGTGATCAGGCAGCATTCGCGGAAGGAGGTGATGCCCGCTCCGGAGAAGATCACTTCAACTTGATTCTTGCCGATGTCAGTGGTTGTTCACAGATCTCGTGGGGATAGGAATCGCAAGCCAAGACTCAGAGGGCGTAGAAGGAGGATCACGATGTCATCCAAACCCAGATTGTCTCTCATCATAACGTTGCTCCTGGCGCCATGTGCGGTCGTCTGCGGCCAGGGGTTGAAGGGGGAGTATTTCACCAATACGATGCTCTCCGGCCAGCCGGCATTGACTCGGACGGAGAATGTGAGTTTCAACTGGGGCGCCGAGTCGCCCGGCAGTCCTATCGGCACCGACTCCTTCTCCGTGCGGTGGACCGGCAGTCTGACGCCGCCGGTGACCGGCGAGTACACATTCGCCACGCAGACCGATGACGGCGTGCGTCTATGGGTCGGCGGCGACAGCGTCGTCAACAACTGGACGGACCACTCATCCATCTTGAACTCCGGCGGACCCGTCCTACTCGAGGCCGGCGAGCCGGTCCCGATCCGGTTGGAGTTCTATGAGAACGGCGGCGATGCCGTTTGCCAATTCTACTGGGCCGGTCCCGGTTTCGAGCAGGAGATCGTTCCGGTGGATTACCTCTCGCCGACGACGGTGCAGAACCTCAGGGCACGCAAGCCCAATCCGCCCGACGGCACGCTCGATTTCAGTCCAGGCGTTCCAATGCTGCAATGGACCGCCGGCGAGACCGCCGCGTCCCACAACGTGTACCTGGGCACGAGCCCCGACCTGACGGAAGCCGATCTGGCGAAAAAGAACACGCCTCTGGTCAGCACTTTCTATTATCGTCCCGGCGGATTCACGCCGGGAACGTGGTACTACTGGCGCGTCGATGAGGTCGAGAAGGACCTCGTCACCGTCCACGAGGGCAAGGTCTGGAGTTTCTTCGTGCAGGCGTCGATCGCTTATCATCCCACCCCGGCCGTCGGCGCCACGGATGTCCCGCTCGACCCGGATCTGACGTGGCTGCCCGGCATCGACGCCATCGAGCACCAGGTGTACTTCAGCAATCGTCTCGATGCCGTCACGGAAGGGACCGCCGAGGCAGACAAGGGTGTGTTCGCATTCGTGGACGCCAACTTCGCACCGGACACTCTGGATGTCCTGACCACCTACTACTGGCGCGTGGACGAAATACTGGAAGACGACACCATCATGCCGGGCGAAGTCTGGAGTTTCACCACCTGCCTGCCGGTCGATGACTTCGAGAACTACACGGACAACATAGATGCCGGCGAGACGCTCTGGCACACCTGGATCGACGGCCTCACCAACGGCACCGGTTCGTACGTCGGTTACGAAAACGCCAACGGCGGCACGTTCGGAGAAATCACCATCGTCCACGGGGGCTGGCAGTCCATGCCGATCGACTATAACAATGTGGGGTACCCCTATTACTCCGAAGTCGAACGGGAGTTCGCCTCCGCCTTCGACTGGACCGTGGAGGACGCCAATACCCTCGTTCTCTTCGTCTGCGGCAGACTGGCGAATGCCGAGGCGCCGTTGTACGTCACGCTCGAAGACACCTCCCAGAAGAGCGCCACAGTCATCCACCCCGATCCCGCGATCTCGCGGGCCGTCGTGTGGACTGCCTGGAAGATCCCGCTGAGCGAGTTCACCAATGTGAACTCCCGCAAGGTCAAGAAGATCCGTATCGGCATCGGCGATAACACCAATCCGACACAGGACGGCCTCGGGCGGGTTTTCATCGATGACATCTGCGTGACCAAAGGCGCTCCGTAATCCGCAGGCCATCACACCTCTGTGAGCAAGATACGGGATCTGCATCTTCGGATGTAGATCCCGTTTTCGTTGGCCTGGCCGCACGCCAAATGACCGTTACCAATAGCCTGTAGACGGCCTTTAATAGGTGGAAAGAAAGAACGATCGGCTGGCCGGCAACCCCGGTTGACGCGGGTCTCCGATGAGGCAGGAACGTCAGTTAGAGAAAGGATACGACCATGGCACGATACACTACAGCCAAGACGATCTTTGCGATGGTTGTGGTTCTGTCGCTCACCGCGGCACTTCATGCGGACACGAAGCTCGTCATCTCGCACTCGCACGGCGGTTTCGGGATCGGACTGGGAGTGGGGATCGGCTCGCCGATGCCGGCTCCGAGATACCATCCGCCGGCCCCTCGGTACAGCCCGGTCTACGGCCCGTGGCGGCATCGCACCGTCCATGTGGGTCCGCCGCGAATCGAACCGGTCGTTGTTCATCCGCCGGTCCCGCTGCCCTCGCGTGTAATCCGACCCATAGTCATTCAGCCTGCGCCGACAGTCGTGGTTAGACCCGCCGTGCCGGTCGTCGAGGAAGTCGCGATTACCGTCTGGATCACCAACTCCAATGGCTCCCAGAGCACCGTCAGGCTCACCCGCCAAGGCGCCTGGTACGTGGGACCGCGAGGCGAATACTACGCCACGATGCCCACCAATGAACAACTCAGGATTGTCTACGGCTTTTAGCTGAGACCCCGAGCTTCACAGGCCACACCCAATCGGGGGATACGAACGAGTATCCTCACGCAAACCGGCGCCCGGTCGACAGACCGACGCCGGTTTCTTTTGATCCGGCAGCCTCGCCTACTCGCAGATTCTATTCCTGTGTCGTCGGGTCAGGCAGTCTGAGCACGGTCCGGATGAACTCCACCGTCAATCGGTTATGATGCATCGCGCCGACTCCGTGACGTGACTGCGGATACACCATGAGCTGGAACGGCTTGTCCGCTCGCTGCAACGCGTCGGCCAGCATGAAGGTGTTCTGCAGGTGGACATTGTCGTCGATCCCGCCGTGGATGAGGAGCAGTTGCCCGTGCAGGTCCTTGGCGGCTTTCACAACCGAAGTTCGTTCGTAGCCATCCGGGTTGTTCTGCGGCGTGTCCATATACCGCTCGGTGTAGATTGAATCATAGAGACGCCAATCCGTGGGCGGCGCGCCGGCGATCCCACCTGCGAACAGCTTGCTGTGCGTCAGGGTATAGGCGGTCAGGAAGCCGCCGTAGCTGTAGCCGCTCATGCCGATCCGCTCGGCATCGACATAGGGTTGGGCGGAGAGCCACTGGATCGCTTCCTCGATATCCTTGAGTTCCTGAACGCCCAACTGCCGGTAAGCCGTCCAGGTCGAACACGCTCCTTTGCCGCTGGCGGGACGCGGGTCGCATCGGAATACGATCGCGCCCATCTGTGCCAGCATCTGGTCCCAGGCTCGTCCCCCCTGCCACGAATCGGAAACGGTGGGCGCATGGGGGCCGCCATAGGTGGTGAACCAGACGGGGTACTTCCTGCCCCTGTCGAAGCTCGGCGGCTTCACCATGCTCGCTTCAACCAGGAAGCCATCGGACATCTCGATCTGAAACTGCGCGCAGTCACCGAACACATATTCCTCCCGCTCATACACGGGATTCACATCGAGCGTGCGGACCTTCGCTCCGTCGGCAGCATGAAGAGCCACTTGAGTCGGTGTGCTCGCGTTGCTCCAGGTGTCAATGAAGTACCTGCCGTGCGGACTGACAGCGACGCTGTGCCGGCCAGCGGGTCCGGTGAGCCGCCGGATCTCGCCACCATCCAGCGGGACGCGGTATAGATGCTCCGCGATGTGGCTGTCCCGTGTCCCGCTGAAGAAGATCCACCCGCCCTCTTCGTCCACGCGATGCACGTCCCTCACCTCCCACTGCCCTTCCGTCACCGCGCGCTTCAGTTGGCCGTCCTTGTCATAGAGGTACAAGTGCTTCCAGCCGGTCCGTTCGCTCGACAGCAGAAAGGACCCATCGCCAAGGAACTGCAGCGTGCCGGGTGGTTCCACCCACGCCTCGGTGGTCTCGCGAAGCAGTCTCTTGGGTTCACCACCCGACCGTGACACGGTGCTGATGTCGAGCCAGGTCTGGGCCCGATCCTGCACATGGAAACAAACCCGCTCACTGTCCGGCGTCCAAACCGCCCCGGTAATCAGATAGAATCCTTCGGTATATCCCGAGAGATCGACCCAGCGCACCGACCCGCCGGCGGTGGAAACGATGCCCAGTTTCACCGTCGGGTTCGGCTCCCCCGCCCGCGGGTACCGAGTCGGCTCCACCTCGCGCGGGCGAGACGCCTCGTTCGCCAGGATGTATTCCGGCACCGGCGTGTCGTCCGTTCGCAGGAAGGCAATGGCTGAGGAATCCGGACTCCACCAGAACTGCTTCCACCGACGATTGAGGACCTCCTCGAAGTAGACCCAGTCCGCTTCGCCATTGTGGATCAGCTCGCTGCCGTCGTCGGTCAATACCCGTTCGGTCTGCGTCGCAACGTCCACGACGTACAGGTTGCCCTCCCGTACGAAGGCGACGAACTTGCCCTGCGGATCGAATGTGGCGCATCTCTCCGCCCCCGGCGTGCTCGTCAATCGAACGGCCGTTTGCCCATCGGTCGTGAGGTAGTACAGATCGTCTTCATAGTCGATGAGAACCGCGTCACGCCTGGGACTCATGGGCAACCACGTCCTCCTGGAGATTGCCTCGGCGTCTTTGGGCCGGATGGCAGGAAGACGCCGCAACCCCATAGCCAAGGCATTCGGATCGAGAAACGGGACCGAGCGACCGGTCGTCGCATGAACCTCGTACAGCCGGCCGTCACGGACCTGAAGGTAATGCTCGCCGTCGTCGAGCCAGGTCAGCCCACCAACAGGCGAGCCGTTGAAGCTCACCTTGTGGTCGGGCCCATACACCGTCTCGAAGGTGATGGGTTGGTTGAATTCACGTTTCTCAGCCAACGGCCTGACTGTCCCATGAGTCAAGGGCATGTAGCTATCCAGCCGGCAAATGGGATACACAGCCCCTGAGCCGGGCCGACCCAGCAGCCTCCACGCACGAAGTCTTCTTCTGGTCCTCGGATCGAGCAGCCTGCAAATCTCTTCGTCGAGCTTCTGCCCGGTCTTCACGAGGACCGTCCCGGCCTCGAAGTGCCGAACCTGCCGCTCGGATCGAGCCTCCAGGCGGATGGTCTGGCCATCCCGCACGACGTGCTCGATGGTCCATAGCACAACGTCCAGATCGATGTCCTCGCGGAGTTCGTGGACTTCGATTCCCTTGTGTTGCAGGCGCTCGGTCAGACCGCCCAATGCCTGCGGGAACAGATAGGCGTATGGCTTGCGCTCAGTTGCCTGCGCGCTCGTCTGCTCAGCGGCGGCCGGAGCACCGGCAATGCCGGTAACAAGCAGACACACAGACACAATCCTGAGACTCCGGCGGTCAAACCACAGAGGCGAATCGCGGACTGTTCCGTTCGTTCCGTCGACTTCAGCCGTTGTCTTCATGCCGAGGCTCCTTGCTGCAACTTCTCTCCATTGCTCCTGACCTGAGACAGAGTGTCCAACGGTACGTCCAGCAGCGGGAGGTTGTCAAGCATTCCTCAACAGCGAGATTCTGTTGTCAGGATCGCCACGGGCCTATACCATGCAGGCACTGCAGAACGGTGCGGTGAGTGACCTGGTTCGTCCGAACCGAGAGCCAGGCACCCGCAATGACATGGTGTCGCGTGGTACCCCCGGCCGGCTCGGGGCGCGACCTACGAGGAGCCCTGACATGAAGTCACATGGTTTGGTTCTTTCGATTCTCCCGTCGCTGATCCTGGCGGGCGGGTGTGCGACGGGCCCGCACAAGGATAAGGCCGTCGTGTCCGGCGAGTTGAAGCAGTGGCACAACGTCGTGCTGACATTTGACGGCCCGGTGCTCGGCGAGACCACGGAGGTGAACCCCTTCCTCGACTGTCGGTTGAACGTCACCTTCGCCAAGAACGGCCAGCAGTTCATCGTGCCGGGCTACTACGCCGCCGACGGCAATGCCGCCCAGAGCGGCGCCACCGAAGGCAACAAATGGCGCGTCCATTTCCTGCCGCCGGAGCCGGGCGTCTGGATGTACACGGCCTCCTTCCGATACGCGCCGGGAATCGCCATCGACCCCAATGCAACAGCGGGCCAACCGGTCTTCTTCAGCGGGGCGACCGGGTCCTTTACCGTCGGACAGACGGACAAAATCGGTTGGGATTTCCGTGCGCACGGGCTGCTCCGCTACGTCGGACAGCGATACCTCCAGTTTGCCCACACAGGGACGTACTTCATCAAAGGCGGCGCCGACAGTCCGGAGAACTTCCTCGCCTACGCGGATTTCGACGGCACATTCGACACCGCTGCGCTGACGCGACCGGGCGACGCCGCAGGCGAGAAATTCATTCACAGGTACCAGCCGCATGTGGAGGACTGGCGCCCCGGCGACCCCACCTGGAAGAACGACAAAGGCAAGGGCATCATCGGCGCACTGAACTATCTGGCCTCCCAGGGCATGAACAGCGTCTACTTCCTTACCTACAACCTCGACGGAGGCGACGGCAAAGACGTCTGGATGTGGACCACGCCTCGCGAGAGGTTCCGTTTCGATTGCAGCAAGCTGGACCAGTGGGAGATCGTCTTCTCGCACATGGATCGGCTCGGCATCGCGATGCACGTCGTCACACAGGAACAGGAGAACGACCAGGCACTCGATCGAGGCGCCTTGGGTCGCCAGCGGAAGCTCTATTATCGCGAGTTGATCGCCCGATTTGGGCACCACCCGGCCATTGTCTGGAACCTGGGGGAGGAGAACACAAACACGCCGGAGCAGCGGAAGGCCTTCGCCAAGCACATCCACGACCTGGATCCGTACGACCACCCGGTGGTGTGCCACACGTATCCCGGCCAGTACGATCAGGTCTATGAACCGCTCCTGGGCTACGAGTGGTTCGAGGGCCCTTCGCTCCAGACGAACGACACCCATGCGCAGACACTGTGCTGGGTCAGGCGTTCCGCCGCAGCCGGACGACCATGGTTCGTCTGCCTCGATGAGATCGGACCACCCCACACCGGCGTGAAGCCCGATAATGATGACTACCGGCACGATGAGGCCCGTACAAAGCATCTGTGGGGCAACCTGATGGCCGGGGGCGCCGGCGTCGAGTGGTACTTCGGGTACAGTTACTCTCACAACGATCTCAACTGCGAGAGCTGGCACAGTCGGGACCATATGTGGGACCTGACGCGATACGCACTGGAGTTCTTCCACAGCCGCCTTCCGTTCGCAACGATGGATCCCAACGACGAGCTGACCCCAGCCGAAGACGACTATTGCCTGGTCGATCCGGGGAACGTCTACGCCGTGTATCTGCCCTCGGGGGGAGCTCCGGATCTGGACCTCGGCCAGACCTCCGCCACGTTCCAGATCCGGTGGTTCAATCCACGGGAAGGCGGCCCCCTGCAGGAAGGGACTGTTGCTTCGGTCACCGGACCGGGCAAGGTCGCCATCGGGCAGCCTCTCGAGGATACCGACAAGGACTGGGTTGCCCTGGTGGAACGCGTCAAGCCAAGACAACTGATCCCGGCAGGGCTCCCACAGGAGACGACGTCCGCCCCTTGAGCACACAGGGGCAGGGGTGCGGAGGACGGGGGCGCAAAATCCCTCTTGCAAAGCTCGCGACGTCCCCTATAATACCGTTTTCGTCACGATCACAGGGCACTGCGGTGCCCGCAGAAGTGTTGCCTTTTGGAGACGATATCCATGGAACAGACTGCCGAGTTGCAGATTAACCTGTTTCGGGAACAACTGCCCTCGTTAGAAGAGATCCGAGCGCTCTCGCTCCTCGTGCACTCCAGCGAAGTGAACCAAGTGCGGTTCGCCGAGCAAGTGGAACAGAATTTGAGCAGCAATGCGGCGATGACTTCGCTCCAGGCGGGTATCGGCCTGTTCCTCCTCGGTCGATACCGCGAAGCACTCGCCAAGCTGCAGAAGGGAACGGACGGCAAGGAGAAGCACCTCTACCTGGCCTTCACCCTTCGCCAGCTCAGAAGATACGATGAGGCAATCGACGGTCTGCAACGGGCGAAGGGACTCGGCGCCGAGGCCTTGAGCATTAGCCTCGAGAAGGTGGCTACCTACCGGCACGCCGGCAATCTGGAAGCGGCAGCCAAGGAAATCAATTCCTGCGCCAACTTTCGGAACGTCAGCGCCGAGTACCACTACCAGTTCGCCCGTCTGCAAGAGGCCCAGGGGCTGTACGATGAGGCGGTCGCGAACTACAAGAAGGCGCTGGAGCTGGCGCCGACGCATCAGAGAGCGATGTTTCACCTCGCCTACCGATACGATCTGTCCGGCCACGAAGACCAAGCCATCGAGCACTACAAACAGGTGGTTTCCAGCTCGCCGACTTACATCAGCGCCCTGCTGAATCTCGCGGTGCTCTACGAGGACCTTGGCGAATTCGACAAGGCCAGCGGTTGCATCGGCAAGGTCCTGGAATCACATCCGAACCACCCTCGCGCATCCCTGTTCTACAAGGACGTGGAAAGTTCCAAGACGATGTTCTACGACGAGGAGCGGGAGAAGAAACGAAGCCGCAAGAACCAGATCCTGGAGACCCCGATCTCCGACTTCGAACTCTCCGTCCGCAGCCGCAACTGTCTGCGGAAGATGAATATCCGCACGCTCGGCGACCTGCTCAACATCACCGAGGCGGAACTGCTTTCCTACAAGAACTTCGGCGAGACCTCCCTGCGGGAGATCAAAGCGATCCTCGACCAGAAGGGGCTCCGGCTGGGACAGGCCCTGGAAGACAAGCAACTCCAGGTGGAAGCTGCTCCCGAGCGGCTCCCGACCGATGACAAAGGCCTTATGAACAAATCCGTCGACGATGTCCAGTTGTCCGTGCGGGCCCGGAAATGTCTGCAGAAGCTCAACCTTCGCACGTTGGGCGAGCTGACTCGCACGACGGATGCCGAGCTGCTGGGCTGCAAGAACTTCGGGGTCACCAGCTTGAACGAGATCAAGAAGACGCTGGCCGGCTTCGGCCTGTCGCTGCGGAGTCTTGATTAGGCCCGGCACACCCGATAGGAAAAAGGGGAAAGTGAAACGGCAACGCGGTTGGAGCCCACACACGATCAGGCCCGGGCATGCGGTGTGCTCGTGTTTCCGTGTGCCTGGACGAGG
>JAXDBU010000004.1:0-20381 GCA_034678485.1 Sedimentisphaerales bacterium | reverse complement strand
GCGGCGCTGAGCCGATAGTAGAGGTCCGGGCGGAAACGCCCCATCTGCACCTCGCTCAACAGATCGCGATTGGTCGTGCTGATGATGCGGACGTTGATCTTGATGTTCTCGCTGCCGCCGACCCGCTCGAATTCCTGCTGCTCGAGGATACGCAGCAGCTTGGCCTGAAACTGAGGCGGCGTCTCGGTGATCTCGTCGAGCAGCAGCGTGCCGCCGTGGGCCCTTTCGAAGCGGCCCTTGCGTTGGGTGTACGCTCCCGTGAAGGCGCCTTTCTCGTGTCCGAACAGCTCGCTTTCGAGCAGCGTGTCACTGAGGGCGGCGCAGTTGACGTGGACGAACGGTCCCAGGGCCCGCTTGCTGTTGTGATGGATCAGCATGCTGATCAGCTCTTTGCCGGTACCGCTCTCGCCGTTGATGAGGACGGGCACGGAAGTCGGCGCGATGCGTTCGGCCAGCGTGACGGTCTGCACGAGCCGGGCGCTGCATCCGACGATCTGATAGAGGCAGCGGTCCCCTTCGCAGGCCGACGCGGCGGTGGCGACGCGCCGGTTGGGCAGCATGGTTTCGAGAACACCTTCGATCGTCTGTTGCGACAGAGGCTTGAGCAGGAAATCGCGACAGCCGGCCTGGATGGCCCGGACCGCGGTCTGCGTTCCGAGGCGCAGCAGGTGATGGTCGTCGGTCGGACGATTCCCAGCGCCGGACGGTTCCTGCGGTCCGGCGAGCATGACGATCGGTCTCTCCGGCGCGGCGGCGCGAATAGTCGCCAGCAGTTCGAAGCCGTCCAACCGGTCGGGGGCGTATCCCAGAGACGTGCTGAGAAAGACCAGGTCGCAGCGGTTCTTGTCGAGCGCGGCCAGGGCGGCTTTGGCGTTGCCGGCCAGTTGCGCGCGGACGCCCTTGCGGGCGAGAGTCGCGAGCATGAGTCTTGCCGTCTCCGGGTCGTCCTCGACGATCAGCACGTTGACGCTGTCGTACTGGGCCGGGATCCTGTGGTTGCTTTCGATATCGATGTCACTCACTCTGCGAGTCTCCTGTCAGCGCGTAGAATGTATCCATCATTCCGGTTTCCCTGGCATGAGTTGTTGCGGCTTGGCGCTCTGGTACCAGGTGATCAATCGGCCGTGCGCCTTGGCCAATTCCGTCCAGGCCGAACCCGGATGCTCCGACACGAGCTTCATGTACAGGTCCTTGGCGCGGGCCATGTCGGTCTCGCGCAGGCAGTTGGCCAACTGGAACAGGATCCAGGCCCGGTCGTCCTGTTTCGACGAGTCGTGGGGCGCGATCCGAGCCAGCGCCCGCTCGTAGAAGACTGCGGCCTCGGGTCGGTGTCCGCTGAGGAACAGCAGTTCCGCCATCTCGAGCGGATCGCCGATCTGGTTGGGGTCCTGCAACACGTCTTCGAGTTTCTTCATGGTCTTGGGCGCCAGCGCGTTAGGCGGTTCGGACAGCTTTGAAGGAACGGCGACGGGCTCGGCTGGCGGCGTCTGCGGCGTCGGTGTGGCGCTGACAACCGGTATCGGACTGGTCGGGACCGCCGGCTCCGCGGGCGCCGAGAATACCGGCTCCAGGGAGCTGTCTTCGAATCGCACGGTGCGAATGCGACGGATCAGGTCGTCCAGGGCGGCCCGCGTCTCGGCGTCTTCGTTCGGATCGGGGGCCGCCATGCGACTCTCCCAGAGGCGACGCGTCAGGCCGGTGCTCCAGGGGAGATTGGCGTCGACTTCCTCGCTTCGCGCCGTTGTGCGGCTCAGAAGACCGGTTACCGCGTAATCGGCGTCCGGCGAGGAATACTCCGGAGTCACGCTGTTCTCCGGCGTGGTCTGCCGGTTGGTGTTCTGCCGGGCCGGCGCTTTCGCCGTGCGGCGGTTCGCTGGCGGCTTTGGCATTGCCTGTCCCCAGATCGGGTCCAGCGGCAATCCCACGACCAGGCAGAGGATCGCTGCGGCCAGCGTGCCGGTCCGCCATCCGCAATCGAGAGGCACGTGTCGGTCTGTGGTCATATTCCCACCCCCGGATTGGGCAGCGCGCCGCCGGAACTCGAAGAAGCCGTCGGGGCCTCCAGCAGCACCGAGACCGCCCGGTCGTATTGTTCTTGCTGACGGTATGCCTCCGCCAGCAGCGTCTGTATCTGTCTCTTCTCTGCGGAATCGTCCGTGTGTTCGAGCAACTGCAAGCAGACCGAGATCGCTTGGCCGCTCTGGCCCACACGAAGGCAAATGCGCGCCAGCTCGCAGCCGATCTGCTGGGCCAGCGGCCCGGGCTCGACCAGGGTGAGCGTTTCGCTCAGCGTCTTGCGGGCCCGCTCCAGATCGCCGGCGTCGACGCAACAGCTTGCCAGTTCCAGCGCCACCTTGCCTCGAAGCTCGGAGCTGGGAAGGAACTGCCCTTTCTCTCCGAGGATCGCGATCGCCTTGTTCTGGAGGCCGATGGATCGCAGAATCCTTGCGCGAATCAGCAGCAGCTCGACGGCCTCCTGCTGCGACAGTTGCCAGGCGTTGGCGCCCGCGAGCGTATTCAAGGCCTCGACGTAGAGTCCCTGCTGCATGTAGGCGCGAACCAGAGCGACGACAGTATCGATGTGCTGCTGCTGCGACAGATCGCCCTTGAGCGCGAGGTTCAGCACGGCGTGGGCCTCCTGCGGTTTTTCGAGCGCCAGATAGGTCTTTCCGAGAAGCAGACAGGCGGCGTGGAACTCCCGACGGTTCTGGTTCTGGGCCAGCGTGACGTAGCGGCTCAGCCACTTGGCCGCATCTTCATACCGCTCGGTCTCGTAGAAGCCCTGTCCGGCCCCCAGCGCCGATTCCGTCTGCGTGTCGCGCGACAGGCCCATGTTGTACACCCTGCGGTACAGATTCGTCGCCTCCTCGTACAGCCCGGCCTTCAGGGTTGCATCGGCCAGATACAGGCAGGCGCGGTCCGCCAGATCGGTTTCAGGATAGAGGTCCACCAGTTGCTTCAGGTCGCCCTGGGCACCCGCGTAGTCGCGCAACGCCACCTTGAGCCGGCCCGAACACAGCAGGGCGTGAGGCGCCAGGGCGTCCTTCGGGAATCGATTGGCGATCAGCCTGTATTCGGCGATCGCCTCGTTGGTCCGATCGCGTGCGGCGTAGAGCAGCCCCAGGGCGAAATGGCTGCTGGAGACCCGGGTGTCATCTTCGGCGGTCAGGAGGAACCGTTGCCAGAGCGAGACGGACTCCTCGGCGAGCAGTTCGGTGTGTTCCGCCAATGAGATATAAGAGGATGGATCGACGATGCGGACACTGCCCTTCGTATCCATTCGGGCCAGCAAACCGACGCTGCCGGCCGCAATCGTCATCACCTGCTGCGTCGTCGCGGATCGCAGATAGAGGTAGGCCGGCCGCCGGCGGAGCGTCTCCTCCTCCAGAGCCACCCGGCTGCTCTCCGGCCACTGGATATTGTAGCCCGTGTTCGTGGCGAACCGCGACAGCAGTTCCTCGATCGGGGCGCCGTTGCAGATGACCGACCAATGGCCTTTTTCCCCGGTCGGTCGGATCTGCGGCCCCAGCAGGGCTTCGTCGAGTTTCTCGGACCCCGAGGTCAGGAAGACCTTCAGTTGGGCTTCGTCGAGGTTGACGAAGGGGTCGATGTCCGGGTGCCGCATCCACAGCTCCGCCGGCAGGTCGCCGTCGGCGTCGCGCAGGGACAGCAGGCTTCGGGTCAACGCCTCGGAGATCAGGAAGGAGCATTGGCGCTGGACCGCCCGCACCCATTTCTGGTCGTAGTCCACCACCTCGACCAGCGCGATGGTCTGATACGCTCGCGTGGCCGCCTCCAGGTAGCGCTCACGTTCCATCAGCGTCGTGCTCTGATGGTATCGCGCCAGGGCACGAAGCACGGGGAAACGGCTGAGCGAGACGGTTCGGAGCATGTTGTCGGCTTGCTGCGCGTTGCCGGCGTTGCGGCTGCACAAGGCCATGCGAAGCAGCAGGAAGTCCCGCAACGGTTGCTGCTCCTCGGTGGGAGGAAGACGCCGGTAGAGTTTGTCGCACGTCGCCAGGGCGCTCTCATAGTCGGCGCCCAGATAGAGCTTGTTGGCGATCTGCAGAGACAACGGTTCGACCGTCGGCAGGTTGATCTCCGCCCTTGGGGGAGTCGCGGCCGGTTCAGGCGCCGGTGGGTTTGGTTCACGAGACTGGAGCGGCGACTGCGCCGGCGGGTCCGTGTAGGACGGTTGAAACGACGTGTGCTGGTTCTGCGCCGCATCCGGCTGGACAGGAACCTGTTCCTGTGACGCCGACGGCACGATCCGGAGCACCGCATAGGTCACCAGCGCCGCAACGAAGACGATTCCGGCGAACAGCCCTTTCTGCACGTTGGTGAATCGTGGACGAGGCAGACGCAGCGCCGTCGTCGGCGGGCTTTCCAGGGGATCGCCAAACTCGGAGGGCCCGGCCTCTGAGGCGAGGTCGAGGAAGGAGGCGAAGATGTCGCCGTACTCCGGCTGGTTGACCGGGGTCGCAAAGAGCTCCTCGTGGAGCGGTCCGGATGGACCATCAGATGCCTGCGTCTTCTTCTTGCGATTGAGTTGTGGCCGTTTCATCGGCATAACGTTCAGCTCTCTCAGTGCGGGCGACGCTCCGAACCGTCTTCGGCGTTCGCAGAGCATGGCCCACGACCATATCGAGACCATAGCAACAGGCGTGCCAGGGAGACGGTCGCGAGGAGGCGGCAGCGGTCGAACGGCCCGCAGAGGGCGGAGGGGCCGAGGAAAGGGCGTTTCTTCTATGGCGCATCGTTTCCGGCCGATGTCAGGATTCTATACGGACCGCCCGATTTTCTGACAGCGGCGTTGCGGTGACCCAGCGGAGGCGTTTCGGAGAGAGTGTGTGATGTCGGATCGTAGCGGGGACAAATGCGGCAGGCCGGACGGGCCGGCGCCGGATGCGGCGGCTAACCAACCGCAACCACGTCCGACTCGGCCGGCTCGGAGGCGGCAAGGCAAACCTCGCTCGCCTGGCGGGTCTGCTTCTGGATGTTGTATTGCTTGACCTTGGCGTACAGCGTCGCACGTGTGATGCCCAGAAGAGAGGCCGCCTGGGTCTTCTGCCAGCCCGTCTCGTGCAGGGCGCGGGCGATCAGTTCGCGTTCGGCCTTCTCCAGCGAGAAGTCGCGGGCCCGTTCGCCCAACAGGCCGGGCGAAGGCTCTTCGCCGTCCGCAGGCTCGATAACAATGCTGTTAAGGCCGATTTTGTCCGTCTTCTCCAGCAGGATCGCCCGTTCGATCACGTTGCGCAGTTCGCGCACGTTTCCGGGCCATTCATGCCGGCACAGCGATTCGAGGGCCATCTGCGTGATCGCAGTCACCTTGTTGCTTAGCGTTCCACGGATGTTCGAGCGGGCCAGGAAGTACTGGGCCAGAAGGCGAATGTCTTCGCGTCGCTGCGGTGACCTCAGCGGCGCCAGCACGATCGGGCAGATGTTGAGACGATAGTACAGGTCCTGACGAAAACGGTTTTCTCGGACGTCCTTCTTCAGGTTGCGGTTGCTCGATGCAATGATCGTGGCATGGCAGGTCAGGTCCTTGACACCTCCGACCTTGCGGAAGGTCCGCTCCTGAAGCACGTGGAGGAGCTTGGCCTGGAGTTCGAGCGGCATCTCGCTGATCTCATCGAGAAACAGCGTGCCGGCGCCGGCTTGTTCGAGCAGGCCCGTCTTGTCGCGGTCGGCGCCGGTGAACGCCCCTTTGACGTGTCCGAACAGCTCGCTTTCGAGCAGTGTGGCAGTCAGCGCCGCGCAGTTGATCGCGACGAAAGGTTCCTGGGGATGCCGGCGTACATGGATCGCGCTGGCGGCGACCTCCTTGCCCGTGCCGGTTTCGCCCAGGATGAGCACGGGGTTGCACTGGCTGTCCGCGACCAGTTCGATCATTCGCAGGGCCTCGCGCACCGCGGGACTCTTTCCGACCATCGCGATGGTCTCGGCATACTCGTTGAGGAAGTAGTCTTCGTGTCGGACGCCGTCGGTGGGCTCGCCGGGCCGCGCCGCCCCTCGGAGGCCGGCGGCGATCTCGTGCAGACGCCGGCAATCCTCCATGCCGACGAGATAGTGGGAAACGCCGGCCCGTTCGTATTCCATCTCGGAGAAGGACGAGGGGGCCATCATCGCCACGACGGTCACCGGCACCGGATGGATCCGAAGACCGATGCGGTCCAGGAAGCAGCGGATGTGACTCGGAGGGACCGTCCCGTCGAACAACGTCAGATCGGGCGTTACCGTTTCGATCATGTCACCGGCCTCGGACAGGTCGTCCGCGACGAACACCTCGTGGGCCACTTCCTGGGCCAGGCTGTGAATGTGAGAGTCTCTGCTGATGACCGCGATTCTTCGAAGTACGCTCATACCACCCCGATGTCACTGAGTCGTTTCTGGTGTCGTGTTGCATCCGTTCCTGCACGATACCGACCCCATCGACTGCCGATTTCCGACAACTTTAATTTTTATTGGACGGGTATCCATGTCACGTCAGGAGCGAGCCGCACGCGGCAGGGGTGATCTCCGTGTTTTATAGGACACGTTTCGGCCGGGCTGCCGACGCGGTGCGATCGCGCGCCCATATAGGACTCATCCGATAATTCTTATGGGACGCGGAAATTCTCGCGGGATCGGCGAATAGAAATCATCCATCCGTATTTTTTTCCGGCGCTGCGCCGCAGGCAGGATTCTCTGGATTGCAGGAAGATTCGTCGCCTTCCGCCGCGTCCCGGCCCGACCGGTTCTCGCCTGCAAGAAAACATTCCCGACGCCTAAGTGCCTGTTTGGACGCGAGGTACGATCCCCGCGCACGCTGGCGAACGGAAGCGCGGGGCGTCTGTGGCACGACAATTGCAAAGCTTGGCCACGGACCGTCGGCCGACGTGGATGCGTGTCACGCAGAAACGAAGCGGCCGGGGGACGCAATGGTTTGTATCGAAGGGAACGCACATGAGTACCACGGGTACCGTCACGTCGGCCAGCGACTTGCAGATGAACTTCATGACGCTGCTGGTCACGCAGTTGCAGAATCAGAACCCGCTGGAACCGATGGACAATCAGGACATGGCGGCACAACTGGCGCAGTTCTCGCAGCTCCAGCAACTGGAGAGCATGAACAGCTCCTTCAGCCAGGTGCTGACGTCCCTCCAGCAGGGATACGCCAGTTCCCTGATCGGCAAGGACGTATCGTTTGCGACGACGGCCGACGACGGGACGCAGGAGACCCAGACAGGAGAAGTGGAGGAGGTGGTTCTCGACGACGGCGCGATCGAGTTGATCGTCGGCGATCACCAGGTCAGTCTGGCGGATGTGCTTTCGGTTCGAGACTAACGAGACAATCGGCGTTTTCAGTAGTAGGAGAGCAGTGCGATGAGTTATGCGTTGTCGTCTGGGGTGACGGGACTCCAGGCCCATCAGAAGATGTTGGACGTGGCCGGCAACAACCTGGCCAACCTCAACTCGACGGCATTCAAGGCTAGCCAGATCACGTTCTCCGAGCTGCTCGGCGTGACCCTCCAGCAAGCGTCGCAGCCCACGGACCGGATTGGTGGAACCAATCCGCAACAGATGGGAAATGGTGTTGGTATCTCGAGCATTTCTCCTAACATGGTCCAGGGCAGTATCGTGAACACGGGCAACCCGCTCGATGTGGCGCTGGAAGGAGCTGGCTATTTTGTGGTCAGTGACGGCACGCGCGCCCTGTACACACGGGCCGGCACGTTCGGCGTGGATGAGGCAGGGTATCTGGTCGCCCCGTCTACGGGGTATCGCGTCCAGCGAACGGGGCCTGTCGGGGAGGCCGACGGATTCCAGGTCCCGGGCAGCAGCAGCATCCGAGTCCCCTACGACGCGGCCCTCGGAGCCAACCAAACCTCCGAGATCATCGTCAGCGGCAACCTCAGCTCCGATGCTACGGGCACCCCCGCGGCGCAAGTGTTGATGTCTTCGTCGGAATTCACGTATGGGAACGGCGATGCGATCAATACCACGGAGATCGCTCAACTCGATCAGTTTTCAGGAGGCTCGGGCGAGGGAGGCCGACTGGGCGATGGTGAGACGGGAACAATCAGCTTCGAAGGGTACTATCCCGACGGCACGGCGTTCAGCGGAGCCGCCCTGGACTTCACGGTCAGCGTCGGCACCACGCTAGATGATTTGATCACCCACCTCAATACCAACGTGCTCAACGGCGCGACGGCGTCCCTGGTCGATGGACACATCTGCATCACGGACAACGCCACCGGCTACAGTCGATCGGACATCACCATGTCCTACAGCGGCGACGGCACGCTGGAGTTGCCCGGCTACTTCGAATTGAAGACGGTGGGCGGCGACGAAGTCAAGGGGGTCAACATCGCCGTGTACGACTCGCAGGGCGGCAAGCACGTTATGTCTGCCGCCTTCGTGCGGACCGACACCGTCAACACCTGGGACATGGTCCTGACGTCCGTAACCGGGGACGTCGCGTCCATCGATCTGGACAGCCGGCGCATTGAGGGAATCAGCTTCGATGCCCAGACCGGCGCATTCAACGGAATTCCCGAAGGCATGGCCTCGCAGTTCACCATGGCGTTCGGGCATGACGCGGATCATCCGCAGACGATCGAATTCAACCTCGGCACGATCGGATCATTCGACGGGCTGACCCAGTTTGCGGGCAACTCGACGGCGGTGGCACGCGAGCAGGACGGCTACGAAGCCGGCAGCTTGTCGGCGGTAGCGATCAACAATGAAGGTGTGCTCATCGGCAGCTTCAGCAATGGGATCAAGAAAGACCTGGCCGTGCTAGCGGTTGGTTTGTTCAAGAACGCCGCCGGGCTGGAAAACGCCGGCAACGGGTATTATCGTCCGTCGGTGAACTCGGGTTCCCCAGTGATCGCGCAAGCGATGACCGCCGGAGCCGGCTCCATTCACGGGGGAGCGCTGGAGAAATCGAACGCCGATGTGGCGACCGAGTTCGTGACGCTAATCCAGGCCCAGAACGGATTTCAGGCGAACGCGCGAACGATCACCGTGGCCAATGAAATTCTTCGTGAGCTGGCAAACCTGATTCGATAGTGACAGTCGCCGGCTACGTGATGGGCCGATGAGGAATTGAGATGATCGTCAGTGACTTGCTATGGAGCACGAGCCAAGCCGTGATACGGACACTGAATTCGATCGAGCCTTGGTCGGCAGCGCGCCGGTTAAGCGACGGTCCGTCACCATATGCATTACGATACGGATTCATCCTGACCGCGGTAGCGACGCTGGTGGTCTTGATCTTGCTGTTGTGGGGGATCAGTCGCCGTCGCAGAGCGCAAAGTCAGAGCTCGACGCGGGAGCTGTTCGCCGAGAATGCCGTCCGGCGAGGACTGAGTGGACGCGAGCGACAGATTCTGCTGGCGATCGTCATGCGAAGCGGTTTGGGACGCAGCCATGACATCTTCACAACGGTCGATGCGTTCGATCGAGGCGCTACCAAACTTCTGGCGGAGTGCGTTCGCACACGAACGGCCGACGAGAACGAGCAGCTGAAGACGGAAGTGGCCTATCTTCGGGAAAAGCTCGGCTTCCGGGCGCTGCGGTCGCCCCGCGGGATCGGCATCTCTCGCAGGCCCAGCAGCCGTGACATTCCGGTCGGCAAGGCAGTAGAAGTGGCATGTCGCCAGCGTCATGCCGGTGTCCCAATGCGGGCCGAAGTGGTGCGCAACGACGATCTTGAACTGGCCTTGGAGTTGGACGCGCCGTTGGAGACGTGCGCCGACGATCTCTGGTGCGTGCGATACGCGTTTGGCGTGTGCGTCTGGGAATTCGACGCGGCCGCCGTGACCTGTAGTGAAACCAGGGTTGTCCTCAACCACACCGATAATGTGCGGTTCGTGAACCGCCGGCGTTTCCATCGCGTTGCGGTGACGATGCCCGCGCTGGTGGCCTGTTTTCCTTTTACCAAGAGGGGGGGGCCGGGCACGCAGGGGTCGGCACGAGGCGCTCGCTACGGTGCCGGCGGCGATCGGATCCCGATGGACATCGGGATCGGCGCGCCGGCGTTTGTTCAGGGGGTGGTCACGGAACTGGCAGGCCCGGGACTTCGGATCGAGGTCCCGATGCAGATCCGTCCGGGCGAGAGGGTCTTGGTTGTGTTCCGGCCGACGGGTGTCGCCGGGGCCGGCAGCGAACTCGCCGTCGACGAGACATACATCGTGGAAGACGTGGGCCAAGTCAGGCACAGCCGTGTCACCAGCACGGGCGTCTCGATCGCCGTCGAGCTTTCGGGACTGAACGAATCCGAGATTGACGAACTGGTGCGCATGACGAATGTGATTGTCTCCAGGGCCGGTGCACAGAACGATGCCGACGGTGTGAGGACCGAAATCGCGACGGTCGCGGCTGCCGGCGCAGCGGTGGTGCAGGAGGTGTAGTATGGCCGATGTCTCAACCCAAGTCAGTGCGAGCCTCGAGGCGTTGACGCAAGAGTTCGACATCATCACGCACAACCTCGCCAACGTCAGCACCGCCGGATACAAGCGCCGGTGCAGCTCGTTCTCGAGCATGCTGGACGATCAGCAAGACGCGGCCGCGACCGCTTTGGATTTCTCACAGGGCAATCTGGTCGAGACGGGGCGGACCCTGGACGTGGCGCTCTATGGAAAAGGGTTCTTCGTCATCGAGACTCCGGACGGACCGCTGTACACGCGGCACGGCGTATTTCGCGCCAATCAGAACGGACAGATCGTAGATTCCGAAGGGCGGTCATTGGCCGGTGCCAGCGGTCCTTTGGCCATTCCCACGACGACCGACATTTCACAGGTCACTGTCAGTCAGGGTGGACGGATCAGTGCGGATGGCGCCTTGATCGGGCAGTTCCGAATCGTGGATTTTGCGGGAAAGGAAGACCAGCTCGAAACGGTCGGATTCTGTTGCTTTCGGGCCCCGCAGGATGTGCCGCCCAGGGACGTCGAGGATGTGGTGGTCAAGCAGGGGTACCAGGAAGCGTCCAACGTGGAGATTGTCGATGAGTTGGTCGGCATGATCATGGTCTCGCGGATGTACGAAGCGAATATGCGATTGCTGAGCATCAAAAAGGATACGACGAACAGCGTGATCAGCGTGGCCATGGGGTAGGGCGGTCCCGCCGATCCGGTGTCGAGACAAGGAGAGTCGCACATGCTAAAAGCCTTCTCCACGGCCTCTACGGGGATGATGGCCCAGCAGATGCTGGTGGATGTGATCGCCAACAACCTGGCGAACGTCAACACCACCGGCTTCAAGCAGAGCCAAATCGAGTTCCAGGATCTACTGTATGCCCGGCAGAAAGAGGCCGGTACGGAAGTGGCGCCGGGCATCAATGCTCCGACCGGTCTGGAGATCGGCAGTGGAGTCCGCGTGGCCTCGACGCTGAAGATCTTCAGTCTGGGCGAGTTCCGCAATACCGGACGGAACATGGACATTGCCATTCGCGGCGACGGCTTCTTGCAGGTTGTGATGCCTAACGGGGACATCCGCTACAGCCGCGACGGGTCGTTGCAGGTCAACGCCAATGGACAGGTCGTCAGCATGACCGGCTATACGATTGAGCCAGCCCTGACGATTCCCACCGAGGCTGCTGCAGTGGACATCGGCCCCGACGGAGGCATCAATGTCACAGACCAAGCGGGCGTCCGCTCCGTCGTCGGCCAAATCCAGTTGGCCCGTTTTCCTAATCCGTCGGGCCTGCAAAGCCAGGGAGACAATCTGTACGCGCCAACGGATGCCAGCGGAGATGCCGTCGTGGGCATTCCCGGACAGGACGGTTTCGGGGCGATTCAGTCCGGCTTTCTGGAGAAATCGAACGTGCACATGGTCAACGAGCTGGTGAACCTGATTACGGCCCAGCGTGCCTACGAAATCAACTCGCGTGCCATCAAGGCCGGTGACGAAATGCTGCGCAACACCAACAACGTTTTTTAACGGGAGCCAGTGATGACGCGTAGGGTCTTCTTTCTGGTTGGGCTGGCGGCGGGCCTGCTGCCGCTCGGCGTCGTCACGAGCGCCACGACGTTGGCAGACGACGATGCGCCCGACGAAATATGTCTGCAAGTCCACCTGCCCCGCGAGGTGACGGTGGACGGCAACCAGTTGAGCCTCGAACAGATCAGCGTGATCCGTGGATCGGCGCCGGTCGTCGCCAAGGCCCGCCAGGTGCTCCTGGGTCGACTCTCGGCGCCGGGCCAGAAACTGGTTCTGGATCGTCCCACCATCCTCAGTCGCCTGGCCACCTGCGGCATTGGAGCCGATCAGGTGCGTCTGACCGGCGCCGATTCCGTGACCGTGCGCCGCCAGCAGCAGATCATCGCGGTGGAGGACTTCGTCGAGATCGGACGGCAGTTCCTTCAGCAGTGGGCCGGCTCGCATTCGGCGTGTGAGATCCTCGCGGTTACCCGGCCGAAAGACCTCGTTCTCTCGGAACGACCCCAGGATGTGCAGTTGAAACCCCAGTTGGTTCGCGGCGTGGTTCGCGGTCACGTGACTGTGCGCGTGCAGGTGACGGCCGACGGCCGGGACATGGGGACGCGCGACGTTTCGTTCCGTCTGAAGTACCGGACGCATCGTGTCGTTGCGACGGTGGAGATTGCCGAAGGGACGGCCCTGACGCCGGACAACGTGACGGTCGAAGCGGTCGTGTCGGACCAGCCGGAGCCGTCCGGATGGAAACCCCCGTACGGACTGGTGGCCACGCGCACCATTGCCGCCGGGGCCGAGATTCGTGACAGCACGCTCAGCGCTGCGCCGACATCGGTGCAGGTGCGACGAAACGAAACGGTGCTCATCCGCATGAAGCGTCCCGGCATCCTGGTCACCGCCATGGGCACCTCGCTTCAGGATGGCCGAATGGGCGAACTCGTCAAGGTGCGAAACGCCGACTCGTCGAGGATCATCGTCTGCAAGATCATGCCCGACGGTTCGGTGGAACCGGCCCTCTAAGGCCGAGGATGGATCGCGGGCGCATTTCACAGGCCCGACCCTAATGTGGAAGGAAGACGAATGAAGAAGACGACACTATGGCTGGCGATGGCGCTGGTTTTCGGCACCGTAGAAACGCTCCAGGCCGGCTCGATCTGGGCCAGGTGCGACGCGAACATGAGGACGGTGTACGCCGACGACGTGGCGCGCAACATCGGCGACGTGCTGACGATCAAGATCGTCGAAGACAGCAAGGTGGATAACAAGGCCAAACGGGACCTTCAGAAACAGACGGACCGTTCCAGCGACTTCAACGGTGAACTAAATATCGATCACCTTCTGCCCAGCATCCCCGGTTTCACGATGAGCGCCTCGACAGCCAACGAACTGAAAAGCAAAGCGGATCTCAAGGACGAACGGAGCTTCGAAGACCGGGTCAGCGTGGTGGTCGTGGACATCCTGCCCAACGGGAATCTGGTGGTGATCGGGACGCGTGACCGGAACATCGCGGGCGACATTCAGACGATCGAAGTCAGCGGCATCGTTCGCCCCAGCGACATTGCCTTCGACAATAGCGTCAAGAGCGAACAGGTCGCGAATTTCCGAATCGTCAGCCAGAACAGCGGTGTATCGGCCCCCTACACGAGGCCAGGATGGCTCGGCCGGGTCTTCGACGTCCTCTGGCCATGGTAAGACCGCGAGGGACGAAGCCCTGGTGCCTCTTTGGAGAAATGCAACGATGGAATCCATGAGCAGACATCGCTCGGTTGTTTGGGCCGGGAGATCGCGACATTCGGCCCAAACAGTGCGGAAGACCTGCTCGACGGTGCTGCTTCTGCTGCTCGTGATGGTCTGCATCCCCGTCCGCGCCGAACGCATCAAGGACATCGTCGAGATTCACGGTGTGCGAGGCAACCCTTTAACGGGAGTCGGACTCGTGATCGGCCTGGCCGGCACTGGCGACACCGGACTCTTGTCGCGACAGATGCTGACGAACATCCTCCGAGAGTCGGGATTGGTGCTGTCGCCGAGCGAATTGACCGGAGGCAACATCGCGGTGGTGATGGTAACCGCCGAACTCGGGCCTTTCGATCGGGAGGGAATGCGCATCGATGTGGACGTCTCGGCGCTGGGTAATGCCAAGAGCCTGCAAGGGGCCATGCTGTTCCCGACCTTACTGAAAGGCCTGGACGGGCAGGTCTATGCGGTTGCCCAGGGAGGCATTTCACTCGGCGGCTGGTCCGTGGCGGGCAACCAGGCCTCGCTGTCGAAGAACCATCAGACGGTCGGGCGCATCCCCGGTGGGGCGATCGTGGAGAAATCGGAACTGGCCAGTTTCATCGAGCAGGTGGCAGGCCGGCGCTTCATCACGTTCAGTCTGCGCAACAACGATTTCTCGACGGCTCAGCGCATCAGCGAGATCATCAATCAGTCGTACGTCGACAGCGCGGTCGTCCTGGACGCCGCCAGCATCAAGGTGATGGTCCCGGCCGAGGTCGCGCAGAAGGCCGTCATCGCCTTCCTCGACGAGATCATGCAGAAAGAGGTTACGGTGGACATGCCTGCGACGGTGGTGATCAACGAGCGAACCGGCACGATCGTGGTCGGCGAAAGCGTCAGCATCTCGTCGGTGGCGATCTCCCAGGGCAGTCTCGTGGTGAAAGTCAAGGAGACGGCCCAAGTTTCGCAACCGATGGCTCCCTTCTCCGAGGCCGGTTCCACCCAGGTCATCCCGGAGACGATGGTCGGTGTGGAGGAACAGAACGCCTACCTGATTCCGGTGGAGCGGGCTGTGACCGTGTCCGAGTTGGCGAAGGCATTGAACGCCATCGGGGCGTCGCCTCGCGATTTGATTGCGATCTTCAACGCGCTGAAAGAGGCGGGCGCCCTGCAGGCCAAGCTGGTGATCATGTAAGGAAACCGAGATGGACAGCATCGAATCGATCGCACTACCTCTGGCGGTGCCGCCGGCGGCCCTTCGCCAGGTCGCGTCCGCTGCATCCGACCCGATCGAAGGCATGGATGCGGATGCAATCCGCAGAGCCTCCGACGAAGAGAAGAAGCAACTGGCCAAGGATTTCGAATCGGTTCTCCTGACCAAGCTGTTCGAGGAGGTCAAGAACTCCATCGAGGATTCCGGCTTCGACGAGGATGTCGCCGCCGACCAGGTCCACGGCATGTTCTGGTCGTATCTGGCCCAGGATGTGGCGAACAAAGGAGGGTTCGGCTTGTGGCAGGACCTCTACCAGCAATTCAAGGCGATGGAAGGTGCCGAAGCGAGCAGCGGATCGGTGAATCAGGAACTGTGAGTATGATATCGAGTTTGGTAGAAACCAAGGTGGATGCCTTGTTAACGGCTCTGGACGAGGATATCCGGAACAGCGAGAGTACCTTGTCTCGACTGGATGTGCTGCGCAGTCTGATTATCAAGCGGGACGATGTGGCTCTGGAACAGCTTTTGCACGATCTGCGTCATGAGGCCGAATCTCGTGCCGTCGGTGACCAGAGGCGCGAAGGAATCCGAAAGGAACTGGCCACCGAACTGGGATGCGATATCCGCGGGTTGACGCTGTCGACTCTGAAACGCATGCTTTCCGGTCCCCGCCGACAGGCCGTGGCGGACCGCCAAGTGCGCCTCCAATCGCTGATTGCCCAGCTGAAGCGAGAATATGCGCTCACGACCGCACTGGTGGCGGACTGCGCTCGCTTCAATCGCACACTGATGCACGTGCTTTTCGGACTCAATGTCAAAGGCAAGACCACGTACAATGCCCAGGGGGCGGTGAGCCGCCAGGCGGATGCGAATCTGGTGAACCTACATTATTAGCGGCGAAGGTGAACGTGAATCCGCGGGGTTGCGCACCTTGCGGACTCGCGGTCCAGGATCAAACCATGGAGAATTATTCGATTGGACTTAGTGGTCTGAACGCGGTGTATGCGGCGATGGAGGTGATCGGCAACAACATCGCCAACGCATCAACCGAAGGCTACCACCGACAACGCATCGAGCTCCGCCCAGCGGATACGACGCAGACCGGGCGTGCAGCTGTCGGTGCGGGCGTGGACGTGGTCGGGGTCACGCGTTTGATCAACGGGCTTCTGGAGCGAGAGATTACCGCCCAGGGGTCCTCGTACGGGCAGATCTCCCAGGAGTTGTCCATTCTAAGCTCCGTAGAGACCAGCTTGGGGGAGTTCGCCGAAAGCGGCGGACTGAATGAGACGTTGGACGCCTTCTTCGATGCGTTGCACGGCTTGGCGGCAAATCCACTGGAACAGACCTGGCGCAACCAGGTCGTCAGCTCTGCCGAGGTGTTGACCGCGGAGTTTCGACGATTAGGCAGCTCTCTGGCCAGCCTGGAAGACCAGATGGTGCTCGAAGCGCAGAATGTCGCCGACTCCATCAACTTGCTGACGACGCAGATTGCCGAGCTGAACGGCAAGATCCGGGCTGTGGAAATCAACGGGGGACAGGCCAACAACCTGCGCGATAACCGGGATCAGAGGATCGTCGAGCTGGCTCAGTTGACGGGGATTGAGACTCAGACCCGGGAATACGGCGGTGTCGATGTTTCCATCGGCGGGCTCCCGGTGGTCACGGGGGCGATTCCTCTGGAGGTCTCCGTCAGTCTACAGAGCGACGGATCACTGGCGCTGCACGCCGCAGGAAGCGAAGGGTACGGCCTCGCCGTGCAAGGAGGACGTCTGGGAGGACTACTGTCGCTCAGGAACGAGCTGCTGCCAAGCCTGGAGGAAGACCTCGACACGCTGGCCAGAGGCATCGTCAGCCAGATCAATGCCTATCACGTTCAAGGAGTAGGGATCGAGGGGTCCTTCACGGAACTGGATGGATGGACCATGGGCAGCAACGATCTGAACGAGATCGAGCCGCCGATCACCGATGGAACGTTCTATATCCGGGTGACCAACACGGAAACCGGCGAGATCACGAGACACGCGGTGGACGTGAACCTGTCCGGCGCCTCCCCCGACACCCTGGATTCGATTGCCGCCAAGGTCGATGCGATTGACGGCTTGACGGCATCGGTGGGTTTCTCGAGGCTCCATATCGCATCCGATCTCGGATATGAGTTCGACTTCACCCCGGCGCTTCTGCCGGAACCGACGGCCAGCAATCTGACGGCCGCCGCGCCGCCGGCAATTGCCATCTCGGGCATCTACAACGAGGACTCGAACGAGACGCTCACCTTTACGGTCGACGGCAGCGGTGCGGTCGGAAACGGTGCTCTTCGCTTGACGGTCACGGCCGCCAACGGCGACGTTGTCACCACGCTGAACATTGGAAGCGGCTACGCCGCCGGCGACGTGATCGAAATGACCAATGGAGTCAAGATCGCCGTCAGCACGGGGGACCTCAACGACGGGGACCGTTTCGAAGTCGAGGTTTTCCAGACCACGGACACCACGGGCTTCCTGGCCGCCGTGGGTATGAATACGTTTCTCTCAGGTACGACGGCTTCGGATATGGAGGTTTGCGCGCGCCTGATTGAAGACCCGGATCGGATTGCCACGGCACTTGGAGGCGACTTGAGCGACAACGGGGCCGCCCTTCGGATGTCCGGAGTGCACGACGAGGCGGTCGACAGCCTCGGCGGCATGACCCCCAACGAGTATTACCAGCGCACGACGGCGAACCTCGGACAGGAAGTGGCGCTGAAACAGTCGCGACAGGAACACATTGAAGCGGTGATCGAGGACCTGAAAGGGCAGCAGAGTGACATCAGCGGCGTGAACATCAACGACGAGGCGGCGCAGTTGATCATTTTCGAGAAGATGTTCCAAGCGATCGCCAAATACTTCACCAGCCTGCAAACGATGATCACAGCCCTGATGGAGGTTGTTTGATGCGCCCGACCGCACTCGGATCGGGTCGGAGACCTGCGCCGTAGCAGACCCGGAAACGCGATGGAAACGATTGTGAGGTGGTTATGAGCGGCTCCTTGACCAGGATATACGACAACGTCAGCTACGCCTTGTCTCTCCATGCCAGGGCGATTACCGAGCTGCAGGAGCAGTCTGCCACGGGCAATCGGGTCAATCGTGCGTCCGACAGTCCTTCGCAGGCCTACCGGATTCTCGGTCTGCATACGCAGGATCGGTCCCTGACGGGCTACACGGAGAACATCAAAGACCTGATGAGCACGCTGGAGATCTCCTCGACCATCATCGAAGACATGGCATCCGGACTGGCGGACACCCGGACGGTTTTAACGCAGATCGTCGGCGGAATCTATGATGAGGAGGGGCAGAAGAGAATCGCCGAGACGATCAACAATACGCTCAAATCTCTGGTCTCCTTGGCCAACGCCAAGCATGCCAACCAGTATCTGTTCTCCGGAAGCAACACGAGCATTCCGCCCTACGCGGTGGAATACGAAGGGGGGCAGATCGTTGGCGTGACCTATCAGGGTAGCGAAGAAGCCCGACGTGTCGACGTGGCCCCGGCGGTGGATATTGAGGCGTTTCGAGTCGGAGACGACGTCTTTCGAACCGACCAACGCCATGATCCGGTTTTTCTCGGCAGCACGGGGGCACGGAACGGCACCGGCACCTCCAATGTTCGTGGGGACGTCTGGCTCACGGTCGAGCACGACGGGAGCAATTACCAGATATCAATCGATGAAGGGGCGACGTTTGTAACGGTGCCGGCCGGGGGGGATCCCAACCAGGCGGTGACAGATTCGCGCACGGGCCGCGTTCTCTATGTCGATACCACGCAGATTACCGCCACCGGCTCCGAATTGGTTCGGGTGCCCGGGACCTACGATGTTTTCAATACACTGATCAGTCTGCGAGACATACTGGTCAACGACCGGGGGCTCTCCAAACAGGACCTCCTCGGCTACGTGAACGAATGCGTCGCTGCCGTAGAGGAGGTGCGAAGCCTCCTGGTACAGGCCGACGTTTCTACGGGATCCAAGATCGGGTTTCTCAGCACCCTCAACGACACTATTGAAAATATGCAATTTGACACAGAGGATGAGGCCAATGGGCTCCAAGAAGCGGATATTGCGCAGATATCCATCGATCTTTCGCGGCGCCAGATCCTCTACCAGATGTCGCTGTCGGTTGCAGGCAACCTAATGAGCATGTCGTTGTTGGACTACATTAGCTAACACGGGCATTCTCTGGGGGCTCATTCGTGGTCGTTTTGCAGACGCCGGCGTCTGATTTCTGTCCAGTCGCTCCCTTGCGGAAGGCGCGGCGCCAAATAAATCCCGTTTCTTCACGGCGGCACGCGATTTGCACACTTTGCGGGAGTGTCGTGATCTATTGTGTTGTCAGAAGGGAGCTATACCAATGACGGTACAGACGGGTGTGAGTGCCTACCAGCGTGGGCTGGAACTGGCCGAGGCTGAGAATTACGAAGCAGCGTTGGGCTGCATTCAAGAGCACTTGCGGACCGCTCCGCAGGATGCCCAAGCCCTGAACGACGCCGGTGCGATACTGCATTGCCTGGGCCGCTTTGAGGATGCCATCGCCCATCTGGTCAAGGCCCACAAGCTTCAGGCCGACAGCGGCGAAATTGTGTGGAATCTCGTGGAGGCATACCTTGGGGCGGGCATGGCCAGTCAGGCCGTTTCCCTGTTGGAGACGATGGAGCGGATGGACATTCTCAACATTGAGGTGCTGAACCGCGTCGCCTCGATGTTGCTCGATCAGGGCAAGAAAGGCTTGGCTGTCGAGGTCTTGCTGCGATCCCGCAACCGATGGCCCGAGCAGGAGGTGCTCAATCCGATTCTGAGAGTGATTCAAAGTAAACGTCCGAAAATCGCGCTGTTCCGGGTCGGAGAGGGCATGGACAGCGCTCTGGAGGAGGCGTGGGCATTCGCCCAGGAGCGGTTCCAGACGGAGTTCTACGCGGGCCGCACCCCCGAGGAACTGTCGCGTCTGATGCAGTGGTGTGACATCGCCTGGTTTGACGGAGGCGGTCCGATCGTGGTCGAGGCGCTGCAATCGCCCGCGCCGGTCAAGATCCTCGTCAGTCTGCGATGCTCGCACGTCCGCGGCGACTGGGTGCGGCTCGTTCGCTGGGAGAATGTGGATATACTAGTTCAGATCGGCAGTTCGGCTGTAGAGGAGGCGTTGCTGAAGTGGGTGCCCGACATTCGAAATCGGACGCGCCTGGTGGTCGTGCCAAACGGAATTGACACGACGCGATACGCGTTTCAGCAGCGCAGTCGCGGCAAGAACCTCGCGTGCATGGGTCGGCTGTCGATGGAATCCAATCCGGCCTTCCTCCTCCAGTGTATGCAGAAGCTGCATTATCTCGACGGGACTTATCGGCTGTTCTTCTGTGGTGATTTCGAGAATCCCATGCTCGAACAATACACGCACCACATGGTTCAGACGCTTGGCCTGACCGGCGAGGTGTCGTTCGAGCCCTATCCGGGCGACCTGAACGCCTGGCTGGGCGACAAACATTTCATCGTCTCCAGCGGCAT
>JAXDBU010000003.1:0-33745 GCA_034678485.1 Sedimentisphaerales bacterium | reverse complement strand
AGGTCCCATAGAATCCGTGCTTTCTGTATACCTCGTGCACTGGTAGGTTTTATCGGCAGCGACCCCTGCTTAGCTGTTGAAAAAACTGCGGAAGATGTCGTTGAAAGTGACATAAACCAGCAGCGCCAGCACGAAGAGCCAGCCTGCATAGGCGACGATGCCCTGCGTCCGCTCCGTCAGGGCCGAGCCTTTGATCTTCTCGATGAGCATCAGCACGATCAGCCCGCCGTCGAAAGGCGGCAGCGGCAGGAAGTTGACGACCGCAATGGTCGCGCTGATCAGCCCGAGGAAGTAGGCGTAGTACACCATGGGCTGCTGGGCGACGATCCGATAGCTCAGTGTGATGATCCCCAACGGGCCCATGAGGTTGTCCGGGCCGATCAGCCCCTTGAGCAGACGGGCCAGCGTGACATAGGTCTGGGCGATGAATCCCAGGGTCCTGCGGTAACCCATCGTCACGGCGTCGATCGGATTCTGCGCCTGATAGAGCCGTTCGAGCGGCTTGAAAGGCACCGTTTCGGCCAGCAGGGATTTCACCGATGCCGTCAGCTTGCCCTGCTCCGTCGGCAAGGTCACTCCCCCTTCGACCTCGCCGTCCACCTGGTATTGCAGGGTGACCGGCTGCCCTTGCCATCGCTCGACTTCCGCGATGATGTCGAAGAAGCTCGACACGGATTTGCCGTTGACGCTGACGATTCTTGCTCCGCGGGGAATATCCAGGCCGGTCGGGTTGCCCTCGGTCGGTATGGCCTTGGCTACGATGGCGTGCCGGGCGTCCAGAACCGGCGCAAAACCGATGATGACCCGGTCCTCGCCCGGGGGCTTGCGCGGTTTGACGGTCACCGTGAGCGGCTGTTCCACGCCGTTGGCGTCCGCCCGCAGCACGGTGAGCGCCAGCGACCGGCCCTCGTGGTTTGTCGTGATCTCACGCAACTCTCGGTACGTGGGGTATTCGCTTTCTCCGGCCGCGATGATGATATCACCCGGTCTCAGATGTTTCGTGTCGTCCTGTGACGAGCGGAGGTCTTTCTCTTCGCTGACGCCCATGACGCGAAGGCGCGGAACCAGAGAGTAGATGTTCCCGAGGTCCGCTTCGGTGGGCACCTCGCCGTTCTCGGCTGCAGCCCAGTCGAGCGGCAGACTGGTCTCTATGCTCTCGACGCGGTCGCCGGTCTTTCGCTCGACGGTGATCCGGACCGTCGGCGTCAGGGTCTCGGCGACGACCTGGTCGAACTGCCAGTAGTGTTCCACCGCGTTTCCGTTGACCGCCACGATGCGGTCTCCGGGCAACAAGCCGGTGCGTTCGCGAAGCACATTCGGCTCGGAGATCTGTGAAATCGACAGGCTCAGCGGGTCGAGGACCCCGAACTCACGGAACGATCGCCCGAGACCTCTGGCAACGAGTGTGATTTCGGCCAGGGAGTTGTCCGTACGTCGAATGGTCACCGGGACCCTCTCATCAGAGCCCGATAACGCCGCGGCAATGCCGATATCGCTGAAATCCAGGCCCCGGCTTTTGCCGTTGATCTCGACGAACTCGTCGCCGGGTTGCAGACCCGCTTCCGCAGCCGGCGATCTGGGGATGACGCCACCGACCACCGGCGGCGTGAGTCTGATCCCGACCAGGAATACGACCATGAAGATGATGGCCGCACTGATGACGTTGAAAACCACCCCGGCGGCAATGACCGCCATCCGGATCGGCACCGGCTTGTTTGCGAACGACCGAGGATCGTCCATCTGTTTGACCGGTCCGGTGTCTTCCTGGCCCAGGAGTTTGACGTAGCCGCCGAACGGGAACAGCCCGAGGCGATACTCCGTCGCTTGCTCCTGTTCCTCGGCGGGTTCTTCCTCCTGTTGGCGAAAGAAGGTCGGCAGGATGCGGAGCTTGAACCCGGACTTGGCCTTACGAATTCCCAGCAGCGTGGGAGGCATGCAAATGGAGAAGGCTTCGACCTTGATTCCGCCCAGCTTGGCAGTGATGAAATGGCCGAACTCGTGCACGAGCACGACGGCGCCGAAGCCCAGCAGAACCACGAGAACGTTGCTGACCACTCCGATGTTGCGGGCGATTGCGTAGACCACCACCCCCAGGACGACGGCCCAAAAGGCCGCATTGGCCCATTTCGTCCATGACTTCGTCGTTTGCGACATCCAGGCACTCCGATAATTGACGGTTTCTCACTTCTGATCGACGAACGGCAAACCCCGTTCGCACCGGTTCATCGGCCAACGAGCAACCTGCCCTTGACTTCTCTTCTCGCCCAGGCATCGGCTTCGAGCAGCTCATCGAGCGACATCGTCTGACGGACACTGTGGTGGTCGAGACAATGCTCGACCAGCTCGACGATTTGCAGGAATCGGATCCTGCCGGCCAGGAACTCCTCGACCGCGGTCTCATTGGCAGCGTTGAAGACCGCTGCCGCGGTGCCGCCCGCTCGCGCCACTTCATAAGCGAGCGGCAGCGTGCGGAAGGTCCGAGAATCAGGTTTTTCGAAGTGAAGCTGGCCGATTTCCTCCAATCGAAGACGTTTCGACACGCCGGGCACCCGCTGCGGATAGGTTAACGCGTACTGTATCGGCAGACACATGTCCGGCTCGCCAAGCTGCGCGATGACCGACCCGTCCACGAACTCTACCAGCGAGTGTATGATCGACTCCGGATGGATCAAGACGTCGATCTTGTCCACCGACACGTCGAACAGCCATCGGGCCTCGATGATCTCCAGGGCCTTGTTCATCATGGTGGCCGAATCGATGGTGATCTTCGGTCCCATGCTCCAGATCGGATGCGAGAGGGCCTGCTCTGGAGTTACGCTCTCAAGATCGCTGAGGTTCGCTCCGCGGAATGGCCCGCCGGAGCCGGTCAGGAGAATTCGGTGCACCTCGTGGGTCGAACCGGATTGCAGGGCCTGAAAGACCGCCGAATGCTCGCTGTCCACCGGCAGCAGGGTGCTGCCGTGCTCCTTGGCCGTGCGAGTCAGCAACTCGCCGGCGACGACGAGCGGTTCCTTGTTGGCGATCGCCAGTCGTTTGCCGGTCCGCGCGGCCGCGAGGGCCGAGGGCAGTCCGGCGGCGCCCACCACCGCTGTAAGCACGGTATCGACTTCATCACATTGCACGAGTTCGGTGAGACTGGCCGGGCCGGAGAGAGTCTCCAACTCGTCGCCATCCACAAGGGTTTGGAACAGCCCGGCGTGCTCCCGGCTCGTCACCGCGACATATCTGGGCCGGTACCTGCGGACCTGCTGCGCCAGAAGCTCCACGTTGCGGTGAGCACTGAGTCCTATAATTCGATACTCCGGCCCCAGCGCCTCGATTACGCGAAGTGCGTTTCGCCCGATCGATCCGGTGGAACCCAGGATGGCGATGCCCCTTGACATAGATCGAGACTCAGTACGTTCCTTCCGTCGCGCGGTCGTGTATTCCCGTACGTCGCAACAGGCGATTATGATTGCATGGCAGCCACCCTGAGACAATGCAACCTGCCTGCCGGGGCCCGCCCACGATAAGAGCGATAGTATGATGAGGATGGGCAAACTGTCAAGCTCAAAGCACTTCCAGTCGAACAAGGAATCCGCGTCGCGGCAATCGATCCTGCCATGTCTTGTTCGACTCGCCCTGGAAATTGGACGATATGACCTTCGCACCCGGTCGGTTTCGTGACGACGGGTGATTGCACTTGGAATTGATGCGCGGAGTTAATGTGGTTGCCGGGAAGATCCTGTGGATCGTGATCTTGTTGCTCTGGCTGGACGTCCTGTCATGGGCTGACCTCGAGGATCGCGTGCCCGTCGACTCGAACGGGAGCACAGCGGACCTCTTTGATCTGTCTATTGAAGACCTGATGGATGTTCGCGTGGATACGGTGTACGGCGCATCGAAACACGTGGAGACGGTTGCCAAGGCTCCTGCGTCGGTTACGATCATCACCGCCGAGGAAATCCGCCGATATGGCTGGCGCACCCTTGCGGAGATCCTGCGAAGCGCTCCCGGTCTTTACGGCAACTACGACCGAAGCTACAGCTACATGGGGATCCGAGGGTTCCGCCGGCCGGGGGACTATGACACGCGGATCCTCCTGTTGATCGACGGCCACCGGATCAACAACAATGTCGGGGACGCACCGACGTTTGGCACCGACTTCCTGTTGGATACGGACCTGATCGAGAGGGTGGAGATCATCCGCGGCCCCGGGTCGGCGCTCTACGGCAGCAACGCCGTGCTTGCCGTGATCAACGTCATCACCAAGCGAGGGCGAGACGTCAACGGGCTGGAACTGGCCGGTCAGACCGGCAGCTTCGATACGCAGAAGGCCCGAGTTACCTACGGCGACCGCTTCGACCGGGGTATTGAGTTGTTGTTGTCGGCCAGCACATACAACAGCGATGGCCCGGAACTGTACTACCAGGAGTTCGACAGCCCGGAGACGTGCGACGGTCGCGTGTACAACGACGACGATCAGTTCGACAACCTCGTTGCCCATGTATCCTGGGGCGACCTTTCGTTTCTGCTGGCCCACACCGGGCGCGAGAAGGGCATTCCGACGGCGCCCTGGGAGACCGTTTTCAGAGACCGGCGGACAAGGGTCTGGGACGATTCGACGGTGGCGGGTCTGACCTGGACCCGTGCCCTGACTGAACGATACGCCGTGCTTGCTCGCGCGTCTTACGGTCACTCCAACTACGACGGACAGTACGTCTACGACTACGCGGAGGAGGACGACGACCCCTACACCGTCGTCACCAGGGACTACTGGAAGGGCCGCTGGTGGGAGGGGGAACTGCAATTGACCGCCAGCCCGGTCGATGAGCACACGATCACCGTGGGTACGGAGATCCGCTACAATGCCCGCCAGGATCAGGCCTGCTGGGACGAAGTGGTCTATCTGGACGACTCCAGACACAGCGACAACTGGGGGGTGTACGTCCAGGACGAATTCCAGTTGTTCGAGAAACTGAAGCTCGTCGGCGGCGTCCGTCACGACGAGTACAGCACATTTGGCGGCGCCACGAACCCGCGTCTGGCGCTGATCTACGATCCGTTCGAGGACACGACATTGAAGCTCCTCTACGGCCAGGCGTTCCGTGCGCCGAATGCCTATGAACTGTACTACCACGATGGAGGCTCTACACAGAAAGCCGCCATTGATCTGGATTCCGAACAGATCGACACATACGAGGTGATCCTCGAACGGCAGCTCAACCGCAATCTCCGCGCAACCATCGGCTGCTTCCGCTACGTCATGGAGAATCTCATCGACCAGTACATGAACCCGGAGGACGGGTTGCTGGTGTTCAAGAATCTCGGGGAGGTCCAGGCCACGGGCGCCGAGTTGACGCTGCTCGGACGGTGGGATTGCGGCCTGCAATCCCGCGTGAGCTACTCCTATGTGGAAGCGGAGGATCAGGGCACCGAGGAGACCCTCGTCGATTCGCCCAAGCATCTGGCGAAGCTGAATCTGCTGATGCCCGTTGTGCCCGAGCGGCTCTTTGCCGGCCTGGAAATCCTCTACGACAGCAAAGCCAAAACCCTGTCCGGCGACTACACCGACGATTTCACGCTGACGAATCTCACGTTGACCTACGTGAGTCGTTCGAAACGACTGGAGATCGCCGCCAGCGTGTACAACCTCCTCGATGTGGACTACGCATACCCCGGCTTCGGCGAACATGCCCAGGATATGATCGTCCAAGACGGACGGACGTTCCGAGTGGGTCTGACCTATCGGTTCTGACCGTCGGGACTATCGGTAATCCTTGTCCATCTCGGACGTTGAATCGTCCGGCCTCGTGCAGAGAGGCCCGGAATCCAGTTTCGTACCGTGCCTTCTCTATTCCGGCCTGAGAAAGGACGATAGGAACCGGGGCCGCAGATGGTCTTGCGGCGATACGTGACTGTTCGAAAGACATGTGGATCGGCCGTGACCGCCAAGAGAACTCTGTGCATTGTGGTCTTGTTGTTCTGGCTGAGCGCATCGGCGCGAGTCGGCGCGGACGGTCCGTCGTCCGCCGACGCGAGTAGTCAGGCGGTGGAGGATGCGGACCTCTTCGAGATGTCCATTGAGGAACTCATGGACGTTCGTATCGATACGGTGTATGGCGCCTCGAAACACGTACAACGGCTTGATGATGCGCCCGCGTCGGTCACCATCATGACCGCAGAGGAAATCCGCAGGTATGGGTATCGCACACTGGGCGAAATCCTGCGGAGCGCTCCCGGTTTCTACCTCTACTACGACCGGACCTATCAGTACGTGGGCGCTCGCGGGTTCGGCAGGCCGGGCGATTTCGACACGCGAATCCTCGTTCTGATCGATGGCCACAGGATCAACGAGAGTGTCGCAGACGCCCCTCCTGTCGGCGTCGAATTCCCGCTGGATGTGGAGCTGATCGAGAGAGTCGAGATCATCCGAGGTCCGGGCTCCTCGCTCTACGGCAGCAACGCGTTGCTGGCGGTCGTCAACGTGATTACCAAGCGAGGCAGCGATATCAAGGGGCTCGAACTGGCCGGCCACACGGGCAGCTTCCACAGCCAGAAGGGCCGGGTCACCTATGGCAAGCTCCTCGGGAAGAAGGTCGAGCTGCTGCTCTCCGCGAGCACGTATTCCAGCGACGGTCCGGCGCTGCATTTCAGCGAGTTCGACACGCCTCAGACGAATCACGGCTGGGTGGAGAACGACGACGACCAGTGTGATCGTGTCTTCGCCAAGGCCTCCTGGGGCGATCTTTCCCTCATGCTGATCCACGGAGAACGCGATAAAGGCATCCCCACGGCGCCCTACGGCACGGTGTTCGGCGACGCCCGAACGCGGGTCGCCAGCGATGGGACGATGGTCGGTCTGATCTGGGCCTGCGAATTGCTCGAACGGTACACGGTGCAGGCTCGTCTCGCCTACGGCCACTTCGACTACGATGGACGATACGCCGTGGACTACGCGGAGGAAGGCGAGGACCCTGACATAGCCATCAACGGCGATTCCTGGAGAGGCCGCTGGTGGGAGAGCGAGCTCGAGATGACCGGCAGCCCGGTCGAGGGACACACCGTGACCGCCGGCGCGGAGTTCCGCTACAATGCCCGACAGGACCAGACCAATTGGAGCGATGAGGAAATCTACCTCGACGACTCCCGGCACAGTCGCAACTGGGGCCTCTATGCCCAGGATGAGGTGAAGCTACTGGAGGAACTGACCTTTGTCGGAGGCGTGCGCCATGACGCGTACCGCACGTTCGGCGGCGCCACGAGTCCGCGGTTGGGTCTGATCTACGACCCGTGGGACCGGACCACGTTGAAGCTCCTCTACGGGCAGGCGTTTCGAGCGCCGTCCGCCTATGAGTTGTACTACCAGGACGGGGGGGACAGCCAGAAGGCGCCTGAGGACCTGGAGCCCGAGACGATTCGGACGTATGAAGCGATCGTCGAACAGCAGATCAATCGGAATCTCCTGGCAACCGCCGGCGGGTTCTACTACGTCATGGAGGACTTGATCGATCAACACCTGGACCCGACGGACGGACTGCTCGTGTTCCAGAATGTCGGCGAAGTGCAGGCCCAGGGCGTCGAGTTGACGCTGCGAGGTCGGTGGCAGACGGGTGTACAGTCCACTGTGAGCTACTCCTACGTCGAGTCTCGGGATGAGACCGCCGACAAGGCCCTGGTGAACTCGCCGAAGCACCTGGTGAAATTGCATCTTCTCAAGCCACTGGTGCCGGAGCGACTCTTCGCCGGGCTGGAGGTCCTCTATGACAGCGAAGCCAAGACGCTCGATGGCGACTACGCCGACGACTTCACGCTGACGAACCTCACCTTGACGTATGTGAGCGCCTCGAAGCGACTGGAAATCGCTGCCGGCATATACAACCTCCTCGACGTCGAGTACGCGTTCCCGGGTTTCGGCGGGCACGTCCAGGATACGATCGAGCAGGATGGACGGACGTTCTGGGTCGGATTGACCTACCGGTTCTGACCTCTGGCGATTTCCGATAATCCTGGCCCGTCCAAGGCCTTGCTCCTCCCGGCATCACACGCATGGACCCGCCAGTCCAGCTCCGTGCTTTTTGCACTGGATTCGGATCGAGAACCGGACGATATGAGCTTGTGGCCGCAGGTGGTTCTGCGGCGATGTGTGACCGTCGTTCTCGCAACGACATACATGGGGTGGTTGTGACTGCCGGTAGGATCTTGTCGATTCTGGTTTTGCTCCCTGGACTCACTGCGCCGGCATGGGCCGGTGGAGACGGTCCGCCGTCCGGCGACCGAAGCCGGGCGGTGGGGGACGAGAACCTCTTCGAGATGTCCATTGAGGAGTTGATGGACCTTCGCATCGACACGGTGTACGGCGCCTCCAAACGCGCTCAGCGACTTGAGGAAGCGCCCGCGTCGGCCACCGTGGTGACCGCCGACGAAATCCGCAAGTGCGGCTATCGCACCCTGGCGGACATCCTCCAGAGCGCCCCCGGCTTCTATGCGAACTACGACCGGATGGCCCACAACGTGGGGACCCGAGGGTTCCGCAGGCCGGGCGACTTCGACACGCGAATCCTCGTCCTGATCGACGGTCACAAGATGAACGACAGCGTTTTGGGCGCCCCGCCCAGCGGCACGGAATTCCCGCTGGATGTCGAGCTGATCGACCGGGTCGAGATCATTCGCGGCCCGGGCTCCTCGCTCTACGGCAGCAACGCGGTGCTGGCCATCGTCAACGTGATCAGCAAGCGAGGCAGCGATATCGACGGCTTCGAACTGAACGGCCAGACGGGCAGTTTCGATGCCCAGAAGGGTCGGGTCACCTATGGCAAGCTCCTCCGCAAGGACGTGGACCTGCTGTTGTCCGCGAGCACGTACTCCAGCGATGGTCCCTCGCTGTACTACAGGGGATTCGACACGCCGCAGACCAACGATGGTTGGGTGGAGAACGACGACGAAGAAACGACCAACGTCGCCGGCACGCTGTCCTGGGGCGACTTCTCGTTCGATCTGATCCACGCCAAACGCGACAAGGGCATTCCCGTGACCATGGCGAACACCGCCTTCGGCGACTCCCGCACGCGGGTCCTCAGCGAAGGAACGCTGGCCGGCCTGACCTGGACGCGCGAGCTGTCCGAACAGTACACTGCCAAGGTCCGCCTGGCCTACTGCCAGGGCGATACGGACCTGCGCAACGCGCTGGACTTGGCGCCGGGCGCCGAGGAGCCCGTCGTCGCCATCAGCGGCAATGCCTGGACCGGACGCTGGTGGGAGGCCGAGTTCGGCCTGACGGGCAGCCCGATCGAAGGGCATACCATGACTGTCGGCACGGAGTTTCGCTACGAGTACCAACAGGACCAGACCCTGTGGCTGGACGATCTGGTTCTGCTGGACTACTCCGAGGACAACCGCAGTTGGGGCATCTACCTCCAGGACGAGGTGAAACTGCTGGAGAAGCTCACCTTCATCGGGAGTGTCCGGCATGATGAGTACGAGACCTGCGGCGGCGCCACGAGCCCGCGCCTGGGACTGATCTACGACCTGTGCGACCGGACCACGCTGAAGCTTCTCTACGGCCAGGCGTTTCGTGCGCCGTCGGCCTATGAGCTGTACTATGAAAACGAAGCGTTGGGTCAGAAGGCGGCCAACGAGCTGGAACCCGGGAGAATCCGGACGTACGAAGCGGTCGTCGATCAGCAGCTCACCCGCCATCTCCTCGCATCGGCCTGCGGATTCCACTATGTCCTGGAAGACCTGCTCGACACAGTCGTCGATCCTGCAGACGGATGGCTCGTCTTTGAGAATCGCGGCGAGGTGCAGGCCAGCGGGATCGAGCTGGCGCTGCGCGGCCGGTGGGCAGGGGGCCTGCAAGCCCGTACCAGCTACTCGTACGTCGAGGCCGAGGACGAAACCACCGACGAGACACCGGTGAACTCGCCGAAGCACTTGGCGAAACTGAGTTTCATTCAGCCGCTCGTGGCGGAGCGGCTCTTCGCAGGACTGGAGTTTCTCTATGAGAGCGAGGTCAAGACCGTCGCCGGCGATCATGCGGACGACTTCATGCTGACGAATCTGACGCTGACCTATATCAGCGTCTCGAAGCGGCTGGAGATCGCTGCCAGTGTATATAACCTCTTCGATGTGGACTATGCGTTCCCGAGCTTCGCAGGGAGCGCTCAGGACACGATCGAACAGGATGGACGGACGTTCCGGGTCGGTCTGACCTATCGGTTCTGACGGCCTCCAACGTCCGATACAGATTGTTCCTGTTTGACGGCGAGCCCGGAAGAAAGCCCCGGTTGCGGGTTCTCGCCCAGGTCGCTCCATCCGGGGTGGAAACTGGACGATAGCAATGACGATGGTTCGTCGGTCCGTCCGGCGACTGCCGGCGGGCCGTCTGAAGCGCGGCGGTTCACGATGGGACCACGGTCCATGGGTCGTTGTGCCGACAGAGGGAGCCGGACGGTTGTGTGCGGCTCGGTTTGTGTTGAAAAGGGTCATGGTCGTGAATGCCAGATGGGTTCTCCTCCATATCGTGTGGCTCTCGTGGAATACGCTGGACTCGGGGCGCGCACTGGCGGAGGGGCAAGCGGGTTTACGCCAACCGACGGCCCAAGAGGATTCTCTCGAGATGTCGATCGAACAGTTGATGGACTTGGAGATCGAGTCGGCGACGTCCCTCACGGGAAGGAGCGCCCGCTTGGCGCCCGCGGCCATGACCACGATCACCCAGGACCGGATCCGTGCGTCCGGCGCCCGCAGTCTGTTCGAGCTGCTCGATATCTATGCACCCAACTTGCAGTGGATTCGGCATTACGGGGAGTCCGATCATCGGGGATTGCGTTATGGTTGATTTATCGGCTCCAAGCGGGCCGGCAGAGATAAATGACTCAGGCTATGGATCGATCTGCTGGTCATAACGTACTGAGCAGCGTCACACCGAGACGTTGGCTCCGGCTCTTCATGGCGATGCTGATCGTCGTGTCGTGCGGCCGCGTTCTGCACGCCGACGACACCATAGACCGAGAATATCGAATCAAGGCGGCGTTCGTATACAACTTCCTCAAGTTCGTCGAAGGCGGCCGATTCAGTCCCCCCCAGGGGAAGAAGACGGAGGAAACGGACCCGAACCACCCCCTGGTGATCGGTGTGCTGGGTGTGCCGCCGTCCCGGATCGCCTTCGAGGAATTCAAAGAGAAGAAGATCGGGGATCGGGCGATTGTCGTCCGCTGGTTCAAGGGCTTCGAGGGACTGGCCGACAAGGACAAGAAGATCCCGGAGCGGCACCCCGACCTTGATCGGATCAAGGCGTGTCATGTGTTGTTCTTGTGCCCGTCCGAGAAAGTGTTTCTGTCGAGGATCCTCCCGCATTTGCGGGAGAGCGACATCCTCACGGTGGCGGATGTCCAGCACTTTCTGGAAGCCGGAGGCATGATCAACCTGCTGATCGAGGAGAAGAAAGTCCGATTCGAGATCAATTTGGCGGCGGCTGCCCGTAGCAAGCTGACGATTCGGTCCAGTCTCCTGCGGTTGGCTGTCAGAACGATCGAGCACGATCAACTGGAGTCCCAAAACGCGGAGGAATCCCCGGGTGGAGCCGGACGTCCATGATATCAGACGCGTGATGCGGATACACGCGCGTGACCTGTCGCTGAAGCAGAAGCTGATTGCGATGGTCATGCTTACGTGTATCGCCGCGCTGACGCTGACGGGCGGCGTCTTTGCCGCCTGGGAATGGACGATTCTCCGTCGCGGCACGGTCCGGGACCTGACGACGCACGCGAACATCCTGGCGGACAACTGCAAGGCCGCGGTCACTTTCGGCGACGCGACCGATGCCGGCGAAATCCTCCGAACGGTCGAAGCGGTCCCGTCCATTGTGACTGCCTGCGTGTACACCGCCGAGGGGGAGCTGCTCGCGGCCTACGTGCAGGACGCGACCGAGGCCGCAATCCCCTCGGCCGGCGAGTTGAAGGATCATCCTGTGTTCGCCAAGGGCTTTCTCACGCTCGTTCAGCCCATATGTCTCGACGAGGAGCGGATCGGCAGCGTCTGCGTGCGGCAGAGTCTCGATTTCATGTATACGAGACTCCGTCGCAGCGTCATCGTGATTCTCGGCATCTTGCTCCTCGCCTCGGTGGCGGCGTATATCGTCTCTTCCAGGCTTCAGCGGGTGATCTCGCGTCCCATCCTTCACCTGGCCGACGTGGCGCGCCTCGTCTCCGGAAAGCGCCAATACTCGATGCGGGCCGAGCGGCATGGCAGCGACGAGGTCGGCCTGCTGATCGACGCCTTCAACGAGATGCTCGAACAGATCGAGCAGCGGGACGCTGCACTCGTCGATGCCAACGAGCGGCTGGAGGGCCGGGTCCAGGAAAGGACGGCCGAACTGACCGCAGCGAACAGGAACCTCGTCCGGGAGATCGCCTTCCGCAAGCAGGCCGAGCAGGTCCTCATGCAGCGGACCGAAGCCCTGGTCAGCCACCAGAGAACGCTGCTGCGTCTCGCCAAGGAAATCAAGGGCGACCTCCAGGCGACGATGAAGATGGCCACCGAGGAGGCCGCCAAAACTCTCCGGGTCGAACAGGTCAGCATCTGGTTTTTCTACGAGCAGTCCTCCGAACTGGTTTGCGAGCAGCTCTATACGCTCAGCGGAGCCAACCGCAGCGCCGACCTGCGACTGCGCGTGGCCGATTACCCGGCGTATTTCGACGCGATCGAGAACAGCCGCATTCTCGCCGCCAACAACGCACGGGAAGACCCTCGTACCCAGACCCTCACCGAGAACTACTTTAAACCACTGGGAATCACCTCCATGATGGATGTGCCCATCCGCCTGCACGCCAAGTCGCTGGGCGTGATGAGTTTCGATCACGTCGGCCCCGTGCGCGAGTGGTCGTTGGAGGAACAGGACTTTGCCGCCTCGGTTGCGGACATGATCGCGCTGCAAATGGAGTCGAATGAACGCCGCAAGCTCGAACGGGCCCTGGCGAGGGCCAACGAGCATCTGGCCGAGACCGTACAAGACCTGCGCCGCTCGAACAAAGAGCTCCAGGATTTCGCCTACGTCGCGGCCCACGACCTCAAGGCGCCCTTGCGTGGAATCGGGACGCTCACCGACTGGATCGCCTCGGATTACGCCGACCGCTTCGACGAGCAGGGTCGTCAGCAACTGGGCCTGCTTAAGGGTCGTGTCTCCCGACTCTCCGAGTTGATCGACGGCATCCTGCACTACTCGGAGATCGGCCGCGTGGCCAGCCGCCAGGAGGCGGTGGATCTGAACCGTTACATTCCGGAAGTGATTGCTCTGCTGGATCCGCCCGGGCACATCGAGGTGGTGCTCCAGGGGCCGTTGCCGGTCGTCGCTTGCGAGAAGGTCCGTGTGGGGCAGGTCTTCCGCAACTTGATCGACAACGCCATCAAGTACATGGACAAGTCCCAGGGACGAATCGAGATCGGTTGCTCGGAACAGTTGGGATTCTGGAGATTCTCCATTGCCGACAACGGTCCCGGCATCGACGCGAAGTACTTCGAGAAGATCTTCCAAATGTTCCAGACGCTGGCGCCTCGCGACGAACGGGAGAGCACCGGCATCGGCCTGGCGATCGTCAAGAAGATCATCGAGCTGTGCGGAGGGAGCATCTGGGTCGAATCGAACGTGGGAGAAGGGACCACGTTCTACTTCACGCTGCCCAAGCGCGAACCGGCGGTGGGGAAGCAGGTTCTCAATCCCGACCGTGTGAGTTTGAATTGACAGGAAAGGATCAGGGCGATGTCAGAGGAAATCGGCTGCATTCAGTTCTGCCATGATGGCATGGACGCATCATCGCCGGAATGCAAAAACCGGCTGCTCATGGAGGAGAACGCGCGACTGAGGGAACAGGTGCAGGACGCCGCACGGGCTCATGCTCGTGTGGAAGAGCTGATGACCCGGCTCAACGAAACGGATGCCGCCCTCCGCGCGGAAGTCGAACGCGGCTGCCGACTCAAGGAGCAGCTTCATCGGGCGTGCGGCGAAGCGGGCACCGGTTCGTCGGACCGAATCGTCGATCTCATGGCCGCCAACGAACGGCTGATCCAGGATAGCAGGGAGCGTGCGCAGATCGAGCTGGCTCTGCGCGAGAAGGAGCGTCGCCTGCAGGATGTGCTGGACAGCATGCTCGCCGGCGTGCTCATCATCGACCGCGAGACGCATCACATCGTCGATGTGAACCCCGCTGCGGTGGCAGCCATCGGCCTGCCCAAGGACCGGATCATCGGCAGAACCTGTCACCAGTTTGTCTGTCCTGCCCAGAAGGGGAGCTGCCCGATCACCGATCTGGGCCAGACGGTGGATCGATCGGAACGGGTTCTGTTGAGAAGCGACGGGGTCTATGCCCCGATCCTGAAGAGCGTGGCGCCGCTGACGTGGCAAGGGCGCGAGTACCTGGTCGAGAGCTTCGTGGACATCTCCAAGCTCACGCAGGCCGAGGCCGACGCCAACGAATCGCTTTCGCTGCTCGAAGCGGCACTGGAGGCCACCGCGGACGGCCTGCTCGTCGTGGATGGTTTGGGCAGGATCAAGGAGTTCAATAAGCAGTTCCAGGATCTGTGGAAGTTGCCCGGCGCCGTTCTCGACACGTGCGACGACGATTTGGCTCTGGCCGAGGCGACGCCTCGATTGCGTAATCCGGAGGCGTTCATCAAGAAGGTCCGCGAGTTGTACGCGCACCGCGAGCGGGACGGCCACGACATCGTCGAATTCAAGGATGGTCGCGTGGTGGAGTACTACTCGAAACCCCAGCGGATGGGCGATCAGATCGTCGGGCGCGTGTGGAGTTTTCGCGACATCACGGAGAAACACACGGCGGAGAGGAAACGGGCGGCGCTGCTGCACAGGGTCGCTGAGATCAACGAGGAGCTGACCCATTTTGCCTACATCGTCTCGCACGACCTGAAGGCTCCGCTTCGCGGCATCAAGCTCATTACGGAATGGCTGTGCACCGACTACGCGGACAAGCTCGGAGACGATGCGAAGGAGCAGCTCGACCTGCTCCAAAGCCGCGTCGCCCGGATGCACAATCTTATCGACGGCGTTCTGCAGTATTCTCGTGTGGGACGGATCACGGAAGAAACGGAGAAGGTGGACCTGAACCCACTGCTGGCGGGGATTCTCGACGCGATCGTTCCACCCGAGCACATCCGTGTTACGGTCGCACCCCAATTGCCCGTGCTCCAATGCGAGCGGACACGGATCTCTCAGGTGTTCCAGAACCTGCTGACCAATGCAGTGAAGTTCGTGGACAAGCCGCAAGGGGAGATCCGGGTCGATTGCATCGAGGACGGCGAATTCTGGCGGTTCAGCGTCGCGGACAACGGGCCGGGGATCGAGGCGAAGTACTTCGACCGGATCTTCCGTCTCTTCCAGACGCTCTCGCCGCGGGATGAGTTCGAGAGCACCGGTGTCGGCCTGGCGCTGGTCAAGAAGATCGTCGAGATGTACGGCGGACGAATCTGGGTGACTTCCGAGGTGGGCCGGGGCACTACGTTCCTGTTCACGTTCCCTCGGAGTTGCCAGGTCGCCGGCCAGGGTTCTTCAGTCCCGGAGTCTGTTTGTCTGTCGGGTTACACAGCGGGTGGAATGCAGAGCAACAATTGACCATCCAGCGTCGAAGGGGATATGCGCACATGGGTGAAGGCCGAGAACAAGTGATCGCTGATTGTCTGGATCGTCGGACGGATGGGTCGGACTGGACGAGAGTCGTCGCGGACGCAGTCCCGCTGCCCGCTGCCGTGATGGCGTCGGATGGCTGCACGCTGTACGCCAACCGTCGCCTGCAGGAGATGATGCACGGAGAGCCTGGCTCCGGCGAACGTCAGGGAGGCGGCTCGGGCGCCGGGTGCGACGAGCTTCGCCCATTGCTCGACGACGCGGTCCGCACAGGTTGTGCGGCCGGAGAAGTCCGACTCGGCCCGCCGGGGCCCGGTGGGTCCCGTCCCACGATGCAGGCGCACGCGGGTTTGCTGGGGGCCGGAGCGGACGGGCGACCGCTGATTCTCGTCACCTGGCAGCAAGGCCGGGCCGAGACCCTGCGCCGGGCACCTGCAACATGCGAGACGCAGATCATCGGCAGCGAGGCTGACATCTCCCAATGGGAGCGGGCACAGGAGCAACTGACGAACCTGCAGGAGCGTCTGCACGTCCTGTTCGAATATGCGCCGGATGCCTACTACCTTTCCGACCTGATGGGCACGTTCCTCGACGGCAACAGGGCCGCCGAGCAGCTCATCGGCTGTCCGCGGGGGGAGCTGATCGGCAAGAGCTTCCTGAAGCTGGACCTGCTCTCGAGGAGGCAACTGCCACGGGCGGCCGGGTATCTCGCCAAGAATGCGCTCGGGCACCCGGTGGGACCCGTTGAGTTCCGCCTGTGCCGCAAGGACGGCACCCTGGTGTACGTCGAAATTCGCACCTATCCCGTGCGAATAGAAGGCAAGAACGTGGTCCTTGGGATCGCCCGGGACATCTCCGACCGCAAGAAGGCGGAAGAGGTGCTCAAGGAGAGCGAAGAGAAATTCAAGGTCATCTTCGAGGAGGCGCACGAAGGCATCGCCTACCTGGACGAGGTGGGGCATGTGCTCGACGTCAACAAGACGATGCTGGAGATCCTCCAGCAGACGAAGGACGAGACGGTCGGAAAGCACTTCATTGAGCTGGGTCTCCTGGACGGGGGAGATGTCCCCCGGTTCATGACCCATTTCCAGCAGGTGCTCCTGGGCACACGGGAACCCCTGAGCCTGTCGATCACGAACAAGCAGGGCGAACTACTGTTCCTGGAATGCAGCGCGTCGGTGGTTCACAAGAAGGCCGGGGTCCGCGGCCTGGTCGTTCTGCTCCATGATGTCACCGAGCGCAAGCGAGCGGAGATTCTGTTGGAGGGTCTCAATCGGGACCTCCAGGACACGATCCGGAACCTGGAGCAGTCCAACCAGGAGCTCCGCGATTTTGCCCATGTGGCGGCCCACGACCTCAAGGCGCCGCTGCGTGGGATCGCCACGCTGGCCGAATGGGTCGCTCACGATTGTGCGGACCAGATCGACGACCGGGGACGGGAGAACCTGGATCTCCTGCGAGAGCGGGTGGTCCGGATGATCCGCCTGATCGACGGGATTCTCCGCTACGCCGAAGTCGGGCACGGCGACCGGCTCGTCGAGAGCGTCGATACGAACCAGGTGGTCGCGGAAGCCATCGAGCAGATTGCCCCGCCGGAACACATTCGAATCCAGGTCGAGCGTCCGCTTCCTGTGGTGCTCTGCGAGAGAGTCTCGCTCACCCAGGTGTTCCAGAATCTCCTCAGCAACGCGGTCAAGTACATGGACAAGCCGCGAGGCGAGATTCGGATCGCTGCGGTCGAGGAGAGCGAGTTCTGGAAGTTCACCGTCGCCGACAACGGCGTCGGCATCGAGTCGAAGGACTTCGACCGGCTCTGGCAGATGTTCCAGACGCTCCGGCCCGCCGCGGGCCAGGATAGCACCGGCATCGGTCTGGCCGTCGTGAAGAAGATCGTGCAGATGCACGCCGGACGCGTCGGCGTCGAATCGCAACCGGGGCAAGGCAGCACGTTCTTCTTCACTCTACCCAAGGGCAAGGAGACGATGACGCATGAGGAATGCTAAGTCTGTACTGTTGGTCGAAGATGACGCGGTCGACGCGATGACCGTCCGTCGAGCGTTTCGAGACCTCAAGCTGAGCAATCCGTTGGTCCATGCGACGAACGGAGAGGAGGCGCTGGAGTACCTCGGGAACGAGGAGAACCCGAAGCCCTGCGTGATTCTGCTGGATCTGAACATGCCCAGGATGAACGGCGTCGAATTCCTGAAGGTGGCCAAGGCTGACCCCGTTCTGCGGAGAATCCCGGTCGTCGTGCTCACGACGTCGAGAGAAGACCGTGACATCGTGAACAGCTATCAGCTCAGCACCGCCGGGTACATCGTCAAGCCGGTGGACTACAGGAAATTCGTCGAGGTCATCAAGGCGATCGACATCTACTGGACGATCAGTGAGCTGCCGGCCGGACATCTTGCGCCCGTGCAGATGGCCGATTGTTGATTTCCGGCCTGTGACATCTGATTCAAAGATCACACCGGGTCCGTTTCATTCCACCGACGACTGCCCATCAAGGGTCAGGCATCCTCCGACGGCGCCATGCGCAGGTTCTGAATGCGGAACTGCCGTGGCGTCATGCCGACCAGCGACTTGAACGTCCGCGTGAAGTAGCTCTGGTTGTTGTACCCCACCTGGAAGCCGATCTCCGTGCAGCTCTCGTCCGTGCTCAGCAGCAGTTCCTTGGCCTGCTCGATGCGCACGCTCGTCACGTAGTCGATCAGCGTCACGCCCATCTGCTCCTTGAACAGATGCGCCAGTCTCGACGGGCTCAGATGCGACGCCCTGGCGATCTCCGCCAGCGTGATCGGCTCGTCGGAATGAGCGTCGATGTACTCGATCGCCGGGCGGATCTGCGTCATCTTCCGCGCGTCCTGCGAGGAGTACACCAGCTCGATGAACTCATTCAGCGCCGTGCTGATCCACGCGCAAAGGTCTTCCTGCGTGTCGATCTGCATCACCTTGGTCGCGTAGGCGAGGTTCTTCTCGAGCATCGTGTGGACGTCCACGCCGCCTTCGGCCGCCGAGCGGCTCAGCACGCTGAGCAGCTCCAGCAGGCGGACCTTGAGAATGCCCAGGTCGCCGAGGTCCTTGAACAGGATGGTCCCGAGGATCGAGTTGAGGATCTCCTTGGCCCCGGTGCGGTCGCCGATCTTGACCTTTCGCAGCAGGGCGCGCTCGCTCTCCAGTGGGTATTGCCACTGGGCGCCGAGCTTCTTTCGCTCCTGAATGAACTCGCCGAGCTCCGATTGCTGGCGGGATCGCTGCCTCCGCCAGCGGATGACCTTGGCGTCGAAGCCGCCCACCTCGTAGAGCAGGTCGAAGAGGAACTCCGCCGCGTTGTGGATCTGCCGACCGCGCACCACGGGCAGCTCGCGCAGCGCCGCCGCCAGCTCGCGTCCTTCGATGCCGGTGCCGCGCAGACGGCCGGTCACGTCCTCGACGAGGATGGGCGTCGCCGGCTCCCAGAGGCACTTGCCGAAGAACAGCCCGCCGTGCACGAGGTCCCGATCCACCACCGGCACGCAGACCAGCACGATGCCGGCGTGGCAGATCGTGATAAACGACTGCCCGGTCTCGACCGCGATCTCAATGGCCCGCCTGCGTTCGGCGGTGCACCGCCTGCGACTCTCGGAGACCGCCTGCACGAGCCGACAGAATCCCGGCCGGCAGTCCTTGCTGCACAGCCCGTCCACCGGCACGCCGTCCTGACCGATCGTCTCCAGCCCGAGCCCGAACCGTTTGCGGAACGCCCGCTCGATCCGCTCGAACTTCTCCGTCGTCAGGATGTCCGTCAATTTGGGCGATTCCACCATCCAAACACCCCGCCGTAGCAAGATAGTGCTATTATACCCGCATTGCCCCAGATGCCAAGAGGCCTGTGGGTCTGGCGCTTGGCGTTTGGCGCTCTTGGCGTTTTTCGCTCAAGAACCCAAGGACGCCAAGCGCCAAGGGTCGGGGGATAGGGCATGTATCCCGGTTGAGTGCCTGTGTGTTTGGGACGTGGCATTTGGCGGTCTGGGTTTCTGAGCGAATAACCCAGACCGCCACGTGCCATCTGCCACGGACAAGGGGGACTTGGCACGCGTCCCATCGCTACGCCGGGCTTGCGCCGGTTCCCCGCCTTGTCATTCCCGCGCACGGGGGAATCCACTTTCCAAGTCGCGTTAACTCCCCCGTACTGTCGTTCTGGCGAAAGTGGCACGTCACGCCAAGGCTCAAGATGGTCAAGAAGCTCAAGATGGCCAACATTTCACAGTTGACCATCTTGACCTTCTTGAGAGTGGCGGCGCGGGTGGTGGGTCCGCAGAATCGCCCGACGCGACGTTGGGCTCAACGGCACACGCGGAACCCGACGACGTGTCCGTGGCAGAGCGGGTCGCCCACGCAACGGTCCGCCACGTGGCAAGTGTCGCCGTGGACGTCCCAGGCACCGCCGCGGAGAACGCGCATCGTGCCTGTCTCGGGCCCGGCGGGGTCGCTCGTTGGGCTGACCGCGTAGTAGCCTGGATCGTACCAGTCCTGGCACCACTCCCAGAGATTGCCGCTCATGTCGCACAGGCCGTAGGCCCCCTGCGGACCATAGTAGCCCACAGGAACCGTGTAGGGCCAGTCCGTCAGGCCCAGCGGATTGCAGAAGCCCTCGTCGGTCTTGCAGTTCGCCTTGCTGCAATCGATGTCGTCGCTGCCCCACGGGTAGCGGTAGTAGGGGTCGTAGTAGCCGCCGCGAGCCGCGTATTCCCACTCGGCCTCCGTGGGCAGGCGGTATCCGTAGTAGTCGCAGAACGCGGTGGCGCCGTACCAGCTCACTGTGGTCATGGGGTGGTCGGACATGGCCAAACCATCCCGGCTGCGGACGGTGAACCGGCCCTGGCTGTACTCGATTTGGCTGTATGGACTGGACGCGTAGGTGTCGCAGTGCACCCAGGCCAGATTGGCGTCCGAGGAGGCATACACGAGGCCATTGACGACCTGGATCAGGCCCGCGGCCATCGTGGCATTGAGGAACTGGGCGTACTGGGCATTGGTGATCTCACACTGGCTCACCTGGAAGGCGTCCAGCGTGACCGCGTGCACAGGCCTCTGGTCGTCTCTATATCCGGCGATGGCATGGTCCCCCATCTCGAACGTGCCGGCCGGGATATCCACAAAGACGATGCCCGCAGGCCTTTCCCACCAGAGTCTTGGATAGTCCCTGCCTTCGCGGATCCACCAGATTTCGTCCACGCCATTCTGGGATTCATTCACGAAGTCCCAACCGGCTTCGAGGAACGTCCTGGCCGTCTGCATCTCGGCCGTCGTCTTGCCTGTCCCGTCGGCACTCGTACCTTGGCCTGAGCGCTGCGTGTCCCAGAAGCACTCCAGGACATCGCCCTCACTGTATCCAACAAGACCTCCCATGTCGGCCTCTCCGACAACGAGCCCGGCGGAATAGCACTGGCAGATCTCGGGGTAACGACGTTCCTCATCCACGGCCACTGCGCTGCTTGCTCCGGTGAGGCCGCCGACCCTCAAGCGTCCCGAAACGTTGGCCGTGGAGTAGCAGCAGAAGACTGTGCCCGCATACATGTGCCCTATCAGACCCCCGACAGAAGTATTGCCCTTGACTACGCCGGCACTGTAGCTCTTGCTTGTGTCGCCACTTGTCCCATCCGAGGCGGAGCCGCTGCGGCCTACCAGCCCCCCGACATCTTCCTCTCCCACCACGCTGGCCGTTGAATAACACTCGGTGACTGGCCCGCGGTGATTACACCCCGCCAACCCGCCGACACGTCCCTGGCCGCTGACCACACCAGTGCTGTAGCACTGGTACATGCCGCCATCGCTGTATCCCACCAGCCCCCCGACGCCGTCCTTGCCGCTGACCGCACCGGTGCTGTGGCACTGGATCACCGAGTGAACGCTGGACCCGGCCAGTCCGCCGACCATCTGCTCGCCTGTGACCAAGCCGCTGCTGTGGCAATCTGACAGGGTACCCTCGTTGTGCCCCACCAGCCCGCCGACATCTTCCTTGCCCCTGACCATACCGGTGCAATAACAGCGAGTAACGTTGCCGGCGCGACGTCCACTGCCGTTCCTGCCCACCAGCCCCCCGACACGGGACCCCGAGCCAGTGATGTCGGCATCCACCAGGCCGAGGTCCCTCACGTCCGCGAAATATCCCAAATAGCCGAACAGTCCCAACTGATCCCCCCCCTTGATTGTCAGATGGGAAACCGTATGGCCATTGCCATTGAAGACGCCTCTGAAATCGCGGATGACGGCTCTATCGAAAACCGTTTGCCCGGGGAGGTTCGGGTCCAGGTCGATATCGGCGGTCAGGACGAAGTACTCGTGCAAATGCAAAGTGTCGGGCGTCTCGCCGATGGCGATCAGATCGGCGGCCGTCGCGATCTGGTACGGATCGTCCGCCGTGCCGCTCCCGCCGCTGTACTTGGCGTGAGCGGATGCGACGAATAGGCACGTCAGCAGTAGCGTGAAAAAGGCTCTCATCGTTTTTCCTCCAATTACCTATGTGCACAGGTCATCAGATTACGGATTCACGGTCTCCTCTTCAGCGAGTTCCCACCAGAGGCGCGGACAGTCCTGACCTTCGAGAATCCACCAGATGTCCTCCTGACCGTTGTTCGCCCCTCCTCAATCATTCGCCGAAATCGACGGCATTGACCGGTTCGTTGCAGTCCAGGTCTGCTGCATGACGGCGAAATAACTGGTCCAGATAGAGCGACTGGGGCACCAGCGCCTCACCCTGTCCCTCTCCCTCCAGGAAGTCCTCCGGGGCGGTGTTGTCCCAGATCCCCCGTTTGACGCCGAAGACAGGACCGCCCGTCCCGATTACATAGCCCCATTTCCACTGTTGCGAAACCACGACCGGCTGGTTGCAGCGAGCCGTGCCCCACGTGTTCCAGAAGACAGACTCCGTGGTGGAATGCCCGTGCAGAGGGATGCCGCCATAGGGGCGGTACCGGGCCTCCAGTAAACCTCCGTCGACGACCATGCTGTCGATGAGATTGGCCGGGCTCAGGTGCATGTGGAAGTCATTGGCGCTGTGGCTGTCGCGCGTGATGCAGCGAAAGATAACGTTTCCGCTGGTCCACATGCTCTTGAAGTCGTAGTTGTGCCGGGTATGGAACGCATTGCAGTCCACGAGCAGGCAGTCGCTGCCGCTGAGGGTATATCCGTACCCGTTGCCGCCGCCGCCTTCATATTGGGGTTTTGCCACCGCACACGCACGCACGGTGACATTGCGGGATTGGCTCAGGAGGATGATGTTGGACAGCGTGTGCCAATCGTTTGCGTTGACCGGGGGCCGGTACGTTTGCACGTTCTGGATCCAGCCGTCTACGACGTGGTAGAACTCGATGACCTGGGAGAAATGGACGTCATAGGCGGCGGTGCCGCTCAGATCGTAATCATTCTCTCCCAGTCCAGGGCTCAGATTCTCCCGCATACCAATGGACAGGTGCTCGATCCCGACTTCCTCCAGGTGGGGTGGGACCTTGTAGACGCGGGCGTTGTCGCGCGTCTTGAGATAGTAGCGAGTGGGAATATCCACCGTGATCGTGTTGTCGTTGGTGTCGACGGCGGTGACCCGGCGATAGAACGTAACACCCATGAGGCTTGCATCCCACAGGCCGCTCATGCCGTGTTCCGCGATGAAATCCTCGGTGCAGTCGGCGCGCAGGACCACCCAGTCGCCCTTCTGAAACCGGGGCGTCGGATACCGTCCTTGGGTCGTGGTGGCAATGACAGGTATGACATGAGTCGGGTAGCCCACATCCTGGGCGATCTTGACCTCGGTATTGGGCACGGGCGCGTGCCATCCAGTCCAGCCGGGAGGAGCGACGCGAATGACCGACTTGTAGCGCATGTAGGTTTCGTCGTTGAAGAGGAAGGTTTCGCTCGAGCCCGCCCCGCGCAGGACCACCCCGCTGTGCGAGATGGACAGGGCATAATCCGCCCCACCCGGCGGTTTGATCCGGTAGGTCCCTGGCGGCAGATAGACGATGCCGCCGCCGGCGGCACCGGCAGCGTCAAGGGCGGTCTGGATCGCGGCGGTCGCATCGAGGACACCGGTGCGGTCGGCCTGATAGGGCGCCTGCGTAACGTCGATCATGGAGCCACACGGGTCGGACGGCATGTTAACCTCGCCCCTGTGGTAGCCAGCGTAAGAAAAATCGTGGAGGAATCGTCCCTCTTGATCCCTGTAGCCTGGCCTCCAGTCCTCCGGGTACAGGCTGCTGCGCCACGGATTCACATTGCCGCCGTTCACCCCTACAAGGCCGCCGACTCGCTGGTCGCCACTCACTCGAGCGCTGCTGTAGCACCGAGTCACAATGCCCGCGCTCTCTCCGGTCAGCCCGCCGATAGCACTGCCTGAACCAACAATCTGAGAAGCGACCATGCCTGGGTCCTTAACCGCACCGCCAGACACGCAGCCGAACAGGCCCAGGTGTGCCGAACCTTGGATCGTGAGATGCGAGATCGTACGGCCGTTTCCGTCAAACGTGCCTGTGAATGGACGTCCGTCGAACTCCCAATTCCCACTGTTGACGTCGGGTACGATCGCTGCCTTGTCGAAGATCTTGCGCCCGCGGACGTTGGGGTCCAGGTCGATGTCGGCGGTCAGGATGAAGTGCTTGTCGTCGTCTTCGGGCGTCTCGCCGAGGGCGATCAGGTCGGCGGCCGTGGCGATCTGGTAGGGATCGTTCGGCTCGCCCGTCCCGCCGCTGTATTGGGCCGAGGCGACGGAGACGATGAGTAGACCCAGACCCGCCGTGATGACCCCGCGGAACCAGATTGCCGCGCTGCGCCTGCAATGACATGGTACGCCGTTCATAGTCCACCTCCAAGTCGATAGAAATGCCTGGCCCGGCCGTCGTGTGAAAGAGCCTTCGTCTTCGAGAAGACAGCGCCCGTGCGACTGCATGCTCCGTTGTGCCTCTGTCCTGTCCATCACTATACCAGGAATCGGGCGGAATTCCAAAGAATCCCTGCCCTGGCGGCACCTCCTTCCGGACCGTCGTGCCGGCTTCGACCCTGTGTGTCTGTCATGTGTCATCCTGGATCATTCGCTCAGAAACCCAGACCGCCACGTGCCATCTGCCACGGACAAGGGGTGGGCGTGGCACGCCCACCGGTTTGTCATTCCCGCGAACGCGGTGTTGACATTCGGCTACAGGTAGCGGTCGATGTCCAGAGCCGAGTGAAAGACGCCAAGCACCTCGATCACGAGGGGGTTACGAACGAGATAGGCGATGCGACAGTGTCCATAGAGCAGAATGCGAATCGCCCCCTCCGGCTCGGAACGATGTCGGTGTCCGAGCAGGGGAAAGGCTGGATTATGGGTGTTGGGCGACTTATCATGGCGGTCATGAGCATAACAAAAGGAGCAACCTGATGATTAGTGATCTTCGCATCCCCTGGGCGTGCCTGATGGTCGTGCTGGCATCGGGCTCGTGCCTTGCGGACGGCCAGTTCTCCGCGGAGGATCGGCGACAGGCGTTCCTGCGGGCTCTTGCACACGAGGATGAGAGCTATGACCCCGCCGCGAGAATGGTCCGCGCCGAGTTCTCCTCGCCCGGCTATCACACGACGCTCCAGAGCGGCATCGTTCACCGCACCCGCGAGAGTCTCAAGTACGCGGTGGCCCTGCTCGACAGCGGAGAGAGCAGCCGTCTGCCACGGGCCAAAGCGATTCTCCGTCGGGTGATCTCGTTGCAGGACCAGGACGTGAACAGTCGGACGTACGGGATCTGGCCGTGGTTCCTGGAAGAGCCGCTCGAGAGGATGTCGCCGCCCGACTGGAACTGGGCCGACTTCTGCGGCGTGCAGCTCCTCCAGGTCGCCATCGACCACATGGACCGTCTTCCGCCGGAGCTGCGGCAGCAGGTCAAGAATTCGATCCTGCACGCGGCTCGTTCCATCCAGCGTCGGGACGTCGGACCTGCGTATACGAACATCGCGCTGATGGGTACGTATGTCACGCTCGTCGCGGGCGAGCGGTTCGACGTCCGCGAGCTTTCCGATTACGGGCGCAGGCGACTGAGCCGGTTCTACAACCATACCAAGGCCAATGGCTCGTTCACCGAGTACAACAGTCCCACCTACACCTGCGTGGCGATCGAGGAGATCTCCCGCATGATCCGTCACGTCCGCGACAGCGAATCGCAGACCCGGCTGGCGAAGCTGAATGAAGTCGCCTGGGACCATGTGGCCCGTCGGTTTCACCCGCCGACGACGCAATGGGCAGGCCCGCACAGTCGGTCCTACTCCACGCTCCTGCCCGCCGGGACGCTGGCCTTCCTGGCCCGTGCGACGGACGACGAGGTCACGCTCATGTCGCGGACCAAGGCATGGGAGAGTCTCGACGCGCATCGCATCGGGGTCGAGTGTCCCAACGATTTCGACGATTACTTCACGACCCTCGAAACCGCGCGCATGGAGAGGGAGGCTTTCGTCGTCAACGAGGGTCGGGCCAGTGACATCGTCGGCGCGACGTATCTGCATCCGAGCTTCACCCTCGGGAGCGTCAACATCGGCGATCTGTGGAGCCAGCGTCGGCCGCTCGTCGCGTACTGGGGTGAGGCCGGCCGTCCGACCGCCGCGAGGCTCCGGTTCCTCCACGACGACTATGATTACTCCAGTGCGAGTCTCTTCACCGTTCAAGACTCGGCCGACGTCCTCGGTGCGGTCCTCTTCGCCACCGACCGCGGCGACACGCACATCTCGCTCGACAAGATCGCCAACGCCACGATCCTCGCGACGGACCTTCGCCTTCGCCTGCAATTCGAGGGCGCCGTCGGCGACCTGCAGCTCCCGCGGAAACTGGAGCTGGATGAACCTCTGTGCTTCACCTCCGGCTCCATCGGAGGCGTGTTCGCCGTTCACAGTGTCCGTTTCGGCGATCTGCCCGTTCATCTCGAAGCCGGACGGGAAGCGGACAAGGCCTGGATCGACCTGGTCCTCTATCACGGCAAGCAGCGTGCGTTCCGCTTCAACGAGATCGCCGAGGCGGCCATCGTCTTCACCCTCTCCGTCGCTCCCTCCGTCGCCGTGTCCCAGATAGCATTGCCATCCGTCTATTCGAGCATCGCAACGGAACTCGTCGTCGCGGGAATCGATTCGCCACGACAGACGTGGTTCTTCCAGAGGGCCAACAAGGACGCGATGTCCCTGACTATCCCGACGAGACCCTTGCCGACTGCCCAGCAGAAAGCCGCCTGCGCCGCGAAGGTCGCAGGCCAGAATCCGTGGGACACCTCGCTCTGATCCGGATGAGGAACAACTCGCTCGCGGATCGAAACGTGTCATACGGCTTAGGGGGAATCCCCGCGCGGGTCAAACCGTGTCATCCCGAGTCGCTCAGCCGCTTCGCGACCGGTGTCGGGAGGGACAAGAAGACCGATAACGCTTGGATGTCCGGCTCTTGTCATCCTGAGCAAGGCGAAGAGCCTGTCCCTTCGGCTGCGCTCAGGGCAGGCTCTGAGTCTTCCGAAGGGATCTGGCCCGGGACTGAAGAATGGCTCCCGACTCCGATTGCCATGTCGATTGCGAGACCCAGATGCTTCACTTCGTTCAGCATGACAAGAAAGGGAGGGCCTCCCACAAGACCTACGTCGTTAGGAGGCAGAGCCGGAGGATCTGGGCAGGGGGCAAGAAGGTCTCTCTCTGCCGCCGGTCGGGTCTCTACTTTCCCATGCGGTGCTCGGTCAGGAGCAGGTTTTCGTCCTGGATGAGTCCCACGCCGGGGGCGTAGGTCTTGTAGCACCTCTCGTCGGGGTCGAGTCCCGAGGTCTCCTCCACGCGGAGGCAATGGGTGAAGGTGCCCGCGGGTGTTTTCAGCGTCACGTCGTCGTCGTCGATCTCCGCGCGGTCCCTGGCCTTGGGCGCGAATTCCTGGTAGTATCGGGCGCCGAGGAGAATCGTGCCGGGCATGATGATCCCCGCCTTCGAGTTCGGCTCGTCCGCCCGCCACTCACCCGAGTGCCGCACGACCTTGCCGTTCTCGTAGTCGTCCACTTCCTCACCGAAGTAGAATACGTCGCCGTGCTCCTTGCAGAGGGCGAAGAAGTTCCGCGAGACCTCTTTTAGTTCGCCGTCTTCCTCTTCCCGCTCTTCCACGACCCGCGTCTCGACGCCTGCGACGGTCACCGTCTCGTCGAGGACCGTGATAGTCACCTTCTCCCGCTTACTCTGCAAAACGAGCTGATGGCCCGGCTGCAAGCTGAAGAACCGGTTCCCGCCGACCGAGGCGAACGTGCAGTCCTCGATGTGGAAGGAATCCGTCCATCGCTTGCCTTTGTCTGGGGCCTGGGTCTTCTTCGCAGGCGATTGCTCCTCGATCTCGATGACCTTCCCCTCGGGCGAGACTTCGACCTCGTATTCCTTCCCCTCAGATCGCACGTTGACGTCGTACTGGCCGGGGTCCTCGCCCTCGACCTCCTTCTCGATGGCCACGATCTGTCCCTTGGGGAAGGCCCCCTCGATTGCCGCCCGCACGGAAACCGGCGTCTCCGACGGTGAGATGACGACCTTCCTCTCCTGCATCTCGCTCTCGCACGAGAGACCGGCAACCAGGACGGTGAGAGACAACGTAACAAGGTGCAGCGCTGTGCACAACTGGCTGCGTCTGAATCTCGGTTTCATTGGAAGACTCCTTTTCCGGATACTCAGCGGCCCGCCGAGGTGTGTGGGCTGTGTCTGCCCACATATTAAACCACTGTGCAAAAGATTTTCGATGAAAAAGTCTTGCATCGTTTTGGCCGATAGGTATACTTATACCGAGTATGGAAACTACGTGGACAATTCGTCACACCTCCATCGACGGCCTGATCGGCCGGCTCGCCCTGCTGCTGCGCCGCTGAGGCGCAAACAACGAGAGTACCCCAACCCGTTCTGAATCCACCACTTACGTAAAACCGTAGCGTTCTGTCTGCCTTTACGGCATAATGGCCCGCTACAACGTAACACGGGCATTTGACCCGTGACCTTGAATCCATGGGCGAGACGCCCGTGCTACTTGGAGAGCCGACGATGTCTGGTGAAAAAGTGCTGATCTTCGATACCACGCTCCGCGACGGCGAGCAATCGCCCGGGGCGGCCATGTCCATCCCGCAGAAGCTCGAGATCGCCAGGCAACTGGCGGTGCTCGGCGTCGATATCATCGAGGCGGGGTTCCCGGTTTCCTCGCCCGCCCAGTTCGAAGCGACGAAGCTGGTCGCCGAGCAGGTGAAAGGCCCCACGGTCGCGGCGCTGGCCCGCGCCAACGCCCTCGATATCGAGTCGGCGGGCAAGGCGATTGCCCCCGCCAAGAAGAAGCGAATCCACACGTTCATCGCGACCTCGCCGATCCACATGAAGCACAAGCTCAAGAAGGAGCCCGACCAGGTCCTCAAGATGGCCGTCGAGGCGATCAAATGTGCCAAGGCCTTCACGAACGACATCGAGTTTTCGCCGGAAGACGCCTGTCGCAGCGAAATCCCGTTCCTCGTCGAGGTCCTGTCGGCGGTGATCGAAGCGGGTGCGACCACGCTGAACATCCCCGACACGGTCGGCTACGTGCTACCCTATGAGTATGGCCAGCTCATCGCGAAGCTCAAGAGCGACGTCAAGGGCATCGACAAGTGCGTCATCAGCACCCACTGCCATAACGACCTCGGCATGGCGGTCGCGAATTCCCTCGCCGGCGTCCGCAACGGCGCCCGCCAGGTCGAGTGCACCATCAACGGCCTGGGCGAGCGGGCGGGCAACGCCGCGATGGAAGAGGTCGTCATGGCGATTCGCACCCGTCAGGACTTCTTCGGCCAGGGCGCCGCGGGCCTGTCCACGAACATCAACACGAAGGAGATCTTCCGCACGAGCCAGCTCGTCTCGCAGCTCACCGGCTTCGTGATCCAGCCCAACAAGGCGATCGTCGGCGCCAACGCCTTCGCACACGAGTCGGGCATCCACGTGGACGGCATCCTCAAGGAGCGGACGACGTATGAGATCATGACGCCGGAGACCATCGGCCTGGGCGGCTCGCGGATGGTGCTCGGTCGCCACACAGGCCGGCACGGCTTTGCCGACCGCTGCAAACAGCTCGGCTACAAGCTCACGAAGGATGAGCTCGAGCAGGCTTACCAGCGGTTCCTCGTGATCGCGGACAAGAAGAAGGAGGTCTTCGACGCGGACGTGGCTGCCCTCGTCAACGACGAGATCCGCGTCGTCGAGCAGACGTACGTGCTCGAATACCTGCACGTCGCCTCGGGCACCGGGACGTTGCCGACGGCCAGCGTGAAGATCCGCGTCAAGGGCGACACGAAGATCGCGGTCGCGTATGGCGACGGGCCGGTCGACGCCGCCTACGAGGCGATCCGCCAGGCGATGGACCTGCGGCCGAAGCTCGAGGAGTACTCGATTCGCGCGATTACCGGAGGCACCGAGGCCCTGGGCGAGGCGACCGTTCGCATTCGTGGGAACGACCGCGCCTTCATCGGTCGCGGCGTCTCCACGGACATCATCGAGGCCAGCGCCAGGGCCTACGTGGACGCGGTCAACCGCATGGTCGCGACCGAGACGATCTCCGAGCAGACGAGGATGAATGGACAACCGTAGCCGCCTGCAAGGCGGAAATACGAATATCGAAATCCGAAACTCGAAACAAGCACGAATGATCGAAATCCGAAATCCCAAACGGGCCCCCGACGATCCGCCGGCGTTTCGGTCATTTGGGTTTCGGATTTTGGATTTGTTTCGGATTTCGAAGTTCGGATTTCGGATTTTGTTATGGGCAACGATATCTGGGAACTGACAAGGGATAGAAGATGGGAATGACGATAACGGAAAAGATTCTGGCCCGGGCGGCGGGACTCCAGTCGGTCGTGCCGGGGCAGTTGGTGGACGCGAAGATCGACGTGGTGATGTGTCACGATGTGACGACGCCGCCGGCGATCTCGATGCTCGTGGAGAAGGGGATCGACCGGGTGTTCGATCCGGACAAGATCGTGGTGACGCCGGACCATTTCCAGCCGGCCAAGGACGTCAAGAGCGCCGAGCTGCACAAGCGGCTCGACGAATGGGCCAGGCGCCACAAGATCAAGCACTACTACAAGCTGGGCCGGGCGGGGGTCTGCCACGCGATCCTGCCCGAGCAAGGCCACATCCGACCAGGCGAGGTCATCGTGGGCGGCGACTCGCACACCTGCACCTACGGCGCCCTGGCGGCGTTCAGCACCGGGATCGGCTCGACCGACTTGGCCGCATCCATCGCGACCGGGACGCTCTGGTTCAAGGTCCCTGCCTCGATGAAGTTCGTGCTCGAAGGCTCGCTGCCGCCCGGCGTCTACAGCAAGGACGTGATCCTCGCGGTGATTGGGCGGATCGGCACCGACGGGGCGCTCTACCGGGCGATGGAGTTCGTCGGCTCGACGCTCGAGGAGATGACGATGGAGGCCCGGATGACCATGACGAACATGGCCATCGAGGCCGGCGCCAAGAATGGGATCATCGGGTTCGACGAGGTGACCAAGGCGTATCTCGACGAGCACCTGAAGGAGAAGGCTGACTACACGGTGTTCGAATCGGACCCCGACGCGCAGTACCTGGCGACCGAGGAGTTCGACTGTTCGGCGTTGGAGCCCATGGTGGCCGAGCCGCACCTGCCCAGCAACGCGGTGCCCATCAGCCGGTGCGCCGGCAAGGCGATGGACCAGGCCTACATCGGCAGTTGCACGAACGGACGGATCGAGGACCTCCGCATTGCGGCCGACATCCTGGAAGGCAAGCAGGTGGCGATCCGCACGATTGTTGTGCCCGCGACGCCGGAAATCTGGAAGCAGGCGCAGGACGAGGGCCTGTTCAACGTTTTCTATGACTCCGGCTGCGTGATCTCGGCGCCGACCTGCGGCGCCTGCCTGGGCGGCTTCATGGGCGTCCTGGCTGCGGGCGAGAAGTGCGTCAGCACGACGAATCGCAACTTCGTCGGCCGCATGGGCAGTCCCAAGAGCGAAGTGTATCTGGCCAGCCCGGCGACCGCCGCAGCCAGTGCGATCGAAGGCAAACTTGCCGATCCGAGGAAATACCTTCAGTAAAACACGAATATCGAAACTCGAAATCCGAAACAAACTCGAATGACCGAAAAGCCAAATCCCAAACATTACGATCTGGAGGATCGGACATTTGCCTTTGCACGAGATGTACGTGAGTTTGTGAAAGGGTTGAAGAGAACGACGGCCAATATCGAGGATGGTAAGCAGCTTATCAGGGCATCCGGTTCCGTCGGGGCCAACTACATTGAGGCAAACGAGGCTCTGGGCAAGAAGGATTTCCTGATGCGGGTCAGGATATGCAGGAAGGAATCGAAGGAAAGTCGGTACTGGCTTAGGCTTGTTGATGCCTGCGACCAGCAGAAGCTGGAAGTCCGAAGACAGGAGCTGATCCAGGAAGCCACGGAGTTGATGAGTATCTTCGGTGCGATTGTGCGCAAGAGCGAATAGTGTTTTGGCTATTTGAGCTTTGCGTTTTGGATTTGTTTCGGATTTCGATATTCGGATTTCGAATTTCAGGAATGAGGCTGTTATGTCGAAAGCACACGTATATAAACGCGACCACATCAACACCGACGAGATCATCCCCGCTCGGTACTTAAACACCGACAACGAGGCCGAGCTGGCGAAGTACTGCCTGGAGGACTTAGACAAGGATTTCGTGAAGAAGGTCAGGCCGGACGACGTGATCGTCGCGGGCGACGACTTCGGCTGCGGGTCCAGCCGGGAGCACGCGGTCTGGGCCATCCGCGGGGCGAAGGTGCAGACCGTCATCGCCAGGTCGTTCGCGAGGATCTTCTATCGCAACGCGATCGACTGCGGGTTCTACCTGATCGAGTCGGCGGACGCGGTGAACAAGATCAAGGACGGCGACGAGGTCGAGATCGACTACAACGCCGGCGCGATCGTGGACAAGACGAGCAAGGCCAAGATTCAGTTCATGCCGCTGCCCGACTTTGCGCTGGAGATCATCCGCGACGGCGGTCTACTCAACCACATCATGAAGACGAGCAAGTGATCTTGCAGAGGCCAGGTCCATGAACGAGCGCTGCGTCAACAGACGGGAGTTTCTCAAGGCCGCGACTACCACGGCGGTCCTGGGATGCTGCGCCCACGTGGGCCTGGGTCGGCAGAGGAAACTGCGCCGCAAGCCGAGCTTCGTGTTCTTTCTGATCGACGACCTCGGTTGGAGAGACCTGGGATGCTATGGAAGCACGTTCTACGAAACGCCCAACATCGACCGGCTTGCGGCGCAGGGGATGCGATTCACCAGCGCCTATGCGGCCTGTCCCGTGTGTTCCCCGACGCGGGCCAGCATCATGACGGGCAAGTATCCCGCCCGGCTGGCGACGACCGATTATTTTGGTGCGCCGCAGCCGGACACCGTCGGCAAGCATTGGACGAAGGACAAGCCGCTGTTGCCGGCGCGGTATGAGAATCGAGTGCCGCTGGAGGAGGTGACCATCGCCGAAGCTCTCAACGGGCACGGCTACGCCACGTTCTTCGCGGGCAAGTGGCACCTGGGTCCCAAGGGATTCTGGCCCGAGAACCAGGGCTTCGATATCAACAAGGGTGGTTGCGATCACGGCGCGCCGTCCGGCAGCGGAAGGTACTTCCCGCCCTACGGGAATCCCAGGTTGCCCGATGGCCCTGCTGGCGAGCATCTGCCCGACCGGCTGGCGACCGAGACGTGCCGGTTCATCGAGGCCAGCAGGGATCGACCGTTCCTGGCGTATCTGGCGTTCTACTCGGTTCATGTCCCCCTGATGGCCCGCGCGGACCTCAAGGCCAAGTACGAGGAGAAAGCCAAGCAGATGAAACATGACGGTCCCGCCTGGGGCACGGAGGGCGACCGTCAGGTCCGGCTTGTGCAGGATCACGCGGCCTACGCGGGCATGGTCGAAGCGATGGATCGGGCGGTGGGCAAGGTGCTCGATATGCTGGATCGCCTGGACCTGGCGAAGGATACGGCTGTCTTCTTCATGTCTGACAACGGCGGCCTGGCGACTGCAGAAGGGCACGCGACGTCCAACCTGCCCCTGCGGGCAGGCAAGGGCTGGCTCTACGAGGGTGGCATCCGTGAGCCGATGATCGTCCGCTGGCCCGGCGA
>JAXDBU010000002.1:0-11767 GCA_034678485.1 Sedimentisphaerales bacterium | reverse complement strand
CTTCTGGTGGTGCTCTCGTTCGTCATCACGCTTGCCGTCACTCTGGGGCTATCAGCGGTGCTGCAGCATCTCGGGATCTGGTCGGCCTGGGCGTGGCACGTCTACTTGGCGACGTCCTGCATCGCCCTGCGGGACTTGATCGATCATGCCCGCCCGGTCGCCGAGGCATTGCGGGCGGGCGACCTGCCGCGAGGCCGCGGTGCGGTTCAGCGGATCGTCGGGCGGGATGCGTCGCGGCTGGATGAAGCCGGCGTGGCCCGGGCGGCGGTCGAGACCGTGGCGGAGAACTTCGTGGACGGTCTCCTCGCTCCCATGTTCTGGTACGTGATAGGGGCTCTCCTGCTGCGGGAGGTCAGTCCCGCGACCGGCGCGCTGGCGGCCCTCGTCGGATACCGCGTGGCCAACACCCTCGACTCCATGGTCGGCTATCGCAACGAGAAATATCTCCTGTTCGGGCGCACCGCCGCCAGGCTGGACGACGCCCTGAACTTCATCCCGGCGAGGCTTTCGATTCTGATCCTGTCGCTCGGCGCAGCCATCTGCGGCTACGATGCGAAGAGCGCTCTCAAGGTCGCCTTGCGGGATCGGAACAAGCATGTCTCCCCCAATTCCGGCCACCCGGAGAGTTGCGTCGCCGGCGCGCTGCATGTGCGGCTGGGCGGCCCCACGATCTACCCGCACGGCACGGTGCAGAAGCCCTGGCTGGGCGACGGCGAGAGCGAAGTCTCCCCTGCCCACATCGACAGTTGCTGCCGAATCATCTCCGTAGCGGCATGTGTGTCGTTGACGACGGTCATTGCGATCATGGCATTGTTATAACTACAATTATTTCAAGGGTTTAGCTCTAATCTCGATCTCGCAGCGAACACGCCCTTGACGAGGTGTATATATTTGTGTATACTTAGAGTAGATATGAAGTGCTTCTGAATGAATGCCGATGATCAACAGGGAGACAGTATCGTGGCCTCGGTTGAAAAGAGACTGTTCAAACATGGTGGAAGTTGGGCGATCGACTTGCCCATGGAGTTTGCCAAGGAGTTTCGAGATATGAGCATCATGATCGAAGAAACGCCACAGGGCCTTCTCATCAAGCCCAAAACGGAGCTGGACGCCATGGAGGCGGACCCTCTCTTTCGGCAGTTCGTTGACGCCATTGCCCTGGATGCCATGAAACACCCTGAGAATCTGCGCGATGCGAAGGATGTCTGGGACGATGAATGGACGGATCTACTGAAAGGGGTAGACGTTGACGAAGCATAGGTATCTATTGAAATACCATGCGATCTACTATCAACGAATTCAGGTGCTCAAAGAACAAGTCAAGGAACTGAAAGCCCGCCTGACGGAGGCGGACTATTCCCAACACGAAATCGTCAAGTTTGCGGCCCGCGTTCGTCAAGCGGATCAGATCGTCATTCCTCAGGACCCTGACAGGCCTGACTATCGGTTGAAGGGAGACCTCCGGAAGTATCGTCGCTACAAGCAAGGACTGCAACGCTACCGCCTGTTCTTCTGCTTCTCCAACACGCCGCCGATCATTCTCTACCTCTATCTCAACGACGAGGAACATCTTCGCAAAGAAGGGGATAGGAATGATCCATATGCGGAGTTCAAACGGTTGGTGGACAGAGGCCAAGTCTCGCACGATCCTTCCGCAGAGAGCATTCAGCAGTGGATACACGACAGACTCTGATCGCAGTGAGTCATAAGCCTGGTTTCATCGATAGCCCCGGCCATCCTGCACGCTCCGAGTTCACAACGTTCGTTCCATTTCGGATATTCTATTTCAAGTCATATAGGCTGTTGTCCGGCGACAGGAAGCCGATCTTGTTGTCGTGGGTTTGATTGTGCTGTTCGAGAATCTCGCGGTTGGCCGGATCGCTATTGACGTACACCTCGCGCAGGAACTCCACGTGGCCGTCACAGAAGGCGACGTTGGTCGTGTGGAGATGGCGGAAACCCTGAGCGCCGGCATGGCGGAACGTCTCGCTGAAGCTCGCGTCCCTCGGGTTGGAGAACGGGGCTCGCATGAACTTATTGGCTCCGCCGGTGTATTCCCCGTCGCCGAAGATCGCGGTTTGCGAGGGCGTGCGGACCTCCGTGGTCCTGGCGGTGCCCACGGGATCGACGGTCTCGTCGCGCCCGATGTAGCTGGTGTTGTAGTTGTAGCCTGTGGACGGGTCCTCGAACCAGTTGGCCGGACCTTTGAACGCCGGGCACTGCTGCACCTTCTCGATGGTCTGCCCCATCCATAGCAGGCCCGGCTCGACATGGTCGACCGCGTTCGGCTCGCTCCAATCCTTCCACGTGTTGAAGTCCCAGGCCAGGAAGTGCCGCACGGTGCCGATCCGCGTGGTGTGATATGCCAGGGGATAGCGTTCGTCGTAGACACTGGCGTACGTTGCGGCGGCCACGGCCATCTGGTGCAGGTTGCTCAGGCAGGAGACCCGCTGCGTCTGTCGGCGAGCGGCTTGGAGAGATGGCAGCAGCACCGCCATCAACAAAGCGACAATCGAGATCACGACGAGAATCTCGATCAGGCTCAAGCCGGTTTGTCTTCTGAGTCGCCGCATTTTCCGCCATCCATGGAGAAGCCGCGAATCGGCGGTGAATCCGCCGATCCGCGGCACTGTAGGGAGCACCTATTTGTTCTGATTCTCCACCGACGCCGGGGTCTTGTAGTCCCCCGGACAACTCACGTCGGCCACCGCATCAACTTCCGGCGAGCCGCCGCCTGGTGCATCGTCGATGCGAACGTACTTGAACCACTTCAGGCCTGTGTCCGGATCGAGCGGCAGATCGAGTCGGGCCAGATCGTACCCGACGCCTCCGGCGGAATCACCGTAGGTCTCGGCGATGCGGGCCACGGACATCCCGCCGAACGAAGCATAGGACAGCGACGGATCGAGCGGCAGGGTCGGATTCGTCGGTTCCGCCCACCACTGATTCCAATCACCCAGCGACGTGTCCGCATGATCGGGATCGTAGACCCGGCCCAGGGTGGGAGCAAAGCCGTCACAGAATGGGCCATCCTGGGCATCGCTGGCGAGCTTGATGAAGTTGGGATCGTTCTTCATGAAGTTCGGATCGTTCGTGAAACTGTACCAGGTCTTGCCGTCCTGGCTGACCGACACGATGCCCGGCTCGATCCCGCCGGAGGGGCCGACCTTCACGAGTCGCGGATCGCCGTTGACCCAGCCTTGGTCCCCACCGATGATCTGGTAGGGGTTGCCGAACACAAGGAAGTCGATACCGTAGGGATTGGCCTGGTCGTCCCGAACGGGATGGTTGAACGCGAGCGTGAGGGAGCCGCCTTCGCCCAGGAATACCAGTTCATAGGAGCGGAAAGGCGGAAAGACCGGGACCACCGGGCAGCTCTTGTCCATGGGGATGTACCAATCGTCGCCGCTCGTATCGACCGTGGGCCGTCCCAGGGCGGCATTCGGATCGTCGAAGGGTTCGCCCGTGAGCCAGTCCTTGTGCGTCTCCTTGCATTCATAGGCGATCCATGCCATGGCGAAATCGTTCGGATCGCACACGTACTGCCCGTAGTTCGCCAGGAAGGACGTCGCAGTCGCCGGGGCGTCGGCGTGGCCGTAGATCCAGCCGTCGGCGTCGCCGTGAGCGACCACGCGGCCGCTGGCCCCGGTGGCAGACATGCCCCAGCTCTCGCGACTGCCAGCGGGATCCACCCAATAGTGCCACCAATCCTCGCCGCCAGCCCAGCCTTCATTGTAGTGACGCTGATAGCCGATCCCATCTACGTAAGTTCCCCACTCGGAATCCACGCGAAGGGTCGTCAATTCCGTCTGGTCTTCAACGATGTCCAGCAACCCCATGCCGGTCGTCGTATCCAGCTCGGATGCTCCGAAATGCACGAGGAACTCGGCCGTGAACCCATCGGACCACTCGATGAACAGCGACGCGCTGTTCACGCCGGAACCGACCTCCACTACGTCAATGGCCTCCGGTTCGTCGTCGCTGCCGTAGATCCAGGCATCCGCGTCGCCGTGTGCCACGGTCCGTCCGGCGGCGCCTGTCGCGGAGGACTGCCAAAGGTTGCGACTGCCGGCGTTGTTCTCCCAGTAGTGCCACCAGAGGGCGTCGCCCCCGTATCCTGCGTCACTGTGTCCCTGGTAGCTGATGCCATCGACATACACACCCCATCCGGAATCCTCGCGCGCGGTGGCCAACTCGGTCTCAGCCTCGATGATGTCCAGCAATCCAAGGCCGGTTGTCGTGTCCGATTCGGCTTGGCCGAAGTGAACCAGGAACTCGACATTGAACCCGTCGGACCATTTGATGTAGACCGACGCCGCATTGACTCCTGTGCCGACTTCCAGAGGGACTGCCGACGCGAGGCCCGGAAGCACACAGAGGCATCCGATACACAACAGACATTTCATTTTCATAAGCCTTCTCCTCACTATGGCCCACCCTGAGTGTGGCCGACACAATAAAAAAACCGCCGTCCCCACATAGGAGACGGCGGTTCAGGTCAATGGATTCCTCGTGCTGAGGGATCAGCACGCAGCATACACATTGATTATGCACCGTGTTCCAAATCGCGAGAACATGTTCGTGGCATCATCGCTTCAGGCAGGTTTTCTGACTCGCGTCCTACCCCGGGACGCCTTCCCATCCGCTCCTGGCGGACAGTGGCTTAGTGTCCCGGGAACTCCCGGATCAGGTCCCCAAACGCACAATTCCGCGTTGGGGAGCTCTTGACCGGGTCGGACGCTCACAGCGGCGCGACCATCGCGGATTTTCACCGCGTTCCCTTTTCGGCATATCCCCGCATGGCATGTGGCCTGGGGACCCGAAGTCGAAACACACTTTCAAAGAACGGATATAGTATACGACCGAGGTGTCCCAACGCGAAGAGAAAAAGAACGATTTCGACCCTCCGGGGATATTGCAGTTGACTTGTGGAGGAAGGCGTAATACATTTACATAATTCGTAATACGATTCGGAGGTCTTACAATTATGGGGTATCTGGTTCGGTTCTGCGTTTCGCTCGACGAGGAACTGTTTGAGCAATTTGACCACGAGTGGCAGGCGGAAGGGTTCCCGACTCGCTCCGAGGCGGTGAAGGCGATGATTCGCCAGACACTGGTCGAGAAGGAGTGGCAGACCGGCAAGGAGGTGGCAGGCGCCATTCTGCTGGTCTACGACCATCACGAGAAGGCCGTCGCCAACGAATTGATCGACATCCAGCACGACTTTGAGACGGTCGTAATCGCCACACAGCATGCCCACCTCGATCACGACAACTGCCTGGAGTCCGTCCTGGTCAAGGGGAAGGCGGAGGACATCGATAGGCTCGTGAAGAAGATCAAATCGGTCAAGGGTGTCAAACACACGGCCTTGATGATGACCACGACAGGGAAGAACGTACGATAGTCGAGATGATTCGTTGCGGACGCATGTCTGCGTTGTCATACGGTGAACTCCGGGAGGCAGTTTCCCGGCAAGCGAGAAAAAGGAGCACACGATGATCGCAGTAGTGGACGACGATGCCGATTTCGTAGAGAGTGTCACACTCATTCTGGAGCGAGCGGGACACCGCGTAGCATCCGCCGGCAATCGGGAAGAGGGGCTGCGCCTTGCCCAAGACCCTGAATTGGAGGTTCTGATCCTCGACATCATGATGACCGAGCCCGACGACGGCATCGCCATGGCGCAGGACCTTCGCAAGGCGGGATTCGACAAGCCCATCCTGATGATGTCGGGCATTTCCCGAATCACGGGCCTGTCTTATAGTCGTGACAATCAGGTGGTGCCGGTCGATGACTTCGTGGAAAAGCCGGTCAAACCCGAGGTGCTCATCCGCAAGATCGACGCCCTCTTGCGTCGCGGGAAGGAGGGATCGTGATGTTGAACACCCAGCAGGACAGGCTGATGGCGGAGATCGATGAGCTGGTCACACGTCACGGGTCGCAACGCAATGCACTGATTCCCATCCTTCAATCGTTGCAGACACGCCACCATACGATCAGCGACTTCGCGATGCAGGCTGTGGCCGACCGATTGGGCGTTCACCCGGTCGAGGTCTACGGCGTGGTCACGTTCTACGCCTTCTTGAACGAGGAGTACCACGGGCGGTTCGTCATCCGCCTGTGCCGGACGATCAGTTGCGACATGGCCGGCAAGGAAGCCGTGGCCAGGCAATTGTGCAACGACCTGGGGATCGAGTTCGGGCAGACCACGCCCGACGGACGGTTCACGCTGGAGTGGGCCAACTGCATCGGGATGTGCGATCAGGGCCCCGCGATGCTGGTGAACGACCAGGTCTTCACGCGTGTCACATCGGAGAAGGTGCACGACATTCTGGCTTCGTGCGAGAAGGCTTTCAGCCCGCATACGCCTCAGACCGAGGAGGAGCACGCACTATGACTATCCGCAATGACATGACGCTGGCCTCGGTCCCGGTGAACGCCGGGTTGACGGCCGCTTTGAAGATGGATCGAGCCGGCGTGATCGGGGTGATCCGCAATTCGGCAATGAAAGGACGAGGCGGCGCAGGGTTCCCCACCGGCGTGAAGTGGAACCTTGCCGCGGCCGCGCAGGCTCCGCGCAAGTTCGTCGTCTGCAATGCCGACGAGGGCGAGCCGGGCACCTTCAAGGACCGGGTGATCCTGAGCGAGTGGCCCGACCTCGTGTTCGATGGCATGACCATCGCAGGTTATGCCATCGGAGCAGCCGAAGGCATTCTGTACCTGCGAGGCGAGTACACCTATCTACGCAAAGGGATGGAGGATTGTCTCGCCAAACGCCGAGGGACAAGTCTCCTGGGAGAAAGGATTCGAGACAAGGACGGCTTCTCCTTCGATATCCACATCCACATGGGCTGCGGCGCCTACGTCTGCGGCGAGGAGACGGCGCTGATCGAGAGCCTGGAAGGCCATCGCGGCGAAGCCCGCAATCGTCCGCCGTTCCCGGTCAACACGGGTCTCAACGGCGCGCCCACCATCGTCAACAATGTCGAGACCTTCGCGTGGGCGGCCGCGATCTGCGTCAAAGGCGCCGACTGGTTCAAGACCATCGGCACGGCGAAATCCACGGGTCCCAAGATACTCAGCGTCTCCGGCGACGTGGAGAGGCCCGGGGTCTACGAGTTTCCCATGGGCACGACCATCCAGGATGTGCTGAAAGTGGCGGGCGGCGAGAACGCCAAAACGGTCGTCATCGGCGGCGCTTCGGGGCACTGCGTGCCGGCGGCGGAGTTCTCTCGCGCCATCAGCTATGAAGACGTGGCGACGGGCGGCTCGGTCATCGTGTTCGGCCCGGGCCGGGACATGCTCGACGCGGCGGAGAACTTCCTCGCGTTCTTCGCCGACGAATCGTGCGGCCAGTGCACGCCCTGTCGAATCGGGAACGTCAGACTCCTGGAAGGCGTTCGGATGCTCCAACGCGGGGAGTGCAGCACGAAGTATCTGCACGAGTTGTGCTCGCTTGGAGAGACCATGCAAATCGCCTCCAAATGCGGCCTCGGCCAATCGAGTCCCAACGCGCTCCTTTCCATCGTCAAGCACTTCCGTCATGAGATCCTCGGCCGCACGCCTGCCGAGGCCAAGGCATAGGAGAGAACCATGAGCCAGAAGAACCCTTGCAGCGAGGGCGATTGCCGCGCCCCGATCAGCCAGCGTCCCCAGGTTGTCCCGGTATCCGAGGCCGGCGACGCCATCGGTTCGATGATCGCCGCCACGATCGACGGTCACGAGATCAAAGTGCCTCTGGGCACAACGATTCTCGATGCGGCCCGGCGACTCGGCATCCACATTCCCACCCTCTGCCATCATGACGATTTGTGCGTCGCGGGGGTTTGTCGCATCTGCGTCGTCGAGGTCGAAGGTCAACGAACGTTGCAGGCAAGCTGCGCCTATCCCATCACGCAGCCGATCGCCATACGGACCCACAGCCGCAAAGTCCGCCAGGCGAGGCGCCACATCATCGACCTGCTCCTGTCCGAGCACTACGGCGAATGCTACAGTTGCTTCCGCAACAACAATTGCGAACTCCAGGCCCTGGCGAAGGAATACGGCGTGGACTTCTTCCGCTTCGGGCATCCGGAAAAGCCCCTGCACAACGTGGATTGCTCCAGCTACTCCGTCGTGCGGGACATGAACAAGTGCGTGCTGTGCCGGCGCTGCGTGCGGACCTGCATCGACTTGCAGGAGGTGGGTGTGCTAGAGGCCGTCGGACGTGGCAACCGAACGACGATCTCCACCTATCTCGACAAGCCGCTCGGCGACGTGGTCTGCATCAACTGCGGCCAGTGCATCAACCGCTGCCCGACCGGAGCGCTGCGGGCAAACGACCCGACCGACGAGGTCTGGGCCGCCATTGACGATCCCACGAAACACGTGGTGATCCAGACCGCTCCCAGCCCTCGCGCCGGCATCGGCGAGGAGTTCGGTATGGAACCGGGCACTCCGATGACGTGGGAGATGAACACGGCCCTGCGCCGCTGCGGATTCGACAAGGTCTTCGACACGAATTTCACCGCCGACCTCACCATCATCGAGGAGGGTACGGAGCTGATCCTGCGGCTCTACAAGAACCTCGTTCTGGGCGACGCGAGCCAACCCTTGCCGCAGTTCACGTCGTGTAGTCCGGGCTGGGTCAAGTACATCGAGCATTTCTATCCGGAGTACCTGCCGCACGTCTCCACCTGCAAGAGCCCGCAACAGATGTTCGGCTCGCTTGTCAAGACCTGGTACGCCCAGATCAACAACCTCGACCCGGCGAACATCGTCTCGGTGGCCTTGATGCCGTGTTCGGCGAAGAAGTTCGAGTGCAACCGACCCGAGATGTGCGACAGCGGCTCCAAGGACGTGGATTACGGCCTGACCACGCGCGAGCTGGCGCAGATGATCCGCGAGGCCGGCGTCCATCTGCCCGAAATGCCCAAGAGCGACTTCGACGACCCCTTCGGCACCGCCAGCGGCTCCGGCGTCATCTTCGGCGCCACCGGCGGCGTCATGGAGGCGGCCCTGCGTTCCGTGATCGAGTTCGTCAGCGGAAAGAAGGTCGAAGACTTCTACGAGCACGCGGACATCATCCCCGTTCGCGGCTTCGAGGGCTGTCGATACGTGGAACTGCGAATTCCCGAAGCGGTCGGTCCTGTGCCTGGACTGATTGGGCATCTCGTCCCGGACTGGAACTGGATCAAGGGCGCGACTGTCAAGGTTGGCGTCGCTCACGGCACGGCCAACGCGAAGAGAGTGATGGAGGACATCAAGGCCGGCGGCAAATTCAGCGAGTGTCACTTCATCGAGTTCATGGCCTGTCCCGGCGGCTGCCTCGGGGGCGGCGGCCAGCCCATCCCGACCAGCCCCGCCATTCGCCAAGCCCGGGCTCGGGCCATCTATCAGGAAGACGCCGCCTATGGAAAGACAGGCAAAGCTCGCAAGAGCCACGAGAACCCCGCCGTCCTGAGAGTGTACAGCGAGTTCCTCACCGACGGTCCCTGCGGCCACAAGAGCCACCATCTGCTGCACACCCACTATACTCCGCGAGGGAAGTACATTGGGTGACCATGCAGGTAGGATTGGAGAGTGCGGAGGACAGTATATGCGTAATCCGGAAACCAAAGTGCTCAGCCTCGATCAGATGCTGCAGGAACGTCTGCGGCTCAAGCAGGCTGGATTGAAGTTGGTCTTTACCAACGGTTGTTTTGACATTCTGCATACAGGGCATGCCAACTACCTAGTGTAGTGTTTGCTATTTGATTGCAATTATTTTGTTTGTACTGCGTCTTTCTTGATATCTGGAAAGGAGCAGTACGATGCGGATAGCCAAGTCGATCACGGTGACGGACGAGGAGCGCGTGACGCTTCAACGATGGGCACGAGGACGCCGCACACCCGTGCGGTTGATGCAGAGGGCCAAGATGATTCTGATGGCGGCCAAGGGCCGGCAGAACAAGCAGATCGCCGAGACGCTGGGCGTGCAACCGTCCACGGTCGGACGCTGGCGAAGGCGTTTCGCCGCGAACGGTCTGGCCGGCATCGAGAAGGACGCGCCGCGTGGTGGTCGCAAGCCCAGTAAGCAACGTCACTGGGCCAAACGGATCATCGAAACCACGCTGCACGAGACACCGCCCAACGCGACGCACTGGAGCGTTCGGACGTTGGCCAAGCATCTGGGGATTCGTCCCAATTTGGTCCATCGCGTCTGGAAAGCCCACCAGCTCAAGCCGTCTCAAACTCGCACGTTCAAGCTCAGTCGTGATCCGAAGTTTGTCGAGAAGCTGGTGGATGTAGTCGGTCTGTACCTCCATCCGCCCGAACACGCCTTGGTTCTGTGCTGCGACGAAAAGAGTCAGATTCAGGCCTTGGATCGCACCCAGCCGGGCCTGCCGCTCAAGAAGGGACGATGCGGCACGATGACGCATGATTATAAACGCAACGGCACGACGACCTTGTTTGCCGCTCTGAGCATGCTCGACGGCAAGATGATCGGCACGTGCATGCCTCGCCATCGCCATCAGGAGTGGATCAAGTTCCTCTAGTTGATTGACGAACAGACGCCGTCGGGTTTGGACCTGCACTTGATCGTGGACAACTGCAAGACCCATAAACATCCCAAGGTCCAGTCGTGGCTGAAACGTCATCGGCGATTCCATGTCCACTTCATCCCCACGAGCAGTTCCTGGCTGAACCTGGTGGAACGCTGGTTCCGCGAAATCACCGACAAACGCATCCGCCGTGGTAGCTTTCCGAACGTTCCGCGGTTGATTGAGGCCATCATGGACTACATCAAGAAACACAACGATGCCCCCCAGCCGTTCGTCTGGACGGCCAAGGTCGAAGACATCCTCGCCAAGGTTGCCCGCGCCTGGGACACGCTTAATGTCGCAACAGAATGAAACACTACACTAGGCATGGTCCCGGCGATTCGCAGCAGGGAGACTGAGCCTGGATGGGGCACATCCGGCCGAGGGATGCTCAGCGTCACAGTTGGTGTTCTGTCAGGAGTTCGTCATACGAACATGGCCGGACCAACCCAAGCCAGGCGCGCAACAGCCGCGCCACAAGGGGATTCGTTTCGCCTTCGGCGCGGCTTCGGTGCCGTTTCAGCCAGCATCACAAGTCCTGTAATGACAATCGTTACTCGTTGTTTGACAGACACTTATAAATCAGGGCGTCGGACTGGTTGGTCGTTGCCCTGGGTGTTCGGAATCCTCGTTATCTGGTCAGAAACGAGGGTTAAACTTTGATCATGTAAAGATTTACGGATTCACGGTAGAGATCAGCCGGAGGTCAAGTGAAGGTCAGGCGAACGTGCTTGGCACGCAGTTTGGCACGCGCACTGGCTGATCGAGGCTGGTAAGATCGGTCCTGTGGTCCATACCACTGCCTGAGATCAAACTCACCCACAGCGAACCCGGGCAAGTGCAGGGCTCTCTGACAGAGGTGAGGGTTACGTTCCTCAGCCTACAGCAACCACCGTTCTTCCGCTGAGAAGGCAACCTCTACGCATGAGCACTGTTCTCGATTGGTACGTTTCTCCAACTTCTTGATTGCCCGGTCTGAGGGCGTCTGGCATCTGCGGTTTGCCGAATCGATAACCGATGGCTTGCTCTGTCAAGAGGCGCTCCGGCTGGGTAGGATTGGCTTCGATTTGGTGTCGGTGGTTGGCGGCATGGACACGGAGGGTATGGACTTGATCTGTGTAACCCGGTCCCCACAACTCTTTCAGCAGATAGCCGTGGGTGAGTACCTTGCCGGCGTGACGCATCAGGATCGTCAGCAGGCGGTA
>JAXDBU010000001.1:0-9645 GCA_034678485.1 Sedimentisphaerales bacterium | reverse complement strand
AGAAGTGCAGCTTGCCGGCAATGCCGCCGTAGACCCCGGCGTTGGCGGGATCCATCTTGACCCAACATGCGAGGGTGAAGTCGCCGGTGACATCCGCTGCGGCGTTGCCGCAATCGACGTATCGGCCAGCGCCGAAGGTCAGGGCGTCGCCGAAGTAGCCTTCCGTTCGCTCGAGGTCTCCGTACAGGACGCCGTGATTGCCGTAGCCTGACGAGTCAACCGCGACGGTTCCGTCGCCTTCATCAAAGCCCCAGTAGCCAACGAGGTGCGGGTCCGTGATGGGGATATGGGGGATGGTGGAGAAGCTCCAGATGTCACCCTGGTAGAAGGTGCCGGTCGTGTCCATCTCGTCCACACGCCAGTAGTAGGTGGCTCCCGGGGTCAGGGAGGCTACGTCAAAGGTCGTCTCGGCGACTTCCGCAAGGACCGTTTCGGCGGCGCCTTGGGCGACCGCGTCCTTGTCTGTGCCGAAGTAGAGGATGTAATACACGGCGTTCTTGCCGGCATTCCAGGAAAGTGTCGTCGTCAGGAACACCCATCTGTCGCCGTCGGCGGGGGTGGGCGACCACGTGGTCATGGGGATCGTGGTGAAACTCCAGACGTTGCCCGTGTGCACGGTTGTGCCGTCGGCTTCCACCTCATCGATGCGCCAGTAGTACGTCGCGTTGGACTCGAGGTCGGTCACAAGCCAGTAGGTGGTGTCGGTCTGCTTCTCGCTCACGAGGTCGGCTGCGGTCAGCTCGGCGGAGGTGCCGAAGTAGACGTTGTGGAAGGCCGCGCCGACGCCGGCGTCCCACTTCAGGCTGTCGGAGTCGAAGGCCATGGCGCCATCGGCCGGATTGGGGTTCCCAGCCTCCGGTACGCCAAGCATCTGGTAGATCTCGGCATTGCTCACAACCTCGGTGAACAGCTTCACTTCGTCGATCAGCCCGTTGTAGTAGCGTGAGTCGAGCGTGTTGGATCCAATGACCAAGTCACTGTTTGCGTTCAGGGAGCTGGTGTTCGAGTAGGCGACGCTGTTGTCAAACTGTCCGTTGACATAGACGCTGAGGGTCTGGGCCGCAATATTCCGGACGGCTGTGACAAAGACCCACTCGCCCGTGACGATGTCGGCGTTCGAGCTGACGGAGGTGTCGGGATTGCCGCCGAAGAACGAGAGTTTCGTTCCGAGGACGGCCATGACGAGGTCGTTGGCGGTGCCGGTTACGTCCGACCAGACCAGACCGCTGCCCTCGTAGGCGTAGCTGCCGGTCAAACCGCTGACGCTGGTTTTGATCCAGGCGCAGATGGTGAAATCATCCTGGATGGGGCGATTCAACTGGACGTAGGAGTCGGAGCCGTTGAAGGAAAACGACTTGCCGGCGTGCCCGTCATCGCTCAGCGTGATGCCGCCGTTGACGGTGCCGGTGTAGCCGTTGCCGGATTCGTCGGTGACCGTGGTGCCGAGTGTGTCAAAAGAATAGTATACGACGGGCTGTGCGGCGCCGAGCGGCGCGACGAATGCCGCCATCGCGAGCATGGCCGAAGCCCAAAGCCATTTCGTGGACATACGATTGTCTCCTGAAGTTGCGTGCGGTGCATCTCATTTGACCTCGTCCTGCGGGCGCACCACATTCCGGCCGAAGGACGAGTACATCCATCTTCCCTCGGATTAGAGATTTCCGAGCCGTCTCATGGCGGCCGCAGCGGCCGCCTCACGCGTGCCTTGTACATAAGTTCCTCCTCCAGGCAAAAGAGTCAAGAGTGTTCGCTCACCACCAGTGCCAGGGGTTAGTCCGCCGAATGTCCATCTCCGTGAAGTTCCGCCATTCGAGGTGTCCGTCGACGAATCCGACGTTGCTGCCGGCGGGCTTGTCGCCATTGCGGAGGTGGTTGGTGCGGTCGGCGATCTGCCAACGGTCCCAGGACCCGCCGTGGACCTCGGTGAAGCTGGCGGTCTCCGGGTCTGCCGCGTCGCCAAGCAGGGCGTCCACGGTCAGCTCCGTCGTGCCGGGCTGTTTGCAGGTGAGGGTTTTGACCCACGTTTTGGTGGGGGTTCCCTTGGGTTGCGAGGCACGGCCGTCTCGTGTGTCCATCAGCCAGAAGTAGCCGGTGACGCGATAACAGGAGCTACGACCGGTCGTCGGCTCCGCTACATCCCCGATGTGGGCGGTGACGGGCACATTCTGAGTGTACTGCCAGAAACAGGCCATGTCCGCGGTCTTCGTGGGATCGGAAGGGCAGTAGAACGTCTCACGACTGCCGCCGCTGGCGATGATGTAGTCGGTCGTGCTGTACGCGACATCCCAGAGCCAGCCGTCTACGGCGTTGAGCGGGAGTCTCGCGTCGTTGTCCCCGCCGTACATGTGGAGACTGATCCCGATCTGTTTGTGATTGTTCGAGCAGCGGGTGCGCCGCGCCTGTTCCTTCGCTCTGTGCAGCGCAGGCATCAGAATGGCCATCAGGATGGCGATGACCGCAATGACCACGAGAAGCTCGATCAGTGTAAACGCTTTGTTTCTTGACATGTGACACTCACCTCAATGAACTGTTTTGCTATCGGATCGTGCGGATCCGCACTTTCTGCAGGTTGCATGTGCCCTTCCGCCGGCACGGGCGGTACACGGGTAACCAGTTCCAGGTGCGGGCGGGCGAATACCGCCCAGTCGCTGTCGGTGGCCCGCCCACCACTGGGCTGCGGATCAGGGTCTCCTCCATCCGTGGTGACGAGCGTCAGGAACCGGTCCGTCTCGGCCAGTTCAACCACGGCCTCTTCGACGATGCCTTTGCGCTGAATGCCCGGCCGACGGTACCGCACCTGGCCGTCGACGAGCACCCAGAAATCCGCGTTGCACGGGCGCTCCGTGCCGGACTCGGAGACCCCGATGCCCGACCGGAATCGCGTGATGTGCAGTCCGGGGTTCGACAAGGCGATTCGGGCCAGATCGAATGTGATGCCCAGATTCGCGTGCATCAGGATACAGGGATCGACCTCCGTTCCGTAGGAGCACCCGCTGAGAAGCTGCCGGCCGCACGTGGCCTGGCCCACGTTTGTGATCTCCATATAGTAGATGTTGTTCGTGGGAGGGCACTCGGCGAAGACGTGTCCCGCCGACGTGACGGTTTGCGTGGTGCGCCCGTCGGGCACGAACGCTCCGTCGATATATGGATTCCACGTTATGACTGCGTACTTCTGCGTTCCGCTGCGGTCGCTCTCGAGCAGTTCGACGGGCAGGCCTGTGGCTGGACAGATCGCCACCCCGAGGTCGCCTGTGCCGAAGCCGTTGCCCCCGCCGACGACGTCCGCCAGGTCGAGCCGTTCGCCGGGGATGCCGAAGTGCGGCGACAAGGGCATCTTCCGCACGATCTGGCTCGGGCGAAAGTCCCTCTCGACGACGTTGCCGGCGGCGTCTACGGCACTCGCTTGTCCCTCGCTCAGGATCCTGGACGCGATGGCGCGGATGGGATCGGAACCGCTGCGAAGACCGACCTTGCCTTTGTGGACCATGGCCTCGGTCTCTCCGCTCGCGTTGACGATCACGCTGAACTCGGTTCCGTAGTCCACCACCGTCCCGGTGGGTGTCCGCACGACGAATCCCTCAGCTCCCTGGGCGACGCTGACAGACAGAGCACCGCCGGTGAGGAGCAACTGATTGTCTTCTTCCGGCTGGAGCATGGCCGGCGCCTGGAGAACGACTCTCGCGCCGCTGAGAAACACCACCTCGACGAGTCCTCGCGTCAAGAAGGCCGGCGTCGTCGTCAGAGGCGCCCCGCGCATTGTGGAAAGGCCATGTTGAAACCACGCTGCGTTGTCGGATCGGGTGATCGTGGCGACAATGGGCGGCATTGGCGTCGAGGGCGACGAATCCGCCTTCGGTGTGTGCTGGTGCCGGGCCGAGGGGAGATCCCACTTCGAGAGCCACATCCACATTGCCGAGACGATCACGGTCGCTGCGACGGACGCGGTGAGGATCAGCCGACGTCGCTTGGCGAGATACTTCCGGTACGCCAGTTCTTCCTGTCGATGGCGTTCCTGTTCCTTGAATCGTTCGAACGCGGTCTCCGCGGCCATGCGGATCTGTTCTGTTCGAAGTTGCGTCTCGTTGCGAATGCATTCGGTGGCCCGTTCGTTGGCCGCTTGTCTGTCTTGCTCGATGATCTCGCTGAGGATCGCTGTGGTGTCAAAGGATCTCAGGGCCGACGGCGCCCCCAACAGCGGCGTCGTGGCCGATTCACCCGCGTCGCGCACTTCCGATGTGCCGTGATGGTGATAAAGCTCCTCGCACAGCAGCATGTACTCGACGTAGAGCTGCCGCAGCCTCGGATTGGATGCCAGCGAGCGATTCAGCCGGGCAAACTGTCGGGCGGTGATGGTGCCGTCCCGCAGGGCGCCAAGCAACAGAAAGAACCTCGATGTCTTTCCCGATCCATCGGTCATGTCGAGTCCTCCATGGATAGGGTGCGGCGGATACAGAACAGCAACTGGACGTGAATCCGGTTCAACGCCTTGTAGACCGCGTCGATTCCGCGACCGACACGCTCCGCGACGGACTTGGTTGTGGCGCCGGCTTCATACCGAAGACGGATGAGCTGGCGATCACGTTCCTCCAGCTTCCTGAGGCACGCGCGGAGGGCGTCCCGTCGGGCGTCCATGCCGGCGACGACATCGCTGACGCGGTCTTCGATGGCCTCCAGGACCTCGTCGTCGAAGCGGACCCTCCCGTTTCGGTTCTTCTTGCGGTAGTTCAGGATCTGGTAGCGGGCGATGCTCAATGCCCAGGCGGTGAAGTCCGTGCCCACAGTGAATTCGTCGAACTTGGACCACATGACCATGGTGGTCTCCTGCATCAGATCCTGGGCCTCGGACCAGTCCGGAACCAGGGCCAGAATGAACCCGCGGATGCGTCGCTCATTGGCCTGATACAGCCGCAGAAACACCCCTCCTCGCGATGCTTCAGACGGATTGTCGTTGGATGAGTCCATCTCCGGCGTTACCTCAAACTACTCTGTATCTTCGCTCTTTCTGCACAGATACCATAAGGAAACAGCCGCAATTGGGTTAATTTGGAAGGAAACATGACAATTATTTGGGGCCGGTCACCCGGAGACCTTCTCCAGGAGGTGGAGGAAATCGGCGGCCTTCAGCTCGGTCAGGCTATCGACGATGTGGTCCGCCTGCGCGAGATCGTTGCGTTTTCGCGTCGTGGTGACCGCTACCACAGCCATTCCGGCTGCCCGTCCGGCCTGTACCCCCTGCACCGCGTCCTCGATGACCGCGCAGCAGGCCGGCGCCAAGCCCAACTTCTGGGCCGCTCGCAGGAAGGTCTGCGGCGAGGGCTTGCCCTCGGAGACTTCCTCGCTGGTGACTCGGGCGTCGAAGTAGTCGCGGAGGGCCAGGCCGTCCCAGAATACGTCCAGGTTCTCCGGCGGGGCGGATGAGCCGATCGCCAGGCGGAATCCGTGTTCTCTGAGGTCGGTGAGCAGGGCGTTGGCCCCGGGGGCGAGGCAGGGACGCTCCAGCACCACCTGACGGTATCGGCGTTCCTTCCAGTCGGAGAGTCGTTTCATTTCCTGTGTGGAAATGCCCGGACGGAGCATGGGCAGGATGGCCGCATTCTGCATGCCGAACGTGTTGCGAAAGAACTCGTCGGACATGGCGAGTCCTTCCTTCGCTCCCAGATCGAACCACGCCCGGCGATGGGCCCAGCCTGTGTCGATCAGGACGCCGTCCATGTCGAAGATCACTCCCAGTATTCCGTTGCAGCCTGCCATCAAAACGAACCTCTATCACATATCCGAATCACTGCACCACAGGTTCGTAAGTCATTTGTTGGTGGGATCTCATTGCTGTGGAGCAAGGATGAGCCCTTGCCGTCCGCAGCGTCGAAGAGAGAAACCGAATCGGGATCGTACGTGAAGCTCCCCGATCGTGCAGCCCGAAGGACTGGATCGCAGGAAGACACTAATTGCTGCTGCTCGGCGTGTAACCCAGCTTGCCCCAGACAGCCCGTTGGACCTTGTGCAGGTCCTCGTTTCCGGGGGATGTAGCCATCGAGCCGTGGCGCCCAGTGTCTTGCCACCAATTGTACTCCGACTTGGCGATATCGAGCGTGCGGGGGTCGTTCCATTTCCAGTAGTCGCTGTGGCCGTCCGCAAACCCGAAATTCGTTCCGTCCCCGTGCCGGGCGGTGACCTGGTCCCACCACCGCTCCTGGTTGTAATAGAGCGTCCAACTGTTCGGACTGAGACGGCCCTCATCGAGGAAGACGATTCGCATGTCCGCCTGCTTGATCTTGATGCGCTTGTAGACCATGAGGTCTTTGGCCCCGGGAATGTCTTTATAGCCGTTCATGCAGTCCGTAATCGCGTATGTCACGACCTCTCCACGAACACCGGTAGGGCACTTGAAGAGCGACTCCTCTGGACAGTAGGGAAACAGCAATCCGTTCCGGACACCTGCGATTTTCTGGACCTGTGTGGCGTTGTCGCCTGGCCATAAGACCCACGCGGCGGAGAGCCCCGTGTCGGCTGGCGGGATCTCCTCGTCGTTGTCGTCGGCGTACATGATCCAGCCCTTCATCATTTGGCCCAGGCTGTTCAGACAGGCAACGCGTTTTCCCTGTTCCCTGGCCCGGCTCAGCGCCGGCATCAGGATGGCCATCAGAATGGCGATAATGGCAATAACCACGAGAAGTTCGATCAGTGTAAAACCAGTTCGGCGGTTCATTGCTGCTACTCCTTACCCTGCAACCACGTAGAACCCCACCTCTCGGGGTCGACTCCAAAACAGCTGCCCATTCACCCATTTTACCCACATCCCCCCCAACCCTGCAAGACCCGCTGAGCAAAAAAAGCACAAGTCCGTGCAGAGAGGACGTTCGCGTGCCATGGTCGCAAAGGGGCACGCCGCGGGCAATCCTCACAGTCGGCCAAGATCGCCGACCACTCCTCAGGAGGCCGCTGGAGGCGCCTGTTTTCCAGCCGGGCATTGACGAAACGGATCCGCCTCGAATGGTGTTAATTCACTCTGTGGGTGACAATGTACCGCCAGTCGAGTTCAAGACCCATGCCGACGGTCTGGGGGATTGCGACACGGCCCTGCTCGTCGAAGACCGGTTCGGCGGTGGTCCGGCCGGGGTGGATATGCGTCTCGCGAGAGAGCGATGACACTTCCACGTACTTGACGACCGATTCGGAGGTGGCTCCCATCAATTGCAGGTGAGGATAGGCGTCGAGGCCGATGTCATGCAGTTCCAGCCTGGCGCCGAGCGATTCGCAGGCGTTCGCCAGTTCGATGCACGGCGTCAGGCCGCCCAGAGATGCGTCAATTCGCGCGATGTCGCAGGCCTTGGACGCGAGCCACACGACGCGAGTCGGATAGGAGTCCGCGAGGCTCTCCGGGGCGCAGACCGGCGTCTTCAGTTGTCCGGCCAGTACACTGTATTGCTCCCGCCAGGCCTCCGTCTCCGGCATGGGCGACTCGAACCACTCGTATTGCAGGTCGTCGAGGAGCTTGCCCACGCGAAGGGCCTCGTCGAAGGTGTAGACGCCGCTGTTGTCGGCCATGCACGCGAAGTCCGCTCCCACCGCCTCGCGGACCGCCTGGTAGACCTCCATGTCGCGATCGGGGAACCCCTTGCCCTCCGAGCCGGTGGCGCCGATCCCGGAATCCCGGAAAGGTCGGATCTTGCACCCATGGAGCCCCGCGTCCTTGCAGGCCAGCGCGTGGGCTGCGTACCGACCCGCGTCGCCCAAGTTCGCCTCCGTCGTGATGTAGGCCGGGATCTGCTGTTGCCGGGTACCGAGCAGCGCGTGGACCGGCTTGTTCTCGACCCGGCCCAGCAGGTCCCACAAGGCGATGTCCACCGCAGCCAGAACACCGAGCGGCAGGCCGGATTCGTACAACTCCCGCCAGATCGCACTGGGCAAATCGATCTGGCGACCTGCGAGCAGACTGCTGACGGTGCGGGCCGTCTGCCCATCGGGCATCGTCGTGCCCGACACATCGGCCCACCCCTGAATCCCGCAGGCAGCGGAGACTCGGACCGCGCATCGAAGGTCCGAATCATCGCCTCCTTCGGGTAGGCCCGTGCCGTACAGGAACCACTCGACTCGGGAGATGGTGATCGTCTCGCGGATGTTCAGCAGGACGAGAGTGCGAGCCGCCGCGGAGCCGCCCAGGGCCGCCGCCAATCCAGCGATCTTGAGAAACGATCTCCGATTCATACCCTCGCCCAAGGCCCCGACCGTACGGACGTTCGACTCGATCCGCATCGCACTCAGCAGAACACACCCCAATCGTCTACTACATTATCATAGCACAACGGAGGCCAGAATGCAATTCTATTGGCGCGAAGGCGCCAATGCGGGGACTGTGTCATCCTGAGCGTCAGCGAAGGATCTGGGATGGGCAGGAGAACAGACCTCATTTGCGTCCGCTGCCCAGATGCTTCACTTCGTTCAGCATGACAGTTTCGTCGTTGCCGACGGAACCCTGTTTCCGATTTTGGATTTCGGTCTTTCGTGCTTGTTTCGAATTTCGAGTTTCGGATTTTCATTACGGCCGGTTCCTGGCGATGGCCTCCGCCGACCGCTGGAGCGCCTCCTGCTCCTCGGGCGCGAGCTTGGCGTCGATGATCCGAACCACGCCGTGCTCGCCAACCACGCACGGAACGCTCAGGCACACGTCGTGGATCCCGTACTCGCCCCTGAGCAGACAGGAGACTGTCAGGACGCTGTTCTCGTTCCGCAGAACCGCGCCGGTGATGCGGACGAGCGACAGGCCGATCCCGTAGTACGTCGAGCCTTTGTAATCGATGATGTGGTAGGCGGAGTCGCGGACCTGCTCGGCAAGCTGCTTGTGATACAGTCGGCTGTTGCAGACGCCGCAGATCCGGCAGTAGTCTGAAATGCCGACGCCGCCGATGTGCGACAGACTCCACGCCGCGACCTCGCTGTCCCCGTGCTCGCCGATGATGTAGGCGTGTACGTTGCGGGCGTCGATCCCGCAGTGCCGGCTGAGCATGTACTTGAATCGGGCGGTGTCGAGCACGGTGCCCGACCCGATCACCCGCTGTCGCGGCCAGCCCAGCGACTCGAGCGCGACGTGCGTCAGCGTATCGACCGGATTCGTCACCATCAGGACGACCGCGTCGCTGGCCTGCTGTGCGATCTGTGTGCAGATCGCGCGGACGATCCCTGCGTTGACGCGGATGAGGTCCGCGCGCGATTGGCCCGGCGCCTGCTTGGCGCCTGCGGTGATGACGATCAGCGATGCGTCGGCGCAGTCCTCATACGTCCCCGCCTTGATCCTCACCGGCGCCAGGAAGGGCAGTCCGTGCGAGAGGTCCATGATCTCGCCTTCCACGCGGTTGGTGTCGAGGTCGATCAGCGCGATCTCCTCGGCCATGCCCGTCTGCAGGAGGGCGTACATATAGGTCGTTCCGACCGCCCCGGCTCCGATCACGACCACGTTCGGTTTGCGACAAGCCATTGTCACTCCTGTCTGGAAGCCACGTCATATTGGTCCTACTCCATCCTTATACTGGCAATTGACCGAAGAGGTTCAAAATCGAGCGGGTAATGAATTGGCCACAGATGCACACGGATGGACACAGATGGCTGTCGCCGGGACGGGAGGTTGGGTGCAGTTCGTGGGTCCGCCGG